>CAOJUB010000003.1 GCA_948443805.1 uncultured Clostridia bacterium | reverse complement strand
TGCTCACCTCCGCCTCTTATATTCTGGCCGATGCAGACAGCGGACAAATTCTCTATGGAAAAGACGAAACAACCCGAATGTTTCCGGCCTCAACAACCAAATTGATGACGGCCATACTCGCCGCTGAATATGCCGAACAGCATCCGGAAGCCACCGTAACGGTGACCAAACAAACGCTTGAAGATATCCCTACCGCCGCGTCAAAAATTGATCTGAAAGCCGACGAAACCCTGCCGCTTTCCGATTTGATGTACGCGCTGCTTCTCTCCTCGGGAAACGATGCTGCCGCTACGATCGCCCAGCTGATCGACGGCGATGCCTGGAAAACAACTTTCCCCGAAAAAATGAATCAAAAAGCTGCGGAAATCGGTGCATCGGACACGCATTTCACCAATCCGCACGGTCTGCATGACGACGAACATTATTCCACAGCCAAAGACCTTTGCACCATTCTGGCCTATGCACTGAAAAATAAAACCGTTCAGGAAATTCTGAAAACCGAAACCTACACAATCGGAGAAACCAACAAAAGCGATGCCAGAGACCTGAAAACCACCAATGAACTCATCATTCCCACCGATACCAATTACGACCCGAATGTCATCGGCGGAAAGACGGGCTTTACCGAAGAAGCAGGCTACTGTTTTGCCGGAGCGGCCAGAAAAGGCGGCAATGTCCTGATTGCCGTTGTCCTGAAAAATGACGACGACCAAAAACGCTTTGAAGAAACCGCCAAACTGCTTTCCTACGGCTTCAACAATTTTACCAAAACCGAAATTCCCTCCGACAGCATTCCCCGCAAAAAAGTCGGTCTTGTCGCCGAAGACAAGAGAATGGGCGAAGCTAGCGTCTATGCCGGCAGTTCTGCTTATCTGTGGCTGCATAACGGCCTCACCCTTGCGGACAACGTCCGTATTGAAACCAATACGCCCGAAAATTTCATCTATGAGGAAAACGGCGTTTATACCGCGCAGGCTACCGTCTCTCTTTCCGAACCGAGCCGCTATATGAAATCCGAACTCGGAACCATTCCTCTCACCGTAACAACCGCGCTTTACGATACCCCGAAACCGTTTACCGGAGAAAACGAAGGAAACGAACCGGAAAACAACGCTGCTTCGTCCGGCCCTAACGCCCTGACGATCGTGATTATTGTCATCATCGTCATTATGATCCTTGCCCTCTGTATTATGATCGGCTGCTATATCTATGCAAATGTAAAACGGAAAAACGCAGTCAAAAACCGGAAATTCTCCCGTATGGGCATGGGCGACCGTTCCCTGAACCCGGACGACAGAAATCGAAATAACGAAATCCAGATCGACGAGTTTGACGAGTTTGAACAAACCATTGTCCGCACAGGCGATATTGCCCAGCCAAACGATGCGCTGGAAGCCAAATATATTGCCGCAGAAACCGAACTGCGAAAAATTGAAAAAGAACGGATTGACAAAAAAATCAACGCGCTTCGGGAAAAAGGCATCATACCGGAAAATATCCAGGAACTTGTTCTGGATCAGGAAAATGTCAACGATGACCTCAACGACACAAGAATCCTCAGCGAAGATATCAATGAAGCGCTGAAAAAAAGAAAAGAACAACGCAAAAATCAAAAGAACGATTTTTGATCCGGCTATTGAAAAAAACCAATCAACAGCAAGAAAAGAGGATGTCCGCCCATGAATCAGAAACTCCGAACCCCGCAGACCGATAAACTTGCCGAGGCTTTTCTGGCCATGCAGACAAAGGAAGAAATGTATTCTTTTTTTGAGGACCTCTGCACCATCGCGGAACTCAAAGCCATGTCGCAGCGTTTTGAAGTTGCAGCCATGCTCACCAACGGCGTTCCTTATGCGGATATTGTGGAAAAAACCGGGGTTTCAACCGCAACAATCTCCCGTGTGAACCGCGCGCTGAACTACGGTGCCGACGGTTATAAAACCGCACTGAAAAGAACGGAAAACAAATAACAATGCAGTACGGTTACGATTCGCTGGCGTCTGTCTACGATCAGTTCAACAACGGTTTTGATTATCCGGATTATTTCAGAACCATCCAATCCGCCCTTGCCGATACCGAAAATCCTTTCGGCAATAAAATGGCGCTCGACTGCGGCTGCGGCACCGGAGCACTCATGGAAATCCTGACCCGGGAAGGCTTTACCTGTACCGGTGTCGATATCTCACCTGAAATGCTTCAGATTGCAAAGGAAAAACCGGCCTTAAAAAACGCCCGGCTGATTTGCCAGAATCTGGCAGAACTGGATCTCTACCGGGCGTACGATCTGGCCATCTGCTCGCTGGACACCGTCAATCACCTCACGAAAAAAAACGATCTTCAGGCCTTTTTTCAAAAAGTATACCATTTCGTTGAAGAAAACGGATATTTTATTTTTGATGCGAAAACGGAAAAAACCTTCCGAGAAACAAAAGGCGTATCGGTTTTTCATGAAGAAGATTCTGTTCTGATTTTTGAAAATACTTTTCATTCCCCGGTATTCGGCCAATACCTTACCGTTTTTCAGGAACTGCCCAACGGAAACTTCCGAAAAACCGAAAGTTTTGTCCGGGAACGCTTATACAAACCGACCGAAATCACACAGATGATGAAAAAAACGCCCTTTACCCGCATAGCCAAAATTCCCTACCACGAGCGGAATTTATATATCTACAAAAAAATTCTCTGAACAGACACAAAAACCAAGCGCCAAAAGAAGGAGGCATTATAGATGGCAGACCTGGTCAAAGGTTCCATTTATCAAACCGATGTCCGTGTAAAAATCGCCTGTTTACATGAATCGGTTCAAACTCTTTCCGAAAAACGGAACTTTTCCGCCGCGGAAACCCAGCGTTTTTTTCCCGCGGCGCTTTTTGCGGCAATTTATGCAACAGAACAAAAAGACGACGAAGGCTCGGTTTTTATTTCTTTTAAATTTCCGGAAGAACAAAAAGCCTATACGGCCGTCTGTGAAACCGATGGCAGGCTGCGCGGATACACCGAACCGTTTACCCCGAATCAGGCGCTGGGAAACAATATTCTTTTTGTATCCGGCATCCGTCTTGCCCTGCGGGGCGATTATCAAAGCGCCGTTTCTGCCAAGGATGTACCTTCCGCCATTGCGGATTTTTATAAAAACAGCCGTCAGACAAAAGCAGATTTTTCTCTTTTTTCCTATCGGGATCATCACCTTCTGGCGCTCGCAGAATATCTGCCGGGACACGATGTGAACTATCGCGACGAAAATAAAAAACTTTCAGACGAAGCCATCTTTCAAAAACTGAAAGAAGCGGTCGGACAAGCGGAAAAAACTGCCAAACAGGCGCTTGACGCTACAACAATCACCCGGCAGACAACCGAAGACCTCTTCCTTCTCCCAATAACGTTCGGCTGCACCTGCTCCAAACGAAAAATCAAACAGGCGTTGCTGACATCCGGAGAGCAGGATCTTACCTTCCCTCTTTTCGCAAACTGCAAGCTTTGCGGCAAGGAATACCGTATTGAATCCCTCTAACATGCACCGATTTTCGGGCAATTCACAAAGCATTTTATATTATTGTAAGGAGATAAATAGAAATGAAAAAAGTCATTGTAGAAACCTCAGCAAGACATGTTCATGTCACCAAAGAAGACCTGGAAACCCTGTTCGGCAAAGGATATACCCTCACGCCGAAAAAAAATCTTTCTCAGCCCGGCCAGTTCGCCTGTGAAGAAAGAGTTACCCTGATCGGGCCGAAAAATGAAATGAAAAATGTTTCGATTCTCGGGCCGGAAAGAAACGCAACGCAGGTAGAAGTTTCCCTGACCGATGCAAGAACCCTCGGCGTTACTGCGCTTGTCAGAGAATCAGGCGATATCGAAGGCACGGAAGGCATCACCATCGCCGGACCGGCCGGACAGGTTACGCTGACCAAAGGCGTGATTGCGGCAAAACGGCATATCCATCTTGACCCGAAAACAGCCGAAGAATTCTCTCTTGCCGACAAACAAATCGTCAGTGTAGAAATTCAAACCGAAGACCGGGGCCTGACGTTCGGTGACGTCGTCATCCGGGTCAGCGAAAGCTACGCGCCCGCTATGCACATCGATACCGATGAATCCAACGCAGCGGCTATCAAAGGAACAGTCGAGGGAATGATACAGGATTAACCCTTAGACTTTTAAGAAAAGAGACCTCTCAGGATAGGGGAAATAAACGCCCTCAGGGACAGTAGATGCCAGGAAAAAGCAATGAAACCCCTTCCCTGCACCGAGATTTGAAACACAGCAGCCCGTCAAAAATGGACAATGGACAAACCCCCTTGATGTGGCAGAAATAAAGGTATGGACTGCCCCACTTTGTACTGTTCGCACAAAGTGGGGCAGTCCACAGATTTACGGGCTTTACAGCAATGCGAAACGCCCGCGCCCGCCGGTTACGCATGCCCTCCGTATCTTGTTCCTTGAAAGAGGCCAGAGAACGGAAACAAAGCCGCCGCAGTAGCCTCAACGGTTTACCCACTAATATCCTGTGCCCTGCGGAGCTGATGCCCTCGCTGTTCCTGCTGAAAGATAATGCAAACGCTCTTTCTGATTTTCTCTGCTTCTTTCACTTTCTCTATCAATGAAAGATACCGCCGATTTCATGTTTTCCGCTTGGCATAATCCGCGATTTCTATGCCTTTGCGGGCAAGGCGGCTTTGCCGTTTATCATGTCTTTCATATAGTCGTATGCCGCCGTTTTTATGCTAAAAATCAAAAATCTTTATCGAACATATAAAAAACAAAAGCTTTTTTCACTGATTCTCTTTTTTGTCAAAAAGGGCGGCTGTAACCAGCCGCCCTGCATTTTTTATTCAGAATCAGTCTTCATCATCCATATTTTTGTTTTTGGAATTCGCAATCTGGTTGAAGAGACTGAAAAACGAATCGTCATCGTCGTCATCATCGTCATCGTCAAAAATAGAGGTTCTCTTATTCTGCGATTTTACCGGACTTTCTTCCTCTTCTAAAGAGGTTCTGGAACGTTCCGGCTCACGGCTGATCGAATAATCCGCATCCTCATTTCTCTCAAAAAGGAAGTCGTCCGAATTCCGGTCTTCTCTCTTTCTTTCCGAAACACGGGAAGAAGATTCACTTCTGGCTTTGGAAACCGCCTTTTTCTCTTCCTGTCCTTCCCCAGCTTCCGCCGCAGAAGTATCAAAACCGGTCGCAATTACCGTAACGGTAAGCTCGTCCTCCAGACTTTCGTCCAGCGCAACGCCCCAGATAATTTCCGCATCGGGATGCGTTTCCTCGCGGATAATATCGGCAGCGCGGTTGATATCTTCCAGACTGATCTCCGGATCTGCTGTAAAATTCAGGATGACTCTCGTCGAATTGGCAATTGAAGTTTCCAGCAGCGGGCTGTCGATGGCATTGCGCGCGGCAACCTCCGCCTTTTCCTTGCCTTTTGCCGTAGAAACGCTCATATGCGCATAGCCGGCGTCCTTCATAACAGAAGAAACATCTGCAAAATCAAGATTGATCAAGGCAATGCCTTTAATCAAATCGGTAATACTTTCAATTCCCTGTTTGAGGATTTCATCGGCCTTTTGGAATGCGTTGGCCAGTGTAATCTTCTGATCCGAAACATTTTTAAGCCGCTCATTCGGAATAACAATCAGAGAATCGACATATTTCAGCAGTTCTTCAATGCCTTTTTCTGCCTGACGCATTTTTGTGCTGCCTTCAAAAGCAAACGGTTTCGTCACAACGCCTACCGTAAGAATCCCCAGCTCTTTGGCAATCTGGGCAACCAAGGGCGCCGCGCCGGTTCCGGTACCGCCGCCCATACCGGCTGTAACAAACACCATTTCGGTGTTCTTCAGCGCTTCTTCAATTTTAGATTTGCTCTCCTCCGCGGCTTTTTTCGCCATTTCGGGGTTTGCACCTGCACCGCGGCCGTGCGTAACATTCTCGCCGATCAGGATTTTATGCGTCGCCTGCGAATAGTTCAAGGCCTGCTTATCGGTATTGACCGCGATAAATTCAACGCCCTTTACCTCATCCTTAATCATTCGGTTCACAGCATTGTTTCCGCCGCCGCCGACGCCGACAACTTTTATAGTAACGATATTTTCTCTTTCTTCAACGCTTCTGAATGATGACATCTGACCTCAGTCCTTTCTATGGTAATTATAATACCATAAATTCACCTTTTAGTCAACAGTTTTTTCTTATTTTTCAATAAAATTCCAAAATATATCACATTTTGTATGTTCCCGACGACCGAAACAAAATTCCTCCCGGTCTTCGGTTCGGTTCTTTTCAGGCCGCCGGCGTATCCGCCGGCTGTTCGCCCGAATCGTCCGGTGTTTCCGGTTTGATCTCTCGGCAGCGCCCTTTTTCCGGATTTTTCACATTAATCAACAACTTTTTCTCCGGTGAATTCCGATCCAAAATTTTCAGCATTAAATCAATTTTTTCCGGAATTGCCTCCGAGGTTCCCAATTCTACCGTTACACGGTCGGACAAATAAATTTTCGTATTATATTTTTTGGTAAAATCCACCGCCGTCAGCTTGTCCCTCATCCCGCGGCTTTCCAATGCGCCGATAATATCGCCGAGAACCTTAAACTCAATGCTGTCATCCATGCCGAAAACCTCGCCGGCGCTGACCTCGCCGATCTCCATCCCGCTAACCGTCACGGTATCGGGATATAAAATCTCGCTTTTTTCCAGAATGACCATCCCGTCGCTCAGATAAATATATCCGCCCTCCGCCTCCAAACGAAGCGAGCGTTTCCCCTCGGCAAAAGAAACGGCAACCGATGAAGGCAGCGTCACCTTCACATCCACGTCGGTCACATACGGATACTTTGTCCGAAGATCCGCTTTAATCTTGTCCTCGTTCAGAGAAAAAATAATTTTCCCCGGAAGAATCCCGGCGTCGTTCACCAGCGCTGTTGTTTCATACCCTGTCGGGTTATCAACCGTTACGGAAGAAACCGAAAAAAGAACCTTTATCAGCGCGCAGGCAATAACGGTAATCAGCAAAGAAAGAAACGCAAACCGAATCACGCGTTTTCTGCGTTTGCGTTTCATTTTCTTTCTGAACATTTCCATTTCGTTTATTTTTTTTTCTTCCATAGTTTTCTCGTCCTTTTTTAAAAATTCAGTCTTCCGCCGAAATTTTTCCGCCTAAATCGCCGATACAGCCAATCAGATTTTCATAGCCCCGATAAATATGTTCCGCATTCGAAACAACCGTTTCTCCTTCCGCGCAGAGCCCGGCGACAACCAGCGCCGCTCCGCCCCGCAAATCAAACGCCTCTACCGGTGCACCGTAAAGTCTTTTTACCCCGTTCACCACTGCAACGCGTCCCTCGGCAGTAATATTGGCGCCCATACGAACCAGTTCGCCTACATGCTTATACCGATTTTCAAAAATGGTTTCCACAAAGACCGACGTTCCCTCCGCACGAGCCATCAGCGCCATAAACGGAGCCTGCGCGTCGGTAGGAAATCCGGGGTACGGCATGGTACGCACAGGATTCACCGAACGAAGCCGGGAGCATTCCAGAAAAACCGAATCTTCATAACACCGAATCTCACACCCCGCATCGCTCAGCAGAGAAAGCACCGCCGATAAATGCTGCGGGACCACATTTTTAAAAAGCGCATTTCCCCGGGTTCCCGCCACTGCACACATATACGTTGCCGCAACAATCCGGTCGGGAATACTGCGGTAAGTAACACCGCTGAGTTTTTTTACCCCCTGAATCACAATCCGGCTTGAACCCGCACCGGAAATCCGGGCGCCCATCTTATTCAAAAATGACTGCAAATCCTCAATTTCCGGTTCCTTTGCCGGATTGTTCAGAATCGTCAGGCCTTCGGCTTTCACCGCGGCAAGCATCACATTTTCCGTCGCCCCCACACTGGGGAACGTTAGCGTGATTTCGCAGCCCTTCAGCCCGTCATGCCGACAGTCAAGAACCCCGTACGCTTCATCAATCTGAACACCGAGTTTGCGAAGTGCCGAAAGATGCAGATCAATCGGCCGCTGTCCCAGCTCACAACCGCCGGGAAAGGTGGCGAGCGCACGGCGGTTGCGTGTCAGAATCGCCCCTAAAAACATAATGGAAGAACGCATTTTCCGCATCAGATGATCCGGAATTTCATATCGCCCGGCCGACGAAGCATCGATCGTCATATACCCGGGATGTTTGGTTACTCTGGCTCCGAGAGCCTCTAAAATTTCTATGGCTGTGTGGGTGTCCCGGATATCCGGACAGCCTTCGATCACACATTCGCCGTCGGAAACCAGCGTCGCTGCAAGAATCGGCAAAACGCTGTTTTTCGCTCCTTGAATGTCAACCACGCCGCATAACGGGTTCCCACCTTCTACTTTTAGTTTTGACATTTTTCTATATCCCCTTTTTTACGGCCTTTCCGGCCTACATAATATATAGTATGTCAGGGGATATCATTCGGTGACGGTGCGGTTTGCCGCCCTATTTCCCGGCTAAAAGCTCCAAGCCGTCGCAGATTTTTTCGGCCGCGTCGTTTTTTGCCAGTTTTTTTGCCGCATTTTCAAGCGATTTCAGTTTTTTCCGGTCAGAAAGAAGTTCTTTTACAATACCGTACAGTTTTTCTCCGTCCAGATCTTTTTCTTCAATCAAAACCGCCGCGCCCGCGTCGCTGTATACCTTTGCATTAAAATACTGATGGTTTTCCGTCACGTTCGGCGAAGGAATGAGAATGCTGGCCCTTCCCAGCGCCGCAATTTCCGTCAGGGTGATCGCCCCGGAGCGGTTAATAATCAGGTCGGCTGCCGCCATCACTTCCGCCATATTGTAAAGATACGGAAAAACTTTAATATTCTCAGCTTCCGCCGCTTTTCCCAACGTCTGAAGAACCTCCTCATATCCGCCGGAAGCGCCGTGATAATGAAGAATCGTTCCTTCCGCCGCAGATAAACGGGCCATCCGGCAGAAAGCCTCGTTGATTACCTTCGCCCCAAGGCTGCCGCCGCAGGAAAGAACCAGCGGACGGTCTTCCGGAATCTGAAGTCTGGCCCGCGCCTCAGTTCTTGAAAGAGAAAGAAACTCGCGTTTCACCGGATTTCCCACAATACAGCATGAAGGGTCTTTGATCCGGATCGGCTTCGCCAGAGGAAAACTTAAAAATACCCGATCGACTTTTGGCGCCAGCATTTTCGTCACAACGCCGGCAAAAGCGTTCTGCTCATGGATCGCCGTCTTTTTCCCGGATTCCAGCGCCGCGCTTAAAACCGGCGCGCTGACAAATCCGCCCGTCCCGAAAACAACGTCGGGAGAGAAGGTTTTAATCAGTTTTTTCACCCGGCTTTTCGCTTTCAGATATTTCGCCGCCGCCGAAATATTTTTTTTCATACCTGAAAACGATTTTTGCCGCGAAAGACCGGTCACTTCCACAAATTCAATCGGGAAGCCGCTTCTCGGAACAATATCAGCCTCCAGCCGATCCGGGGTTCCCACAAATAAAATTTCAGTTTTTGAATCCCGGCGGCGGAGTTCTTCCGCCACGGCGATCGCCGGATTAATATGACCGGACGTACCGCCGCCGGCAATCATAATTTTCATCCGCCGTCATTCCTTTCTTCCGCTTTTTCCACAAACTATTCGCTCTTGACATAGGAATACCGGGAAATCTGCAGCACAATCCCGATCTCTACCAAAAGCACCGCCAACGCCGTTCCCCCATAACTGAAAAACGGCAATGAAATACCGGTTACAGGAATCAGCTTACTGATAACCGCCAGGTTGAAAATAACCTGCAACGCAATTCGGGAGATAATTCCCAAAGCAACAAGCGAAGCAAAACGGTCGGAAGCATTCATGGCAATCGAAATTCCTCGCCAGATCAAAATAGCAAACAAAATCAAAATAAATACCACGCCGACAAAACCGAGTTCTTCCGAAACAATCGAAAAAATAAAATCGTTCTGCGGTTCGGGAAGATGCAGGTATTTCTGCCGGGACTGACCGTATCCGACCCCGAAAATACCGCCTGAACCGATTGCATAAAGAGACTGTTTAATCTGATACCCGGAATCCTGTCCGTCAGCGTCCGGATTCAGAAAGACGTCGATTCTTTCCCGCATGTAAGGGACATTCATCGCCACTACAGCAAAAACAGCCAGAAAAATCAGCCCGATCAGAATCAGATACCGCCATTTGACATTTCCCCGCGCCAAAACCATGATAATGCCGACGCCGAAAATCAAAATTCCGCCCGACAAATGCGTTTCAAACAGAACCAGCGCCGAACAAACGCCGAAAATCAGCATCGGGACGGCTAATCCGTATCCGAAATACTTTCCGGCTGCCTTCCAGGGGTTTTCGCCGGGTTTCTTCGCATATTCCACCGTTTTAGACAGATAAACGGCCAGCGCAAAAATAACTGCAAGTTTAGCAAACTCCGAAGGCTGGAACTGAAATCCGCCGAGATAGATCCACCGCTTCTGCACGTCTTTTGACGGTAGCACATACACCAGTAAAAGCAGCACCAGACTGAAGGCATAGAAGGAACCGTAAAAAATCGGCAGTTTATATAAATGAAACGGGATATACGATACGATTCCCATGGCGATCAGGCCGACCACCGCGAAAATCAGCTGTTTGGAGATATAATGATAACTGTTCCCTTCCTCCGAAAGCGCTTTGGCATAACCGGCCGAAAACAGCATGGCTAATCCGATTACCAAAAGGAGAAGCGCAGCAACCAGAAAAACGGGATCCACCCGGGGTTGTTTCGTCAGCCGGGAGAGAAATTCACGGGAAGTCATATCCTTCTTCTTTTTTACAACTTTAGCAGTACCCAAAACCCTTCTCCTTTTTTCGGTAAAATATTTTTCTTTGCAGGATCATTAAAGAACACAGAAAAGAAACGCGATCACACACATCAAAAGCGAAACGCCGCTGAAAACCAAAACGATTTTTACTTCGCTCCATTGGCACAATTCAAAATGATGATGAATCGGCGTCATTTTAAACAGCCTTTTCCCTTTGGTCGCCTTAAAATATGCCACCTGAATCATAACAGAAACCGCCTCAGCAAGATAAATCAGGCCGACAACAACAAGAATCAGAGGCATATCCAGCAAAAACGCCAGCGTAACAACGATTCCTCCCAGAAACATCGAACCGGTATCCCCCATAAAAACCTTTGCAGGATGCCAGTTAAAAATCAGAAAGGCAACACAGCCGCCGAAAACCGCCGCCGAAAGCAACGAAAGTTCCAACGCCCCCCGAAGAAGCGCCGTCACCGCAAAAAAAGCCAGAACCGGCAGCGTAACCGAAGTGGCAAGGCCGTCAAGGCCGTCGGTCAGATTTACCGCATTGACAAATCCGACAAACGCAATAATCGCAAAGAAATAATAAAAATAAGAAAGTTCCAGCCGATAGCCGATAAACGGAATTTCCACCCAGGTTCTGCCCCCGGTACGAAGCGCATCGTAAATCAGAAAGGCAACGCCGATCAATCCCTGCAAAAACAGCTTCTGCTTTTCCGTCAGTCCCTGATTGTGTTTCTTTTTAATTTTCACAAAATCATCGGCAAATCCCATCAGCCCCAACAGCAAAGAAACCAGCATTGCCATCACGCCGGGCGATGGAATCATCGCAGAAACGCCGGCATGCAGCGTTCCGTAATAACGAAAACCGAACAGCAGATACGTCAGCAGCGTTCCCCCGATAAAAATAAAACCGCCCATTGTCGGGATTCCCTGTTTCCCTTTATGCCATGTCGGCCCATACTCGGTAATAATCTGCTGCCCGAATTTCAGACGGTGCAAAAACCGAATCAATAGAGGCGATGCGGCAAGCGCGATACAAAACGAGGCCAGAAGGCCGGACAGCGGCAACGATATCCCTTCCATAAAACGTCCCTTTCTTACCGGGGAAAATCTTCCCCTTTTACTCTAATGTCAACAACAACTCTTTCAATACTTCTTCGGCATGCATCCCCCTGCTTGCCTTAAACAGAATACAGTCTCCTTTGCGGACGGTTTCAATCAGCTTCCGGGAAGCCTCTTCCCGCACCGGAAAAGCGAAAATATTCTCCCGGGGAAGCCCCGCGTTCCGTGCGCCTTCGGCATAATCTTCCGCATGCGGCCCATAAGAGATGCAAAAATCAACGCCGGATAAAGACTGCCCGACCAACCGGTGCAGTTCCGCCGACCGTTCGCCCAATTCCAGCATATCGCCCAAAAGCGCAATCCTTCGGCCGTTCATCCGCTTCAGAACCTGCAAAGAAGCGATCACGGAATCGGGGACGGCGTTATAGCAGTCTTCAAATACGGTAATGCCTTTTGTTTCATATATTTTCTGCCGCATGGGCGGAGACACATAGTTTTTCAGCCCTTCGGCACCCTTTTCCAGCGGAATGCCAAGCAACACGCCGCTGGCGACCGCCGCCAGCGCATTATAGACATTATGCACACCGGCAATCGGGATTCCCGCAGGGACACGTTCTTTTCCGTGCACAATGGTAAAACGAACCGAATGATCGTCCCCGGCAATCTCCTCCGCACGAAAATCCGCCGCAGGGTTCCGGATCCCGAAAAAAAGAATGTTTTCCCACCCTTTCCAGCCGAAAAGAAGCGGATCGTCAGCATTCAGAAGCAGCGGCGAAGAAGGCGCCATACCGTCGACAATCTCGGTCTTGGCTTTCAGAATATTTTCCTGCGTTTTCAGATGTTCGATATGCGACAGACCGATATTGGTAATAATGCCGATATCCGGCAGCGCAACCTTCGAAAGCGTCCGGATTTCCCCCAGTCCGCTCATTCCCATCTCCACAACCGCGGCCTGGTGGCCGGATTCCGTCTCCAGAACGGTGATCGGCAGACCGGTTTCACTGTTTTTATTGCCGCGTGTTTTATAGGTTTTATAGGCCTCGGAAAGCACCACAGCTGTCAGTTCCTTTGTGGTCGTTTTTCCCACGCTTCCGGTAACCGCAACAATTTTGGTATCAAAAAGACTCGTTTTTCTGTGATGCAGCGCCATATTCTGAAGACCTTCGGTCACCGATTTCACTTTGATATACGGCAGTTTTGTTTTTAAATCTTCTTCGCAGAGAAAACAGGCGGCGCCGTTTTCTTCCGCAGAAGCAATATACAAATGTCCGTCGGTTCTTTCTCCCCGGATGCAAAGAAAGCAATCGCCCTCTTTGACCTCCCGGGAATCGGTGGCAAACCCGGAAAAAAAAGCCTTTCCGTTTTCCGCTGTTCCCAACGCTGCGTCCGCCGCCGAAACCGTATTCATCAATTCCATTTCCGCCTGTCTCCTACTCTGCCGTATCCGCGGCTCCGTATTTTTATTTCAATAAATCCCAGATAATCGCCCGTTCATTAAAAGGATATTTTTCCAGCCCTATGGTCTGATATTCCTCATGACCTTTACCGGCAATCAGCACCGTATCTCCTTCTTCAGCCAGGCTCAAAGCCTTCCGGATGGCCTCGCGCCGGTCTTCGATCACCAAAAGGCCGTCGTCTTTTTTCATCCCTGCAACAATATCGTTCAGAATCGCCGCCGGATCTTCCGTGCGCGGATTATCCGAAGTCACAATTTTCCAATCGGCATATTTCTCGGCAATCTGCCCCATAACCGGCCGTTTGAACCGATCCCGGTCTCCGCCGCAGCCGAAAACAACAATAATTTTTCCCGGCGTAAACTCCCTTGCCGCAGACAACAGATTCAAAAGACCGTCCGGCGTATGTGCAAAATCAATAATAATTTTATACGGCGTACCGGCTTCGACCAATTCCATCCGTCCCCGCACGCCCTTAAACGAGGAAAGAGCCGCGCCGATCTGTTCCGGCTCAATGCCTAAAACCGAACACGCGCCGAAAGCGGCGACAGCGTTATAAATATTAAAGATTCCGGGTATTTTCATTCGGACAGGGAAAGTCGTCCCGAAAGCAACGATATCAAATACCGAATCCACCGCGTTTCTTGCATTGGTTCCGGTCATAATGTTGCAGGCGTAGAAAGAAGCGTTCCTGTCCCGCAGGGAATAGCTGTAACCTGTACAGTTTTTGGCAAAATCATCATAATAAACGGTGTCTTTATTCAAAATTCCCGCCCGACACTGCCGGATAAAGGAAAGTTTTGCATTTTTATAATTTTCCATCGTACGATGGTAATCCAGGTGATCTTCGGTCAGATTGGTAAAAACCCCGACTTCGAAGGAAATCCCGGAAACCCGCCGCTGATCCGCCGCGTGTGAGGAAACCTCCATCACCGCATATTCGGTTCCAACCTGCCGCATATCCGAAAACATCCGATGCAGCGTTTCCGGTTCCGGCGTGGTAAAACCGGAATAAAACGATGTTTTTCCCACCTTGTTTTCCACCGTGCCCACAATTCCCGTGGTTTTTCCGCAAGAAGAAAGAATATGTTCAATCATGCTTGCAACGGTTGTTTTTCCGTTTGTTCCGGTCACTCCGATCAGCGTCATGGAATCGGCCGGTCGGCCGCAGCAGACAGCGCAGAGCAACGCCAGCGCTTCCCGGCTGTCCCGGACGGTAAACCAGGGAATGTTTCCCTGACCCGCCGTTTCCGATACAATCGCCGAAGCCCCCCGCTTGACCGCCTCGCCGCAAAGCGTTCCGCCATCAAAGGAAAACCCTTTCACAGCAACAAACAGCGTTCCCGGCTCTACCTGCCAAACCGACGAGGTAACCTTGCGTATTTCCGTCTCTTCCTGACCGGGAACCAATTGTTTTGCCACCAGCAATCCGGACAGACTTTCCACCAAAAAGGACAGTTTCATAAAAATCATCTCCGTTTATTTTTGATGATTTTTCAACGTCCTTTTCTTTGTCTCAAAAATTCCCGTTTTTTATTCAAACGTTACCGTAACAACCGTTCCCTTTTCCACTGATGTCCCGCCCTGCGGAGACTGGGATTTCGCAACAACGCCGGGGGTTCCGATATTTCCGCCGGAAATCTGAATATTCAACCCGCTGTTCAGAATATCCCTATTCCACTCTGCAGCTGTTTTTCCAAAAACATCAGGAACCGTTGTACTGTACACCGTTTCTTCTTCCCCTTTATATAACATCACCGTGCTGCCGGCCGGCAGCACCTTTCCGTCGCCGGGAATCTGATACGTAACCTTTTCTCCGGTACCGCTGATCTCAACCTTAAGTCCGAGATCGGTCATCGCTTTCTTTGCCGCTTCCACCGGTTCTCCGACCACAGCGGGAACACTGACCTGCGGCGTTCCCTCACTGTAGTCCGGCTCAATGTTCAGATGTTTCATGGAATCAGCCAAAATATCCTTCGCCAGCGGCGCCGCGATATAGGAACCGTACTGCACTTCCGAATTCGGTTCATCAACAACCACAAGCACGCAAATCTGCGGATCGTCCGCCGGCGCGATTCCGATAAAGGACGCAATCCGGGCTTCTTCGTTTCCGCTGTCGAGTTTTTCGGAAGTACCGGTCTTTCCGCCGATCTTATATCCTTCCAGGTATGCTTTTTTTCCCTGAATAACCGCATATTCCAGATATTCGCAGAGAATCTCGGACGTTTTTTCCGAAACCGTCTGTTTGATGACCTTCGGCGTGTTGCTGACAACAATATTCCCTTTGGAATCAGTAATGGATTTAATGATATACGGCTGCATGTATTTCCCGTCGTTGGCAACCGAACAAACCGCCGAGATCAGCTGCAGCGGCGTAATCTTAAAACCCTGGCCGAACGATGACGTCGCCAAATCCACCACGTTCATATCGGCAAGGCGGTAATGATAGCCGGTCTGCTCTCCGGGAACTCCCGCGTTGGTTTTATCGCGCAGGCCAAAAACCGTAATATAATTATAAAACTTTTCATAGCCAATCCGGGAAGACAATTCCATAAAAACCGGGTTGCAGGAGTTGGATAACCCCTCTTTAAAGGTTTCCACTCCGTGCCCGTCCCGTTTATGGCAATGGATTGTATTGCCTGCAATCTGCAAAGCGCCGGTGCAGTTGAAGGTCTCCGTCAGGCTGACAAGGCCTTCTTCCAGCGCCATAGCGGAGGTCAGAATCTTAAAGGTTGAACCCGGCTCGTACTGTTCGCATAATTTGTTGGTCCAGAGAGATTTTACCATGCTGTTGTAGGCGTTCCAATAATTTTCCGAACCCACCGGATTTTCCGCAGCAAGCGCGGAAAGAACAATTTCATCGCTGATGGTAAACGGATCGTTCGGATCAAAATCCGGTTTGGTGGACATGGCCAGAACCTCTCCGGTTTTCACGTCCATAATAATCCCGGCAACACGGTTCTGCACATTGTGCTCTACCCGGGCGTTGTCGATATGTTTTTCCAGAAAATACTGCATTTCAATATCAATGGTCAGGTTGATATTGCAGCCATTTTCCGCTTCGATATATTTTTCATAGGTAAAGGGAAGCGAAACGCCGCCGGCCGTCTTGGCCGAAATAATTTTTCCCGGCGTTCCCGAAAGATAATTGTCATACGCGCTTTCCAGTCCGGAAAGCCCCTGTAAATCATCTCCGACAAAACCGATAACCGAAGAAAGAAGATTCCGGTGCGGATAATACCGTTTCGGATCCTCCGCAACGCCGATGGCCGAAGCGTAATCCGAATTTTCAGCAAGAAAATTGACGACCTGATCCTTTTCTTCGCTCTCAATCCGCCGTTTCACTTCCAGATATTCTAATTTTTTCTGCGTCATTCCCAGCACTTTTTCATAATCCAGCGAAAGCGTTTCAGAAAGGAAATGAGCAACCTTTTCCCTGTCCGCATCGGTTTTCAGGTTTTTCGGCGTCAAAACCACTTTATATGCGGAAGCCGAAATCGCAATTTCGTTACCGCTCCGGTCAAGAATATTGCCCCGTTTGGCGGCGATCTCCGTATCCTGTGTCTGCTGATTCAGCGCAGCGCCCTCATATTCATCATGCTTAATGATCTGCAAATAAAACATGTTGGCGACAATGACGAGAAACAGCGCCATAAACACGACTCGAAATATTTTGTATTTTGTCTGCATACTTTTGGTTGTTTTACCCGCCATAACACCAAAATCCTCTCATTAAATTCAGAAAAATATTTTGCTCCGGTCATTTGGTCCGTCCGATACCAAAATAGAAGCAGCGGCCCAACGAAACCGTACAGGGCTTACTGCTCCTATGTCATGCTTATGTACTGATCAGCGGAAATATTCGGCAATAACCGAAAATGTTCTTGAAAGCTGCGTAAGAAATCCTTCGTCGCCCTCTGTGTTTTTTACCACGGAAGAATTGCTGCTTTCATCCCGAAGATACTCATACTGATAGGTCTCGGCTTTTTTCAGGTTGGTATTTTCCGTAATATACGCTTCGATATCCCGGTAGTTTGTCCGCTTTTCATACTCCACGGAAAGCCGTTCCCCGGTTTTAATCTCCTCTTCCAGCTGTGCCTGAAGCCGGGCGGCCCGGCAGCTTTTTTCATATTGCTCAATAAAGCAGGAGATGCTGAAAAGGTTGACCAGAACCGTCAGCACAATCAAAAGGGCTGTTAAGCTGATTTTCTTTCTGCCGTTCATTTTCTTTTTTGCCGCGGCGTTTGTTTTCATTTTCGGTTCCTCCGTCCTTTGTTCCGGCAGAAAGTGCCGTTTTCGACACCTTCTGTCCGTCCGTTTTGTTGTGGTGTTTGTTTACAAGAATTGTGTGTGTATGTTATTTCGGTAAATTCTATTTGGCAGGGTTCATTTCCGGTTCCGAAACGGTTTCGCTGTCGGCAACTTCAAAAATCCGAAGTTTTGCGCTCCGGGAACGGGGATTTTGTTCTATTTCCCTTTTCGTTGGAAGAATGCATTTTCCAACCGCTCTCCCTAAAGGCTTCTTTCCGCAAACGCAAACCGGGAAATCCGGCGGACAGGTACAAGGATGCTCAAACCGGCGGAATGCGTTTTTCACAATCCGGTCTTCCAGAGAATGAAAGGTAATCACCGCAATCCGGCCGCCCGGCGCCATATGCCCAACGACTTTTTCCAGCAAGTCGGAAATCTGAAACAACTCGTCGTTTACGGCGATCCGAAGCGCCTGAAACACCCGCTTTGCCGGATGCTGTTTTTCTTTTCGAACCGCGCTCTGCGGCATTGCCCGCTTAATCATTTCCGCTAATTCCAGCGTTGTGGAAATCGGTGAAACTTCCCGCCTTTCAACAATCGCCGCGGCAATTCTTTTGGAGTAGCGCTCCTCCCCATACTCAAAAAATATCCGTTCCAGTTCCCGCTGGGAAGATTCGCGTATCAGATCCGCTGCAGACAACCCGCCCGAAGCGTCCATCCGCATATCCAGAGGGCCGTCCTGCATGTAGGAAAACCCGCGGGAAGATTCATCCAGCTGATGAGACGAAACGCCCAAATCAACCAGCAAACCGTCTGCTTTCAGGTTTCTCTCGGCAAGAATATCCGGAATCCGGTTAAAGGAAGAACGAAGAATCTCTTTCCGGCAGGCCAGCGGCTTGAGTTTTTTTTCACAGGCCGCAATAGCGTCGCCGTCCCGGTCGGTACAGATCAGCAAACCGGAAGAAGATAGTTTGCTACCGATCGCAAAGGAATGATTGCCCCCGCCCGCCGTACCGTCGACATAAACGCCGTCGGGTTTTATGCAGAGCCCGGTAACCGTTTCCTGCAATAATACCGGAATATGACTGAATTCCATAAATTTCGCCCTTCAGAAAATAAACTAAAACATAAAGTTATTTGCTTCCAGAATGTTGCGGACGTCCTGCATATCCACCTGACTGACGCTCGCGCGCCATTTTTCAGGCTGCCAGATTTCAAGACGCTTCCCGGTTCCGACAACGGTAACTTCCTTTTCCAACCCGAATTTTTCCTTAAGCGGCAGCGGGATCACGATTCTCCCCTGTCCGTCAAGTTCGCATTCGCTGGTATTTCCGTTAAAAAACATACGCATGGTATCCCGCTGAAGCTGATTCGGAATCTTATCCAATTCATCCAGAAGGGAAATATATACCGGGCTGGGAAGCACCATGACATAATCTCCGAATCCGGGCACGACATAAACGGTTTCACCTTCGAAATATTTCCGCATTTTTGCGGGAAGAAAGAGCCGTCCTTTTGCGTCGATGGTATGCTGGTAATTGCCGGTCATAATAATCCGTTTTGTTTCGCCTTCCGCCATACCGAACGCCCCTTTCCTCAAAATCGAAAGCAAATATCCACCCTAACACACCATTTTGATGTTTTTTCATGGGATTTTGCACATTCTATGCCAATATTATAGAGGATAAGCTTCAGCTTGTCAAGAGCAAGAAGGAAAAAGTTCCACATATTTCACAAACTTTTCATATTTATCGGCAAGAAAAAAAGGCATGGTGAAATTTATAAAAAAAAGGATGCGCCTTTCCATTCGGGACAAACTAAAAGAGAATGGTTTTTCCGATTCCGAAAAAGCGGAAAAAACTGCAAATATCATCTTTTTTTCACGAAATTCCGCTTGAAAAAAACATGCAAATCATGTATACTTATATATAATATCATTCTCTTTGCCGCAAAAACAAAAAAAACGGTTCTCACCGAACCGCCCGCTTAATATAAGGAGTTCATCCATGAAAGTAATGGCCGTTGACGGAAACAATATCTTAAACCGTGCGTTTTATGCAATCCGCCCTCTCTCCACATCAAAAGGACAGCCCACCAACGCGCTGTTCGGATTTCTAAATATTCTGCTCAAACACCTTCAGGAAGAAAAACCCGACCGGATCATGGTGGCTTTCGACCGGAAAGCCAAAACTTTCCGGCATGCCCTCTACAACGGCTACAAAGCAACCAGAACCGGTATGCCGGACGACTTGGCCGCCCAGTTGCAACCGGCAAAAGACCTGCTTTCCGCCCTGCGGATCACCATTGCAGAACAGGACGGTCTGGAAGCCGACGATATTCTCGGCATGATAAGCCGCCGCTGCAAAGATCAGGGCGATCAGTGTGTAATTGTATCGGGAGACCGGGACGTTCTGCAGCTGATTAACGAAAAGGTTTCGGTCAAGCTTCTGACCAACAAAGAAGACATTCTTTTCAATAAAGAAAAAGTCATGGAAAAATACGGTCTTTCCCCAGAACAGCTCATCGACCTCAAAGCGCTCATGGGAGACAGCAGCGATAATATTCCCGGCGTGAAAGGCGTAGGAGAAAAAACCGCTCTGTCGCTGCTTTCGCAGTATCAAACGCTCGACGGCGTTTTTGAAAACGCAGACAAAATAAAAGGCGCGCTCGGAGAAAAAATCCGCGGCGGAAAAGACAGCGCTTACCTGAGCAAAACCCTCGGAACAATTTTACTCGACGGTGATTTTCCGCTGCAGCCCGATGAAATTTCCGTTTTCGATCCGGATAAAAAAGCGCTTTCGGCTTTCCTGGAAGAAATGGAAATGACCTCCTTTTTAAAGAGATTCGACTTTTCCGGCGAAGAAGAAACCGCCCGGCCGGCAGAAAAAGAACCGGAGGAAACAGAAAACCTTTCTCCTGAAATTTTCGGACAAACCGTCTTTCTGCTTTTCCGCGACAACCAAACGCTGCTGCTCAACGGCGAATGCTACACCCGCCTGCCCGACGCAGAGCTGCACCGCTTGCAGGAAACAAAAATCGTCACCCATGACGCGAAACCCTTTATTGCTCATTGCCTCAAACAGGGGTTTTTCCCGCCTGTTATTTTCGATACTATGCTTGCCGCCTATCTTCTCGATCCGGCGCAGACCGCCTACCCGGCCGTGCGGCTCTGCAAAGAATTCACCGGAAAGAACCCGGAAACCGATCTGGCGGCGCTGCCTATCCTTCCTTCCCTTTACCATACGCTTCTGGCCGAACTGAAAAAAAACGGACAGAAAAAACTGCTGGATGAAATCGAACTGCCGCTTTGTTTTGTCCTTGCGGAAATGGAAAACACCGGCATCGGCGCCGATATCGGTTTTTTGAAAGAATTCGGGGAGTCTTCCCAAAAAGAAATCGCCCGGCTCACCGATGAAATCTATCAGCTCGCCGGGAAAGAGTTCAATATCAATTCCCCCAAACAATTAGGAGAAATTCTGTTTGAAACGCTTCTGCTGCCCATGGGGAAAAAGACCAAGACCGGTTACTCCACAAACAACGAAGTACTGGAAAGTCTTCTCGGGATTCATCCGATCATTGAAAAAATCATTCTTTTCCGCCGAATGACAAAACTCCAGTCGACTTATGTCGATGCCCTGATCGAAAAAGCCGATGAAAACGGTCGAATCCATTCGAATTTTACCCAAACCGTAACCCAGACCGGAAGAATCAGCAGCGTTGACCCCAACCTGCAGAATATCCCCGTCCGCACCGAAATCGGCCGGCAACTGCGTCACGCTTTCCGCGCCAAAAAGGGCTGCCAGCTCATCGACGCCGACTATTCGCAGATTGAGCTTCGGATTCTTGCCCACATCACAGAAGATAAAACCATGCAGGAAGCCTTTCTGCACAATGAAGATATCCATACTTCAACGGCGGCAAAGGTTTTCGGCCTTCCGCCGCAGATGATTACGCCGCAGCTTCGGAGCCGCGCCAAAGCCGTCAATTTCGGTATCGTTTACGGCATCGGCGAATTTTCTCTGGCAAAAGACCTGAAAATTCCCCGCAAAGAAGCAAAAGAATATATCGACGGATATCTCGCCAATTTCAGCGGCGTAAAAAAATATATGACGGAAATCGTTGAATTTGCAAAAGAACACGGTTATGTGCAGACCCTGTTCGGCCGCAGACGGTACGTTCCGGAAATCAACATGAAAAACAAACAGGTACAGGCTTTCGGGAAAAGAATCTGTCTGAATACGCCGATCCAGGGAACAGCGGCGGATTTAATCAAAATCGCCATGATCCGGGTAACCAACGAACTGAAAAAACAAAAGCTGGAAGCCAAGCTTGTCCTGCAGGTACACGACGAGTTAATCGTTGAAGCCCCGGACTGCGAAGTGGAAACCGTCAAAAAAATTCTGAAAACAGAAATGGAAAACGCCGCTTCTCTCTCAGTTCCCCTCACCGCCGACGTCAACAGCGGAAACGACTGGTTCGACGCGCATTGATTTCTCTGCCGCAACCCCAAAGAAAGGACTGCGTTATGAAAAAAATACTCTTTCTCTGCACAGGAAATACCTGCCGGAGTCCGATGGCACAGGCCATCGCCGGCGCATGGATAAAAGAACATAAACTGAACCTCTCCGCCGACAGCGCGGGGCTGGCAGCCTATCCGGGAAGCCCCGCTTCAGAGAATGCAATCGCCGTTATGCGGGAACGAGGCCTTGACCTGTCCGCATTCCGCTCCAAACAGGCGACCGAAGAATTGCTGAAAACCGCCGACTCAGTTTACGCCATGACGCCGGAACACTGCCTTGCGGCACAGGCTTGGTTTCCCGGATCGGCAAAAAAAATCAAACCGCTGTCTTCAGTACCGGTTGCTGATCCTTACGGAAAAGATATGGCCGCCTATCGGAAAGCCGCCGATGACATTGAAAAAGCAATTCAAAAAATCTTAGGAGAAATCCAATGATCCGAAAAGCCGGGGAATGCGATATCTCCCAAATCGCCGCCTGTGAAGCCTGCTGTTTTCCGCTCCCTCTTTCGGCCAGAGCAATTGCCGACATGCTGAAAAATCCGCTCTATCTTTTTTTGGTAGCGGAAGATCAGGGAACCTTTGCCGGCCACGCTGCGATTCTTTTTACCGGAGAAACGGCTGAAATCCTTTCTGTCGCCGTTCTTCCGGCGTTCCGGGAAAAGGGACTGGCAACAAAACTTCTGGAAGAAACAGAAAAGCAAACATTCCGGAACGACGCTATTGAAATGCTTCTGGAAGTCCGGATTTCCAACCTTCCGGCGATCCGTCTGTATGAAAAATACGGATTTGAAAAAATCGCCCTGCGGAAAAATTTTTATTCCGCCCCGCCCGAAGACGGCATTACCATGAGAAAAGGAATCAAACTACCATGAAAATACTCGGCATCGAATCCTCCTGCGACGAAACCGCCGTTTCTGTTGTGGAAGACGGAAGAAAAATTCTTTCCAATACGATATTGTCACAAATCGACATTCATCAACTGTACGGCGGCGTTGTTCCGGAAATTGCCGCGCGCGCACACTGTGAAGCCATCAGCGGTCTGGCGAAAAAAGCGATCCGGGAAGCCGGCGGCCTTGAAACGATAGAAGCAATTGCCGTCACCAACGCGCCCGGGCTGATCGGCGCTCTTCTGGTCGGCATGAATTTTGCAAAAAGCCTTGCCTTTTCAGCCGGCAAACCGCTTGTTCCGGTTCATCATCTGAAAGGCCATGTTGCCGCCAACTATATCACGCACCCCGATCTCACCCCGCCCTTCACCGCCCTAATCGCCTCAGGCGGGCACAGCCATATTGTTGAAGTATTGGATTATACCACCTATAAAATCATCGGCCACACCCGCGATGACGCCGCAGGGGAAGCTTTTGACAAAGCGGCCCGCGTTCTCGGCCTGGGATATCCGGGCGGCGCAAAAATGGAAGAGCTGGCAAAAACCGGCGATCCGACGGCAATCTCGTTTCCCAAAGTACATTTTCCCGACAGCCCGTACGATTTTTCCTTCAGCGGCGTAAAAACGGCTGTTATCAACTATATCCACACAAAAAAGCAGACCCAGACCGCCTATTCCGCCCCCGACGTTGCGGCGGCGTTTACCGAAGCCGTCTGCGGTGTGCTGACAGAAAAGGCCGTTCTGGCAGCTGAAATGTCAGGCTGCGGAAAACTGGTGCTGGCCGGCGGCGTCGGCGCAAATTCTTTTTTGAGAGAAGGTTTGGAAAATGCCTGCCGTCAAAAAGGAATCCGGCTTTATCTCCCGCAGAAAGCTCTTTGCGGAGACAACGGCGCAATGATCGCATCCCAAGGATACTATGAATATCTTGCCGGAAAAACAGCGGGATACGACCTGAACGCCTACGCGACCATGTCAATTGAAAACGCCTGACATCAGCTCAGCAAAAGAGCCCCCAAAACAATCAGAACCAGATAGTCGTCTTCCCGGTTTTCATTAAAAAGAAGAAAGACAATCAGCAACAGCAGCACATCGTCATCTTTAATATTCGCAAGCGTTCCTGAAAACAACGAAGTCAGAGACGATGCTTTATCTCCCGAAAACAGCCGGTTCAATTTCCCCAACCCGGAATTTTTCTTCCCAGGAAGATCTCTTGATTTTTGTTCTTCTTCCGGCGATTTGGCGTAAAAATCGCTGAGCCGATTGGTTTCTCCCGGCCGCGTCCGGCTTTTTTCATTGTACATCCGTCTTTCCCCCTTTTCTATTTCAGCTGACCGATCACTTTCAGCATCTGCATAATCCGGATTGCCGAATCGATTTTTCCGGCACGGGATTCCCGCATATACGGTTTGATCGCCCGCAGCAGATTGACGCTGCGGTCATCCGCCGAAAAGCCCGGAAACACCGACGAAGGTTCTATCCCCGTTTTTTCACCGGCTACCGCCGGCGCATCGGAAAACGGAGCCAGCGTCTCAAGATTCGGTGCGTCCGCACCGTCGGTTTCTGAAGAGCCGTCTGCCATAACAGAGGCCGCAATATCCTTAAGCTTTCCTGCGGTCTCTGGGTTTTCAAGCAACTTTGAAATTTTCGAAAACATTTCATCCATTCCCAACACCTCCTCACCCGGCCGGAACAAAACCGTCCGATTCCGGGCAGAAATCAAACATTTTTCAAAACTGCGCCGTTATTTCAGGAAGTTCTTCAAACCTTCCCTCGCTTTTTGAGAAGACAAGATCATCTTCAGAGCTTCCGGGTTGTTGATTACCTTTACCACCATATCCAGGTCCTTTTCCGAAATATTTTTTGTCAGCTCCCGGAAGGCGTCGCTGTTTTCCGCCGCCTGTTTTATTTTTTCCGCCTCTTTGTTTCCGAGGCTTCCCCGAAGCATCTCCACCGCGCTTTCCAAATGTTTCGGATTAATTTTTTTCGTAAAATCTTCCATACCGCACACCCCGTCCTATCAAATTTTTTCCGGCAGACCGGAAACCTCGACGGCAAAAAACCGTCCTTACTCTATCATATGCAGGAGACTTTTTCTTTGACAACGATTCTTGTTTTTTCAGATTCCCATCACCGGATTTCCGGCATGGAAAAAATCATTGCCTCTGTTCCGCACAACCGGATTCTGTTTCTGGGGGATGTGGAAGACGATATCCGTATGATTTCCCGTCTTTTTCCGCAGGAAAAAATCATAACAGTTACCGGAAACAACGATTTTCTTCCGGAACCGCAGTATGAAAAAATTTTCCGTGAAGACAACCTATCCCTTCTTGTCTGCCACGGTCACAAATACAACGTCAAGCAAACGCTGCTTCCGCTTTCGTTATCGGCAAAGCAAAAAAACTGTCAGGCCGCTCTTTTCGGCCATACGCACCGGCAATTTGCAGAATATGATAAAAACGGGATTCTGCTGCTCAACCCGGGCTCTGTCGGTTGCCGGGGGGAATATGCCGTTCTCCGGCTCGACCGCGACAGAATTGATTACCGTTTACATGATGATGCATAAAGCAAAAAAAATATCTGCGGAAAAACAGATATTCTGAAAAAGAACCCCGGAGCAAATGCTCCGGGGTTCTTTCTAACCTTCTGTTCTTGTCGGGGATAAACTGTCGACAAGAGCCGTCATCTCGTCCTTTGACGAAACTTTTTTTGCCTTTGCAAGGCAGTCTTTTTTCTGTTCCGCCGACAACGATGAAAATGCCTGCATTGCCGCTTCGTTCTGTGCTAACGCCATCCCGAAACCGAGCGGCATCTCCCCTTTTGTTTTATCTATCATGATTCTTTGCTCCTTTCCGCCGCCAAACGCGCAGCGTCTGCGCTTAGTCTGTGCAAAGAAACCACGATTATCCGCTTAAAATTCCTTTTTCTTATAAAGCCAAATCGAAAGCCCGAAAGAAATACCGGAACAAACAACTGCTATACCGAACAAAATCACGCCGAAGAAACCGCCGGCCAGCATGGAAACATCTTCTGATAAGAATCGGGAAACAAAGGACATGAAAAAGGCAAGAAACGCCATGAAAAACATATAAAACAGCCTTCCTTTTTCAACGCCGTACCGAAAAATAATCGGTAAACAGAGCGCACTGTAAAGCAGAGCCAACGCCGCCATGCAAAACCCGTTCTCCAAAATATTTTCCGGAAATGAATGATACTGCACATACTCAACAACTGCAGTGATTACCGATACCAGAACAGAAGAAACGGCAACCAATATCCAGTTCAGCAAATATTTTGCCAAAACAACCTGTTTCCTTGAAACCGGAAGGACATTGGCATATTTTTCCCACCCGCAGCGTTCATCAATGGAAAGAGAAGTCACTGTAAGCATAGAAAACAGCGCCCCGATCAGATAAGTAAAATCAACATCCGGACTGAACAGCGAAATCAGCAGAAAAAAACCGCATATGACAAATAAACTTTTTCCATATCCCCAGACCACATAAGAATCCTTGATCAAAATTCCCTTCATAGAAATCAACCTTTCTTTCCGGACATTATTTTCCGAATTTTACAAAGTAAAGAAAAATATCCTCAATCCCCACAGGAGAAACCGCCAAATCGGCCGATATTTTTTCCCGGAGTACCAAAGCCTCGATCCCATACGGTGACTCTTTTTTTCCGATCACCGCTTCGGCTGGAATGGCAGAAAAATCTGCTTTCGTGCAGTGAATCAGGCCATACTTTTCCAGAAGCCGGTCTTTCTCTTCACAGCAGAGAAGTTCCCCCTGATGCAGAAACGCGATATAATCGCAAATCTTTTCCAGATCGCTGACGATATGGGACGAAATCAAAATCGAACAATCGTTTTCCCGCGTAAAATCATTAAATATATCCAGAATCTCATCCCGAACCACCGGATCCAGCCCCGATGTCGCTTCGTCCAGAATCAATAATTTTGCCCGATGAGAAAGTGCCGCCGCAATGGAAAGCTTCATTTTCATGCCCTTGGAATATTTTGAAAACGGCAATTTTTCTGGGAGAGAAAACTTTTTCAAATAAGAAAAATACAGCGTTTCTTCCCAATTTTTATAGCTGTTTTTTAAAATCCGGTTCAGCTGCCGCGCATGAATCACCGGCGGAAACATCGCTTCATCCAACACCACGCCGACCGATTCTTTCACCGAATCAAAATCCTTATCATCAATATTTTTTCCCAGAAGGAAAATATCGCCCGCCGTGCGTTCTATCATATGAAGCAGACAGCGGATCACCGTGCTTTTCCCGGCTCCGTTTTCTCCGATCAGCCCCATCACGCATCCCGCAGGCAAGGTCAGAGAACAATCCCGCAGGGTAAAACCGGCATATTCCTTCCTGAGATTTTTTACAACAATCGCATCCATCAACATTTGGCTCCTTTCTTTCCTTCCATCCGCCGCTAAGACCGATGATCTTCCTCCGTCAGTATTTTCAGCATATCATGCAGATCATTTTTCGACAGACCGCACTCCGCGGCAAGAAAAACGGCATGCTGCAAATATTCCTCAATTTTCCGAAGCCCTTCTTCATAAACAAGCGACGGATTCCTCTTTGCCACAAAAAAACCTTTCCCTGCAACGCCGTAAATATACCCCTCCCGCTCCAATTCATCGTAGGCGCGTTTGGTGGTAATCACACTAATCCGCAAATCCTTTGCCAGCGCCCGAATCGAAGGCAGCAGCGCCCCTTCCGGCAACACGCCGGTAAGAATGTGGCTTTTCATCTGCGTAAAAATCTGATCATAAATCGGACTTCCGCTCTTATTATCAATAAAAAGATTCATTCCCTCAACTCGCTTTATCGTTTCATCCCCAAACTGTATATATACAGTATATACAGATCAACCAAGATTGTCAACCCCTCCGCCTGATAATTCACAAAAAGATTAAAATTCCCGACCCGAAACCGGAAAAAATAAAAAACCCACAGTTCTTTTTGAACTGTGGGTTTTTTCAGTTTTTACAGTGTTGTAAAGCAACAAAACAATACTATTTTACCAATACCCGCCAGCCGAACGGATCCTCCGCTCCGCCGCGCTGAATTCCGGTAACGGCGTCATACAGTTTCTGGCTGAGAGGACCGATCTTGCCATCGTGGATCGTCATGACATCGTCTTTAAAACGAAGTTTCCCGACAGGCGAGATCACCGCCGCCGTTCCGGTGCCGAAAACCTCTTCCAGCGTTCCGTTCTGCTGAGCAAGAAGAAGCTCTTCGACCGAGATTCTCCGTTCTTCGGTAGGGATTCCCCATTCGCGGCAGAGATGCAGAACGGAATCCCGGGTAATGCCGGGAAGAATACTTCCGTTCAGCATCGGCGTTACCACCGTGCCGTTGATTTTAAAGAAGATATTCATCGCGCCAACTTCTTCGATATATTTGCGTTCAACGCCGTCCAGCCAGAGAACCTGAGAAAAACCTTCGTCATGCGCTTTAACCTGAGCAATCAGGCTTGCCGCATAATTTCCGCCGGTTTTTGCAAAACCGATACCGCCCTTAACGGCCCGCACATACTCGTCCTCAATCCAAATGCCGACCGGCGCCAGACCGTTTTCATAGTAAGCGCCGCTCGGAGAAAGAATCACCATAAACAGATAATTCTGTGAAGGCGCTACGCCGAGAAATTCATCGGTTGCAATGATAAATGGCCGGATATACAGCGATGTGCCTTCTTCCCGCGGAATCCAGTCGCTGTCAACGTCGACAACGGTTTTCACCGCCTGAACAAAATCCTCTTCGGGGATTTCAGGAATACAAAGCCTCCGGTTTGTCGCATTGGTTCTTTTCGCATTCATATCCGGACGGAAAAGATACGCCTTGCCGTCCGCCCCCCGGTACGCCTTCAGTCCCTCGAACATTTCCTGTCCGTAATGGAAAACCATGGCTGCGGGAGAAAGCGAGATTCTTGAAAAAGGAACCACTCTCGCATCATACCATCCCTTGCCTTCGGTATAGTTCATGACAAACATATGGTCGGTAAAAATCTTCCCGAAACCAAGCTTCTGCCCGGCGGCAGGTTTTTGTTTGGGTTCGGTTGTTTTTTCAATCCTGATATTCAGCAATTCAATCGCCTCCGATTATATCTGCTCAAGAATTTTTTCAGTCATTTCGGTACAGGAAAGCGGAGCCGCCGTAGAAGTACCGAGGATATCCGCCGTTCTCCACCCGGCGTTAAGCACATTGTCAACTGCGGCTTCAATCGCTCTGGCTTCTTCCTCCAGATCGAACGAATAGCGGAGCATCATCGCGCCCGAAAGCACGGTAGCGATCGGATTCGATTTGTTCTGCCCGGCAATATCCGGAGCGGAACCGTGAATCGGCTCATACATCCCGCATTTGCTGTCGCCCAGCGAAGCCGACGGCAGCAGCCCGATCGAACCGGTGATCTGCGACGACTCATCCGACAAAATATCGCCGAACATATTGGAAGTGACAACCACATCAAACTGCGACGGATTTTTAATCAGCTGCATCGCAGCATTATCAACCAGCATATCCGTACATTCAATCTCCGGATATTCCGCCGCAACCCGGTGCATCACTTCTCTCCAGAGCCGGGAACTCTCCAGCACATTCGCTTTATCGATGCTCGTTACTTTTTTGCTTCTCTTCTTCGCCGTTTCAAAAGCGACCCGCGCAATCCGTTCTACCTCTTTTTCACTGTAGCACTCAGTATCATAGGCTTCTTCGCCCATCGCGCCCTGTCTGCGGCCTCTTTCACCGAAATAAATACCGCCGGTCAGTTCACGGATCATCACCAGATCAACGCCTTTGGCCACAATATCTTCCCGGAGAAGGCATTCTGCTTTCAGCGCAGAATACAGTTTTGCCGGACGGATATTGGTATACAGTCCCAGCGCCGAACGCATACCGAGAAGCGCTCTTTCCGGACGGAGATGTCCCGGAAGGGTATCCCATTTCGGGCCGCCCACCGCGCCGAGAAGGACGCTGTCGCTCGCCTTGCAGCCGTCAACCGTTTCCTGCGGAAGCGGCTCGCCGGTCGCGTCAATGGCGCAGCCGCCGGCAAGATACGGCGTAAAAGTAAAGCGATGTCCGAATTTTTTACCGATCTTTTCCAGAACGGCAACCGTGCTGTCAACAATTTCAGGGCCAATTCCGTCGCCCTTCAGCAAAGCAATGTTCAAATCCATTTTCAGTCACCTCTATTGAATAGTTCCTTTCTTAATTGATTCAATCAATCCGCCGGAAGTAATAATTTTCTGTACAAATTCCGGGAAAGGTTCCGTTTTGTATTCCGCACCGGTCGTTACATTCCGGATTATGCCCTGATCCATATCCACATCCAACCGGTTGCCTTCGGCGATCGCCTCGGCAGCTTCGGGGCATTCAATAATCGGAAGACCGATATTGATCGAATTCCGGTAAAAAATTCTGGCAAAACTCTTGGCAATTACAAGGGCTATGCCGCTTTCCTTAATGGCAATCGGCGCATGTTCACGAGAAGAACCGCAGCCGAAATTAAAACCGGCAACCATAATATCGCCCTGTTTGACCCGGGAAACAAACGTCTGATCCAGATCCTCCATACAATGGCTTGCCAACTCTTTTTTATCAATGGTGTTCAGATAACGCGCCGGAATAATAACGTCGGTATCGACATTATCGCCGTATTTGATTACATCGCCCTGGAATTTCATGATAATAACGCTCCTTTCCTTCTATCAGTCCAAATCAGAAGGCTGGGAAATTTTACCGGTGATTGCCGAAGCCGCGGCCACTGCCGGACTTGCCAGATAAACCTCGGATTTCGGATGTCCCATTCTTCCGACAAAATTTCTGTTGGTGGTCGCAACGGCTCTTTCCCCTTCGGCGAGGATTCCCATATGGCCGCCGAGACACGGGCCGCAGGTCGGCGTAGAAACGGTTGCGCCGGCTTCGATAAAGGTTTTCAGAAGGCCCATTTCCATAGCCTGCATATAAATTTTCTGCGTAGCGGGAATTACAATGGTTCTCACGCCTTTTTTCACTTGCCTGCCCTTCAGAACAGCAGCGGCGATTACCAGGTCTTCCAGACGGCCGTTGGTGCAGGAACCAATCACAACCTGATCGATTGCGATATCGTCAATCTCGTCAACGGTATGCGTATTTTCAGGCAAATGCGGGAACGCAACGGTCGGTTTGATCTCCGAAAGATCAATCACATAGGTCTGTTCATATTCCGCATCGGCATCGGCCGCATAGACCGTCGGTTCTTTGCCGCCCGCTTCCCGGATAAAGGAAAGCGTCTGATCGTCCACTTCGAAAATTCCGTTTTTCGCACCGGCTTCAATCGCCATATTCGCCATACAAAGCCGGTCGCTGACAGAAAGCGTATGCAGGCCTTCGCCGCAGAACTCCATGGATTTATACAGCGCGCCGTCAACGCCGATCATACCGATAATATGCAGAATGACATCTTTACCGTACACATCCTTGTTCAACTTTCCCTTCAGCTCAAATTTGAGCGCGGAAGGAACTTTAAACCAGGCTTTTCCGGTTGCCATGCCGCAAGCCATGTCGGTAGACCCCACGCCGGTGGAAAAAGCGCCGAGCGCGCCATAGGTGCAGGTATGAGAATCGGCGCCGATAACAACGTCTCCGCTGACAACCAGCCCCCGTTCGGGAAGAAGCGCATGTTCTACGCCCATCTGACCGACATCGTAAAAATTCGTAATATCCATATCGCCGCAGAAATTACGGCACATTTTGCACTGTTCCGCAGCCTTGATATCTTTATTCGGTGCGAAATGGTCCATTACCATCGCAACCTTTTCCTTGTCAAATACCGAATCCCGGCCGAGTTTTTTATATTCTCTGATTGCAACCGGAGAGGTAATATCATTTCCCAGCACCATATCTACGTTTGCCAGGATCAGCTGTCCGGCAGAAACGGAATCAAGTCCCGCATGCGCGGCCAGAATTTTCTGTGTCATGGTCATCGCCATTTGTTTACAACTCCTTTTTCGATAATTTATATTCAAACGAATCCATCAGCGCCATAAAACTTGCTTCTATGATGTCGGTTGATACGCCGATCGTCGTAAAAGACGAGTCCATGTCGGCAGATTCAATTAAAACACGGGTTTTTGCGTCGGTCGCCTTTCCGGTATCGATCACGCGGACTTTATAATCCAGCAGGTGCATATCGCTGATTTCCGGATAAAACATCCCAATCGCCGTACGCAGAGCGCTGTCCAGCGCATTTACCGGACCGTTTCCGCTGCCGCAGGTCAGTTCGGTTTTCCCCTCAACCTCGATTTTCACCATCGCGTTCGACTGCTGTTCGCCGTCGGGCGCCGGAAAATCGTCGATTACCTTATACATAATCACATGAAAATGAGGCGTCCAGAGACCGAGCTGTTTTTTGACGAACAGTTCAAACGAAGCGTCCGCACCCTCATACTGATAACCGTTATATTCCTGTTTTTTCAGTTCCTCGGTAATCATTCCGGTCTCGGGAGACTGTTTGGTAAGAAAGGGCAGAAATTTCTGAATCCGGGGAAGCACCGTGCCTCTTCCCGAAACCTCGCTGAGCAGAAATTTCCGTTCGTTTCCGACAAGAGCGGGATCGATATGCTCAAAAGAAGCAGGAAGCTTCTGAACCCCGTCGATATGCATGCCGCCTTTATGGGCAAACGCGCTTTTTCCGATATAGGGATGATTCCGGTGAATCCGGACGTTGGATATCTCTCCTATCGTTCTTGCCGTCTGTTTGAGATTTGAAAAATCGACCGCGAGCGGAAACCCGCATTTAAATGCCAGCGTAGGCATGATAGTACTCAGATCGGCATTGCCGCAGCGTTCGCCGAAACCGATAAAAGTCCCCTGAACCTGAACCGCACCGTTCTGAACCGCTACAACCGAATTTGCCGTAGCACAACCGATATCGTCATGACAGTGGATGCCCACCCGCAACTGAGGAAATGCTTTGCACACCTCAGAGGTCACCTTTCCGATAAAATCCGGAATACATCCGCCATTGGTATCGCACAGGCAGAGAACCTCTGCCCCGCCGGAAACCGCCGCGCCGAGGACCTTCATCGTATATTCAGGATTTGCCTTGTATCCGTCGAAAAAATGCTCCGCATCAAAAATCACTTCTTTGCCTTTGCTTTTCAGATAGGCAAGCGTTTCTGTTACAATCCGGAGATTTTCTTCCAGCGAAATTTTCAGAATTTCCGTCACATGCAGATCCCACGATTTGCCGAAAACCGAAACGCAGGGCGTTTCCGCCGATAACAGGCTGATTAGGTTTTTATCTTCCTCTACCGGAATATTGCTCCGCGCCGTGCTGCCGAACGCACAGATTTTCGCCTGTTTGAGCGAAACGTCTTTCAACGCTTCAAAAAAACGAAGATCTTTCGGATTGGAACCGGGATTTCCCGCCTCGATATAGGTCACGCCGAATTCATCCAGCTTTTTGACGATATTCAGCTTATCCTGCACCGAAAAGGAAATGCCCTCCCCCTGCGAACCGTCCCGCAGGGTAGAATCAAATATTTCTATCTTCCTCATACTTCCCGATCCTCTCAAAGAAGTTTATCAACCGCGTTCAGATACGCGAGAATGCTCGCCTCGATAATATCGGTGGAAAGCCCTCTGCCGTTCACAACTCCGCTTTCGGACTTCAGCTTGACAATAACCTCGCCCAGAGTATCTTTGCCTTCTGAAACCGCGTTGATCGAATATTTATCCAGCGTATGCGCGGGCGGAAGAATAATTTTATCGATCGCATTGTAAGCCGCATCGATCGGCCCGTCGCCGAGAGAAACCTCTTCCAGCACTTCTCCGTCTTTTTTCAGACGAATCGTACAGGTTGCCGTCGTTACATTTCCGGCATGAACGTCGAAACGGTCCAGCGTATATTTGCTGGAAGTCACCGCCTTATTATGAACCAGCGCTTCCACATCACGGTCGTTGACCATTTTTTTCTTATCGCACAGATCCTTGAAACGGACAAAACACTCGGCCAGTTCATCGGGAGAAAGATCATACCCCAGTTCGGAAAGACGCGCCTCAAATGCATGTTTTCCCGAATGTTTGCCCAATACCAACTGTTTTTCCTGAATTCCGACCGATTCCGGCGTCATAATTTCATAAGTATTTTTATTGGCAAGAACGCCATGCTGATGAATCCCCGATTCATGCGCAAAAGCATTTTCACCGACAATCGGTTTGTTCGGAGAAGGCGTCTGTCCGATCGTGTGATACACCATTTTGCTGGTTTTATAAATCCTTTTCGTTTCGATCCGCGGCATATTCGGATACAAATCCGGGCGCGTATGCATGGCCATTACCACTTCTTCCAGCGATGTGTTGCCCGCACGTTCTCCGATTCCGTTGACGGTACATTCAATCTGCAGAGCGCCGCCTCTCACACCGCCGAGGGAGTTCGCCACCGCCATGCCGAGATCGTTATGGCAGTGCACCGAAAATTCCACCCGGTCGCTGTTTTCCACGTTGGCAATCAGATAGGCAATCCGTTCCTGCATTTCCTGCGGCGTGGTATACCCCACCGTATCGGGAACATTAATAACGGTAGCCCCGCTCTGAATCGCCGCCGAAACGACTTTCGCCAAAAATTCCGGATCGCTCCGTGTGGCGTCCTCCGCGGAGAACTCAATATTCGAACAGTATTTTTTCGCATAGGCAACCGCCGCGCGCGTTTTTTCCAGAACCTGTTCGGGAGACATTTTCAGTTTATATTCCATATGTACCGGAGAAGTCGCAATAAAAACATGAATCCGGGGATCGGCTCCGCCTTTCACCGCCTCATAGGCCGCGTCAATATCTTTTTCGGTCAGCCGGGCAAGCGAAGCAACCGAACAGTCCCGAACCGTTTCCGCAATGGTCTTCACCGACTCGAAATCGCCCGGAGAAGAAATGGCAAAACCGGCTTCAATGACGTCAACCTTCAGCTTTTCAAGCGCCTTGGCAATTTCAATTTTCTCCTGAAGATTCATCGTGCAGCCGGGCGACTGTTCCCCGTCCCGCAATGTTGTGTCAAAAATTTTGATTCGTCTCATAGAACGCCTCCTTTCGCCGCACAAAGCGGCAATTTTTTATGCCTAATCAATAACCGCGCCTTTATCGGCGGAAGAAACGCTTCTCGCATATTTGGCAAGATAGCCGGTCACATTGTCTTTTTTCTGAATCGCCATGGTTTTTCTGCGGTTTTCCAATTCTTCGGGAGAAATCTCCAGTTCAATCGAATAATTCGGAATATCGATCGATATCAGATCCCCCTCCTGCACATAGGCGATCGTGCCGCCGCTGACCGCTTCGGGAGATACATGCCCGATCGATGCGCCTCTTGTCGCCCCGGAGAATCTTCCGTCGGTAACCAGCGCAACCTCTTTATCCAGCCCCATACCGGCAATTGCCGAAGTCGGGGAAAGCATTTCCCGCATACCGGGGCCTCCCGCAGGACCTTCATAGCGGATCACAACAACATCGCCGCTCTTGATTTCCGCATTATAAATCGCGGCAATTGCTTCTTCTTCGCTGTTGAATACACGCGCAGGACCTTTGTGAACAAGCATTTCCGGCGCTACCGCGCTGCGTTTGACAACCGCGCCGTTTTCAGCAAGAGATCCGAACAAAACGGCCAAACCGCCGGTTTTTGAATACGGTTCTTCAAAAGAACGGATAACCTCCCGGTTTCTGACCGGGCAACCGGCAATGTTTTCCCCAACGGTTTTTCCGGTTACGGTTTTCAGCGAAAGGTCCAGTCGTCCGCCTTTGGAAATTTCATTCATAACCGCATAAACGCCGCCCGCATCGTTGAGTTCCTGCACGTGGTGGCCGCCCGCCGGAGCCAGCCGGCAAAGATTCGGCGTATGCTCGCTGATTTCATTGACCTTTTTCAGATCCAGTTCCACCCCGGCCTGATGCGCAACGGCCGTCAGATGCAGAAGCGAGTTGCTGGAACAGCCCAGCGCCATATCGACAACCAGGGCATTTTCAAATGCCTTCGGCGTCATAATATCCAGCGGACGGAGGTTTTCCTCCACCAGCCCGACCGAACGCATGCCGGCAGCTTTGGCAAGACGCAGCCGGGAAGCGTGAACGGCGGGAACGGTTCCGTTGCCCTTCAGCGCCATGCCGAGAACCTCGCAAAGACAGTTCATCGAGTTTGCGGTAAACATCCCGGAACAGGAACCGCAGCCGGGACAGGCATTTTCCTCAAAATATTCCAGACGATCCTCATCGATTGTGCCGTTTTTATAAGCGCCGACCGCCTCAAACACACTGTTGAGATCCATCGCCTTTCCTTCGTCGGAACAGTTAGAAAGCATCGGTCCGCCTGAAACAAAAATCGAAGGAAGATTCAGTCTCGCCGCGGCAATCAGCATGCCGGGAACAATCTTATCGCAATTGGGGATAAAAACAAGACCGTCGAAGCAGTGCGCTTTCGCCATGCATTCAATACTGTCGGCGATCAGTTCTCTGGAAGCGAGAGAGTATTTCATTCCCTCATGCCCCATGGCAATCCCGTCACATACACCGATAACATTGAATTCCATCGGCGTACCGCCGGCCATCAGAACACCGTCTTTCACGCTTCTGGCCACAGTCTGCAAATGGATATGTCCCGGAATCACCTCGTTGAAGGAATTGACAATACCGATCAACGGTTTTCGAATCTGTTCGTTGGTATATCCCATGGCTTTCAGCAGGGATCTCTGGGGCGCTCTTTCCGCCCCTTTTTTCATCTTGTCGCTTCGCATATTACGCCCATCCTTTTCTCTGGAAAATCAAATCAAAAAACGCCTTTTTTTTCATAGCGGCCGCCCTCTTTAGGAGGACGGCCGTTCTTTTCAGAAGGAAATTAGTCGCCCCAGTTCATCTTTTCTCTGAGTTCCTTGCCGACCTGTTCTACCAGATGCTCGGATTCCAGTCTTCTGCGGGAATTGAAGTATGCTCTGTGCGACTGGTTTTCCAGAATCCAATTCCGTGCAAATTCTCCGGTCTGGATCTCGGTAAGAACTTTTTTCATTTCCTTTTTGGTTTCGTCTGTAATAATACGCGGACCTACGGTATAATCACCGTACTCAGCGGTATCGGAAATCGAATATCTCATAAAGGAGAAGCCTTTTTTGAAGATCAGGTCAACGATCAGCTTCATTTCATGGATACATTCAAAATAAGCGTTTTCCGGTTTGTATCCTGCTTCAACCAACGTCTCAAAACCGGCTTTCATCAGGGCAGTAACGCCGCCGCAGAGAACCGCCTGCTCGCCGAAGAGGTCGGTTTCGGTCTCTTCTCTGAAAGTGGTTTCCAGAACACCGGCTCTTGCGCCGCCGATGCCGAGCGAATACGCCAGCGCGATATCTTTTGCATTTCCGGTCGCATCGTTTTCAACCGCAATCAGGCAGGGAACGCCCTGACCGATCACATACTGGCTTCTTACCGTATGACCGGGGCCTTTCGGCGCAATCATGACAACGTTTACATTTTCAGGCACAATAATCTGTTTGTAGTGAATATTAAAACCGTGCGCAAAAGCAAGGGTCATCCCTTCTCTGAGATAGGGCGCAATATTCTTTTTATAAACCTCAGCCTGTTTTTCATCATTGATCAGAATCATTACCATATCGGCTTTTTTGGTCGCCTCATCGGTTGTATACACTTCAAAGCCGTCTTTTTTCGCAACTTCTGCGGATTTGGAACCTTCATAAAGGCCGATGATTACATGAACGCCGCTGTCGCGGAGATTCTGCGCGTGCGCGTGCCCCTGGCTGCCGTAACCGACGATTGCCACGGTTTTTCCGTCAAAAAGTTTCAGATTGCAGTCCTGTTCGTAGTACATTGTTGCCATTTTCCATTTCTCCTTTTTTCTTTCTTGTAATAATATTGATAAGTTTGCGGCTGTTAAAACCCAAACATTATTGGTTAGCCAGACATTCCGTGCCCCGGTCAAGCGACACCATGCCGGTGCGGCACATTTCAATAATCCCGTACGGCTTCATCAGTTCAATAAAAGCGTCGAGCTTGCTGCTTTCGCCGGTGATTTCCATACAAACAGCCTCGGGGGAAAAATCAATGATCTTGTTGCGGAAAACATTAACCGCATCAATGATGTCCTGCCGGTTCTGCGAATTGGCGGCGACTTTAATCAAAATCAGTTCCCTGCTGACCGAAGACGAAGGATCCATTTCCTTAATTTCTTTGACGTCGTGCAGCTTCTGCAGCTGTTTTAGCATCTGATCCCGGTCGGAATCCTCTCCGGTCATAGTAACCGTCATGCGGGAGTACCCCGGTTTTTCGGTTACGCCGACGGTCAGGCTGTCGATATTGAAACCGCGCCGCGCAAACATGCCCGAAACACGGGTAAGAACACCGAACTGGTTTGCCACAAGCATACTGATAACAAATCTTCTCATCGTTCCCGTCTCCTTAATCAATAATCATCTTGTCTACCGTACTGTTCGGCGGAATCATCGGAAGAACCCGCTCATCCTGATCAATCCGGCAGTCAATCACCACCGGTCCGTCGGTTGAAAAAGCGGTTTTCAGGGCAGCGGCAAAGGTTTCCGGCGTATCGGCCGTCAGCCCCTCGGCGCCGAAAGCTTTGGCAAGCGCCGTAAAATCGGTCTTCCGTTCAAGGGTTGTCTGCGCATAATGCTTGTTGAAAAAGATTGTCTGCCACTGCCGGACCATCCCCAGAACGCCGTTGTTCATCAGAACAACAACCAGCGGGATACGCTGAGAAACGGCCGTCGCCAATTCATTAAGATTCATGCCGAAACTGCCGTCGCCGGTTACCAGAACCGTCCGTTCTCCCGTTGCAACCGAAGCGCCGATCGCGGCGCCCATTCCAAACCCCATCGTTCCAAGACCGCCGCTGGAAATAAAGGTGCGGGGGGTTCTGAAATTATAGAACTGAGCCGTCCACATCTGGTGCTGCCCGACGTCGGTGGCAATCGGCGTTTTCTCCGAAGCCTCGGCGGAAACCATATCGATTACCGTTTTCGGCGTAAGCTTGCCCGAACCGTAAAAAACATTTTTCTTTTCATATTCCCGCAAGGAAGCGATATGCGCGTGCCAATCCGGTTTCTCGGATTTTTCCACCATCGCGCAGAGGCGGGAAAGTATCTTTTTCATATCGCCGTGAATTCCCAGATCCGCCGGGATATTTTTATTCAGTTCCGCATCGTCGATATCGACATGAATAATTTTTGCATGCTCGGCATAACGGCTCTTATCGCCGGTTGCCCGGTCGCTGAACCGGACGCCGAAGGCAAGAATCAGATCCGACTCGGCCTTCGCCATAGAAGACGTATAGGTGCCGTGCATTCCGGTCATGCCAAGCGCCCTTTCCGAGGCGGTCGGAATTGCGGAAAGCCCCATCAGGCTGGAACCGATCGGCGCATCAATCTTATCGGCAATTGCAAGGATTTCTTCTCCGCAGCCGCTGCGGATCGCGCCGCCGCCGCAGTAAATATACGGTTTTTCCGACTGATTGATCATTTCCGCAGCCCGTTTCAGAACATCGTCTGAAATATCCGGCGTTTCTGCTTCCGGCGCAGGCTCCCCTGCACAATATTCCGTCTGTGCCGTCTGCACGTCTTTCGGAATATCGATCAATACTGGGCCGGGCCTTCCCGATTTGGCAATGGCAAAAGCCTCCCGGATGGTATCAGCCAGATCGGCGACATTTTTTACCATATAATTATGCTTTGTCACCGGCATGGTAATGCCGACAATATCCACTTCCTGAAAACTGTCCCGTCCCAGAAGCCCGGTCGGTACGTTGCCGGTAATGGCAACCATGGGAACCGAATCCAGGTACGCCGTGGCAATACCCGTTACCAGATTGGTCGCGCCCGGACCGGAAGTCGCAATCACAACACCGACCTTTCCGGTCGCCCTGGCATATCCGTCGGCTGCATGCGCCGCTCCCTGTTCATGCGCGGTAAGAACATGACTGATCCGATCGGAATTCAGATACAATTCATCATAAATATTCAAAACCTGCCCGCCGGGATAGCCGAAAACAACGTCGGTTCCCTGCTCGATAAGCGTTTCTATCAGAATTTGCGAGCCTGTCATTTTCATATCCGTTCACTCTCCTTTTCATTCCGGGAATCCGTCCCGGTCCAAAGCAACAAAAAAACCTATGGATGAAAGTCATACCATAGGTTTGTAAAGCTATTTTTTCACCGTTTCCACGAATGAACTGTTACTTTGCAATTTCAGGCACAACTTTCGGCATTATTTCTAATCACGACGACTAGGCTAATAATGCTAATAAGTATGCCAAGCACTGCAAAAGAAAAGCTCATACGTAACCTCTTTGTCCAGCGACTTTATCACGCTGAAGTTTGTTGGGTATATTATAACACAGTAATTGTGACATTTCAAGCATACCGGCGGTATTTCTGCCTTTTTTATAGATAATATTTAATTTTTGTTTTTTTTATGGTAATTTTAAACAAAACATTCTCTTTTTCCCTGTAAAAATACCGATTGACAAACCGCAGGAAGAAGTAGTATAATAAGGAAGAAAAAGGAGCCGGGAACGAAACCTGACCAAACCCGACCGAAAAAGAAAAGAGTAAGAAATATGATATTTTACGGAAAATCCAAAATTCTTCAGACGCTGTCTTCGCTGCGGGAAAAAATCCGGCAAAACGACCCGGACGCCCTTCTCCTGCTACCAGAACTTCTTTCTTATGCCGCCCGGTACGGAATCGACGGCAACCTATGGCACGGAATTATCGCCGCCGGTATGATCTTAGACGAAAACCCGTATACCCTCGCCTGTGAAAGAAAAGACCGGGCCGAGGATCTGCGTCCGCTGGCTATCCGGGATTTCCGGGAACTGTATCAGCTATATACCTTTCCGTTTTCGGAAAGCGCTTTTGAAAAGGAACTGAAACCGCTTTTGTCTTTCACGCAAAAGCGAATGACAACCAACCAGGCAACGCAGAAAATCCGAGACTTCGTGCAAACGCTGGATCAGTGCCGCAGCGCCGCCGCCTTTGCCGATGCCGTTACGGCGTTCTATCTGAACCATGGAGCCGGAAAATTCGGTCTTTACACCGCTTTTTATATCGATGGCAACAGCGAATCGGCAAAAATGATGCCGATCAAACGCATGGAGCCAACCCGCCTTTCCGACCTGTGGGGTTATCCGGAACAAAAAAAACAACTGACAGAAAACACCGAGGGCTTTCTCGCCGGACGGGGCGGGAACAACACGCTGCTTTTCGGCGACAGCGGAACCGGAAAATCAACCTGCGTCCGCGCGCTCGTTACCGAATACGGAGAGCAGGGACTGCGGATGGTCGAAATTACCCGGCACGCGTTTGTCCACCTAAAAAAAATAGCGGAAGAACTGTCCAAACGAAATTATTTTTTCATTCTTTATATCGATGACCTTTCCTTTGAAGAATTCGAAGTGGAATACAAATATTTCAAAGCCGTCATCGAGGGCGGACTCTGCCCTTCCCCGAAAAATATCCTGATCTATGCAACCTCTAACCGCCGCCATATTGTAAAAGAAACCTATGCCGACAAGCAGCAGGCCGACCAGGAACTGCACCGTTCCGATTCGGTTCAGGAAAAACTGTCTCTGGCCGACCGGTTCGGTCTTTCCATCTGCTTTATCAAACCGCTGCAAAAGGATTATTACGATATTGTAAAACATCTTGCAAAAAAAGCGGGAATCACTTTGGAAGAAACCGAACTTCTCAACGGCGCAAGAATTTGGGGACTGCATAAAGGCGGTCTTTCCGGCCGTACGGCACGGCAGTATATCGCCCACCTTTTAGGCAAAAGCAGCGAAGAACCGTCCGGTTCATAAAAACAGCGGCGCGGAAATTTCCGCGCCGTTTTTTTTATCCGATTTTCTCAGGAAACAGAAACCGGCTGCTTTTCCTCCGGTTTCTGTTCTGCCGAAACTTTTATGATCTGTCTTTTTTTCCTCAGCCGGCGCCGCATAACCCAATAAATCCCGAAAGAAACGGCGGCGAATAAAAGAATCAAACAGACGATCATTACGCCGCAGTGCATAAAAAATTCCGATGGCAAAATCAGGATTACGGGATCGGTCTCCGGATCAAAAAACCAATAGGTATTCCGGAAAAGAACCCGGTGCATCAGAAAAAACACCGCCTGCCAGTTGATCGCAATCGACAGACCGATTATCGCGGGAATGGCAATAGAAAACGCCGAAAAAATCAGCAGGTACGCCGGTTTTTCCCGCCGCAGCAGCCAAATAAAAAGCGCCGAAAGCAGGAAACCCGCAAGAAAAAGAACCCCAAACATCCGAAAAATCGTCTGCACTTCCGCAAAATGAACCGTCCCCTGTTCCGATGACGGCAAAGACGGCAGCTGCAGTTCCCGGTCGGAAAATCCGGTGCAATAGTCAATCAGCGCATCGTAATTCTCCCGAATCTCAGTCTCGACCAGTCCCGAATCGGCAGACAGATTCAGATACCCGATATCAAAATAATACAGCGGCCGGAAATGCAAGGTAAACAACACGGAAAAACCAACGGCGGCAACAAACAAAAAAACCGCCGCCAGAACCTGCATAAGCCGTTTCACAGCCTCCCCTCCCCCGTTCAGCCGTTAAAATTCGAACTTCGCCCTGCCTTCTTCCAGTTTCAGAAAGGCGTCGAACTCTTTTTTATTTTTTGAAAGAAATCCCCTGATTTTATAACTCTTCCCCGTTTGCAGCAGCTGGCGGACATTGGAAAGAGAAATCGCCCGGCCGCAGATAAAGGCATTGATCGAAAATTTACAGCCTTCCTTGTAACCGGCGCAGCCATACCCGAATTTTGTCCGCCGAACCTCGTTTCCGCAGAGCGGACATTTCCCGGCAACATCGCCGAAGAAACCGGTGTCGGTATCCAGCGACGGATCCGTCTGAACCGGTCGGTTAAACACACGGAGAATTTCATCTTTGGCGATTTTTACGCTGTCCTCTACCGTAATTTCACCGCGGAACACCTTTTTAAGCGCCCGGCCCAATTCCGACGTTTTGTATTTATCCATCATAATTCCCATCCGTTCCAGCGATTCGATCAGATATTCTCCGCCGGGAAGAATGGTGTATACATCTTTTTTCAGGTTGATATAGCCGCTTTTTCTCGCATTGTCAATAATTCCTGTCCGCGTTGCCTCGGTACCGAGCTCCAGCCCCTCAAACACCGCGCGGTATTCTTCTTCGTCGCTTTCGTTTTCAGACGCCGCCGCTTTTTCTTCTTTAAACGGATTTTTCAGGTAATTATTCAGCGTTTCTATTGTATAATGGCGGGGCGGCGTTGTTTCTTTTTCGGTCGGGACAAAATGGACGGCCACTTCATCGCCCTTTTCCAGTTTCGGCAGCAGCTTGTCTTTCTGGTTATAATCATCAAATTTTGTCCAGCCCTTTTCGGTAATGACCGTTCCCTTCAGCGTAAATTCTTCCAGCGGCGGCTGCCCCGCCGTTCCAACGGCGATTTTGATTTCCGAACGCTCGGCAATACAGGGCTCTGAACAGAATACCGCGGCAAACCGGCGGAAAACCGCCGTATAAACCTGCCGTTCGTCAAGAGAAAGCTTTTGGGGATCCGGAATTTTATAGGTAGGCGTCAAGGCTGAATGGGATTCAATTTTGGCATCGTCAAAAATGGTTTTCGCATCCTTAAATGCCACCGGATATCCCATTTTTTCAACGTTGGACAGAATCTTTTTTATCTTTCCTTTTTCCGCCGTCGCCAGGTATTCCGAATTGGTTCTCGGATACGTCACATACCCCGCCTCATACAGTTTTTGCAGCGCCGCAAGGCTTTGTTCCATCGGCATTTTATATTTTTTGCCGAGCATATTCTGCAGTTTTGTCAAAGAATACAGCTTGCCGGGCTTGACCGTATCCTTTTTTTTCTTGACCGAAAGCACCCGCGCGCCGGCGGCGTTGTATTCCGCACAGCGGGCCAGCGCTTTCTGCTCCTCCTTTTTGTCAAACCGCTCCTTGCTGACCAGTTCAATCATCTCGCCGTTTGTTTCGGCTTTGCTGACCATCGCGAAATAGGTTTCCGGCACAAAATTCCGGATCGACAGATCCCGGTCGTAAATCGCCCGGACAATCGGAACAATGACCCGGCCGACCCGCAGCAGTGTGCCGGTTTTCAGCGTTGCATACCGGGTCAGGTTCACGCCGTACAGCCAGTCGATATATGTCCGGGAAAACCCTTCATTGGCCAGATTGTCATATGCGGCGTCCTCTTTCATTTCCATCAGCGCGTTCCGGATGGTCTCGGGCGTCTGATCGGGCAGCCACAATCTTTTCAAAGTTTTTCCCGCAATTTCGGCATGCTGAATACAAAGCCGGACAATAATCTCTCCTTCGCGGTCGGCGTCTCCCGCATTCACGATACAATCAACGTCCGGCCGGGCGCAGAGATGTTTGATCGTTGAAAACTGTTTTTCCACACCGCTGTCGGTCTGTTTTGCCGCGTCCCGCCGCAGGTTAAATTTGAACGTTTCCGGAAGACACGGAAGATTTTTCATCGTCCAGCGGTTGTTCCCATCGGGATTCGGGTTATATTCCTCAATATCGGCGAGCGAAAAAAGATGCCCGAACGCCCAGGTAACAAGATAATCGCCGCCTTCATAATACCCGCCGCGCTTTGCCATCCTGAAATCGCAGAACGATTCGATTCCCGCCACGATATTCCGCGCCAAACTCGGTTTTTCGGCAATAATAACCTGCATCTTTTCCCACCCTTCCTGATTTCATTTTGGTTTATATGATACCATAACCAAAATCAAAAGTCAAGCCGGAAAGCATCCCCCGTCACAAACTCGTCACATTCTCATGATAAAATACGGTATCATAATTTCAGAAGAAAAAAATTGAATTCTCCTGAAAAATTTATACAGAAAGAGGAATCTTTATGTCTGTTTCCTGCCAGCCGCATCAATCCTCTCTTTTCGGCCTCGATGCCAACATCGCCGCCGCGCTGTCCTACGTCGCATCGATCATTCTTGCTTTCATTCCGTTTGTCGGCAGTTTTTCCTGGCTTGCGCCGCTGGTTCTTTATTTGGTAGAAAAAAATAGCGGTTTTGTCAAAAAACATGCCATGCAGGCCTTTCTTCTCGGCTGTGTTTCCGGAATCGCCAGCCTTATTTATGCAGTCGGAATCATCTTTTTCAGTCTTTTCGGCCTGACCTCTTCGGTAACCGCCGCCCTTCACGGTGCAGGCGAAGCCGCCGTTGCCAACTCGGTCATTGTTATGATTCTCCCGCTGCTGATAGGAACGCTGCTGCTTCTGGCCGTGGCGGTCTTGCTTCTCACGGCAAAAATTTTCGGCATTATCGGCGCCGCGAAATATCAGGAGGTAAAAATTCCTCTTGTCTCCAACCTTGCAGAACGAATTATGAAAACAAACCGTTCGGCATAGCAATTCTGTCAACTCCAAATTTTCCTGCCGGGGTTTCTGACATTTTTTTTAATTTTACTGGAAATTTCTTGAAAAGCAAGCAATTCTATAGTATAATCCAATCATATTGAATAATAAAAGGGATGAACAAACAGATGAAAATTTTGGTCATTAACGCCGGATCGTCTTCGGTAAAATATCAGCTCTTTGATATGACAAACGAAAAGGTCATGGCAAAGGGGCTGTGCGACAGAATCGGTATTCCCGGTGGGAACTTCAAACATACGGTACCGGAAAAAGATCTTACCTATAAAAAAGAAATCCAGATCGAAAACCACAGCCATGCTATCCGGCTGATTGTTGACGCACTGGTCAATAAAGAGCACGGCGTTATCGCTTCCATGTCGGAAATCGATGCCGTTGGCCACCGGGTTCTGCACGGCGGAGAAAAGTTCTCCGGTTCGGTGCTCGTTGATGATAACGTTGTCGAAGCAGTAAAGGAATGTTCCGAACTCGGCCCGCTTCACAATCCGCATAACCTGACCGGAATTTTCGCCTGTGAAGAAATCATGGGAAAAATCCCTCAGGTTGCCGTATTCGATACCGGCTTTCACCAGACCATGCCGGATTATGCCTACCTCTACGCCCTGCCCTATGAATATTACGAAAAATATAAAATCAGACGGTACGGATTCCACGGAACGTCCCACCGGTATGTCAGCATGAGAACGGCTCAGCTTCTCGGCAAAGACCCGAAAGATTTAAAAATCGTCACTTGCCATCTGGGAAACGGCTCGTCGGTCGCAGCCGTCGACGGCGGAAAATGTCTGGACACCTCCATGGGATTAACGCCGCTGGAAGGGATTATGATGGGAACCCGCTGCGGTTCGATCGACCCGGCCATCATCCCCCTGCTCATGCAGAAGGAAGGGCTTGACGCCAAACAGATTGACGAAGTCATGAACAAAAAATCAGGAATCCTGGGGATTACCGGCGGCGTTACCAGCGATAACCGCGACATTGAGAAAGGCGCGGCAGAAGGAAACAAACGCTATCAGCTGATCGAAAATATGCTCTGCCATCAGTTAGTGAAACTGATCGGCGGCTACGCGGCGGCCATGGGCGGCGTTGATGCCGTCGTTTTCACCGGAGGAATCGGCGAAAATAATCCGCATTACCGCACCCGGATTGCAGATAAACTGGCGTTTCTCGGCGCAGAGATCGATGAAGAGAAAAACAACACCCGCGGGGTGGAAGTGGATCTTTCCCAAAATCCCGAACAGACCAAACTCCACCTGATGGTCGTTCCGACAAACGAGGAACTGATGATCGCCAAAGACACCATGGAAATTGTAAGCGGAAAGTAAGTCCCCGCTGCGGCGACCGCAAAAAATCAGAATTTCCAAACCGGGCTGTAACAACAGCCCGGTTTTTCCATAGAAAAAAAACCGCTTCCCCACCGATTGGGAAAGCGGTCTGTTTTTATATTGTCAGGCCTGATAAATCGGATGTTTTTCGCAGAGCGTCTTTACTTTTTCCAGCGTTTCCGCATTCTTCGCGTCGGAAACAGCGGTATCGTAAATACATTCGGCAACAATCTTCATATCTTCTTCCTTGAAGCCTCTTGAAGTCACAGCCGGCGTGCCGAGCCTTACGCCGCTGGTAACAAACGGGGTTTCGGGGTCGTTGGGAATCGCATTCTTGTTTGCCGTGATCCGGACTTCGTCAAGACGTTTTTCCATTTCTTTTCCGGTAATATGGAATTTCCGGAGATCAACCAGCATCAGATGATTGTCGGTACCGCCGGAAACCAGGTCAAAGCCATAGTTTACCAACGAATCGGCCAAAACCTTCGCATTCTTGACAATCTGCGCCTGGTATTCTTTAAATTCGGGTTTGAGAGCCTCGCCGAAACAAACGGCTTTCGATGCGATCACGTGCATCAAAGGACCACCCTGGATACCGGGGAAGATCGCTTTGTCTATCGCCTTTGCATACTCTTCTTTGCAGAGAATCAGACCGCCTCTCGGCCCCCGCAGCGTTTTGTGGGTAGTCGTGGTTACAATATCGGCATACGGTACAGGAGACGGATGCAGACCGGCTGCAACAAGCCCCGCAATATGCGCCATATCGACCATCAGTAGCGCGCCGACCGAATGCGCGATTTCGGCAAACCGTTCAAAATCAATCGTCCGCGGATACGCGCTCGCGCCGGCAACGATCATTTTCGGTTTATGTTCTTTGGCCAGCCGTTCCACTTCATCATAATTGATCCGGTGCGTCACATCATCCACACCGTAAGGAACGATATTAAAATAAGAACCGGAGATATTCACCGGAGAACCGTGCGTCAGATGTCCGCCATGCGCAAGATTCATCCCGAGAATGGTATCGCCGGGACGCAGAAACGCAAAATAAACGGCGGTATTGGCCTGTGCGCCGCTGTGCGCCTGAACGTTTGCATGCTCCGCCCCGAACAGTTTCTTCGCGCGGTCGCGGGCGATATCCTCAACAATATCCACGCACTCACAGCCGCCGTAATACCGTTTGCCCGGATAGCCTTCGGCATATTTATTGGTAAGAATGCTGCCCATTGCCGCCATAACAGCCTCGGAAACAATATTCTCCGAAGCAATCAGCTCAATATTGCCGCACTGGCGGTTAAATTCTTTTTCCATTGCGGAACCGACTTCCGGATCCCATCTTTTTACAAAATCGATATTTTCCATCCTGTTCTCAAGCCCTCTCATCATCTTTTCAACCAAACGGCGAAGGCCGTTGCCCGGCCGGACTCTCCGTTCAATTTTTCTACCTGATAGTATACCATAGAATGGAAACAAAGTAAAGAGAAGCGCCGACAATTTCCGAATTTTGTTGCAGAAATTAAACGGCAGATGATAAAACTGTCGAAAAATGGAAGGAACACCGGGTAATTTTCTTTGCACATTTAACGATTTCTGTTCAGAATTGATGAATTTTTTTAAAAAATCATTGATTTTCCGGAACTCTTGTGATATACTATAAAATATATTAAATTTTCAAAGTTGTTCTCATCAACTGCTTTTCAGGAGGCTGCGGAGTGAAAGAAAAATTTTATGTGACAACTGCCATCGCATACGCTTCAAGAAAACCACACATCGGCAACACCTATGAACCGATTTTTACCGATGCGCTCGCCCGCTTTAAAAAAATGGCGGGATACGACGTCTATTTTCTTACCGGAAGCGATGAACACGGACAAAAAATCGAAACGCTGGCAAAAGAACAGAACGTCACGCCAAAGGAATACGTTGACGGCATTTCCGACCAGATTAAAGCGCTCTGGAAACTCACCGGCGTAGATTTCGATCATTTCATCCGGACAACCGACGCCTCCCACGAAAAAGCCGTTCAGCATATATTCAAAAAGCTTTATGAACAGGGAGATATCTACAAAAGCCAGTATGAAGGCTTATACTGCGTTCCCTGCGAAAGCTTTTTCACCGAAACACAGGCGCCCGACGGAATCTGCCCCGACTGCGGCCGGCCGCTGACTAAAACCAACGAAGAAGCCTACTTTTTCAGAATGTCCGCGTATCAGGACAGACTGATGCAGTATATCGAAGAACATCCCGATTTTATCGTTCCGGAATCCCGGAAAAAAGAAATGATCAACAATTTCCTCAAACCGGGGCTTCAGGATCTCTGCGTCTCCCGCTCCTCTTTCCAATGGGGCGTTCCGGTTCCGTTTGACGACAAGCACGTAATTTATGTCTGGATCGACGCACTCTCCAACTATATTACGGCGCTGGGCTATGACACCGATGAACAGGGAGAATTATATAAAAAATACTGGCCGGCCGACCTACATGTTATAGGAAAAGATATTCTCCGGTTCCACACCATTTACTGGCCGATCCTGCTCATGGCGCTCGGCGAACCGCTCCCCAAACAGATATTCGGACATCCGTGGTTCAATTTCGGCAACGATAAAATGAGCAAATCCAAAGGCAATGTCATTTACGCCGACGAACTGGCGGCCGTATTCGGAACCGACGGCCTGCGGCACTACGCGCTTTCGGAAATGCCCTATGCCAACGACGGTTCGATCACCCACGAAGCCGTTGTCGAACGGTATAACAACGATCTTGCCAACAATTTGGGTAATCTGGTCAGCCGTACCGCGGCCATGACCGAAAAATATTTCGGCAGTGTCATTCCGGTTCCGGCAGAAGAAGAACCGTTGGACAAAGAACTCAAACAGGCCGCGCACGATGCTTTTAAAAAGATGTTTTCAAAAATGGAAGCGCTGCACTGCGCCGAAGCGATCGAAGAAATTTTCGCCTTCTTCCGCCGGACAAACAAATATATCGACGAGACTGCTCCCTGGATTCTGGCAAAAAGCGAAGAAACCAAACCGCGGCTGCAGACCGTTTTATACAACCTGCTCGAAGCCGTCCGGTTCGGCGCGGTGATGCTCGCCCCCTATCTTCCCGAAACATCGGAAAAAATTTTATCTATTCTGAATACAGAAAAAAATGATTTCGCGTCCCTGAAGGAATTCGGCGCGCTGACCTCCGGGGTAAAACTCGGAAAAGCAGAAAACCTTTTCGCCCGCGTGGATAAAGAAAAATATCTGCAAAGCGTTGCTGAAAAGGCGGAACAAAACAAACCGGAAACAAAGAAACCGGAAGGCGTCGCCAAAATCGGAATCGACGACTTTATGAAAGTCGAACTCCGTACCGCGCAGGTTACCGCCTGTGAAAAAGTAAAACGGTCGGAAAAGCTGCTCAAACTGCAGGTCGATCTCGGTTATGAAACCCGGCAGGTCGTATCGGGTATCGCGAAATTTTACCAACCGGAAGATTTGATCGGGAAAAAATTAATCATTGTCGCAAACCTTCTCCCTGCAAAACTCTGCGGAGAAGAAAGCAACGGCATGATTCTTGCCTCCGGTGAAGACAAAGTAAAAGTAGTATTTCTTTCCGAGGACACGCCTCTCGGTCAAAGAGTAAGATAAAGGGGAGAATTCAGATTATGGTAAACAAAAAAGTCACAGTCACAAATCGGGTCGGTCTTCACGCAAGACCCGCCACCTTTTTCATCCAGAAAGCGAATGAATTCAAATCTTCTATCTGGGTTGAACACGACGACAGAAGAGTCAATGCCAAAAGTCTTCTCGGCATTCTTTCTCTGGGGATTGTGAAAGACACGGAAATTGACATTATCGCAAACGGAGCCGATGAAAAAGAAGCAGTGGAAGCACTGGTGGCTCTGCTCCAAAAGGGATTCGACGGATATCCCAACACCTGATGGAAAACGAAAGAATCAAAGCACTGCTCCAAAAAGCAAACAGCCTGCCTGAAAAACCCGGCGTATATAAAATGTACGACGAAAAAGGAACCATTATTTATGTAGGCAAGGCGGTAAACCTCAAAAACAGGGTTACCAGCTATTTTCGGGGCACCCATTACGGAAAAACAGCGGTAATGGTTTCGGAGATACGAAATCTGGAAGTTATTGTTACCGACAGCGAATTAAACGCCCTTCTGACCGAATGCAGCCTTATAAAACATCATGATCCGATGTATAATATAAAGCTCAAGGACGGCAAGGGCTATCCTTTTATCCGGGTCTGGGAAGAAAAAGGGTTTCCCCGTATTGCCAGAGAAAACAGCAAAGGGAAAAAAAGCGGCCGTTTTTTCGGTCCTTTCACCCAGAAAACAAACGCCGCGCTTCTCATTTCGCTGATTCAAAAAGCCTTTCAGCTTCCCACCTGTTCCGCCAAAAGCATTCCGGACAAACTGTGTCTGGAATACCACATAAAAAACTGCCGGGGATTCTGCCGCCAGAAAGTTTCTGCCGAAGAGACCGACGCGATTCTCAAAGAAATCTGCGCGATTCTGGAAGGAAAAACAGATGATATCTATCAGAAGACCGAACAGGAAATGCTGCGGGCGGCGGACAAACTCAATTTTGAATACGCCGCGCAGATGCGGGACCGGCTGCATTCGCTTTCCATTATTCAGACCAAACAGAAACCGCTGATTCAGCAAAACCGAAACGCCGATTATATCGCCTGCAAGGAAAACGATCAAAAAGAAGCGCCGAAAACCTGTTTTTTCATGCTTCGCATCCGGAACGGATATGTCGTCGGCGAACGTTGCGATACCTTTCAGGAAACGTTGACCGACGAACTTTTCTGCAGCTATCTTTCCCGGTTTTATTCCGCCGAAGAACCGCCTGAGGGGAAAATCTATGTTGCCGCTCTCCGGCCAGGAATTGAACCGATCAACCAATGGCTGAAAGAAAAAATTACGCTTCCCCGTTTTGAACAGGATAAAAAACTGCTTCAAATCGCGCAAAACAACGCCGAAGAACGCCTGCTTCTGCTCGAAGGGAAAACAAAGAAACAACAGCGGCTTCTCGCCGCCTTTTCCTCTTTTACCGGCATACATCAAACCGAAACGATCGAAATTTACGACACATCCTCCATCGCCGGCAGCCATATCGTCTGCGGGATGGTCGTTTGCAAAAACGGAGAATTACAGAAAAGCCGGTACCGCCGGTTCAAAATAGAAAAAACGCTCGGAAATGACGACACCGCTTATATGAAAGAAGCGGTCAGCCGCCGTTTAAAACGGTTTTTGGCCGGTGATGAAAAATTTTCTCCCCTTCCCGACCTGATTCTCTGCGACGGCGGTCTCGGCCAGGTGCATGCCGTCATGGCAGCCGTTCAGGAAGCCGGGCTGGTCATACGCGTCGCCGGGCTGAAAAAGGACAGCCGGCACCGGACCAAATCATTTGTTTATGAAGACGGCCGGGAACTGCTTCTTGCCAAAAATCACGAAGCGCACACCTTCTGCGGAAGATTGCAGGAAGAAGTTCACCGCTATTCCATCGACTATCACCGGAAGCTCCGCGATTCATTTTCCCAGCAGTCAGAACTGCTGCAAATCCCCGGCGTCGGGAAAACCAAAGCAAGAGACTTATTTATGAAATTCAAATCGCTGGACAAAATAAAAAATGCCTCCAACGAAGAACTGACTGCCGTCAAAGGCGTCAATGAAGAATTAGCGGAAAAGATCCGGACTTATCTGAATCAATTTTAGACATCATCGTAAAGGACAGAAACATGAAAAAAGACAGGCAGACAATCGCTTTTGCCTTTAAAAAATCCCTGCCGGTCATGGTCGGCTACCTGTTTCTCGGCTCTGCGTTCGGGATTATGCTGTTTCAGGCAGGCTACAATTTTATCTGGGCATTTTTTATCAGTATTTTTGTTTACGCCGGTTCCATGCAGTTTATGCTGGTATCGTTCCTGAGCGCAGGGACGGCGATCCCTACCGCAGCGGCGGTCACACTATTTGTCAACAGCCGCCACATGTTCTACGGCCTTTCGTTTATCGAAAAATTTAAAAGCATGGGCAAACGCTTTTTCTATATGATTCATTCCCTCACCGATGAAACCTACACCGTTTTCTGCGGAATGAAATGTCCGAAAAATACCGATGAAAAAAAAGTTTATTTTTATGTGGCGCTGTTTAACCATTGTTACTGGATTCTCGGCGGAATTATCGGCTCGCTGATGGGACAGTACATTCCCTTTGATTTCAAAGGCGTGGATTTTTCGATGACGGCGCTGTTTACCGTGATGCTGGTTGAACAGTGGATCCAATTCAAAACCCATATACCGGCCATTGTCGGCGCCCTTTCGGCCGCCCTGTTTTTGTTGATTCTCGGGCCGGACGCCTTTCTTCTCCCCTCGCTGATGACAACGGTTCTCGTCATGCTGGCCTTCCGGAAACCGCTGGAAGAAACAACCCGGAAAGGAGCCAAACAATGATCCCTTTCTGGAATGCAATCGCGTTAATCGCCACCGTGGGAATCTGTACGTTTCTCACCCGCTCTGCCCCCTTCGCGCTGTTCGGCGGGAAGCGGGAAATCCCCGGCTGGGTCAAATACCTCGGGAATATCCTTCCCCCGGCCATTATATCAACACTGGTTATTTACTGTCTGAAAGATGTCCGCTTTGCTGTTTTTCCCTTCGGTGCAGCAGAAATTCTCTCGGTACTCGCCGTCGTTGTATTGCATGTCTGGAAACGGAACATTCTTCTCAGCATGGCAGGAGGAACGGTGCTGTACATGGTTTTGATCCATACCGTTTTCGCATAAAAAAACGCCCGGAACAACCGGGCGCAAAAAGAAAAAAATTCTTTTTTATTAATTTTCCTCCAGCACTTTATCGCCGAAAAGATTAAAACGGAAAAGCAGGCTTTCATCCTCCGGCTTTTCACAGACAATCTTCGCCGATCCGACAACGCCGCCTTCTACCAGTTTTGTTAATCCGATCACCTGGCAGAGTTTGCTTTTCAGATTCAATCTGTCGCCTTCCTCGGTAACGAGAAAAACATCCCCCTGACATTTATCGATAGCTTCCATAAATTTTTGGAAATCAATTTTGTGAAGTTCTACGCTTGCCATTTGTATCACAACCTTTCTTCAAACCTGTCAACAGAAAATTCTATTCCCGAAACAGGGTTTTTATTCCACAGAATCCGGGAATCTATTATTTTTATCAGCTTATCATAAATTTGTTAAGTTTCCATGTCATTTCGGAAAAATTCCGATAACTTATCCCCGGCAACCCCAGAAAATCTGACAGAAAACGGAGCCTTGTCATGGAAGAAACCAAAAACCGACGAAAAATTAAAATTCTCTATCTGCTCGACACGCTTCAGCAAAAAACTGATGAAAACAAAGGTCTGACCATTCCTGAAATTTTTGACGAACTGTATCTAAAAGGGATCAGCGCCGAACGAAAAGCCATTTATTCGGATATTTCTGCCCTGAAAGAAGCGGGATTTGAAATTCAGAAACGAAAAACGCAGGAAAACGTGACCTATCATCTGCTCGGAGACAGTCTGAACGGCAACGATATCCGGAAACTCGCATACCTGGTCGGCTGCACCGATTTCGCGGCGACAACGGAAAAAAATAACCTGTCGCTGAAACTGGCAAAAAAAACAACCGAAGAAAACCGGGCCCGGATTCTCGGCGCGATGCTGAACTTTTATCCGCTTTCAGAATGGAATATCCAGGAGGAACTGACGCTGGCCTTTGATTCTATTTTTGAAAAGAAAAAAGTCACCTTTACCTACCGGGGAAACACCATCCGCCTTTCGCCCTTTGCCATCGCGGCGGCAGACCGGAGCCTTTATCTTGTCGGCGGCAGCCGGACCTTAAAAGACGGCATCGATTTTTTTGATTTTTCCTATATTACCGATATGATCCAGCTTGACCGCAAGGCAGAAACCGCGGCCGTTACAACGGGCAGCGACAGTTTTGACCTCAAGCAGTATCTCGACCAGAATATTGCCTCGCCGATCGGACGGACGGTCGAACTGGAACTGTCGGTTCCGGAAAACCAGCTGACGGCAGTGCTGGACGATCTGGCAAAGGGAGACGCGGTCAAGGACAGCGCTATAGAAAAAACGGAGGACGGTTCGTTTCAGGTAAAAATTTTGCTGAAACTGACGCCGGAAACCATCAAATATCTCTATAAAAACAGCGAAACCGTGATTTTGCATTCCCCCCGCTGTGTCAAAGAAAAACTGAAACGGATTGAAAAACTGGCCAACGCCTTCTAAAAAGAAAAGGAAACAAAAGCCATGAAGATATTTTGGGGATACCTGCTGCTGATCAACAGCGTCTCTTTCCTTCTCACAGCGGCAGACAAATGGCTGGCGATCAAACAAAAACGCCGTCTTCCGGAACGGTCGATGCGGCAGCTGGCAGGACTCGGGGGCGGAGCAGGCGTTCTTGCCGCCTTTTATCTGTTCCGGCACAAAACAAAGCATAAAAAACTGCTGTTTACGGTATGGAGCATAACGGTCGCGGAAACGGCGGTTATTCTCTTATTTTTTATAACCAAAGAAAAAATAACCGCCTTTTTTTAACGGAAAAAGAAGCAAACCCGCCAATGAACCTGATTCTTTGAAAGGAATACCGCTATGAAAAAGAAAACCAAACAAAAACAGATTCCAAACTACCTGAAAAAGGACAAACCAACCGTCGTCGCCTATATCATACTGCGCCTTTTTGTTCTGATCGCGCTGGTTGCCGCTCTTTTCCGGCAGAACTATGAAAATGTCTTTGTCTGTGTGCTGACTCTCCTTCTCTACGAAATTCCGGCTCTGATTGAACGCAGTTTTAAAATCGATCTGCCGACAACGCTGGAAGTGATCGTTCTGCTCTTTATTTTCGCGGCGGAAATTCTCGGGGAACTGCAAAGCTACTATGTAAAATTCCCTTACTGGGACACTATGCTGCATACCGTCAACGGGTTTCTTTTCGCCGCATTCGGGTTTGCACTTGTCGATATCTTCAACCGGAATCAGAAATTCAGCGTTCGTATGTCGCCGCTGTATCTTGCCATTGTCGCCTTTTGTTTTTCCATGACGATCGGCGTTTTATGGGAATTTTTTGAATTTGGCTGCGACCGGATTTTCGGCACCGACATGCAGAAAGATTTTGTCGTTACTTCCTTTTCTTCGGTTTATCTGAATCCGGACGGCGTCAATATTCCGGTTGTCGTCGACAATATCGCCGATACCGCCGTGAACGGGCAATCACTCGGAATTAACGGATATCTTGATATCGGTCTGTTCGATACCATGAAGGATCTGATTGTCAATTTTATCGGCGCGGTCATATTCAGCGTGATCGGATTCATATATGTAAAAGGAAGAGAAAAAGGCCGGGGTACGATCGCCAGACAATTTATCCCGATTGTGCTTAATGATGAAGATATCCAAAAAACCGAAACCCTTCAGGCGGAAAATTCAGAAAAACAGCCGGACGGAAAGGAAGAGAACAGGCCATGAAACAAACGCCGCATATCAATCTCAAAGACGGGGATTCGTTCCATAAAACCGTTTTAATGCCGGGCGATCCGCTCCGAGCCGGTCATATCGCCGAAACCTTTCTGGAATCCCCTGTTCTGATTAACAGCGTCAGAGGAATGTCGGCCTATAACGGCCGGTACAAAGACCTCCCGATTACTGTGATGGCAAGCGGCATGGGAATGCCCTCCATGGGAATTTACGCCTATGAACTGTTTACCTTTTTCGGTGTGGAAAATATAATCCGGATCGGCTCCGCCGGGGCAATCTGCAAAGAACTGAAACTAAGGGACATCATCGCCGTGCAGGCCGCCTGCACCAATTCCAATTTCGCCGCCCAGTATTCCCTTCCGGGGACTTTTGCACCGGCAGCAACTTTTTCCCTGCTGCAAAAAGCAGTGCAGACCGCAGAAAAACAGAACGCGCCGCTTCAGGTTGGAACGGTTCTAACCTCCGATACCTTTTATGATGATTCCGAGTCTGCGATGATATGGGAAAAAATGGGCGTTCTTGCCGTTGAGATGGAAACAGCGGCGCTGTATATGACCGCCGCACGCTGCAAAAAGAAGGCGCTGTCCCTTCTGACCGTTTCGGACCGGCTTTTCGATCCGACAGAAGAACTTACGGCACAGGAAAGGGAAACTTCGCTCAACAACATGATCCGCCTGGCGCTGGATACTGCGGTCAGCCTCTGACGATTTCCCTTGCTTGACAGCAAAAAACAGATAAACGGAGATCTCTATGAACACACGTGTTTTTCTGATTGTTCTTGACAGTTTCGGTATCGGCTCGCTGCCCGACGCCGCCCGATACGGTGATGAAAACAGCCATACGCTGCGAAGCATCGCCTCTTCTGAAAAGTTCCGCGCGGACGTGTTACAAAATCTCGGACTTTTTCAGATTCAAGGCGCAGAACAAAAAGACGGCTCTTTTCAAAAAGCTGCCGCCCCCCTTGCCGCTTATGGCAGAATGGCGGAACGTTCTGCCGGCAAAGACACAACAGCCGGACACTGGGAAATTGCAGGATTAATTACCCAACAACCCTTTCCGACCTATCCGAACGGTTTCCCGGAAGAAATCATTACGCTTTTCGAACAAAAAACAGGTTGTTCGGTTCTGTGCAACAAAGTGTATTCCGGCACGGAAGTGATCCGCGATTACGGAAAAGAACAAATCGACAAAAAAGCGCTGATTGTCTATACCTCTGCCGACAGTGTTTTTCAGGTCGCCGCACACGAATCGGTCTTCCCGCCGCAGACGCTTTACCGCTTCTGTGAAACAGCCCGGGAGCTTCTGACCGGAAAACACGGCGTCGGACGGGTAATCGCCCGCCCGTTTACCGGAACAGCGCCGAACTTTATCCGAACTGAAAACCGCCGCGATTTTTCTTTGGAACCGACCGGGAAAACCCTACTTGACAGCCTGACCGAAGAAGGGTTTGACGTTCTCTCTGTCGGAAAAATCAGCGATATTTTTGCCGGAAGAGGAATTTCGGAAAAATATAAAACAAAAAATAACGCCGAGGGAATGGCGGTTACAGAAAACCTGCTGCAAAAGGATTTTCACGGACTTTGCTTTGTTAACCTGGTGGATTTCGACATGTTATACGGCCACCGAAACGATGTTGACGGTTATGCGCAGGCGATTGCGGCTTTTGACGATTGGCTAAAGACCTTTCTTCCCCAATTGCAGGAAAACGACTGGCTGATTCTCACCGCCGACCACGGCTGCGACCCGGGAACGGCCTCCACCGATCATTCAAGAGAATATGTGCCGCTTTTGGTGTACGGCAAACAGGCTCAGCCAAAAGACCTGAAAACCCGGAATACCTTTTCCGATATTGCGGCGACAATCGCCGAATTGTTTCATCTCCGCCGGTATGCCGGCAGCGGAAAAAGCTTTCTCGGAGAAATCCAAAAAGAAAAGGAATCCTGAACCATGGCAAGTTGGAATACGGAGCAGTATCTTCAGTTTAAAAAACAGCGGACTCAGCCGGCAGTTGATCTGATCCGACGGATTCCGCTTTCCCGGCCGGCTGCGGTTCTGGACCTCGGCTGCGGCCCGGGGAACAGCGCCCAAGCGCTCAAAGACCGATTCCCGGACGCGGATATCTGGGGAATCGACAGCTCGGAGGAAATGCTGAAAACGGCCAAAGAAAATGTTCCTCAGGCAACCTTTCTTTCCTTCGATGCTACGGACGATCTGAAAAAACTCGGAAAAAAATTTGATCTGATTTTTTCCAACGCCTGTATCCAGTGGATTCCCGATCATCCAGCGCTTTTCCGGAATATGGCAAACATATTAAAAGAAAACGGCATACTGGCGGTTCAGACCCCGATGACGGCCGACATGCCGATGCATAAAATCCTCCGGGAAACTGCCTTACAGCCGGAATGGCGGGAAAAAATTGCAAATCCCCGGATATTCTATAACCTCAGCCCGGAAGGATATTTTGATCTGATGCAGGAACTTTTTCCTTTTTCCGAACTCTGGCAAACCGAATATTTTCATGAAATGCCCTCGCACAACGCGATTCTGGAATGGTATAAAGGCACCGGGCTTCGTCCCTATCTGGAAGCGCTGAACGAAACCGACAAAGAAAAATTCCAAAAAGAAATTTATCAAAAAATAGCCGAAGCCTATCCCCCGCAAAAAAACGGTACGATCCTCTTTCGTTTTCCCCGGCTCTTTCTGCTGGCAGGATACCGGCCGCTGATATAAAAAACCCCATTCATTCCAATAATCCGAATGAATGGGTTTTTTTTAATATTTTTTCTTCCGCAAGAAAGACATTCCGCCGACATAATGGTCATATGCAATCTCTACCCGCATAGCCGCATGCGGTGCCGAAAGAATCCGCTCGCCCTTGCCGTTATACAGAACCTCGGCAGAAAATTCAACCGGCGGACGTCCGGCTTCCACCAGTTCCAGGGTTTCCCCTGCAGAAAATTTATTGCGCTGAGAAACGATCAAACGCCGGTTCAGGCTGTCATAGCCCTCAACCAGACCGACAACTTCATATTCCCGGAGATATCCGGCGCTCTCATAATTCTGCCCCTGTTCCAGGGGATTGCCGTAATAAAATCCGGTGGAATATTCCCGGTGACTGACCTTGCTGAGTTCCTCCAGATAAACCGGCAGACGTTTCACATAGCCGTCGATATCGTCAAAACAAGCATCAATTGCCTGCCGATATGTATTCGTCACACACGAGACATAATATTCCGTTTTTACCCGGCCTTCAATTTTAAAACTGCCGACTCCTGCCGCACATAATTCAGGAATATGGTCGATCATGCACAGGTCTTTCGAATTGAACAAAAACGTGCCGCCGTCCCCTTCTTCCAGCGGAAAATATTCGCCGGGACGGGTTTCTTCACAAACCGCATATTTCCAGCGGCAGGGCTGCGCACAGTTTCCCCGGTTCGCATCCCGTCCGGTCATGAACGACGAAATCAGACACCGGCCGGAATAAGCCATACACATCGCGCCGTGAACAAAAGCCTCCAGTTCCAGGTCTTCCGGAACATTGGCGCGGATCTCCTTGATTTCCTCCAGGGAACATTCCCGGGCCAAAACAATCCGGCGAACCCCTAACCGATACCAGGCGTTGCAGGCCGCATAATTAATAGCGTTCGCCTGTGTGGAAAGATGAATTTTCATCTCCGGCGCCAATTCTCTTGTCATACTGACAAGGCCGATATCCGAAACGATAACCGCATCGATTCCCGCATCGCACAAGGATTTCAGATACGAAGGAAACTCCTCTATTTCAGCATTTCGGGGAACCGCATTTACCGCGCAGTAAACCTTGACCTGATGGGAATGCGCATAGCGAACGGCTTTCTGTAGTTCTTCGCTATTAAAATTGGAAGAAGCCGTCCGCAGAGAAAAGTGTTCCCCACCGATATACACCGCGTCCGCCCCATAGGCGACCGCATATTTCAAGCGGCTGAAATCCCCCGCCGGCGCAAGAAGTTCCGGTTTTTTCATTGTCTGCAAAGTTGTCACCGTCCTATTTGTATTTCAAAAAAAGAAACCGCTGTCGATCGCCTTATCAGGCCTTATTTTCAGTTTTTTCCATCCGGTATGAAAGCGTTACCCCATCGCTGATCGGCAAAATAACCGTCTTAAAATCAGCGTCGTTTTCCAGCTCTGCCAGATAGGCATTCAGCCGCCGGACAATCGTCCAGTTCCGGCGGATATCGGGAAGGCCTTCGGCCGCATAGCCATTAAAAAAGACATTATCCGCAATTAAAATACCGTCCTTTTTCAGCAGCCGGCGGCATTCCCGGAAAAACACCGGATACTGCCCCTTCGCCCCGTCGATAAAAATCATATCATATTCTTCCGAAAAGCCCGGCAGCAGGTCTACCGCGTTTCCTTCATGAATGGTAATCCCGCCTTTGGAATACCGTTTCAGATTTTCTTTTGCCGGCGCAAGCATCACCGGATTGCGTTCAATCGTGTCGATCCGGACGCCCGCGGGAGAAGAATCTTCCATCAAGAGCGCCGAAAATCCGATACAGGTACCGATTTCCAGAATTTTTTCCGGCCGCTTGATCCGGCAGAGTATTTCCAGCAGATCGGAAGTTTCCGGGTTGGAAATGGGATAATCCGCCGCCCGCGCCTGCTGTTCCAGCTCCCCCAGAAAACCGCTTCTTTTCCGGCGGTTTTTCTGCATATAGCTGCTGATATACGGATAAACAATACGGTCTTTTTCCATACAATTCCGTTTCTTTCCATGCCCGGACAATCTTCTGCATAAAGAGGAGTCCGGTTTTATTATTTATTATTGATATACTTATCTACATTTTTCGCATGCTCCGCATAAGTTTCCGAAAAGACATGCGTTCCATCGCCGACGCCGCAGAAATAAAAATATTTGGTATCCGCAGGGCTGACTGCAGCAAGAATCGCCTCGATTCCGGGATTCATAATCGCAGTGGGCGGAAGACCGTTGTAATAATAGGTATTATACGGATTATCGCTTTTCATATCGGCATAGGTTAAATACCATTTTTTCTCCCCTTCCGGGAAGGTATAGTTCAGCGTTGCGTCGCTTTCCAGCTTCATACCGATCTCCATCCGGTTGTGAAAAACCGAAGAAATCAAGGGAAGTTCGGATGAAACCATCCCCTCAGCCTGAACAATTGAGGCAAGATTGATTGTATCTTCCAGCGACATACCGATTTCCTGAGCTTTTTCCAAAACCTGATTTTCCGTGATTTTCTTATTGAAATTATTCAAAAAACGCATCAAAACGCTTTTCTCATCTTCCTTCAAAAAGAAATCATAGGTATCCGGATAAAGGTATCCCTCCAGCCGGTTTTCCGTCCCGGCGGCAGGGAGATAAGCATAGCCGAAATCCGCCGTATCGATAATCTGACGGTAAGTTTCCTCATTGCCGATACCGTTTTCGACCAGTTTCCGGATGATCTGATCCACTGTATAGCCTTCGGGGAAACCAAGACGAACACTTTCCTGCAATACCACATCGCTCACCGTTTTCTGCATCGCTTCAAAAATCATATCGTAACCGTCGCCGGTCCGAACCTGAAAAACACCGGCCTTCAGTTTGGTGTCCACGCCGTTTTTTCCGGCAAAATAAGCAAAAATACGTTCATATTCAATCACGCCGGCGGCCTTCAGTTTCGAAGCAACCGTACGAACGGTATCGCCCGCTGAAATTTCTATTTCAACTGTATTTCCGGATTCTGCCTGATCGGCGCCGCGGATATCGCCCATAATACGAACGGCGGCAAAAGCGCCGAAGCCGACTACAACAACAAGAAAAACCGCAATAACAACCGCGATTATTTTCCCTGTCTTTTTCTTCGTTTTCTTTCTCTTTGCCATACGAGTTCCCCCTCATTAAAAATTTCAATTCTGACCGAAGGATCGTTTTTGATCTTTCTTTCATAGGTGGCAATCACGCCGTAAATTCCGATCAGCAGAAAAAAGATCAGCCCGCAGACCACAAAAGCCGAAAAACCGGCGTTGGCCAGCCGGGTGCTGAAAATCATCAAAAGATAAGAAAAAACGTTGTTGAAAAAATGCACCGCCATGGATGAAAAAATAGAATTGGTCATATAAACAAGCAACGAAAAACAAACCCCGCTGAAAAGAACCGACAGCACATAGTAATAACTGCCATGCGCAAGGAAAAACAGCAGCGAGGAAAGCGCGATAGAAAAACCGAACCCGCCGACTTTCTGCAAAGAAGAAAGAACCGCCCCCCGGAAAAATAATTCTTCAAACACAGCGGGGATCAACGCAAACAGAAAAAGCATCAAAACCGCATTGTCGATTGAAAGTCCGTCAAGGCTGTTTGCCGGAAGCGTTATCCCAACCTTGCTCCAGAACGATACCTCCAGAAGGTTCAGAAGCATTCCGCCGGCAATAACCGTAAAGGTAAACCATACGGTAAGCGCAAGATTCTCTCCGCGAAGCGGAACACACCGAAAAAATTTTTTAGATGAAATCTTCGGGGATAGCCGTTTTAAAACAACGCATCCAATCAAAAAATAAAACAAACTGACCGCTGCGAAAATCAATTCCCGAAACGGCAGAGAAAATAAACTTAAAATTTTCAGCGTCACAACAAGCAAAATACTTGTCGCTGCGGAAACAATGATTTTATTCATATCGAAAACTCCTTACCTCGCAGAAAAAAAACCGTTTTCCGTGACGATACCATCAACCCGGCGGTCGTAGACGTCTGCCGGAAGCGTTTCCGCCAGAAACGCCGCGCGGCACAGCCCGAAACAAACGCCCGGAAAAGCAGGCAAAAACCGGTCGTAAAACCCTTTTCCGTACCCAAGCCGAAAGCCATGCAGATCAAACGCCAGCCCCGGAACAAGGCAAAGATCGCGTTTGCCCGGATAATATTCCTCACCGGGTTCCGGTTCGGGAATAGCATAGGCGCCGGCCGCAGAAGGAAACTGTTCCGCTCGGTAAAAGGTCATTTTGCCCTCCCCTTCACAGCGGGGGAAAAAAACATTTTTGCCATCCGAAACCGCCCGGCTGCATATCTGCCGGGTATCGACCTCCCGGTTCACCGAAGCATACAGCAAAATCTGAGAAGCGCCGCGATACTCCTCCGTTGCAAAAAGAACGGCGGAAATCTGGTTGTCTAAAAACGCCGTATCCTGAAACGAAAGCGCCTCTCTTTTTTCTTTATACAAACGGCGCAGGCTGTTTTTGCGCTCCGCTGCTGTTCTTTCCGCCATAAAAACCACCTATTCGATCCGTTCCTAAAACCACACCCGATTATTTTTCAAAATACACCGCATTTTTTACCTGCAAGGCCGCTTCCCGTCCCCGGAGGGCTTCGATGAGCGAAAATGAAAATTCCTGCGCTGCGCCGGCGGCTTTCGCCGTTATTATTTTCCCATCGCAAACCACCGGTTCGTCCAAGACTTCGGCATCCAGAAGATAGGATTCAAAACCGGGGTAACATACGGCCTTTTTTCCGCGCAGCCATCCTTTCTTTCCCAAAAGGGAAGGTCCTGCGCAAATCGCGCAGACAAAAGCGCCGGCCTTCTTTGCTTCCGAAAGAAAACGGTCGGTGCGGCTGTCGGAATCCAGATTGTCAACGCCGGCTTTTCCGCCCGGCAGCAGAAGCATTTCCAATTTTTCCGGAGACAGTTCCGGCAGAATATCATCGGCGGTAACATCGCAGAGAATTGCGATATCATGCGCGCCGGTAACGGTTCGGGAAGCATTCATCGAAACCATCAGAACATCCGCCCCTGCCCGCCGCAGATAATCGCAGGGCGTCAGCGCTTCAACCTCTTCAAAACCATCGGCAAAAAGTATCAAAACCATATTGCTTTTTCTCCTCTTATCGTCTCTTATTCATTCAACAAATGATTAACCGAACCTTCCCAACGCCCCAGAGGGCTGTAAAAAAAGCCGACCGGCGTTTTACCGTCGTTCTTTTCAGGCGGCAGCTCCACCGTAATTTCAGAAAAAGACCGGACAAGCATTTCCCACTTTCCAAACGGTTCCCGCAGATACAGCCGCCCCTTACAAAGTAAAACAAACCCATATCCGCCGCCGCACCGGAAAAAGCCGCCGCCGGGAAAAAATACCGATTCCAAAACCGCCGCCCGGAACATATCATAACTTTTATACAAAACATTCCGATACGCCGCATAAGTTTGCCGATAAAGCTGATAAATCGACTCCAAATCAAAAGATTCCGGGGAAAATATTTCCCTTTTGCCGCACGGAGAATCATGCCGGAAATGTTTGCGGCAAAGAAAAAGAGACGGTTCAAACCCCTGCTTTTTATAAAAATCAAACAGGCTTTCTTCCGCAGGGATCAGCGCTATTTCGAACCCGGAAGCTTTGACCGCGTCAAACAAACAAGACATCAGCCCCTGTTTCTGAAAAGCCCGGAACGTCGCCGCATAACAAAGATAAACGCAGGCGTCCCGGCCGCAGAGAGGAAGACACGCACAGGCGCACAAAAGGTTTCCGGAATCGGCCAGAGCCCAAATATACGAATCGGCCAGATATCCGCAGTCATACAAGAAATCGAGATACCTTTCGGAATCACCGAAAGCCTCGCCCCATAATTTTTTCAGCTGCCCCCGGTCGCTGTAGCCGCGAATCAGCTCAGGAGAGTATTTTTGCATGATACTTCCGGTAAAGAATCGCCGGGCAATAACTCAGTTTTGCCTTTCGGAGCCCTTCGATCCCCATATCCTCCTCGCGGTTAATATATTGATAACGGGTTAATTCCTGAGCAAAAAAATAATTCACGGCGGCAAACGCCCCCTGATATTCGGTCAGCGCTTTTTCAAAATGGGTGACAAACAGGTTGTCCCGAACCGGGGTTCCAATCGTAAACGCCACCGGTTTTCCCTCAATCCGAAGAAGAATTCCCCGGCAGCCCAGTTCATCATAGTGCGCCAATGTCCGCTTCACCGCACAGAATTCCCCGTCGTTTTCACAGTGCGGCGCCGCAGGATCGGCTTCCCTGCGTTTTCTGCACCACATCTGGTTGACGGCAAGACAATCGGAAAAATTCTCCGAAGAAACCGGTTCCACGGTATGTTCAGGATACCTCTTTAAAAATTTATTCAGATGATTTTTTTTGGAATGAAGAGCCTTCCCCGAAAGAGAAGCCAGGGAAGAAGATAAATAGATATAATCAAAGCTTCCCCGCTGTTCTTCGAACGAAAATCTGCCGGGGAAATACGATTCCAGAACATCCCGGCGCTGGTCGTCAACAGCACAAAGCACTTTCTTCTGCGTTTTTTCGGCAAGCGCAAGCACCAAATCCAACGCCTGTTTTTGGTCGCCGCTGCCAAGAGGATAAAAATAAAACGCTTTGGATTCATCGCCTTTCGGAACACCGCGGAGGAACAGAAATCCGTCAGAAAAGGCGATCTCGCAGCCGAAATTAGCGCCCCAGCTGTACATATCGGTAAAACTGACTTCCGTCCCAAGAAAAGAACTTTTTCCGGCATATTCCCGGAAAAGCGGGCCGTCTTCAACGGCTATCGGTCTGAAATCCATACATCACCCGTCTATTACTTGTTTAATGTGGTTATAAATCATTTCATGTATCGCTTCCGGGGGCAGCATTTTCCCATTCCGGACGCATTCTATCATCACGGCGCCGGTCGCGGAAAAAACCTCCTGTCCGGCCTGATAGCAGCGATGCAGATAGTCAAGATTCTGCTCATGGATATCTTTTTTGCTTTCATCGCCCTGATACCGCTTTTCCACCTGCCGGATCGAATAATCCGGCGGCACATCCAGATAAAACGTCCGGTCCGGCTGGGGAATCCCCATTTTCCCGAACTCAAAATCATACAGCCACTCTATATAGGCTTTTCGGTCTTCCGGTTTCAATTTTGATCCCTGATATACATAATTTGACATGGTGTACCGGTCAGACAGAATAATTTTCCCGGAAGCATACTCTTTTTCCCATAATTTTTTATAGGAAATAAACCGGTCTACCGCATAAAAAGCAGAAACCGCATAGGCGTTAACCGCGCTTGGGTCAGCCCCCAATTCCCCCTCCAGATACATTTTTACCGGTTCGGAAGACCGATCGGAATAATTGGGGAATTTTACGGTTTTCACGTCAAAGCCTTCTGATTGCAGCCGCTCAGAAAGAAGTGCAATCTGCGTGCTTTTTCCGCTGCCGTCGATTCCTTCAATAATAAATAAAGACATACCGCTTCCTTTTCCGCCGCCAAACGGCATCAAAATTTCAAATGCAACAGATCCGCCGATTAAACCAGCAGATTCTTATATTTTTCGCGGACCTCCGGCATTTTTCCGCAGCTCATCTTTCCTTCCGGACAAGCCTTGCACAGACAGGAAGGCCCTGCGTTTTTAAAAATCTGAGGCGCAGCCTCCCGGCATAACTTCAACATCTGGTCAGCCAGGGAACGGATTTCCCACTGCGCACGGTTGCAGCAGCGATGCCGGAAAAAGTTCAGCAGGCTCCGGGCGTTCATCGTCAAAACCATTTTGGTCGCGGCGGCGTTCGGCAAAACAAAACGCGCGTCTTCCAATACCGCTTTCTCCGCCTTTTTTCTCCGCTCCTCTTCCGGGAGAGCAGAATCAACAGCCGCCAGTTCGTCCTCCGCCAGAAGCGCCGCCAGTTTATCATAGGTTTTCTGCGCTTCCTCCATAAAAGAAGAATAAACAGAAAGCGCTTCGGCATTTGCGGCAATCCGGGGCGGCGTTACATATTCAAACTGCTTCGCTTTGACATACCGCTGGCTCTGCACGCTGAAAGAAGCGATCCGGTGCCGCGTAATCTGCGCCAGAAGCGCACGCGAAACATGTTCGATACCAAAAGTGAAGCTTGCGTGTTCAATCGGGCTTTCATGTCCCATATCGGCAAGCATTTCAATAAAAGCGGCGGTTTTTTCCTCTGTCTGCTTTTCCACTAAAGCAGAGATATCCGAGGAAGAATAACACAGTTTCGCCGCGGAAGCAACAACTCTCTGCGGATCGTACGACGACCCAAGCAGCACAACATACGGTTTATTCATAATGACCTCCCCTCCGCCGCAGTCAGTCCGGCAGCGGTTTATTTTTGATCCAAGTTAATAGTCCTGATCTAAAAACGCAAATACAGCCTGGTTAAAGGCCGCAGTTTTTTTTGCGGCGATAAAATGATCGCCCGGAATGAACACCAAGGAGGAATCCGGCAAACTCGCCGCAAGCAGCCGGGTATGTTTTTCCTTAATCATATCCCGTGTTCCGGCAATAACCAACGCAGGAACCGCAACCGTTTTCAGTTGTTCCGGGCGGATATCCGGTTCTTTGACCATCAGCGCAAGCATGTCCGCATGTTTTTTTGCTTCATCACGCCAACGCCCGAAAAACGATGCGATCTGATAACCGATTATAATAGGAATCTGAAAAGAGGCCTTCACCCCGGAAGGAGAAAGATTCGCCCCGTTCAGAACCAGTTTCAACACCCGCTCCGGATACCGCAAAGCAAAAAGAAGCGCGATATTCCCCCCATCGGAAAATCCGAGAAGATTTGCTTTTGGAAGGGCATGCTCATCCATAAAGGAGCAAAGATCTTCGACAAACTGCGCCAGAGTAAAGGGGGCGGTTCCCCGCGGCGATTGACCGTGTCCCCGGGTATCCGGCACGATCACCCGGTACCGTTTGGAAAAAAACGATATCTGATTAGAAAAATAAGCGCCGTTTTCGCCGTTTCCATGCAGAAGAATGAGCGGCTCTCCCGAACCTTGTTCTATATAGAAAAGAGAAATTGACATCATCCCCTCCAAAGAACAGCTTGCTGTTCTTGAGAACAAGTTTACTGTTCTTTTTCTACCACATGAATTTCGCACCAGAAAAAAGCGGTTATCCAAAACGGAACTTCAACCGAATGGTTGAAACGCTTTTTTCCTAAGAACAACTTGTTGTTCTTTATTATACCATAATTCCCGTCTTTTTTCAAGACTTAGCCGACAAACTTCACTTTTTTTTCCTTCCCCGAACGCTTTCCTGCCAACCGTCGATCCCGGAACGCTGCAAGGCGCCGAAAATTCGTTTATTTACACCGGGATACCGGTCTTCCAGCTCCTGCAAAAGACGCTTCATTCCCTCGCGTTCGGTTTTTCCGTTTGCCGGGCAGGGATTATGAACGACCGGAAGAGAATTTCTTGCAACGCAGCCGCGGACTTCTTTTTCCGTTGCATAAATCAGCGGCCGTATCACGGTAATCTCCTTGCGGTCCAGATAGGTCACCGGCCGGAAACAACCAATCCGCCCCTCATAAATCAGATTCAGCATAAAGGTTTCGGAGACATCGTCATAATGATGGCCGAGCGCCAGTTTATTGACGCCCAGTTCCTTAACCGCATCATGCAAAGCCCCGCGGCGGAGCATCGCACAGAGAGAACAGGGATTGCTTTCTTTTCGGATATCAAAAACTACTTGCTTGATATTCGTTTTTATCACATGAAGTTCAATATCCGCCTCTCTGGCAAAACGTTCCAACGGAGAAAAATCCATACCGTCTATACCAGTATCCAGCGTAATGCCGATCACTTCAAAATGTTTCGGATAAAACAGAGAAAGCCTCTTCAGCGCGGCAAGAAGCGTGACCGAATCCTTACCTCCCGAAACCCCGACGGCAATCCGTTCCCCGTCGGCTATCATATCATAATCCTCCACCGCACGGCGCAGAGGGCTCAGTATCTTCTGCATCAAGAATCCCCATTCTTTGTTAAAAACAATCCTTATTTGAAAAAATGGAGAGGAAAGCCCTCTCCATTTTTATAAAACCGGCAGTGCGCGGTTTCAATTTTTACAGAGCCGCCTTTGCTTTCTCAACAAGGCCGGCGAAAGCGCTTGCGTCAGAAACAGCGATCTCGGCAAGCATTTTTCTGTTCAGATCGATATTCGCCTTTTTCAAACCGTACATCAAACGCGAATAATTGATTCCATTTGCCTTTGCAGCAGCGGAAATTCTGGTAATCCAGAGAGAACGGAAATCTCTCTTTTTCTGCTTTCTTCCCACATAAGCGTAGGTCAGAGATTTCATAACCGCCTGGTTGGCTGTTCTGAAAAGTTTGGATTTTGCGCCGAAGTAACCTTTGGCAAGTTTTAAAACCTTTTTGCGTCTTTTGCGGGTCATCATAGCCCTTTTAATTCTAGCCATTTTTCTATTCTCCTATCCTACTTGCTTATGCGTAAGGCAACAGTTTCTTTACAGTGGGGGCGTTTGCCGGGGAAGCATAACCTGCTTTCCGGAGGCCTCTCTTGAACTTCGTTGTCTTCTTGGTGAGTATATGTCTTCTTTTCGTGTGGTTCATCTTTACTTTGCCGCCGGCGGTAATTTTAAATCTTTTCGCGGCGCCTCTGTGCGTCTTCAGCTTTGCCATGTTGATCTCTCCTTTTTTTGATAACGAATCGTTGTGTTTTTACACAGCTTTCGGCGCAAGAATCATAATGATATTTCTTCCGTCAAGCTTCGCAGGCTTTTCAATTGAAGAAACTTCTTTGCAGCCGTCAAAGAAACGGGCCGTCAGCTCCATACCGAGTTCCGGATGCGTAATCTCTCTTCCGCGGAAACGGACTCTGACCTTGACCTTATCGCCGCCCGACAAAAATTTAATAGCGCGGTTAAGTTTGGTCTTGAAATCATTGTCTTCAATCCGAATCGAAAGCTGGATTTCCTTCACATCGACAATCTTCTGATTTTTCTTTGCTTCTTTCATCCGTCTTTCCTGTTCAAAACAGTACTTCTTGTAATCCATAATCTTACAGACCGGCGGATTGGCGGCGGGAGATATCAGAACCAGATCCAAATTCAGATTTTCGGCCTTATCCAGCGCATCTGCTGAAGAAACAATACCTAACTGTTCTCCGTCCGCGCCGATCAGGCGCACCTGTGGATCTCTGATATTCTCATTGATCTGCATGCCTTTCGCTTTAATAAAAAACACCTCCGATTTTTTTATATACAAAAGAAAAAGCGATTAACACCGTTAATCACTTCAATAAAATAAATCCGCGCAGGGCGAATTATCATATTGACCGCTGCTACCGTTGGCGCAGGGTGAGAAACGAGTTCTTCTTCTTTGTCTTTTGCTATTATATCACAGGGATTCCCGTTTGTCAAGCATTTTTTCCGAAAAAGCGCGGTAAAAATCATCTGAAACGGAAAATTTCGCTAATTTTTCACATTTTAACGTTTCATCATAATACAAAATAGCGGAATACCCTTCTCCTTCCGCGCCGTAGACCTCTGTCGATACAGATAAATCACCGGGGATTTCATTTTTTCCGTATAACTTTTTTATATTTTTCAGGGGCAACGAAAGATTAATCCGTTCCTTATGCCCGATCGCTGTTGTAACAAAAAAACCTTCGTCGGTCAAAACAAACTCACAGCGGCTGTAATTGGTTTTCAGCATACGGTACATGGCAAAAGCCGCTGCGGCAAAAACCAAAAAGACCAGCGGCGCGGTATGCAGCCCGCCGGGAAGGATATTTTCGATGACCCAAAACGCCGCGATACATCCGGCAAAGATCAACAGATACCGGCCGATGCCGGTTTTTTGCTGCGGAGAAAATTCCCGTTGCATAAAAACTCCTTCCGCCGTAATAAACGGCGCAGTTTTTCCATTTTTCAGCGGCCTTCCGATATTGTCGCCACAGGAGACGATGAAAACCGGCCGACCGGAATCACAATAAGGGGAATCAGAAGCAGATGACAAAGAATCCCCGGAAACGCCGTGACAAACGCACCGGCCAAAAACATCTGAAATGTAAATTCCAGCCCGAACAGCAAAGCAAGAATCCAGCGAACCGCCCCCCAGACAAACCGTCCTGCCAGCATGGAAATAAGCAGCGATAAATAAATATATATCGGTTTTTTTGGAAAAAACCGATAACAAATCCCAGAAACCGTCCCATATACGGCAAGTTCAAAACACATCGCGATCCCTGTAGGAAAAAGAGGCGGCAACCCGAAAAGAGAAAAACGGAGAAGCGGCGCTGCTGCGCCGACCGCAAGGCCGAACGGCCAGCCGCAGAGAAACCCGCACAAAAGCACCGGAATATGCATAGGAGAAAGAGCGTTCCCGACCTGGGGAATCTGTCCGGTAAGAAAGGGAAGAAGCAGACACAGCGCAAGGAACATCGCTGCAAGCACCAGATTCCGGATTTTTTGATTATTCTTTTGTTCCATTTTTATTCCCCCGGCAGTGCGTTTCGATCAAAACACCGCCATTCATCCTTATAAATTTTGCCGCAAAAAAAAGGCATTGTCAAGCAACGAAATAATCTCCGAAGGCAAAACGCCCTCCTCCGGCCGGCCGGCCGTCAGAATTTCCGCCGCCCGGGAATGCGCGTATACCGCAATGACAGAAGCCTCTTCCGCAGAATAACCGGAAGCAAGCAGGCCGCCGAGAAAACCGGCAAGAACATCGCCGCTGCCGCCTTTGGCCAAAGCAGAATTCCCTCCCCGGTTAATCCACACGCTACCGCCGGGCGAAGCGATTACCGTGTGCCGTCCTTTTAACACAACGACCGAAGAAAATCTTTCCGCCGCATACCGTGCAATGCCGATCCGGTCAGATTCCACCGCCGAAACAGGAATTCCCAGCAGTCTTGCCATTTCCAGCGGATGCGGTGTAAGCACTGTTGAGGAAGGAGACTTTTTCAGCAATTTCGGATGGTTTGCCAAATAATTCAGCGCATCGCCGTCCACGACCATCGGTTTTTTCCGTTTCCAATAACTTTTCAGATAGCGCGCTTTTTTACCGAGCCCGCAGCCGACAACAAAAGCACCGGCTTTTGTTTTTCCTTTCGGTTTGGTGTACACCGCTTCCAAAACCGACGTCTGCAAAATCCGCCGCAGTTTTTTCCCGCAGGATAAATAAACCAGCCCCACCCCGCTTTTCAGAGCGGCTCTTGCGGCAAGCCCCGCGGCGCCGCTCATCCATTTGGAACCGCAGCACAGCTGTACGCCGCCGAAGGTCCCTTTATGCGAATTCTCCGGCCGTACTTTTAAAAGCGGACGAACCAAATCAGCCGTAATCAAACGAAACGCCCCGCCGTTTTTTTCCACCGCACGGGTAATCCCGATATCCCAGACCTCGGTTTCTCCGAAAAAATCCTTTCCCGGATATAAAAAACAAGCCGGTTTCCAGGCAGCAAAAGTAATGGTTTTATCCGCTTTCAACGCACCCGGCGAAACCTGTCCGCCGTCGCAGGAAACGCCCGACGGAAGATCACAGGCAAGAATCTTTTTTCCCTGAACAGCCGCAAACAGACGCTGAATCTCTTCTGAAAGAACGCCGGAAAAACCAGTGCCGAAAACACAGTCAACCACCAACCCGGAACAGGCAATCCGCTGATATGCCATGGATTCCCCCGTCTCGCAAACCAGATTAATCAGGCAGTTTTCCGGAACACGGGAAGCCATTTCGGCGGCGGCGCCGGAAAGTTCACCGGTTCCGAAAACAGCAATCGCAGCAACATCATACCCTTCCTCCGCCAGCCGTGCACAAAGACAAAAACCGTCTCCCCCGTTGTTTCCCTTTCCGCAAAGAAACGTCACCGGAATTTTTTTCAACGATTCACCGCAGAGATCCACACAGCCCTTATACAGCCCGTCGGCCGCCCGTTCCATCAGCTCCGGAACAGAAAGACCCATTTCCGAAACCGCATAGCCGTCCGCCGCGCGAAACTGTTCCGCCTGCAGAATATACCAGTCTGTCATTTCCGCCAACACCACTTTCGACCCAATCGTTTTTCCTTCTGCAAAGCCGCCGGATCAACCTGCATTTTCTTAACGAAAAACATGTTTATCTTTTGATATACCGCTTCATATCGGTTAAAATCCGCTCTTCGGGCTCAAACAGAACCGCAATTTTTCCGACTTCTTTCCGATTCAAAACAGCATAGTATACGGCGCCGCCCTGATTCGAAGTAAAATCGTACCGCTTGGCCAGCGGCATATTTTTCAGCCGTTCCGCCGAAGACTGGTTCCACTCGCCGAAATCTTCAAACTCCGAACACCGGACCGTCAGAATCCGTTTCCGGTCGCTTTTGGCCAGAATCCGGTCGAAATCGATTTCGCCGGCCATATAAATATACTCATATTCCACATCGGTCAGCATAAAAAGTTTATACCCGGCGTAAACGACCCCGATAATAGCAAAAGAGCCGAGAAGTCGGCCGAACGCATTCGGAATCAGATTGCACAGCAGGAAAAAAACAACCGCTGAAATTACCAGCGTTGCCAGAAAGATGGCGGCGCGAAGACAATGATCCTTTCCCGTCTTTTTTTTCTTAAACAGCTGTTCATAAAGATGATCCATTCTTTTGACCCCCATTCCGCCGCACCAGAGAAAAAACGCCTCCGGGATTACGGCAAACAAATACCCTGCCGGAAAGAATCCGGTTGACCCGTTTTCCGGCTCTTCAGTTATTCAGATACTCGGTAATCAACACGTGCAGCAGCTCGTCACGGTCGATCTTCCGAATCAGATTCCGTGCGTTTCCGTGGTTGGTGATATAGGTCGGATCTTCCGAAAGAATATACCCGACCAACTGATTAATCGGATCGTACCCCTTTTCAACCAGCGCGTCGTATACCTGTATAAGCGTTTTCCTCATATCATCGTTGCGCCTGTCTCTCAGGGAAAAAGGAATAGTATTATCCATCATGCCGGACTCCTTTCTGAACGGACGTTTCCGCCCGAATTTTCTGTATCAAAAGAAGGGGCTGCCTTCTCTTTTGCTTATCTGCGCGCCCGCTGCCCCAAACCTTGGCCGGAACGGCTTTTACGAACGAATCTGCACGCCGTTTTCTTCCAAAGCCGCAAGAATATTTTCGATCAGCCGGTCGGTTTCCTCATCGGACATCGTCGAATCATCCCGCCGGAACGAAAGCGCGTAGGCCAGGCTCTTATACCCTTCCTTAACCTGACGGCCGGTATAGACGTCAAAAAGGGATACGCTTTCCAGATTCTTTCCGCCCGCTTTGCGGATTACCTTTTCGATCTCGCCGCTATAAACATCCTCCGAACACAGAAGCGCCAGGTCTCTTGTTGCGGCGGGGTACTTCGGCAGCGGCTTATACACATGTTCTGCCGCCCGGGAAGCATACAACAGCGGATAACTAATCTCCGCACAGTACACTTCGCCCGAAAGACCGAACGCCTCGGCGACAGCCGGATGAATCTGACCGAGAATACCGATCTTTTCTCGGTCTATCCAAATCTCTGCCGTCCGGCCGGGATGATACGAAGGATGATCCGAACAGGGACGGTATTCCGCCTCTTTGAGGTTCAAAGAAGCAAATACTTCCTCCGCCATACCCTTCAGCGTGAAGAAATCCGCTTTCCCGTCATAATCGTAAAAACCGAGCGTAACAATCTTCCGCTCTTCAGGAAGTTCTGCTTCATCCGCATTCTTCAGATAAATCTTGCCGATCTCATAAAGATAGGCTTCGGAATTCCGGTTATTGTAATTGCGAGAAAGAACCTCCAGCATGGAAGAAAGCGTAGTTGTCCGCATAACCGACGTATCTTCCCCGAGCGGGTTGGAAATTTTCAAGGCATTCCGCAGCGGACTGTCGGCGGGAACCCGTAATTTATCATAAATTCTGGGGCTGACAAAAGTATAGGTCAAAATCTCGCTCAGGCCGACTCCGCGGAGCGCTTCGCCAAGTTCCCGTTCAAATTTTTGTTCCTCGGTATAGCCGCCGCCCGAGATATCACTCTTGAAGGAAGCGGATGGAATATTGTCATAACCGTAAAATTTCGCGATTTCCTCTGAAAGATCGTATTTGGTCTCGACATCCGAACGGAAAGACGGAACCGTAACCACCCCGTTTTCCACCGAAAAGCCGAGAGATTCAAGAATCCCCGTCATTTCCTGCTCGGAAAGAGAAGCATTGATATAGGAATTGATCCAGTCTTTTTCCAAGGGAATCGTTCTGACCGAATGATCGGAATGATCGACCTCGACCACACCGGAAAGAATTTCGCCGGCGCCGAGTTCTTCTACCAGCTGGCAGGCTCTGTCCAGCGCGTCGACAACCAGATTCGGATCCAGATTTTTTTCATACCGCGCCGAAGCGTCGGTCCGCATTCCGAGCGCCTTTGAAGTTTTTCTGACAGACGCCCCGAAGAAATTCGCCGATTCAAACACGACCATTGAAGTCGTGTCTTTAATTTCGCTGTTTTCGCCGCCCATCACGCCGGCAACGGCAACCGGCTTCTTGTCATCGGCAATCACCAGCATTTCCTCGGTCAGCTTCCGTTCCTGGCCGTCCAGCGTTTTCATCACTTCGCCCGACGCCGCTCTTCTGACAATGATTGAGCCGCCGTCCACGCAGGCATAGTCAAACGCATGCATTGGCTGACCGTATTCCAGCATGACATAATTGGTAATATCCACGATATTATTGATCGAACGAACGCCGCAGCTGCGCAGCTGCTCAATCATCCATTTCGGCGACGGGCCAATCTTGACATTTTTGACCACGCGCGCACGGTAGCGGGGACAAAGATCGGGCGCTTCCACAGAAACAGTCAGAAAATCCGATGCTTTTTCCGGAGCAAAAGAGGCGATTTCCGGTTTTTCCACCTGAAAAGGAAGGCCGAATGTTGCGGCGCTCTCACGGGCAATCCCAATAACCGACAGGCAGTCGGGACGGTTCGTAACCACATCAACGGTAAAAACGGTGTCGTCAAGGCCTAAAACCTGACAGATATCATCCCCCGGCGTTCCTTCGTGAAGAATCAGAATTCCGTCCTCGATCGAACCGGGATAATCATGCGTTGTCAAGCCGAGTTCGGCAACCGAACAGAACATCCCGTTGCTGACCTCGCCGCGCAGTTTGCCTCTGGTAATTTTGGTTCCGTCATACAGGCATGAATTGTGCAGCGCAACCGGGACCAATGCGCCTTCAAAAACATTGGTTGCCGCCGTAACAATCTGAATCGGCTCTCCGCTGCCGACGTCAACCGAATTGACCGACAGTTTGTCGGCGTCCGGATGTTTCCGTACAGAAAGAACTTTTCCGACCACCACGTTGTGAATGCGATCCGCATGATTGGCATAGCCTGTCACCTCATTACCGGTCATGCACATTTTCCGCATATATTCCCCGGGCTCTGCGGTCAGCGGCGTATATTGTCTGAGCCATTTATATGAAATATCCATGATTTTTTCTCCTCATCTCAAAAAACTTAGCAAACCGAAAACATCTCAGAAATTGTTCAAAAAACGAACGTCGTTTTCAAACAGCATCCGGATATCGGTAATCCGGTAGCGCCGCATAACCAGCCGTTCCAGCCCCATGCCGAAAGCAAAACCGGTATACTCGGAAGAATCGATCCCGCAGCCTTCCAGAACCTTGGGATTGACCATGCCTGCGCCGCCGATCTCGACCCAGCCCTCGTTTTTGCAGAAGGGACACCCTTCTCCGCCGCACATAAAGCACGAAACCGAAATTTCGGCAGAAGGTTCGGTAAAGGGGAAATAATCGGGACGGATACGTGTGGTAACATTTTCGCCGAACAGCTTTTTCGCCATGGAATCCAGCGCGCCTTTCAGATGCGCCATGGTAATGCCCTTATCGACTACCAGCCCCTCAATCTGATGAAAAACAGGCGAATGCGTCGCGTCGATCTCATCGATACGGTAAACTCTGCCGGGAGCAAGAATTTTAATCGGCGGCTTTCTTTTTTCCATTGTCCGGATCTGCACCGAAGAAGTCTGTGTCCGCAGTAGCATTTCCGGAGAGAAATAAAAGGTATCCTGCGTATCTCTGGCCGGATGGGATTTCGGAATATTCAGCGCTTCAAAATTATAATAATCGTATTCGACCTCCGGTCCATCGGCAATCGAATATCCCATAGAAACAAACGCGTCTTTAATTTCGTCAAGAACCACAGAAACCGGATGTTTTTTCCCGATCCGCGAACGTTTTCCCGGCAGGGTGATATCCAGCTTTTCGCTTTTCAGTTTCTGCTCCGCCGCCGCTTTGGAAAGCTCCTCTTTCCGTTCGGCAATTTTCTTTTCGATCAGCCCTCGAACCTCATTGGCCTTCTGGCCGATTACCGGGCGTTCCTCCGGAGAGAGTTTCCCCATCTGCGATAAAATCGCGGTCACTTCTCCCTTTTTGCCGAGAAAACGAACCCGAACCTGTTCCAAAGAATCCAGAATATCCGCATGAGAAAGCGCTTCAAGCGCCTTTTCTTTCACTTCTTCCAATTGTTTTTTTATCATTTTCCATTCCGTCCTTTCCCTAACTGCCACCAATAAATTATACCGATATTTTTTCTTTCTTTTTCTGTTCCCTGCCGGCAATCCATTCGGCAAACACCGCATAGAAAAATGCGGTTACAGGAATCGCAATCAACATTCCTTTAAAACCGAACGCCGCGCCGAAAAAAGAAACCGAGACAATTCGCCAAAGCGGAGGAAGATCGGTCTCCCGTTCCAAAATAAACGGGAAAACAAAGAACCGCTCCGCAAAATACAGCCCCCAATACAGAAGCAACAGCCACAAAACCTTTTCCGGATACACCAGGAGCGAAAGCACCAGGCAAACAAAGCAGCCGAACCAAGGCCCGAACACCGGAACGATCGTCAGAACCCCGACCAGCGCCGAAACCAGCAGCGCATAATCAAAGCCGAAAACCGTCATGCCGATAAAGCAGAAAATACCGGAAAACAGGCCGGTCATCAGCCGTACGCCGACATAATTCTGAAGAATACCCGATATACTGCTGCAGGAAGAAATCAATAAACGGCCGAACCGTTCGGGCAAAAACACACGGATCAGGTTTTTTGCCTGATAAATCAGCCGGTTTTTATCAATCAGAAGATAAATCGAAAAAATCAACCCGAAAACAAAATTCGTCACCGACGAAACCAGTCCTGTCGTAGCCCCGACAATCTGCGGAAGAGAATCGCTGATATGCTGCTTGAAAGTTTCCAGAAAAGAAATCAGATTTCCTTCCAGCGCCGAAATATCGACCTCCAGATGATAGGTCTGGGAAACCGTTTCAAAAAAGGACGAAGCATTCCGGTAATAACTTTCCAGATTCGCCGCAATATTGGAAAAACTGTCGGCGAATTGAGGAACAACGATCCATACGATCGCCGCAATCACCGCAACGAAAAGAACATACACGGTAATAATGCTGAAAATCCGGCAATAACCCCGGTCCTTTCCCCCAGAAAGCAGCCGGCAGTAAAAGGTATAAAACTTTTTATTCGGCCGGTTCAGAATGACGGCAATCGACGCCCCGATCAGCAGAGGCGACAGCAGCGAACAGACCATCAGCAAAAAACCGATCACTGCATCAATTTTCACGATGACAACTGTCAGCAGCAGACAGTACAGAATCAGCAGAAAAATATCCCTGAACATTTTCTTACTCATATCGAATACAACCTTACCCCGTTCATCATAAGATTATATAAAGCAAAATAATGCATCCTGTCGCCGTCATGCGCCTCATTGTCATAAGTCTGCACGGCGTTTTCAATCACGGCAATCTCTTTTTTTATATTATGTTCGTTAAAATAGGCCTTCAAACTCAGTGCAAACTGCATAACGCAAATATCGGTAGCGCCGCCGGTAATCACATAATGGTCGTATTGTTCCATATTCCGTTTGAGCCATACGGCAAATTTCGCGCTAAGGAAACCGTTTGTGGAATTTTTATAAATAATCGATGCGTAAACCGGGTCGGCAAACGGTTTGAGTTCATCAATAACCTCACATTCCGAAAGATCGACGCAATGCTCCGGATACGCAGAAAATTCCGGGCTGTTTTCATAATGCCGGTCAATAAAGAACAACTTCCGGCTGAAACCGAAATACTCATTCACCCGGACAATCTGCGGAATGATCGCCGCCAGACGCGGAGAAGCCAGCGCACCGTGAACAAAAAACCCGTTAATGGTATCCATATTGACCACAACGGTTTTTTTCGGATTTAACGGCCGGCTGCGAAGCGGAACCACCATTTCTCTCACCGTTTTTTCAAAATCCGAACGAAAAAACGCCATTCTTCAGTCCTATCCTTTCAAAAAATCAAAAATCAAGCGCAGAAAAACTTTCTTTCCGGCGCGAAACTTCACACCGTCGGCAATCCGGTCAGCCGATTGCCTGCAATTTATGAATCTCTTCAGCGCGGCGCTCCGGTGCAAAACGGAACAGTGCCGACCCCATCACCGCAGCCTCCAGACCGAAAGAAGCGGCATACGAAAGGTTCTCCCCGCCGATACCGCCGTCGGCTTCAATCAAAAATGAAAGGCCTGTCTCTTTTTTCCGGTCGGCCAGCAGCCGGACCTTTTCCAGACAGTCCGGAATCAATTTCTGTCCGCCGAAACCCGGTTCAACCGTCATAACCAAAACCAGATCGCAAAGCGGAAGCAGCGGAAAAATCTCCTGCACCGGCGTTAAGGGTTTGACCGAAAGCCCCGCCTTTTTTCCCAGAGACCGGATGGTTTTCAGACATTCCGCAGCTCGTTCGGTGCTTTCCTGATGAACCGTGATATAATCGGCGCCGGCCGCTGCAAATTCGGAAAGATACCGCTCCGGCTCAGTAATCATCAGATGCACGTCAAAAAGCATATCGCTCTTTTTCCGGATAGAAGAAATCACCGGAAGACCGAAAGAGATATTCGGGACAAAAATTCCATCCATCACGTCTAGATGAAGAAGATCCGCGCAGGAAACGCTCTGTATTTCATCGCAGAGCGAGTTAAAATCGCTTGCCAGAAGCGAAGGCGCTATTTTCATGTTGAAACCGACCTTTCTAAGCAGAAAACCGTTCTGCTCTGTTTTTCTTCCTGCACAGCTGAAAATCTCCGCAGGCGTTCAGGTAATATTTTTCGGAATCATTTCTTTGGTTTCGGAATCAAAAATCACCGAACAGAACGACAAATCCTCCTCCGCCTGTGCAAAAGCCGCCGGAAGCCCGGTAACAAAACGGCTTACCGGCCCCTCCGGGCAAACGCCGAGAACAGAATTTCTGCCGCCGACCATTCCCACATCGGAAATATAGCCGCTGCCTTTCGGCAGTATACGAAAGTCATTGGTCTGTACATGCGTATGCGTTCCGAAAAAACAGGTAATCTTTCCGTCAAGATAAAACCCCATCGCCTGCTTTTCACTGGTGGCTTCCGCATGAAAATCCATAAAAATATAATCGCAGTCAGAAAGTTTTTCCACCGCTTTTTTCGCAAAGGTAAACGGATTGTCGCAGCTGATCATATACAGCTGACCCATCGCGTTGATTACGCCAACCCTGCCGAACGGCGTGTCCACCGCAGCAGTTCCCTGTCCCGGCGCTTCCGAAGGAAAATTCCCCGGCCGGATGACATATCCGCACTCATACATCAAATCGCAGCCGCTTTTTTGCCGGAACGCATGATTGCCCAGCGTAATCACATCCACACCGGCATACCGGAGCGTTTCTGCGCCCGCAGGCGTAATGCCGTTGTGAAGAGCGGAATTCTCGCCGTTGGCGATTACAAAATCAATTTTTTCCTCCCGAATCAATCCCGGCAGAAGTCTGGCGGTAAACTCGATTCCGGCCGGACCGACAATATCTCCGATAAATAAGGTCCTCAATCCTGTATCCTCTTTTTCCGAAAAATTCCAGTTTATTCCTATACATTTTGTATTATATCGTATTTATCCTGAAAAATCAAGGTTTTTTTTGTGAAATCCATATTGACAGAAAAATCTTTCCGTGGTACAATAAAGAACAGCAAGCTGTTCTTCTAAAAAAAGCGTTTCAACCCTCCGGTTGAATCTCCGTTCCGGATAACCGCTTTTTTTCGGCGCAAATTTGATATCGCAACAAAAAACACAGCAAGCTGTTCTTCTAAAAAAAGCCTTTCAACCCTCCGGTTGAATCTCCGTTCCGGATAACCGCTTTTTTTCGGCGCAAATTTGATATCGCAACAAAAAACACAGCAAGCTGTTCTTCTAAAAAAAGCCTTTCAACCCTCCGGTTGAATCTCCGTTCCGGATAACCGCTTTTTTTTCGGCGCAAATTTGATATCGCAACAAAAAACAGCCTGCGCTTCTTTCCGGGAAAAGATACGCAGCATATTGGGGGAAAATAATGAAACATTTTACATCGGCAATCCTGCTCGCCGCCGGAAAAGCAACACGGATGACAGCCGTCACGAATAAGCAGACGGCGTTGATCGGCGGAAAGAGCGTGATAGAAAGAACCCTGTCGGCGTTTGACAAAGCCGAAACGGTCAGCGAAATCATTCTTGTTGCCAATGAAGAAATCGCCGCGTTTGTCCGGACGCTTACCATCGAGAAAATCGCCTGCATTACCGAAGGGGGCTCCTGCCGGGAAGAATCGGCAAGAAACGGCATTCTCGCCGCCGACCCTCAAAGTGAATTTGTCGCCATTCACGATGGCGCCCGGCCGTTAATTCAACCGGAAGAGATCGACCGCGCCGTTCGCCTTGCGTATCAAACCGGCGCAGTATGCTGCGGAACCAAACCGAAAAGCACCGTCAAACAAACAGACAAAAACGGATTTATCGCTTTCACTCCCAAACGCGACGCCCTGTTCGAAGCAGCAACCCCGCAGATCTTCCGAAAAGAACAAATCCTATCCGCGATGGAGGCGGAAAAAGACCGGCTTGCCGACTTTACCGACGACTGTTCGATCGCAGAAAAACACGGAATTCCGATTAAAACCTGTTTGTGCAGTTATGAAAATATCAAAATCACAACCGACGACGATCTTCTGCTGGCGGAACTGCTGCTGAAAAACCGATAATCTTGAAACTCTTTTTCAATGGTCTCCGTTTTCCCGGAAGCAGGGAATAAGAAACTCCCGGATACCCGAAGAATAAGGCGCAATGGTATATAGTGGATAAAAAACCGTCACGCCTTCCTTTGTCAGATAAAAATTTTTCGGATCAAAATTTCGCACGGCAAGCATTTCCGCATCTTCAAAATAAATGCCCTCTTCGCTGCGGCGGATTTCCTGAACGACCGAAGCAAGTATTTCTTTCTGTCCGACCGGGCAAACTTCGGAAAGCGAAAGCCGGCGGCCGGTTTTCAAAGAAAAGGTAAATCCGCGCCGGATTGTGTCTCCGTGCGCGCCCCCGCTGTAAACATACCGGTCGGCATACAGCGACCACTTGTCTCTTCCGGAAAAGGTCTCCTCCACCGTCTGCAAATATGACCACAAATGAAACGGAAAGGCGTTTTCCCTGCTGTAAAGATACGCTTCTTTTGCCTTTACGGCAAGCACAGTGCGCGCCGTTCGGTTCTGCCGTTTTGCATCGTTTTCAAAAAAGGAATTGATCCGTTTTTCCGCCCGATCCGGCATAAACCCCTGAATCTGCGGATAATCGATCTTGATCTCAAGAATTGGTTTCGTATCGAAAAAAATCAAATCAGAAACCGATAGAATTTCTGTTTTCACCATAAAAAATCACCTCTGTAACCAGTATATGCTTTCCGGTCACAGAGGTTTTTTTATTCAGTTTTCTTTTTTCTTGCGCGAAAAGGAAAAACGGTTTTCATTGCCGTGCAGAATCCGGACAATATTCGCCTTATGCCGGATGATAACCCCGATTGCCATAGCGGTCACAATCAGGAACAGAAGCCACCAGTAATCCTGCCCATGATATAAAATAGCGGTGGAAACCGACATGGAAATAACGCCGATAATGGAAGCCATCGATACCATGCGGCTCAGCAAAAACACCAGAAGGAAGATCCCAAACAGGATCAAGAAGACCCGATAATCCAGCATCGTCATCATCGCGCCGCAGACGGAAACCCCCTTGCCGCCGCCCTGAAATTTATAAAAAACAGGAAAAACATTGCCGATAAAACAGCAGAAGACCGCAAAAGCGCCGGTGATTGCCGGGCCAAGCGAACCCAGAGAAAGAGGATCGACCGGGAATATGTACCGGACGAACAGACCGACCAAAACGCCTTTCAGAATTTCGGCCGCAATCACGGCGACCCCCCATCCTGCCCCCATCGTCCGAGCAACGTTCGTTCCGCCTGCGTTTCCGCTTCCCTTTTGGTGAATATCAAATTTTCCGATATATTTCGATACCAGAATCGAAAAATTGACGCTACCCACCAGATAGCCCAAAATTCCGGGGAAAAGCATGAGCAAATATTTCATATTCCACTCCATTCCTCCGCGCTGCGGCGGAAAATAATCGTTAACTGTTAAAATTTATCTTCCTTTTTTGTCTCGCGCGCAAGAATCCGGATCGGCGACCCTTCAAAACCGAAGGTTTCACGAAGCTGATTCTCGATATACCGCTGATAAGAAAAATGAAACAGTTCGGCATCGTTGACAAAAATAACGAACACCGGAGGTTCGGAAGAAACCTGCGTCATATATTTCAGTTTCAGCCGTTTTCCTTTATCGGAAGGCGGCTGCACCTTCATCACGCTGTCGGCAAGAACATCATTCAGCAGGCCGGTCGGAATCCTGCGCCGGTGCTGTTCGTCCACGCTGTTGATCATCTCATACAGTTTCTCGACCCGCTGCCCGGTTTTCGCCGAAATAAAAAGGATCGGCGCATAGGACATGTATTTCAGGTCTTCCCGGATTTTCTCGGAATATCGTTTTACCGTGTTTCCGTCTTTTTCCACCGTATCCCATTTATTGACGACAATCACGGCGGCTTTTCCCTTTTCATGTGCAAAACCGGCGATTTTGGTATCCTGCTCGGTCACGCCCTGATTCGCGTCAATCAGAATCAGAACCACATCCGCCCGATCGACCGCCATATAGGAACGGACAACGCTGTACCGCTCAATATTATCGTAAATTTTATTCTTCCGGCGGATTCCCGCCGTATCAATAAACACATACCGGCCGTGTTCATTTTCTTTTACCGCATCGACAGCGTCCCGCGTTGTACCCGGGATATCGGAAACCAAAAGCCGGTTTTCTCCGAGAATATAATTAACCAGCGACGATTTTCCGACATTCGGCTTGCCGATCACAGCCACTTTAATGGCATTTTCCTCCTCGGCAGGAAGGACAACGCTTTCCAGTTCTTTGCAGATTGCATCCAGCAAATCGCCGATGCCCAAACCATGACTGGCCGAAACCGGATACGGATCGCCGAGACCCAGATTGTAAAATTCATACAATTCCGGCGGCGGGTCTCCCGGCCGGTCAACTTTATTGACGCATAAAATCACTTTTTTATCGGCGCGCAGCAACATCTGCGCCACTTCGCTGTCGGTCGACGTCATTCCGGTGCGGATATCGGTCAGCATAACCACGACATGCGCTTTCTCAATAGCAATCTGCGCCTGTCTGCGCATCTGCGCCAGGATCACATCATCGCTGCGGGGTTCGATACCGCCGGTATCGACAAGCGTAAATTTTTTCCCATTCCATTCGGTATCAAAAAAGATCCGATCCCGGGTCACGCCGGGCGTATCTTCGACTATCGAAAGCCGCTGCCCGGCTATTTTATTAAAAAGCGTGGATTTCCCCACGTTCGGTCTGCCGACAACGGCGACTAAAGGATGCATCGAATGTTCCTCCCGAATTTCCGTCCGGTTTTATTTTCCCGGTTTCTTTTTACAGGCGGCAACAGCGCGGACAAAATCCTCCGCCCCATAGCCGGTTTTTTTAATCTTGACACCCAGCTCTTTCCCGAGCCGGTATGTCGTCATATCGTCAAGAAACGTGTTCCCCCGCAACATGTTCTGCGAGATCAGCAGATAATCACCCAGTTCCCGGCCTTTCAGCTGCTTTAGAATGTCCTGCCCGGTCAGCAGCCCGGAAACGGTGATTTTTTCACCGAAGAAATCGTTCCGAACCGCGTATACACGGCAATTCAGATTCGGGAAACGTTTTTTCAGCCCTTTCAGAATCGTTTCAAAAAACGGTTTGACCGATACGCCGGTTGCCATCGAAACAGAAATCGGCGCATCACTTCCTTTATAATATTTCATCAGTTCGGCAAACTCGCCGGCAAAGCTCATCAGCATACCAACGCCGTTTTCCAGCTGCTCAAAATCTTCATAATACGCATATCCCGGCAAATCGGCCTCCGCCTTGAGATAGAACTCGTCCGACGGATAAAACAACCGGGCGCCCAGTTCCTCCAGGCACCGGTCGCCGAAAGCGTTAATCTGCTCCAGAACCGCCCGGCAATCTTCTTTTTCAAAAGCCTCCAGCGGATACAACCCTTCGCGGTATTTCGTCAGCCCGACAGGAACAACAGAGACGCTGGAAACCGCCGGATACAGACTTTTCAAATCCCGCATGGTCCGGTCCAGTTCCGCGCCGTCGTTGAGCCCTTTGCAGAGAACAATCTGACAGCGGAGATTAATTCCGGCATCGGAGAATTTTTTCAGATTTTCCATGATTTTGGCGGCATTGGGATTCGCCATCATCCGGACACGAAGTTCGGGGTTGGTTGTGTGAACCGAAACATTCAGCGGTGAAACCCGGAGCGAAACAATCCGATCCAGTTCCTCATCGGTCAGATTCGTCAGCGTCACATAATTTCCGTAAATCAGCGAAAGACGGAAATCATCGTCTTTATAATAGAGCGTATCACGCATGCCTTTCGGCATCTGGTCAATAAAACAGAAAACGCATTTATTTTTGCAGACCTTCTGGTCATCCATAATATAGTTGGCAAAATCCAACCGAAGATCGCCTTCCCGGACGACCTCCCGGAAGGTCAGCAACTTTTTTCCGCGGCGAACGGTAATTTCCACTTCCTGCGGCGGGATTTCCCCGTTTTCATCCGCAATCTCGGAAGAGAAATACATATAATCCAAAAAATCGTGAATAATCTTCCCGTTGATCCGGATCAAATCATCGCCCTTTTTTACTTTGCCCCTGAAAGGCGAATACTGAAAAACATCTTGAATCACAGCCATACGGCTTTTCCCTCCCCCGTCTGCACGGAAAAAATACAGAAAGAAAACATCCGGCTACTGTTTTCGGCGGAGGATTTCCCCCGCCGAGAACGCAAAATATCCGGAAAAATAAAAAAATAATGAACGACAAAAAGCATAATGAACAAAAATTTTTTGCCCATTATCCTTTGTCCTTCATTACTTCTCTTACTTATGCGTTTTTCGCAGCGTCCGCAAGTTTGAGAACCTGCTTGCCGTCATAGTATCCGCAGTTTTTGCATACGCGGTGCGAAAGGCAGTATTCGCCGCAGTGGGAACACTTTACCATACCCGGCATATCCAGCTTCCAAACACTGGAACGTCTCTTATGCTTTCTCTGTTTTGAAATTCTTCTTTTCGGAGCAATCGCGCCCATATTGAAACACCTCCCGATTTAATTCTCACATTCACACGGTTCAAAATTTAAATTTTTTCCGCAGTTATAGCACAGCCCCCGGCAGTCTTCCCGGCAGAGCACCTTCGTCGGTATTGCAAGACAAAGCGCGTCATAAGCTGTTTTTTCAATATCAATCCTGCCGTTTTCCAGGCTGATTGAATCGTCCTTTGCACCGGTCGGATCCACGATCGTATCAATCTCCGCCGTAAGAGGAAGCGCAACCGCTTCCAGACACCGGTCACAGGCGGTCTTGTACATCCCTGAAAATTTCAGAGTTGCCTTCACAACCCCCGCCGTGTTCCGGAACTGCCCCGTCACCTCGGCGACGCCGAAAGAAACGTCGATCGGAGAAATATCCACCGTACAGTTAACCGGAAACGTCTCTCCGGTACTCTTCTGGATAAGATTCAGATCAAAAATTCCGCTGCCGTTCATAAATAAAAACACCTCAAAACCGGTACAAACGTAGCTATATTATTATAGCAACAAACCCGTCCCTTGTCAAGTATTTTGTAAAAAGTTCATAAAATATCCCAAAAACCCGGCTTTTCAAAAAATTTCTTTGGCACCGTCGAAGGCGGCGGTCACATAAAATTCCGGTTCCAGTCCGGTAGCCTCCCGATAACCCGAAAAAACCTCCTCGGTAAAACGGTCAACGCAGTCTTCCGCGACAAGCGAGACCGTACAGCCGCCGAAACCGGCGCCGGTCATCCGGGAACCGATACAGCCCGGTGCTTTCCGGGAAAGAGAAACCATCGTATCCAAATGCGTTCCGGTCACTTCATATAAATCGCGCAGCGAATCATGCGATTCATTCATCAAACGCCCGAAAGCGCAAAGGTCTCCCCGGGAGAGCGCCTCGACCGAACGGAGAACCCGGTCGCACTCGGTTACGACATGTTCGGCGCGTTTCCGGCAGACTGGGTCGGAAACCCGATCCGCTGCCGTTTCGAACATTGCCACAGACACATCCCTCAGGCAGGAAATATCCGGATAAACACGCTGCAAATCAGCCAGCGCGGAAGCACACTCCGCACACCGCTGATTATATTTTGATTCGGCCAGTGACCGTTTTTTCTTCGTATTCGCAATCACAATCCGATATCCCGAAAGAGCCAGCGGCACATACCGATAGGACAAATCGCGGCAATCAAGAAAAATCGCCTGATCCTGTCTGCCCATCGCGCAGGCGAACTGATCCATAATACCGCAGCCAACGCCGCAATACTCATTTTCGGCCTGCTGCGCCAACCGGGCAAGAGAAACCATGTCAACCGGTGAATCAATGCCTTTTTTTTCATTCGAAAAAGTCGCCAGCATCAGTGCGAAAACAACTTCGATCGCCGCAGAAGAAGACAGCCCCGCCCCGAACGGAACGGTATCTTCATACAACACGTCACAGGAAGCAATTTCATATCCCGCCCGCTGCAAAACCCATGCAACGCCGGCCTGATAATTTCCCCATGTCAAATTTTTATAGTCGCCGAGATGCGCAAGATCCAATTCCACGCTGTCAGGAATATCCACTGCGCCGAGACGAATCTTTCCGGTGTCGGTTTTCCGCACGGCAACGGTCGAAAAATAGCCGATCGCCGCAGGGAAAACATAACCGCCGTTATAATCGGTGTGTTCTCCGATCAGATTTACCCGGCCCGGCGCCCGGAAAATACGAACGTCCCCTGTTCCGCCGTATCGGTCACGGAAAGCTGAAAGAAGTTTTTCCATACTGCACTCCATTCCCGGAATCCACGCCGCCGGCGCGTATGATTCCCGGCGGTTCCGCTTTTTTTCTTCATTATACTTCATAACCGCAGAGAAAGCAAGCGGAAACCGGAAATTTCAGAAAATTTTAACGAAAGAAAATAAATTTTCCTCACCGAGCCGAAAAAGAATTTCCTTCGTTTCTTTCTCCCCTTCCGCACGCTCGCCGGCATCCTCCGACATCATCTTGTGAAAAGCCAGTTCCAGCTCCTCCACGGAAGAATCGCTGACCAGAAACTGCAGCAGATTTTTCTCCCGTTCATATTCCTGTGCAAAGCCCTCGATATCCCCCTGCTCCGCCCGTTCGCTAAGCCTCCCGAGCGTATTCCGGAGATACCATTCCGAAAAGGCTGAAAAAGAAATAAAAAACGCCAGAATCAGAATTCCGGCAACAACCCTTTTCGTCATCCGCCTGCTTCCTCCTTTTGCGTGAGCGTAAACTCCCCGTTTTCCGAAGCCAGCCAAAAAACATCCGACAAAGCAACGCCGCGCGTTTTCAGAAAATCATCCACCGCTTTTTTATCAACCTTGGCGCGGGCAAAATTCTGCCGGATCAATTTTCCGTTCAGAACCAGTGAAACAGGGATGGAACAGGGGGGCGTATCTTCCTTGAGCAGCACGCTCATCCGGCCGGAAGTTTCCATCACGCAGAGCCGGACTTCGTCCACCGAAACCGCGCCATTCTGCCGCAGTTCCTCCAGAAGCTCGTCCACCGTTAAATGCAGTTTGAACATTTCCTGCTGGTTCATTTTTCCGTTTTCCACCAGAATGCTGTAACGCCCCTGGAAAAAATGACGGAAAAACATGCTTTTCATCGATACGGCAGACATAATAATCTCCAGGCAGACCAAAACGGCGATAATCACAATGCTGCGGATAACCGGAACATCTGCGTCCTGAAGCGGCATGGACGCAACTTCCGAAATCAGCATGGTAATCACCAATTCTGCCGGCTCAACGTCCCCCAGCTGCCGTTTGCCCATCAGCCGCATGGAAATCATCAGCACGACATAAAACATGGCCGTCCGAATCACGGCAAGAGCCACCGCTACTCCCCCTTCCGCCGCAGTTTTGCGGCACAAAAAAACTTTCGGAAAACAGGGCTTTCCCTTTACAATTATTTCAAAAAATACCGGAAATATACCACCTTGACAAAAGATAGGGAATATGCTATAATATTTTATAAGTATTTCAGAAAACCTATAAAATAAAAAATCATTTAATTGAAAAAAAGAAAGCCGGGATCTGATATGTCAAAAATACTTCTGACCGGGGGCGCCGGATACATCGGTTCGCACACGGCCATAGAAATGCTGAACGCCGGATATGAAATCATCGTGGCCGACAATTTTTCCAACAGCAGCAAAGAAAGTCTCCGCCGGGTAGAAAAAATAACCGGAAAAACCATTCCTTTTTATCAAGCGGATATCACAGATAAAGAACAAACCGAAAAAATTTTTGAAGAAAACGACATTGCCGCCGTCATTCACTTTGCCGGTCTGAAATCGGTCGGAGAATCGGTTTCCTGTCCGGTTCGGTATTATAAAAACAATCTTCTGAGTTCGCTGAACCTTCTGGAAGTCATGGAAAAGCACCATGTCAAAAAACTGGTGTTTTCTTCTTCCGCCACCGTTTACGGAAATCCCGATCACGTTCCGTTCGACGAGACTATGCCGGTCGGCGTATGCACCAACCCTTACGGCTGGACCAAACAGATGAGCGAACAGATTTTTCAGGACGCCTGCGTGGCAGACAAAGACCTGACCGTGATTCTGCTCCGTTATTTCAACCCGGTCGGCGCGCATGAAAGCGGAACCATCGGCGAAGCGCCCAACGGAACGCCGAACAATCTCATGCCGTATATCTCCCAGGTGGCGGTCGGCACGCTCAAACAACTGAGCGTCTACGGAAGCGATTATCCCACGCACGACGGAACGGGCGTCCGCGATTATATTCACGTTGTCGATTTGGCAAAAGGCCACCTTGCTGCGATCCGTTATGCCGAGACCCATACGGGAACCGAAATCTTCAACCTCGGAACCGGCTGCGGCTACAGCGTTCTGGATATGGTAAAAGCGTTTGAAAAAGTCAACGGCGTTTCGGTGCCTTACCGCATTGCCGACAGAAGACCGGGCGATATTGCCTCCGCCTATGCCGATCCGGCGAAAGCGCGGGATATTCTGGGCTGGCAGGCGGAAAAAACGCTGGAAGACATGTGCCGGGATACCTGGAAATGGCAGCGGCAGAATCCGAACGGATACAACGCCTGAACGGCTGAAAAAACAGCCGCACTTCACTTTAATTTTACGATATAGGGAAAGATGGAAATGAACCGTTTTGCAGATTTACACAGCCATGTTCTTTACGGAGTCGATGACGGCGCAAAAACACCCAAAGAAGCGCTGAAGATGATGAAAATGGCATACGCGAACAATACAAGAGTCCTCTGCCTGACCCCACACTATAATCCGAGAATGACCGAGGAATCGCTGGAAAATTCTCTGCTGATTTATAAAGTTCTGATGAAATATGCAGAAGAAAAGATGCCCGATATGACGCTGATTCTCGGCAGTGAAATTTTTTACCACAACGATTTTGCGAAATCCATTCAGCAGGGCAAATGCTACACCCTCGGTGAAAGCCGCTATGTGTTGGTTGAATTCAGCCCGCTTGAATCGCATTTCGTCATACAGAAGGCCATGAACAAAATTTTCGCGGAAGGATATATCCCCGTTCTTGCCCATGTGGAAAAATATAAATCCCTGCGGGAAATCAAGCGTGTGGAAGACCTGGCAGCGATGGGCGTCGTCATTCAGGCAAATGCCTCTTCGGTTGTCGATGAGATTGCCGCAGACACCAAAAAATATATCCGGGCTCTGCTCAAAAAAAAGCTGATTCATATTATTTCTTCCGATGGGCACAATCTGCTTGACCGCGCCCCCCTGCTTGGAGAAGCAGCCGATTATGTCTCCGATCATTTCGACGAAGACTATGCGCAGAAACTCTTCTATCAGAATCCGATACGGGTACTTATGGACAAAAAAATCAAAACCGTAGGAATCGGATAAAAAAATTTTCCGACGGAAAACAAAATACCAAAAGAAACACCCATAAAAGCTACTGCTTCTCTGGGTGTTTCTTTCCGGGGAAAAGACAAACGGATAAGGGAAAAAAGACATGATTACCCGACTGAGATACGGAAAAACCAATACCTTCTTCGTCAACGGATTATTAATCGATACGGATTATGCAGGAACATTGCCCGCTTTCTATCAGGAAATAAAGAGAAATCATATTCTGCTCTCCGATATCCGTTATATTCTGGCAACGCATTATCATCCCGATCACATCGGCCTTATCGGTGAATTGACGGACATGGGCATAACGCTTTTATTGCTGCGGCATCAAATCAGGCACGTCCATTATTCCGATCCGATCTTTTCCCGGACGCCGCACTTGCCATACAAGCCGATAGACGAAAGCAAAGCCACCATCATTTCCTGCCAAGAAAGCCGGGGCTTTTTAAACCGAATCGGCATCCAGGGCGAAATTATAGCAACCGCCAGCCACAGCCAGGACGGCGCCGCCGTTCTTTTCGACGACGGGAATTGCTGTGTGGGAGATGTAGAACCAATAGAATGGATTGACGCCTATGAAAAAAATCAAAAGCTAAAAGACGATTGGAAGCGAATCGCAAGCTATCATCCAACAACAATCCGTTACAGTCATATTCCTGCGCAGCCTTTCAAAGAAAACCCATTTTTATCAAATATAACATGAATTTTACACCGAAAAAAAGCAGTTATCCGGAACGGATTATGCAACCGGATGGTCGGATTACTTTTTTGCAGCCTTAAATTCCGAAAAAAAGCAAGGCGGTTCCTGATGAACTGCCTTGCTTTTCTTTTCAGTTATTCCGCCTGCGACCGGGAAATCAGCGTTACCGTCATAGAAACCTCGGCAAAGCTGCCATCGGCGTTCTGGCGCTGCACAATCACCTCAACCTGATCGCCGGAGGTTTTCCGTTTCAGGCGTGCCTGCAAAGCATCCATCGACAAAGTTTCCCTGCCGTCAAAGCTGACAATAATATCCTGTGCCCGCATTCCGGCAAGAGCTGCGGGAGAACCGGCCGTCACGCTTGATACAAAAATACCTTTCGGCCATCCGAAGGTTTTCTGATAGGAAGAAGTCACATCAGCGCCCCGGATTCCCAGATATCCCTGCTGTTCTTCGGGTAAATTGGTTTCATTCATCAGGTCGTTAATAACCGGGATGGCATCGCTGATCGGAATGGCAAAACCAATGCCTTCCACATCGGTAGAGCTATACTTGCTGGAATTGATACCAACGACCTCGCCCCGCATATTCACCAGCGCGCCGCCGGAATTGCCTGGATTGATCGCCGCATCGGTCTGAATCAGCGTCATGGTATTGTCGGTTAACTGAACTTCGCGCGAAACAACGCTGATATAACCGACGGTAACCGCCTGGCCAAACCCGAGCGCATTGCCGATAGCAACTGCCGGTTCTCCGAGTTTCAGTGTTGTCGAATCCCCTAAAACCGCCACTTTGATCGCCTGCATGGTTTCTTCTGAAATCAACGATTTCTGAATCGAAATCACTGCCAGATCAAAATCGGAATCCGTCCCTTTTATCGTAGCGTCATACGAATTTCCGTCGATAAAGGTTACGCTGATCGCCGTTGCATCTTCGACAACATGATTATTTGTTACAATCAGAAGTTCCGTTTCTGTATCGGAAATAACGATACCGGAACCGCTTCCCTGGGTTTCGTATTCATAATTATTTCCAAAGCCTCCGAAAAAGCCACCGAAACTGTTATTCTGCATGGTTTTTGTCGCCACCACATTAATCGAAACCATGGCCGGCATAACCGCTTCGGTCACCGCGCTGACATCGGTTACCGAACCGGATTCCCCGCCGGTTGCCGTCTGGATTACCGCAGGCGATAAGGTTGTAGCCTTCTGTTGTTTGCCGCCGAACAGCAAATTTCCGGCCAGATTCACACCCTGAAAGACGATTCCTGCAACCAGGCCGAAAACACAGGCAAGGGCGATCACCCCCAGAAATTTCTTTTTCTTTTTTGGTTTCGGCGGTTCCGGCGTCCGGAATGTCTGCCGGGCGTCATAGGCAGAAGGAGGAACCGGATTGCTCACCGGATAAACTGTTTGTTCTTGATTTTCCCTGCCGGTGATCTCTCCGCGAAAGATTTTCGGTTCGTTCGTTTCCTCCCCGAAACCTTGATTGAGATTGAAATCACTCATGATCATCTTTCCTTTCCGGTATTTTATTTACGGGCATAGTTTACCGTTTTTTCCTTGAAAAAAGATTGAATCAAAGCCAAAGTCAAAAAAAGTTCAAAAAACAGAAAAAGCCCCCGGTTAAATTTCAAGTTTTTTTCAAGTTTCAATGATACAATACAGATAGAAGAAAAATTAATCCGATGCAACAAGAAAGGAAATTCCGATGAGACTGCTGCTGGTTGAAGACGAACGCGCCCTTGCAGAAGCGCTGGAAGCCTCGCTGAAAAGAGAAAACTACACCGTTGATCTTGCCTTCGACGGCATAGAAGGCATGGATCAGGCGCTGACAGGAATCTACGATGTGATTATTCTGGATATTATGCTTCCGAAAAAAAACGGAATCGACGTGCTGAAAGAACTTCGAGCCGAAAAAATTGCCACCCCGGTTTTAATGCTGACGGCACGGTCTGAAACCGAAGATAAGGTAGAAGGTCTGGACAACGGCGCCGACGATTATCTGACCAAACCGTTTCAGCTGCAGGAGCTGCTTGCCCGGCTCCGGGCGATCTCCCGGCGGAAAGGTGAAATGGAAGACCAGACCCTCTCGTTCGGGGATCTGATCCTCGACACCAAACGCTGCGTCATCTCCAGCCGCGAGACAAAAAAAACCATGCAGCTCGGCCAAAAAGAATTTCAGCTGCTGGAATATATGCTCCGGAATCAGAATCAAATCATCACCAAGGAACAAATCGTTGAAAAAGTCTGGGGATTTGAAAGCGAAGCGGAATATAACAGCGCCGAAGTGTATGTTTCGTTTACCCGGAAAAAAATAAAATTCATCGGTTCAAAGGTGAAAATCAAAGCGGTTCGCGGCATCGGCTACACGCTGGAGGAAAACTGATACATGATACGAAAACTACAGATTCAGATTACGGCGATCCTGATGGCGATCCTTTCATCCGTCACCATCGGCATTCTCGTCGCGGTCAATATAGTCAACTATAACGCCAGCCAGCAAGAGGCGTTTCATTATCTGAACGAAGTTGCCTCTTCCGGAGAAATGCTGATCGCATCGGAGGAAAATTCATCCCTTTTTTCTTACCGTTTTTTCCGGGTATTTATCGATATGTACGGAAACGCCTTTAAATCCGTTTCCGAAAACAACGCCATGTATACCGACGAACAGCTGGCCGCTCTTGCAACAAAAGTGCTGATCCGGGGGAAGAACAGCGGCGCGATCGACCATATGCTGTATACCGTAAAGGATGAATCGTACGGAAAACTGATCGTTTTTATGGATAACCGGATCACCGAAGCCAATATCCGGGCGGTCGGGCTTTATTCTCTTATTTTTGGAAGCATGGGGCTGTTTCTGCTCTTCTGCATGGTCCTTTTTCTTGCCAAATGGCTGACAAAGCCGATCGAAGAAGCCTTTCACAAACAAAAGATTTTTGTTTCCGATGTCAGCCACGAACTGAAAACCCCCCTCGCCGTAATTACGGCGAACGCCGATACGCTGGAATCGGAAATCGGAGAAAGCAAATGGCTCGGTTACATCAAAAACGAAGCCTATAAAATGAGCGGACTGGTCAATAATATGCTGACGCTGACCCGCATGGAAACAACAGAAAACAAACTCTCCTTTCAGAGATTTGATCTGACCGAAACGGTGCGCGGCGCGGTTATGCCTTTTGAAAGCATTGCCTATGAAAAACAGGTGGATCTTTCCGTTTCGCTGCAGGAATCCGTCTTTCTTTCCGGCAATCAGGAACAGCTCGGCCGGGTTGCGGCCATCCTGACGGACAATGCCGTAAAATATACCGAACCGGGCGGCAAAATCAGCGTTCTTCTGCAGCAAAACCGCGGAAAAACCATTTTACAGGTATCCAATACCGGACCGGAAATTCCCTATGCAGACCGAAAGAAGATTTTCGACCGCTTTTATCGCGTGGACAAAGCAAGAAGCCGGGAAAACGGAAGTTACGGATTAGGCCTTTCGATTGCAAAAACAATTGTTTCCGCCCATCATGGAACCATTTCGGTCGACTGCCGGAACAGCCGGAACATTTTTACGGTAACAATATCATAAAGAACCAAATCACAGAAAAACAATAAAAAATCCCGGAACGGCTTTCTGCCGTTCCGGGATTTGTCGTTCTTCGGCCTTCGACCCCTTCCGGTCAAGCCGTCCTCACAGTCTCCAATAGGTATATCCGGCCGCCTTCAGTTCGTCCTGAGAAAAGAGGCCTTTCACGTCGATCAACACTTTTTCGTCCGCCGGAAAATTTCCGTAAAAATCTCCGATCTCAGCAAGGGTCAGTTTGCGGAACTCATCGTGCGCCACCGCAAATATAATGCAGTCCGCCTCTTTGACTTCCGAAAAATCAGTCAGGCAAACGCCGTATTCCCTTGCCGCTTCCTCCCGGTCCGCACGGGGATCGACAACCAGCGGTTCGATGCAATATTCCCGCAGCCGGCTGATAATATCTTCTACTTTACTGTTCCGGATATCCGGGCAGTTTTCTTTAAAAGTCAAACCGAAAATAAAAACGCGCGCATCCCGAACCTTTTTGTTGGCCTGAATCAGTTTTTTGATCGCCGCATCAGCGACAAAAGCCCCCATGCCGTCATTGACTTTCCGGCCGGAAAGAACAATCTGGCTGTGATAGCCCAACTTTTCGGCTTCATAAACAAAATAATAAGGATCAACGCCGATACAGTGCCCGCCGACCAGCCCGGGCCGGAAACCGAGCGCGTTCCACTTGGTATCCATAGCGTCAACGACCTCGTTGGTATCAATCCCCATCCGGTCAAAAACCATAGCCAGTTCATTCATAAAAGCGATATTGATATCCCGCTGGCTGTTTTCCACCACTTTTGCCGCTTCCGCCACTTTAATACCGGAAGCGCGGTGAACGCCGGCCTCAATCACCAGTTCATACACGCTTGCAATCTCTTCCAGAGATTCCGAATCCATACCGGAAACAATTTTCCGGATATTTTCCAGCCGGTGAACCTTATCGCCGGGATTAATTCTTTCGGGAGAATAGCCGACCTTAAAATCAGCGCCGCAGCGAAGTCCGGATTCCTTTTCCAGAATCGGAATGCAGATATCCTCGGTAACGCCGGGATAAACGGTTGATTCATACACAACAACAGACCCTTTAACCAGATTCCGGCCAACGATTTCACTGGCGCTGACAACCGGTTTCAAATCCGGCGTTTTATCCTGATTTACCGGAGTAGGCACGGCAACAATATGAAATTTTGCCTCACGCAGCTTTTTTTCCTCCGAAGTAAAATCGACCGACGTATTCCGAACCGCCTCATCTCCGACCTCGTTGGTCGGGTCTACGCCGGACTGATAAAGACGGATTTTCTCTGCGCTGAGATCAAAACCGATCACATCTACTTTTTTAGCAAATGCTACGGCAATCGGCAGCCCGACATAACCAAGCCCAACCAAAGACAGTTTTTCCTTCCGGTTTACCAAATCCTCATATAATCCCATGTTCTCTCTCATACCTTTCTGTTGCAAGGCGGCAAAGAAAACGCCGCCACACTATCTATATGCCGAACGGTATCGGTCTCATACCGCATTTTCAGAACATAACAGAAGAATCCGTTAAAATCTCCGCTTTCCACACGCACACGCCGGAATCGGCAAAAACCTCGCGCAGCCGTTTTTGAAGATCAGCCACACAAACATTTTTTTTCAAAATCACCTGCAAAAAACCGCCGCCGCCGGCACCGCAGATCATCCGCCCGTCAATCAGATCCTCAACCGAATGAAAAATCTGATCAATACAGGTATTGGTACAGCCTGCATCCAAACGCTTGCTGCACTCCCAGTGCTCCGACAAAAGCCCGGCAAACCCATCGACATTTCCCTTCTCCAGCTCAAAACGCATAAGAACCGCAAGCCGCTGAATTTCATTGAGAACCTGCACGGCAGAAGGCTCGCCGCCGATATATTTTCCGACAACTTCGCGCAGAAGATTTCTTGCCAAACGCCGCTGCCCGGTATAAATCAAGGCAAAACGGTTCTTTAATTCCTGCAGGGTTTCCGGAGAAATCCGAACCGGTTCGGTAAAAATATCCTGCCGGAGTCCCGGCGCGGAAGATACCATTTTTATCCCTGCCGACAGCCCGCCGACCTGATCCTGCCAGCCGCCGCCGGTAGACATAATCTGCTCCATGCACATAACGCGGGAATAAACCTCGTTCTGCGTAACCTCTCTGCCGGTAAAGGCATAAAGCCCTTTCACACAGGCGGCCGAAAGCAGAGAACTGGTTCCCAGCCCCGACCCCTTGGGAATATTGATCACACGGGTATTCATATAAATACCGCCGCCCAGCCTTCGGCACAGCGAAACCACGCTTTCTTCCCCTGCTTTTGCAGGAATCACGCCGCAGGCAATCAACGCGGCCTTATGCAGGGCAAACGGGTCGGAAGGATTCCGGCAGTCCTGCATAAGAGAGAGATCGTCAAACTCCCGGTACGAACCGATATCCGTTGAAGAAAGAATAATCTTTTTTTCTTCGGTTTTTTTCAGTGACACTTCAATCGGCAGATTGCCGTCAAGGGTAACCGCGGCATTCAGCACCGTTCCGCCGTGTTCCGAACAATACGGCGGCGTATCGCTCCAGCCGCCGCCCCAGTTCACGCGAACCGGAAGCCGGACAACCACATCGTCTTTCACAATCCGCAGCATTTTATCACAGCCCACGGCATGCGGCGCGGCATTCAGCACCGAACGGCAAATCGCCTGAAAACAGCGGTCGGTCATTTTTTCGCGGTCGGTTACTTTCGATAAATAATAATAAATCCGGATTTTTCGACTGAACGAAGACAGGCAGTTTTCGTCTAGACGCGCCGCCTCTTCCATCAAATACCGAACCACTCTTTCGGAAATTCCGGTTCGAAAAACCGAAATAGCCTGCTCGGCGGGAACACGCCGATCAATCTCGGCAAGAAAGGCCTCCGCCTTCACAGTATCATTCAGTTTTTGCTGCCAGGGAAGAATCGCATTGACGTCCGCCAAGGCAAAACTTTCCGCAAGCGAAAGCATGCCCGGAGCCGTTTCCCGGTTCAGCGTTTTTTGAACCGCCTCATCCATCGTATCGCAGGCGATAAACAGCGGTTTTGTCCACAGCGGCTCATCCATCGGTTCTCCGAACCAAACCGGAAACTTCGGATTATCCGAAACCGCATACATCCGCACAACAAAACGGCCGTCGGCCAGCTTCAGGCCGTGAAGAACTGTGCCGTCCGGTACGGTAACTCCGCGCAGCGTTACGCAGGAGATCACACACCCTTCGCCGATTTTTGTATTGTGATGAACATAACTGTCCTCAATATAACAGTTCTTTCCGATTTCTGCATTCTGGCTGATATAGGAATTACTTACCGCATAAGAAACCGGTTTCAAATTCGTATTGACCAGCGCCGACCAATCGAGAAAACGAAACGCCGGCATGTCTTCGGTCATCAGCTTCAGCAATTCACCCGTCGTACCGAAATGAAGAAACGAAGCGGGAGAGAAACGGATCATCTTCAGCCGGTATTTTCGAAGAACCTCCCACAAAAGCGTCCGGGCATCGGAAAGTTCAGAAGAATACTCCCCTTCCGGCTGCTCCCGATAAAATTCGGAAAGCGTGCTGTCGGAAGCAAGCGGATAAAGAAAATCGGCGTAAAAAGAAAGACGGACACGGTCGTTAACCAACTCGTCAAATTTCCGGTCGGTATCTATCAGGCAATATAAATCGTTCAACATCGCCCCGCTGAAAATTACCGCGCCGGTATCTAAATCCACCCGGCCGTCCTCATCGACAGCGCCGAGCAAGCGCAGTTTTTCCGGCGTTTGTTTATGTAAAAAACAGCGGACATTTCCCGCATTGTCTCCGAGAAAAACACCGTGATTTTTTCCGGTTTCCACCGGTTCTTTCATCGAAAGCGCCACCGCGCCCTCCCCGGAAAAATCCAGCTGCAAAGCGTTAAACAGCAACAGTACGTCGCCGGAGCAGACCAGCATACCGCCGCCGGGCAGCCGGGCGGGAATCCCCGAAAGATTGATGAGAAACTCATCAAAAAGGGTGGAACGCCGGCCGTCGGGAAGCATCCGGGGAACCGGAGAAAAAATTTTTCCGCAGGCAGAATACTGCGGCGTACGTTTCGCGTCTCCGCCGCTGTGAAGCACCAAAATCCGCAGACCGCTGAAATCTGTTTGTTTGCTGTGTAGGGCAATTGTTTTTATAATATTCAGCGTAGCGCCGCCGGAACCGACCCGTTTTCCCTCCGGATCAGAAACGACCAAATAATGCGTCCGGCGGCAAAGTTTGCCTTTTTCCTGCCGCGAGACAATTTGCTGCCGGTAGGCTTCCGCCTGCGTCTGGTTTGAGGCCGATAAAACCACATAATCCCACACAACGGCAGATTCGTTCTCCAGCGACCGTTCATAATCCGAATAAGCGTCCAGATACGACTGCCTCAGGAATAAATTTTTCAGCTGCGGCGCCGAACCGCCGTCTTTTTCCGGAGAAAAAACAACGTTATTATTTCTACTTTCAGACACAAAAAAATCCTTTCCGACCCATTCGGTCTGATCTGTCCTATCATTAAAAGCCCATATCCGTGCTTTTTTTATCTGTCAATAAAACGCCTCTTTCCGAAGGCGGGGGAAGAAATACGCCGTAGGCGGGAATATCGCAGGAAACATAGGAATTCGCGCCGACAAAACCGAAATCATGCACCGTTATCCCGTTTTTCAGCGAACTGTTGTTGCCGACAAAACAATGATTTTTAATCCGGCTGTTCCCGGAAAAAGAGACCGACGGCGCAAGATTGCAGAAGTCACCGACCGAATTATCGTGCGGAAGAACAACCTTCGGCCAGAAAATATTGCCGCTGCCGATCGTGCAGTGGCTGTCGATCACAACCCCGGGCAAAATCAGATTCCCGTCGCCGATATCCTCCGTTTCCACAACCGCCGAAGGATGAATCAGGTTCGGCAGCGAATACCCGGCCGCTTTCAGTTTCCGGGAAACTGCTTCCCGGATGACATACATATCATTCACCATCAGGCCGACAACCGCGTCGTATTCCGACGGCGGAAACAGTTCCGTCATCCGGCTGGCAGGAACGATATATTTTTCGTTTTCCTGGCCCAGGAGAAGGTATTCGTCGCTGACCGCATAGCCGCCGACAACCCCGCTCCCCCCGAATTTCGGCGATTTTCGCCGCAATTTCAGCAAGGACGGAGGCTCCGTAAACAACAATTTTCTTCATCTGTATTCCCCATATCTTTCGCTTTGAAACAAGCGTTCTTTGTGTGTGTCAAAATCAGATTCTGTCAAAACAGAACCGGTGTTGTAGAAAACCGCCAATCAAAAATCTTCTTTCGAGCCGAACATTAAACGGTATTTCAGTTCTGCCAGCGTCCAGTCCTCCGGTGTGTCGATATCCTGCACTTCATTCTCGCCCATAATAATAGCCTGCGTTGTCTCATCCACATCATCATAGCCATTCTGCCGGAACAACTCCATATTGATAAAATAAAACTGGCCGCAGTCGTGATAAATTTTGGGAAGATCCTGAGAGCGGGTAAACTGATGTTCCGGATAAACCCAGGAAGTCTGTTTTTTTTCATTGACATAAAGCCCCCGCTGCGGCGGATAGGAAAAGGCGGTTACCGGAAAAACCGAAAGGGGCTTTGTTTCCGGATCCGACAACCGCGCGAAAGCCTCTTTGAGTTTGTCCGGCGTAACAAACGGCGCCGTCGGATACAAACAGCAAAAATAATCGAATGTTCGTCCGATTTCCTCATAGCAGCGCAGAACCTCGCGGCAGACGTCAATGGTAGAAGCATAGTCGTTCGCCGTTTCTCCCGAACGCATAAATGGAACCGAAGCGCCGTACTGCCTTGCAATAGCAGCGATTTCTTCACTGTCGGTTGAGACCATTACCTCGTCAAACAAACCGCTTTCCAGCGCAGATTTAATTGAATAGGCAATGATCGGTTTTCCGCAGAATTCCTTGATATTCTTTTTGGGAATCCGCTTACTGCCGCCCCGGGCGGTAATCAACGCAAGATTGCTCATACAAAAACCTCAGTCTTTCTTCTCCATAATTTTTTCAGGAAAAACAAACCCATTACTGTGAAAGGCTTCGCCGTTTTTTGAAAAAGTTCGAAACGGCGCCGCCCATTTCCGAAAGTTCTTTCCGATATAGAATCAGCCCCAGAACCAGGCAAGCAAGGCAGACAATAATTTTGGGAATCAGCTTATCGCAGACAAAACTATTTGCTACACAAAGAATAAAGATCAAAAAACTTCCTGAAAGTGTTTTCAGAGGACTGGTAATACTGGAATAGAATTTCTGTCCGATGACCGTCAGTGAAATCCATAAAAATACCGAAGAGACCGCAACGCCGACCGCCGCCCCCATTGCACCGAAGCGGGGAACAAAAATAAAGCAGGATACAAGATTCAGGAGAACGCCGATAACCGTCATGATCATATTGTAATAAGTTTTCTTCACAATAGAAATACCGTAACTTGTCGTTTCATTAATCAGGTTCTGAATCGGATTAATCATAATCAGCATAAAATAAGCCTGAGAAACACGGTATTTTTCACCCAGAAGAAGATACAGGATATCCTGAAAAGCGACAATTCCGATTACAATAATTAAGGCGCCGAAAACGACATAGTTATGCGTCTTTTTTATCATCGGCTGCTGTTCTTTATAATTTTCATACATAAACGGAGACCAGAACGTGGCAAAAGCGCTCGGAATAATGGTAAAAATGCTGGCAAGCGTCGTAGCGATTGCCAGAACGCCGGTATCTCCGTAATTTCCCGACCAGGTCAAAACCAGTTTCCCAACATAGGAATTTAGATACAGCGCCAAACACGAAGCCATTCCGGGCAAACCGAATTTAAACAGATCCTTGGTCATTTCTCGGGAAGGAATCACATGCCGAAAAACGAAATACCGTCTCTGCTTCCACAGATAAAAAGCCATAAATATCAAACTTGAAATCGCCATACACCAAACAGAATATGTATACCGGGTAGAATAGACGGCAACAACGCAGTAAGAAACCCGGGTAATTAAAATCTGAATGATATTCTGAATATTATAGCGGAAAGCATTCATTTCCATCCGTGCGGAAAGATTCAGCATCCGGAAGGCGATCTGGCTTCCGCAGAAAATAGAAAGAGCGATTAAAACAAATTTGTTCTCTTCGCCGAAAAGACGGAACGAAAGCGGATCTCCTGCAAACAAAGTAACAAAGGAAAATACCGCAAAATTCAGAATCAGTCCCGTAAACAAAGCAAAGGAAAGAAGCTTTTTCCGCTGTTTGGTATCGTCACTTTCATAATAATACCGGATAAATGCGTTATCCAGGCCAATCAGAAAAACATACACCAAAATATTTGCCGTGGAATAAAAGAAATTGATTTTTCCGTACTCCTCGTCCGGAAATACCCGGGTGACAAACGGAAGGACAAACACGGTCAGCAGCGCTGAAACAACCGGAACCAACGAAAATTTCAGCATTTTTTTCAGCATAGATTTTACGTCAGTCATGGTTTGTTCCTCTCACGATACCGTTCAAATTTTCCGCCAGTATTCGAAGGGAGTCTTCCGACTGATCCCAAGCCCGGCCCAGGAAAGTGGTATCCCGATACGTTTTAATAAACCGCAGGTTATATTCGTCGAAATCCGGGAAATCCCCTTTCGCCATCCGCCGCATAGTATCAAAAAGCTGATTGCTGTCCGTAACAGTGAAACAATACGGATGATAATTATAAAACACACGGCCGATCGTAAGAACCGGTTTTTTCATCAATAACGCTTCATAGCCCATCGTAGAAGTCAGGGTTACAACACCGAGCGAGTGTTTCAGAAGCGGTTCGTTTTTGGTCAGCGGAGACAAATAACGGACATTCGGAAGATTAACAATCCGATCGTAATCCTGTTCCGAAAGAAAACCGATCCCATTCGGGTGATCCTTCACATACAGCTCCGTGCCAAGCGGAAGTGAAAAGGCAAGATTCTGAATCGTCTCTACCTGATTTGCATAAAACATTGCATTTACCGATGTCGAAGATTCCGGCTGAAAATGCATTGGATAGATGAAATATTTCTTTGTCAGGTCGGCGTCAGCATATCGTTTTGCCAGTTTTTTCATCTTCGCCTTCCGGGAAAAATTCCGTTTCATCATCCGGATCGAAGCTTTGACCGGAGAAACCATCATATGCGTCAAAGACTGATCCCAGCCTGCAGAGAGTTTCAGAACCCGGCCGAGATCACCGGCTTTCCGCAAATAATACCGGATATAACCGATATTCATACTGGTAATATTATTTTCCATATAGTCCGGTTTTTTCTCAGCAATAGAAGAGATGTAATCCAGTATCTCCCGTTTTTCATCTTCCGGAATCCGTGCGGCATCTGTTTCTGCAAAAAGCGATTCCCGAAAAGGGATATTGCCGAATTCATCGGTCCACAACTCATACCGGCCGGGAATCCGGGAAGGAATCAAACCGGCATAAACAACGCCGTTTTTCTTTCCCGCCAAATAAGCGGCATATAAAAAAGAATTGGATACGTTTTCACTGAATATGCAGTCAATCGGATGTTCCGAAAGAATTTTTTCAAAAAAAGAAAGTAGCCGGAGTATCAATCCGGTTCCGTCTTTCTCCATCCGGACACAATCCCGGTAACCATATGTAAGATTCCGGTCATAACACGGATATAATGCCCGGAAGCAGTTGAGATCTTCATATTTTTCCAACAGGCCTTCGGTTCCGAAATCCTGATTATGAAAATAAAATTTTCTTTCGCTTTCGATGAAAACTCCCGTACGGTCTTCCGCTATCCGATGTTCAATTGCATAAAAAACCGTATGGCCTTCAGCCTCCAAAAGCCGGCCAAAAGCCTTGATATAAGAAATATATTCTTCGCCGATATTATTGACAAGCAGTAAACAATTCATTTTTTTCCCCCGAAATTCTTACATTCTTTCCGAGACCGGAACTCCGCAGCATCATTATTTCTTCCGTATCCATTTTATCTTCGGAAGGAACACGCAGGTCAGCGACATCGCCAAAACAACCGCCATATTGGCAACCAGATATCCCCAGGTAGAAAGCAGCGACCCCCGGCATAAAAACAAAAAGAACGGCACGGCGTAACAGTACAGAATATCGATATACGAATTTCGGTGTTCCTCCTCGTTCTGCCAATAAGAATTATCAACCCGCCGCAGCAGATATCCGATACCGAAAGCAAACACAACAATTCCCGCAATACCGAAATCGATAAAGGCTTCCATTGGCAAAGGCGCCGAAATATTATCAAACGTCAACCCGATGGAATGGGCGATCTCCGCCCCGGAGCTGATCGCTTTACCCGGCCACAGCGCACGCGGAACAAAAAACAGAATTGCCCCGAGAAGCTGTTTCCCGAAACGGTAACCGTAAGAAGTAATGTAACGAAAACAAATCGCCAGCATAGAATAGGCGTCATAATTACCGGTTGCAAAATACCGGTTCAAAGACAAAATCTGTCCCAGAATAGAATCCATGCCGACTTCGCCGATCGAAACATACCGGTACAAATCCATAACCGGGAACATCAATAACATGCCGCAGGAAAAAATCCAGAAAAACAACGGTTTTTTCTTGGCAACCGGAAAAAGATTAATCGCCACGCAAAGATAAATGGATCCGGCAGCATACCGGGAAATGGCCGTAGGAAAACTGGTCAGAACCAAACAAAACAGACACAGAAACATCAGCCAGAACCAATTTCGGTTATTTTCCCGCTCCTTTTTCCAAAACCGGATCGAATAAATAGCAGTAAAAGTAATAAAAGCCGTAACACAATGAAAGAAAAGAGAGCCTACCGTTGCCGATACGTTAGAACCGAACAAATTTCCCCCATCAGCAATCAGCCCGCGCAAGCCCTGCCTGAAAAACATGATCAAAGTGAGAACAACTGTGATTCCCGCCGTACCGATCACAAAAGGCTTCGGAATACCAACCGGTTTTTGTATCTGCCGGAAACTTTTCGTCCCGGCAATTTTCTGTCCCAGCTGAAACAACACCAGCCATAAAAGAAGAATCCCATTGACCCAGACACACTCCGTATCTGAAATCCTGACACCCCATGCAATATAATGGTAATTCCGCTGAATCACCGGCGCGATCCAAAAAAAGATTGAGTAAAATATTAAATGAACCAGTTCAAACGAATATGCCCGCCGGTCGATCGCCCGGAAAAGAGAAAAAAGGATCACGATTCCGTTCAAAAGAAAAGTAAAGTTCAGCCAGAAACTCATGGCTTCGCCAAAATAACAGGCGACAAAAATAACAAAAAAAGCGGATAAAACAATTTCCGTAACACGCAGATTGAATTCTTTATTCTTTATTTTTATTTTCATTTTCCCTTTACTGCCTCATTCAGTAACTGTTATTTTTTCTTGATACAAACCAATATATTTTTCTACCGATCGCTCTTTTTGGAAAAAAGAAGCGAACGTCGTACACTTTTCAGGAGAATAGTCCCCGTTCAGCGCTTCCAGCATGGCGTTCAGGTCACCCCGGCGAACCACCCGGCCGCAGCCCGGCGCAACCGTTTCCGGCGTTCCCCCGGAAGCATACGTAATCACCGGCGTTCCACAGGCTAAGGCTTCGACGTTGACCATACCAAACGCCTCCTCCTTGGTGGGGTTGACAAAAAAATCCGCCGCGCTGTAAAGTTCTGCCAATTCGTCAATGCTTTCGGTGCGGGATAGGCCGATCATATTGGGAGTAAGCTTTTTTTTCTGTTTTTCATCCAGCCCGACCACCAATATCCGGTAATCACCGGAAAGCATGCCGGAAAGCCGCAGCAAATCGGAAAAACCTTTTTTTTCCGTCCAGACATTCGCTACGCTCAGAAGAATCTTTTTATTCTGAAGCCCGAAGCGCGACCGGCAGTCGCTTTCCCGGGGGGTAAAAACCGAAAGATCGATTCCGTTATGGATAACCCGCACCTTATGCCGGTTCAAAAAAGAGCTTTTCACCAGCCCGGCAAGCCATTCGGACGGCGTAACGACCGTCAGGTTTTCCACCGCGGTAAACAACCGTTTTTTATCGTTAAAATTCCGGCCGGAAGCGTCAAAGCAGTCAGAAGCCGGATAATCCAGCTTCTGCGGGCAGGAAAAACATCCGGTTTTCCATTTTTCACAGCCGCAGAAATCAAAACTCGCACAATGCCCGGTAAAAGCCCAGCAGTCATGCAACGTCCAGACAACTGGACGGCCGTACTCCCGAAGAAACTGAAAAAGAACTTCCAGATGGCAGTAATACCCGTGCAGATTATGCAAATGAATCAGGTCGGGAGAAAATTCCTGGATTTTCCGGATCAGCTTTTTTGTCGCCTGCCGGGAATAAAAACCGGTTCGGTCGGTCAGCCTGGTCATCAGCGCATGGTAATACAAATCCGCCCGGCTGCTGACGCAGAGCGTATTGTTTTCCCGGCTGCCGCCCCGGCCGTACGCAACAAAGCATTCGCCGCCGGCACATTCTACCGCGTGCTTTAAATCCGCAGTTATCCTTCCGGTACTGCCGGAATTGTATACGGTATTGATTTCAAAAATTCTCATCGCGTCGGTTCCTTTTCCGGTCAGCCCAAAAGAAATTTTGCGGTTTCCATCAAACAGCTGTCAAGATAATATGGCAACCCGTACCCATTGTTTTTATACACTTTACAGCGAATCCGGATCCGCTCTACCGTTTCTTTCCAATTTTTCCGGGTACTCATCCCGCCGAACGTAAAATTGGACAGAATTTTTCCGACAACCCGGACCCGGTACCCCTTCTTCCGCAGCCGCAGCATCAGATCGCAGTCGTCGTACATCGTCTCGCATTTATACGGTTCCTTTGCGTAAGTTTCCTTAGTGATAAATGTGGTGGGATGATTCCAATAACGGGTGGAGACAAATTTTTTCAGTTTCGCTTTTTTCACCGCGACGCCGGAGGGCTTGATAATACGGAGATCACCATAAATCATATCATATGGTTCCCGGAGGTATTCCTCCGCTACCGTCTCCGCCGCGTCGGGCTCATAATAATCATCGCTGTTGACATTGCCGATAATGACGCCGCGAGAAAGAGCAACCGCTTTGTTAATCGCGTCATACATTCCGCGATCCGGTTCCGAAACAACCTGAAACGGAATATTTTTCTTGGCAAACGCTTCGCGGTAAGACTGCGCGAGCGCAACCGTTCCGTCTTTGGAACAGCCGTCCATAATGATATATTCTATATGCGGATAGGTCTGGTTCAGAACAGACTCAATCGTCCTAACCAAGGTTTTTTCACTGTTAAAAGTTACGGTAATCAGACTTACCAAAGGTTTTTCAGAGACATTCATACCAACAGGCCCTTTCCGCCGGAATCCGGCAAAATCAAAAAGCAAAACCGGTTCGGTCACATACTGTTCCGAATAGAATCCGGAAACTCGCAAACACAGTATTCAAAATCCGCGGTTTCCGTTCCTTCGTAAACAAGGCTTCCAAACCCCTTTTGAGCCACCGGAAGAAAACACCGAAGAAAACGAACACCGGCGCCGAGCAAGCGGCTTTTCCGAAATTTTTTCCCTGCCGAATCCGCAATCATTTCCGCCATAGCAACCGTGGAACAATACGTCCGGTTCTGCGGGAAAAACACGCCGCCTGCGCACCGGTCAATTACCATTTTCACAAAAGCAGAAAGATTGTCAATATAAATCATGCTGCGCTCATTTTTCACATCCGGGAAAAAGGGCAGTTTCAGCGCAAGGCTTTTCAGCGTGTTGAAATTTCCTTTACAGCCTTTTCCGTACACCATCGGCGGCCGGAGAACCGTAATGGTAAAATCATCATCGGCAAGCGCCGCCAACTTTTCCTCGGCAAGAAGCTTGGATTTGCCGTAATGGCTTTTCGGACAGGGAACCGTATCGGTGGTAATCCGTCCGGTTTCTTTGCCGTACACACTCATCGAGCTGAGAAAAACGAACTGCCTGACGCCGTCGGCCTTCGCCTTTTCCGCCGTTTCTGCCGCGAGGTCACAGTTCACGGAATAATACAGCGCCGCGTTTTTCGCTGTTTCCCGGATATGCGCAATCCCGGCGACATGAAAAACAGCGTCATATCCCGAAAAACTCCGGTCTCTCCAGGAACCGTCGATTAAATCGACGGTATCAACACTGTAATCTGTCCAATCTTCCGCTTGGGATTCAAATGAGGAGCCGATATAACTGTCTTTTCCCGTAATTAGTATTTTCGTCACGAATCAACGGTACCTTTCCCCGCCTTTTTTAAAGCGGAAAGATATATTCTTTTTTATTATACTACATTTTCCCAAATAAGTCAAGTTTCCGCAAAATTCCCGGAAAAACGACACCCTTTATCAAAACTCAGACCAGATACGGAAGAAACGCATTGGCAATCGCAAAATATATCAGCATGGCGCAGCAATCCACAATGGTGGTAATCATCGGAGAAGCCATCATGGCAGGATCCAGTTTTACCGTCTTGGCCAAAAGCGGCAGCGTACAGCCGATCACTTTGGCGATAATCACCGTAAAAAACAGCGTCACGCTGACCACCAGGCTCAGGTTGACATTTCCGCCGTACATAATCAGAATCCGGATAAAATTTACCACCGAAAGCGCAAAGCCGACCAGGGAAGCAACCGCAACTTCCTTTCGGATGACCCGGAAAACATCTCTCGGCCGAACCTCGCCGAGCGCCAGTCCTCGGATAATCAGCGTAGAAGCCTGCGAACCGCAGTTTCCGGAAGTATCCATCAGCATTGGGATAAAGGAAACCAGAAGCGGAACCGCCGCAATGGAGGCTTCAAACGAAGTGAGAATCGACCCGGTAATCGTGGCAGAAAGCATCAGGAAAAGAAGCCAGACAATCCGGCGGCGGGCATGCGTGAACACCGGTGTTTTAAAATAAGAACCCTCGGCGTTGGTGATCGCTGCCATTTTTGCAAAGTCTTCCTCCGTCTCTTCCTGAATAACGTCCATTGCATCGTCGAAGGTAACAATCCCAACCAGCCGTTCATCACTGTCGACCACCGGAATCGCAAGAAAATCATATTTATTGAACTGATTGGCAACGCTTTCTTTATCTTCCAGCGTATTGACCGAAATGATATTGTTCGATTCCATAATATCGCCGATCACATCATCGCTGTTGGCAAGAAGAAGGTCTTTCACCGAAACAATTCCGAGAAGAATCCGGTTCGCATCGGTCACATAACAGGTATATACCGTCTCTTTATCCACACCGGTGGTGCGAATCCGGTCAAAGGCCTGTCCAACCGTCATATACCGTTTCAGATCGACATATTCGGTCGTCATAATGCTGCCGGCGCTGTCTTTGGGATATTTCAGTATCTCATTGATCTGCTTCCGCATATCCGCCGAAGAATTCCGGAGAATTCTTTTCACCACATTGGCCGGCATTTCCTCAATTAAGTCAACCGCGTCGTCCAGATACAGTTCATCGATCATCTGCCGAAGTTCGCTGTCGCTGAAAGCCTGAATCAAGCTTTTCTGCATATCGTTATCCAAATAAACAAAAGTCTCCGCAGCGGTCTCTTTGGGCAGGATACGGAAAAACAGGAATTTCCATTCTTCCGGAACCGATTCCATCATCAACGCAATATCCGCCGGCACCAGCTGGGACAGGATACTTCGAAATTCCGAGAACTTTCTTTGGCTGAGCAGTTCAACCGATTTTTCGGATAATTCAAGAATTTCTTTTTCTTCCATTTTCCTATCCCCTTTCTTTTTATTGGATTTTTCAAATAAACCAGAAAAAAGAATGCAAACCCAAAGCCTTCGCCAGACCATGAATTTTACAAAAGAACCGCATACCATGAGTTGTTGTAACAGAAAAAAGCGGAGATCCGAAACGGAACTTCAACCGAAGGGTTGAAACGCTTTTTTCATAAGAACAGCTTGCTGTTCTTTATTGTACCATAGAAAGCCGTTGAAAGCAATACTATTTACAAAAAAGACAAAGTTTAAAACAATAAGAGCGTCCGTTTCATAAAAAACCTCAAAAACAGTCTTATTAAAAAAAGAGACACGGATCAGCCCGATCCGCGCCTCTTTTACAAAACGCTGTTATTTTCGGTTGTCTACCGCCATCTGTTCATTAAAAATTGCACAGATTTCATCGGTTTTGCTGTAATCCGGAACCAGATAGCTATGAATACCGCCCGGAGCAAACCGGGTTCGACCTTGTTCATCGACTTCCACTTCATAGCCGTCCTGTCTTCCCCACAGACCGGTATCGCCGTAAACCGCATAATAGGCGACAACAAGGTCCCAGCTGTTCCGGGTACACTCGTTTGTCTGATAGGCATTGTTCAGTTCATAATAGCAGTCGCGCAGCGGATAATCTTCCGGCTGATCCGCCAGGCTCTGCCCACTGATAATGCAGCCGCCGACTTCATTCCCGGAATAAAGAATCGGAATCGGACTGTGATTCAGGACGGCAAGAGCCGATTCCGCATCACAGCGGATATTCCATTCCCGAATATCAAAACTCTGGAAATTCCCCGCGGCGATAATGATCCGTTCAATATTCTCTTTTGCCAGTTCCAAACCGGTTTTCGGGGAAATCTCGTCGGGACCGGACCGATACAGTTCATGCAGGGTAATCAGCGGTCCGGTAACAACCAGAAGAATATCATTTTTTCCGCCGTTTTCCGTCAGAACCCGGCGAAGCAGCTTCAGATTGCTTTTTCTTTCAGGAAAGGGTCGACCGACTCTGGCATAGTATCTCTCCGCCGGACCTTTTGTCGACATATGACAGTCGTCTTCCCCGCATTTATCATTTTCCAGATTATATCCAAACGGTACGCCTTCCGCGCCAAGATATTCAAAAATCGCCTCCATACAGTATTGGCCGTAGGGATTGGCAATCGCATGGGTAACGGCAAGAACGCGGACAAGGCCGTCCCGATGCGCCTTTGCCAAAATTGCGCCGGCGCCGCCGTCGTCGCAGTCGCTGCCAAGGTCATGATCAAAAATGATTTTTTTCATTTCATTCTTCCTTTCTTCTCAGTTGGTCAGACCGCGCGCATTCCCTCATTGAATATCTCGCGAAGCCTGTCAATATGTTTATGATCAAAAGACAGATAACTGTCTTTTCCGCCCGGCCGGAAAAAAGTGTGCCCTTCGCTGTCGATAGAAACATGAATATTCCGGTGAACTTCCCAGAAATCTCCCGGACCGAAAATGGCATAATGCATATCCGCCTGATCCCAGCTGAAACGGGTGCAGTCCTTGCCTTCGTTTACCGCATAAAAGGCCTCCCGGAGAGGATAATCCTCCGGCTGATCTGCTAAAATCTGCCCGGAAATGATATAAAATCCCACTTCGCTGCCGACATAAGTAATAGGAAACGGCGCCTGATTGACCACATACATGCCGGCTTCAATATCCGCCCGGACATTATATTCGCGGACATCCTCGCTTTCAAAATTCGCGCCCCCCAGCACATATTCTTCAATATTTTCAGCAAGTAATTCCAGACCAGTTTTCGGGGAAATGTCATCCGGTCCGGAAAGACACAGGCCATAAACCGTTGTAAGCATTCCGGTAGTCACAAGCGTGATATCTTTTCGGTTATTTTCGGAAAGCACTTTCCGGAGAAGCCGAATCCCGCTCTGCTGCTCAGGAAACGGTTTTTTCTTGGCCGCATAATATTTTTCCGCCGGACTTTTGGTACATAAATGATACACATCCCCGGAAAACTTGCTGTTTTCCAGATTATATCCGAAAGGGATTCCGCTGACGCCGAGATAATCAAAAATTGCCTCCATACAATATTGACCGTACGGATTGGCAATCGCCTGTGTAACGGCAAGAACCTTGACATGGCCGTCCCGATGCGCCTTTGCCAGCATAGCGCCGGCGCCGCCGTCATCGCAGTCCGCGCCGAAATCGTGGTCGTAAATGATTTTTTTCATTTTCTTTCTCCTTCACTGTCGGTTTTTTCTTTCCAGGGGCGGTATTCGCCCATTTCCTCATACATACGGCAGAAACTTTCATACCGGGAGGGAGAAATTTCTCCCGAAGCAACCGCTTCCCGGACGCCGCACTCCTTTTCTTTCCGGTGAGAACAGTCATGAAAGCGACAACCCTTTACATACGCCGAAAATTCCGGAAAACATCCGGCAAGCAGACGCCGGTCTTTCAGGTTAAAATAGTCAAACGCCAAACTGCCGAAACCGGGCGTATCGGCGATATATCCGCCACAGAGAGAAAACAGTTCCACATGCCTCGTGGTGTGCTTCCCCCGCCGGAGTTTCTGGCTGATATGACCGGTCTGCGCATTCAGTTCCCGGCCTTCATGGCGGGCTAAAAGATTCAGAATACTGGATTTTCCTACGCCAGAATAACCGGCAAAAGCCGAAGTTCTTCCGGAGAATTCACCGGCAAGAAGCGAAACCTGTTCGGCGTCCGCCGTTTCCGTGCAAAGAACAATTTTTTTATACGGAACCCGTTCGTACACCGATAAAATCCCCTTCGGATCGCCCAGATCGCTTTTGTTAAAGATCAAAACCGGTTCAATGCCGTAATATTCGGCGATGACGGTCAGTTTATCAAGATAAAAAACATCGGGATCCGGTTCGGCAAGCGCCGCAACGATAAAAAGCCGGTCGATATTGGCCACCGCCGGCCGGATCAGGCTGTTTTTCCGGGGCAGAATCTCCGTAATAAAATGTTCCGGAGAAACAACAACGCGGTCACCGACCGCCGGCGTCAGAAGTTCCCGGCGAAAACGCCCGCGCGCGCGGCACTCCAGTGTATTCCCAGCGCAGACAACGGTATAAAGGCCGCCCACGCCTTTGATGATAATTCCCTGCTGTTCTGTCATTCGGTTTGCTTGCCTTTACTGATATAAATAGTAATCTTGCTTCCTGCTTCCACTTCGGAAAGTTCCTCTAAACTCTGCGAAATGACCAGGCCGCTCTCCACGGTATCGCTGTAGGTTTCCTGGGTGGTCACGTCAAGGTTTTTCGCATACAATGCCGCCATCGCGCTGTCCCGGGACAATCCCCGAACATCGGGAACTTTTACCATATTGTCGGTACCCGAAGCGGCAACAAAAATTTTCACCGTCGTCCCAACGGGAACCGAGGAACCGTCGGCCGGCTCGCACCGGATCACATGCCCCTTTTCCACCGAAGCGCTGACCTCCGTCAGTTTTTCGCAGGAAAGTTCATTGCTTTTCAGCTGTGCCGCCGCCTGATCGGCAACCAGATTGGTCACGGCGGGAACCGTTGTCATCCGCGGCCCTTTGCTGACAATTACCTTCATTTCCGTTCCGGAAGAATACCGGCCTTCGGCTGGCGTCTGCTCGATGATAATTCCGGCGGCAACCACGCTATCATTGCGCTCTTCGATCACTAAATTAAAGTGATCGGTCACCTGTTTATCCTTCTGAACCTCGGAAAGAGTTCGTCCGACAAGCTGCGGAATATCCAGAAGCGAAGCGCCGAGACGCTGCACCATGGTAAACATGACAAATGTTCCGGTCACAACCAAAACCAACGCCAAAAAAATACCGGAAAGCGCGGCTATCATTCGGTTTTTACGAATGATTTGCTTTTCTGTCAGAATTTTTTTTCCTGTTCCTGCTGTTTTCTGCTTTTTATTCTCCGGCTTCCGAACCGAACCGAATCCGTCCGGATAATCGAAAACAACCTGCTGATCTTCTAAAAAGCGTACGATATCATGCTGCATTTCTCTGGCATTGCTGTACCGTTCATCCGGTTTTTTACGCATGGCTTTCATGATAATCTGTTCCAGCCCGACCGGAATTTCAGGATTGATCTGCCGCGGCCGCTTTGGCTCTTCCTGAACCTGTTTCAATGCAACGGAAACCGGATTTTCTCCGGTAAACGGCAATTTCCCCGTCACCATTTCATACAGCATGATACCCGTCGAATAAATATCCGAACGGTCGTCGGCCACACGCCCCCGCGCCTGTTCCGGGCTGACATAATGAACCGAACCGACCGCACTGCTGTCATGCGTAACGGTCTCGAAGTTGGAAACCTGTGCAATACCGAAATCGGTAACCTTAACCACACCGTCGTTCAGCAGCATAATATTCTGCGGCTTGATATCCCGGTGAACAACCCCCCGCTCATGCGCATGGCGGAGAGCGCTGAGAATCTGTCCGCAATAAAGCAACGCCTCCCGAAGCGGTAAGGGAGATTTTTTTTTCATATAGTCCTTCAGCGTAATGCCTTCGATCAGTTCCATGACGATATACGGACAATTTTCATCAAAATTTACGTCAAAAACATCGACGATGTTCCGGTGAACCAACATCGTAATAGCGCGGGATTCATTCAGAAAACGTTTCCGGAATTCATCATTCCCCACATATTCATCGCGGAGCATTTTAATAGCGACGAGCCGGTTCTCCAGAATATCTTCCGCTTTATAAACCTTCGCCATACCGCCGGAGCCAACCAAGTCAAGAAGACGATACCGGCCGCTCAACACCGTTCCTACCAATCTGTCTTCCATAACCGGCCTCATTCTTTCCCGGCAACAACAACCGTGATATTGTCGTTGCCGCCGTTTTTATTCGCGGTATCAACCAACACATCGCAAACCTTTTCTACCGGATTGGTTTTCAGAATCTGTTCCATATCCATAACAGGAACCGCATTGGAAAGCCCGTCGGAACAGAGAATCAGCAGCGTGCCTTCGGTGATTTCAGAAGAATCAAAATCAATCTCGGCGTCCGGTCCGGTTCCGACGGCACGGGTAATCACATGCCGGTAAGGAGAAGTCTGAGCCTCCTGATCGGTAATCTGACCGGAACTGATCATCTCCTGCACCAGCGAATGATCGGTCGTCAATTGCCGCAACTCCCCGTCCCGGAACTGATAGGCACGGCTGTCGCCGACATGGGCGGTCAACACATGATCGCCGTCAAAAAAGGAAAGCACGACCGTCGTACCCATCCCTTTGAGGGTGGGCTCTTTAACGGCGCGCACAAAAATTTTATCGTTCGCCTTGCGGATCGCCGCCAGAACCAACGCCCGGAAATCACCACCGAAGGTTTCCAGGTTTGTCTGATCCGTCAGATAGGCCCGGATTTCCTCCACGGCCATCTCGCTTGCAATATTGCCGCCGTTATGTCCGCCCATTCCGTCGCAGACAACGGCAAAACTCCGGCCGTCTCCGTAATCATGGAAAAGAAATCCGTCCTGATTGGACGTCCGGACTTTTCCGACATCGCTTTTCCCGTAAAAAATCATAGGGTGCTCCATTTCCGCCAAAGGCTTGTTGAAAACTTATTTATATTTCCAAAGGCCGCCGAACCTGCGGCCGAAAAATCAAATTACTGCTCTTTCATATATTGATGCCGGAGCTGACCGCAGGAGGCGTTAATCTCGCTTCCAAGACGGCGGCGAACCGTCACATTCACGCCTTTTTCCGCCAGAATCCGCCGAAATTTTTCGATTGTTCCGGAAGAAGAAGGCTCCAGCCCCCGCTCGGCAACATAATTGACCGGAATCAGATTCACATGGCAAAGCATTCCCCTGACCAGCGAAGCCAAGAGCGCGGCGTGCCGAGGCGTATCATTGATCTCTTTGACCAGCGTATATTCAAACGAAATCCGGCGGCCCGTCACCGCGATATAATCCCGGCAGGCTTGCATCAGCGTGGCAACCGGATATTTCCGGTTCACCGGCATCAGCCGGTTGCGGGTTTCGTCATCCGGCGCATGTAGAGAAACCGACAGCGTAATCGGAAACCGACGCTGCGCCAGCTGTTCCATCCGGTCGACCAATCCGCAGGTAGAGACCGAAATATGGCGGTATCCGATATTCAGCCCTTTCGGATCGTTTACATTCTGCAAAAAAAGAAGCAGATTTTCATAATTGTCAAGCGGTTCTCCCACGCCCATAATCACAATATTTGAAACTTTATTCACAGCATTGACCCGAGCCACCTGCGCCAGCATTTCCCCGGCGGAAAGGTTTCGGACTTTGCCCAACAGCGTACTCGCACAAAAACGGCAGCCCATCCGGCAGCCGACCTGCGAGGAAATACAAACGGAATTGCCATGTTTATACCGCATGAAAACCGTTTCGATCACATGGGAATCCGGCAGCCGAAAAAGAAATTTTTCGGTGCCGTCAGGATCGGTCAGCTTTCGGACCTGCTCCAAGTCCGCCCACCGGCTTCGTTCGGCCAGTTTTGCCCGCAACCCTTTCCCGATATCGGTCATTTCTTCTACCGTCTTTCCCTGTGAAAAGCCGCGGAAAAGCTGTTCCGCACGGTATTTCGGTTCGCCGATCTGCTCCATGAACGGAACTAAATCGTCAAAAAGCAGGGAGGAAATATCCAGATTTTCCGATTTTACTGTTTCTGTCATCATTTTCGTCCTTTTTCCGTTACCGGAAAACTTTTTCTCGTTTTCAATCAAACTACCGCCGGTTGCTTCTTGTCAGGAAGAAAAAGCGCAGCAGTTGCGCAAACGAAACCGCAAGCGCCGCGACATAGGTCATTGCGGCGGCGCGCAAAACCGATTTGGCACCGTTTAATTCTTCCCCATACAGGACGCCGTTGGCTTCTATGGCCTTGACCGCCCGGGAAGAAGCGTTGAATTCTACCGGAAGGGTAATCAGCTGGAACAGCGTGGTAAATGAGAAAAAAATCACGCCCAGATCCAGCAGCAAAAAAGAACTGAGAAGAAAGCCGATCACAATCAGCGGAAACGCCAGCATCGAACCGATATTTGCGACCGGAAGCACGGCGTTGCGTATCTTGATCGGCGCATAGCCGACATGGTGCTGAACGGCGTGCCCCGCCTCATGCGATGCAATGCCGATGGCTGCCACAGAAGAAGAATCAAAAACCCCTTCCGAAAGGCGGATCACCTGTTCCCTGGGGCTGTAATGGTCGGTCAGGCTGCCGGAAACCGGCTCGATCCGGACGTCATAAATCCCGTTATTCCGGAGAATCATCTCGGCGGCCTCCCGGCCGGTCATCCCCCGGGAAGAAAATAGTTTCGCATATTTTTTATAAGACGAATTCACCCCGGCCTGCGCCGCAAGCGATAAAATCATTGCGGGAATCACAAGGATTAAAAACCAAAAATCCATTCTGTTCTCCTTTCGCCGCCTTCCTGCGGCTGCTTCTCGTCTTTGCTACAAACGGCAAAGACCGTATTCCTATTATTCAAACAAAAGAGACTGTTTATCCCGAATTCCCCGGAGAAAATCCTGACCGGACATTCTTTTTTTCCCTTCAGGCGCCAGTGAAAGAATCCGAACCGCGCCGGTTCCGGCTTTCACAATCAGGTCCTTATCCGAAAGCAACCCGCCGCAGGGAACGGCAGAATTGTTCTCTTCTCTGCTGTCAAGCGCTTCCGCTTTGTATACTTTCATTTTTTTCCCGCCGCAGAAACAAAACGCCGTCGGGAAGGGAGAAAGTCCCCGGATTCGGTTGACAATCGATTCCGCCGTCTGGGAAAAATCCAGTTTTTTCACCGCATCGTCGATCTTCGACACATAACAGCTCTCGCCGCTTTGTTTTTCAGGAACGATCTCCCCTTTTTCCAAACCGTCGAGCGTTTCCAGAAGCAGGTCTGCGCCAAGGCCGGCAAGCCGGTCATGCAGGGCGCCCGCGTCATCCGAGGGCAAAATCGGAGTGCTCTTTTTCAGAAGCATCGCTCCGGTATCAATCCCCGCGTCCATTTTCATTGTAGTCACACCGGTTTCCTTCTCCCCGTTGATCAGAACGAAATTGATCGGCGCTGCGCCCTGATACTTCGGAAGCAGCGAAGCGTGCACATTAACACAACCGTATTTCGGATAAGAAAGAACATACTCAGGAAGAATTTTTCCATACGCAATAACAACAATACAATCCGGCTGCCACCGTTCAAGCAGCGGAAGAATCGCGCCGTCTTTGAGTGTCTGCGGCGTTTCTGCCGGAATTCCTTCTGTAATGGCAAAAGCCTTGACAGCTGTGGGAGTCAGCGTATAACCGCGCCCCTTCGGTTTATCCGGCTGTGTAATCACGCCGACAATTTCATGATGGGAACCGACAAGTTTTTTCAGGCTTTCCAGAGCAAAATCCGGCGAACCCATAAAGAGAATTTTCATAGAACCTCCCCAACAGAATCAAAAGCAAGCAAAGAATTTTCTTTCCACTCGACAAAACAATTAAAAATAAGAATTACGATTCCAGATATTCAATCACATGATCCCGGAAAAGTTTTCCGTCCAGATGATCGATCTCATGACAAAAACAAACGGCGGTGATACCGTCTCTTGTGAGGGTAAATTCCCTGCCCGCTGCATCAAAAGCCCTGACCGTTACCGTAGCGGGTCGTTTTGTTCTGCCCCAAACCCCGGGCACCGAAAGGCAGCCTTCGGTGGCTTCCTGTTCACCTTCGGTTTTCACAATTTCAGGATTAATCATCGTTATGATCTCTTCGCTGTCTCCGTCAAAAAGAACCACAACCCTTCTTGTCACACCGATCTGCGGAGCCGCCAGTCCAACGCCCTCCGAATCGATCAGCGTATCCTTCATGTCTTCTACAAGGGTTGTCAGCCGTTGGTTAAATTCGGTTACCGGCCGGCAGACTTTATATAAAGATTCATATCCTTCGGTTACTATTTTTCTCAGCGCCATGTTTTTTCCATCCTTCCTCGGGAATCTCCGCCCGACCCGAACCTCTTCCGGCCTGTAAGGCCTTTTTCTATAAAATGCTCGCCGGATTCATATCCAGTGTAATCAGCGCGTCTTTCTGCGTTTTTTCTTTCAGAAACGCAAGCAGCGCAATATGCAGCATCCGCCGCGTTTCAGCATTGTCTTTGCATTTAATCAAAATTCGGCTCCGGCTTTTGCCGTCAACCATCGGCACAAATGTGATCCGGGGCAGAATCACCTTTACCCCGATCTTTTTAAATTCTCCGGATACCAAATCTTTGATAATCCGGATAAAGGTTTCCGCCGCCAGAAGAGCCGCCGGCTCATCCTTGGCAATAAAAACCGCCTGGCAAAGATCGCAATACGGAGGATACAGAAGATTTTTCCGAAGAGAAGCCTGGTTTTCAAAAAAACCGGGATAATCCTGCTCAAAAGCATATTTCAGCACTTCATGCGTCGGAGAATAAGTCTGAATCACCGCCCGGCCGCTTTTCTCCGACCGGCCGGCTCGGCCGGCTACCTGCGTTAAAAGAGAAAATGTCCGCTCATAGGCTCGGAAGTCGGAAGAATACAGAAGCGAATCGGCATTCAGAACCCCCACCAGGGTCACGTCCGGGAAATCCAGCCCTTTTGTAATCATCTGCGTCCCAAGCAAAACGTCATAACGTCGCTTTCCGAAATCGGTCAGCATATCGTTGCGGGTATTTTTTCCGGTCACCGTATCGGCGTCCATCCGAAGCACCCGAAGTTCAGGGAAATACTGTTTTAATTCTTCCTCCGCTTTCTGCGTCCCAACGCCGGTATACCGCATAGTCTGCGCGCCGCATCCGGGACAGACGCCGGAAGAATCTCTGGAATAACTGCAATAATGGCACATCAGCCGGTCGGAATCTAAATGATATGTCAGCGGAATACCGCAATTCGGACATTTTAAAACCGTTCTGCAAACCGGACAGGCAATATACGAATGATACCCGCGCCGGTTCATAAAAAGAATGGTCTGTTCGTTGTTTTCTCTGTTTTTTTCAATCTCGGAAATCAAAAACCGGCTGAAAATCGAACGGTTTCCGGAACGGACTTCCCGCTGCAAATCAACAGTCAGAATCTTCGGCAAAGGCTGCCGGTTATAGCGGGTTTTCAGCTGAGAAAATCCGATGATTCCCTCCTGCGCGCGCAAATAACTTTCAAACGAAGGCGTTGCCGAAGCCAGCAGTAAAAGCGCCTTTTCCCGTCCGGCAAGAAAAGCCGCGACCTCCCGGGCATGATAGCGGGGCGTCATCTCCGATTTATACGTATGTTCCTGTTCTTCATCCATAATCAGAAGCCCAAGGTTTTTCACCGGCGAAAACACGGCGGAACGCGTTCCGATCACAATCCGGGCCTCTCCCGCCTCAATTCGCTGCCATTCGTCGGCTTTTTCCCCTTTGGAAAGCCCGCTGTGAAGAACTGCGATACTTTTTCCGTAATGCGCATAGAGCCGTCCGACAAGCTGATAGGTCAGGGAAATCTCCGGAATCATTACAATCACGCTCTGCCCCCGAGCCAGAACTTCATTGATCAAAGCAATAAAAACATGGGTTTTCCCGCTGCCGGTAACGCCGTATAAAAGATGGGTTTTCCCGCTGCCAAGCTGAGAAACAATCTTCTTATACGCCTGTTCTTGCTCGCTGTTCAGCAAATTTTCAGAAACGGTGCGGTCATCCTGCCGAAGAACAACCGGGCTGCGGGAACGCTGACGCATGACGGTCCGGACAACGCCGTTTTTCTCAAGCGTAGCGATTACAGAGCGGGAAACACCGGTTTCCAACAGCAAAAAACCGACCGGAGACGCCCCGTTTTTTTCAAGAAAAGCAACGATTTTTCGCTGTTTTTCATATTTTTTCTCCGGATGGCTCTCCAGAAATCCGCTTTGGCAAAGCTCTATATTCCGTTCATAAAGGGGCGTACCGGCGCCGGTATGCTGATCCGGCCGTACCAGACGGAACGCGTCAAAAAACGTGCAGAAATAACGGTTTTTCAAAAAACGGATCAGCGCCATTTCCCGTTCCGAAACCGAAACCGATGTTTTTTCACGAATTTCTTTTCGTTTTTCGCCGTCATCCTCCGACAGCGCCAGAACCAACGCCCGAACCAGTTTTTCCGAACGGCCAAACGGAACCCGGACAAGATCGCCGACCGAAATTTCCCCGGCAAGAAACGGCGGGATCCGGTAGGAATAAGGGATATCCGCCGAATAAACGATATCAACGACAACCTGCGCGAGCAAACTCACAGCGTATTAATCCTCGCAGACCGGTTTGTCGGATTCATGAAAATCGGCCTCGCCGTCGGCAAAGGATTCAATGGCGAGCGTAATCGGTTTTTCTTCCAGCTTTTCGCCATCTTCTTCCGCCTTATGGGCAATATCACGGGCTCTTTTGGCCACGGCAACCACTAAAGAATAACGGCATTTCTTTTCGCCTTCAATTAAATCGCCGACACTCGGATACAACATCATATAAAATCTCTCCTTCTGTTCTTTCAGTTCATATATTTTTTAAAGATCTGGGACAGCTCCAGAGCCGCCCTGTCAAGATCGTCGTTTACTACAATATGGTCATATTCTCCCGAAAAAGCCATTTCCGCTTCGGCCGCGGCAATCCGCTTTTGAATCTGCTCCTCGGTTTCAGTCCCGCGCGAACGCAGCCGCTTTTCCAGTTCCGCCAACGAGGGGGGGGAAATAAAAACCGTCACTGCGTCCGGACACTTTTCCCGTACCTGCCGCATACCGTTGCAGTCGATTTCTAAAATCGATGATTTTCCCTGTTCAAGCGCTTCTAAAACCGGAGCCGCCAGGGTTCCGTAATCACCTTTACAGTAATGATTATACTCCAGAAAACGGTCTTCGGAAACAAACCTGTCAAATTCATCTTTTCCGATAAAATGATAATGAACGCCGTCTATTTCGCCCTTCCGCGGCGCGCGCGTGGCGCAGGAGACCGAAAAATAGAGCGACGCGCTGTCCAGCGACTGCAGCAGCCGAGATACCAGCGTTCCTTTCCCTGCGCCGGAAGGACCGGAAATCACAAACAAAATCCCTTTTTTATTCATCGGTATCCTCCCCGCTGAGGTCGTCTTCCTCACGGGAATCCTGAACCCGGTTGGCAATCGTTTCCGGCTGAACAGCGCTGAGAATGATATGCTCGCTGTCGGTAATCAGCACCGCCCGCGTCCGTCTGCCATAGGAAGCGTCGATCAGATTCCCGTCTTCTCTCGCATCCTGAATAATCCGTTTGATCGGCGCGGAATCCGGACTGACGATCGCAACGATCCGGTCGGCAAAAACAACATTCCCAAAACCAATATTAACAAGTTTCATTCATCCACACATCCCTTTCACGGCGTTCTGCACCGCGATATTTTCTGCTGCCGGTCGGTTCAAAGACCCGCTACTCGATATTCTGAATCTGCTCGCGGATTTTTTCAATGATATTTTTTACCTCAATCGCCGTAAGGGTAACTTCCATATCGCCGATTTTTGAAGAAACTGTATTGATTTCCCGGTTCATTTCCTGCACGATAAAATCCGTCTTCTTGCCAAGCGGAGAAGGCGCCCCCTCTTCCGCCAAACCCTGACGGAAAATATCCGAAAAATTCCGGATATGAGAACCAAGCCGCACGATCTCCTCATCCACCGCCATTTTGTCCGCCATAATCGCAACTTCGGTCAAAAGCCTTTGTTCATCTGGTGTTCCGCCGTCCAGAAGCTGCAGAATCCTCTCCCGGAGTTTCGCCGTATAGGCTTCGACCAGTTTCGGCGAACGGGCCTGAATTGCCGAAACCCGTTCTTCAATCTGACTGCATTTATCAAGAATATCCTCCGCCAAAAAACGCCCTTCCTTTTCCCGCTGCGCGGAAAAATCCGAAAGTGCGGCGCAAAGAGTCGGCTCAATTGCCTGCCAGACATCCTCCAGATCGGCTTCTTCCTTCTCGGTCGTCAAAACCTCCGGTAAACGGAACAGCGTGGAAACCGTCACATCGTTAACCAGAGAATATTCCTCCGCCGTTTTCGAAAGAACCTCCAGATAATCGGAAAGAAGCGCGTTGTCCACCGTGATCTTCCGACTTTGATCCTCTACGGATTTTACCGAAATATTCACTTCGGTTTTTCCCCGGATGATCTGCTGCCGGAGGAAATTTCTCACCCGGTCTTCCAGCGGAGAACAGAAACGCGGCATATGAATAAACATCTCCAGATACCGGTGATTGACCGACCTAATCTCAACCGTCACGTCATAATTGCCGGTAACGGCAGAAGACCGCCCGTATCCGGTCATGCTTCTGATCACAAAAAAACGCCTCCTCGGAATGATTTTTCCCGCCGTTTTTCTCCGGAGATATACTGACAGGATATAATCATCTATTTTACCATATATTGTACCTTTTTTTCCGCAGTTTGTCAATATCAAAAGGAGAATATAAATGTTAAATTTATTCGAAATCAAAAAATAACAAAGAAAAACGCTTGACAAGCAAAAAAAAAAATGATATAATACCTTTGCTTCAAAACAGTGCCTGTATTTTCGGGCATAAAAACTGAATATCTGCGGTTGTGGTGGAATAGGCAGACACGTTAGCTTGAGGGGCTAATGAAAGAAATTTCGTGCAGGTTCAAGTCCTGTCAACCGCACCATGTCGAGCATTCTTACTAGGAACTGAATTTCTTGTAGGAATGCTCGGTTTTTATGTTATAATGGAACAGCAAGCATAGGAAGCGTGGCAACACTTCCGGAAATTCCATTTTGATAGGAGATGAAGTGATGCTAAAACATCATCAAGAAATATTAGATGTATTATTAGACACCATTAAAACCAAATATTCGAATGATATAAGCATTATGATAATATATGGCTCATGCGTAAATGGCACTGCTCATGAAAATTCAGACTTGGATATCATTTTTATCCCTAAGACAGAAAATGGATGGAAACTGTCGAAAACATTCATTCTTGATGGAATTGGGTACGACATTTGGGGAACAAATTGGAATCAGTTAGAGAAATTCGCTAATTTCGAAGATATGAAAGTTTCAGTTATTGCAGAGTCTCAACTTGTTTACTACGCAAGCTATGAAGACAAACAAAAATATGAAAATCTTAAAAATCAAATAAAATCTATTACAGATGGAATACTTACCCATGACCTGTTAGAAAAAGCAAAAACACATCTAAATAAAGCCAAACAATATTATGGAGAATTATGTCTCGAAGTAAATTTAGTTTCTGCCGGCGGTATCTTAATGGAAATATGTGACACCATCTGCTTGTTAAATCATACCTACTTGCATTTTGGCGGTAAGCGAATTATTGAGGAATTATAAACCTGGATAAGTTTTTATTAGAAGCAGACCGAGCGGAACTTGCTTTTGTGTCTTTACTTCAACGCAAAGGTATTCCTATAATAAAATATACAAACATTGAACAATTAAAACAGTCATTTGAATGATATGCTTTAAAAGTTTGCATTATTGCATAACTTATTTTTGTTGTTCGCCTAAAATTACTGATATTACTTGACTTTTTTACAATTCCTATAACAATGCTCAAACCATTCAAGGCAGAATGCCGCCTGAAAAAGCTCCGAAATTTCGTAGCTTTTTTGTTTCAGAAACGCCGGTTCCCGGTCAGGTGTTAAAAGATTCTGAAACGGTTAAGAAAACCGGAAAAGAAGAAACATAATGAATTTTCATATCGACTGGGTCGCATCTCTGATCAATATCGGCGAAGCGCTGGTCGTCACGGTCACAACATCGCTGATCGCATTGTTTTTCACAAAAAAATATTTCAGCCAAATTGCCTTTGCCAATAAAATGAAAAAATACGGATTTTCCACCTCTGTCACTACCCATGACATCTCTTCCCAGGAATATAAAAAAATTTTCGAAAAAGCGGACTCCGTCCGTATTATGTATGTTTCGGCAAACGGTTTTTTCCAGAACCGGGAAAGGATCCGGCAGATTCGGCAGGCCTTGCAAAGGGGCGCTGAAATAAAAATCCTGCTAGCCAGAAAAGATAACGTCTTTCTCAAAGACATTGCCAGGCTGGAAAGCGAAGCAGGGATCCGCTCTCCCGAAAGTACGATCGATACCGAAACGGAAACCATTCATCATATTCTGACCGAAATACAAAAAGAACAACCCCATGCCAGCCTGGAAGTTCGATATTATTCATCGGAATACCGGTTGCCGATGACGATCGCAGAATTTTCCGATCAAGAAAAAGAATATGCGCTTTCCTAGCTGAATCTTACGCTGCCGCCCTATAAATCGAAAAACAAATTTCTTCTGCGCGGACGCGAGGAATTCGATTCCGATCATCACGACGAGGGCAATCTGGTTCTGATGATAATAAAGCATTTTGATTCTGTCTGGGAACAAAGCAAACCGTGGGAGGAAACCGCACCGGTCTACTGGCAAAAAAAATACAGCGACGCCCTGCGCAAGAATCCCGGAAACGAACCGAAAAAAATCCTTCTCCAAATATCGGCGCAGCATCCGTTAAAAAACGGCGTTGAACCGGACGAAGAATTCGAAGGCCGCCTGAAAACCGCCATCGCGCTGTATACCCGATGGGCAAAAGAAGGAAAACAAGTCACGCTCTATGTTCCGGGAAGCCGGCATAAAACCGAAAATGGAGAAGACAATATCCCGTTAAGCGACGCGGGGAAAAATTTTCTGCTGCAGCAGGGAATCCCCCCGGCCGATATTCTGGGCGAAGAAACAAATCAGCTCTATAAAGGAACAGACGGCGTTTACAACTCGGCCGACGAATGTTATGTAAGTTCCCAGATTTACAAAAATGGGCATTACGACCGTCTCTGCTGCATCTGCTCCCCCCTGCAGACGGTAAAAAACTCTCTGTATTTTATTGAAAACGGCGTTCTCCCCTCGATCTATGCCGTGCCTTCAGAGCAGCCGTTTCATGAGCCCTATGAGGAATCGGCCGTGATCCTTCCTGAAATTCTGTATTACGACCATTCCTGGCAGGGAAAAACCTCTTGTTACGGAAACCGATCCAGAAAAGAAAGACGGCCGGAGCCGGAAACAAAACCCGGCGACCGGTTATAAAAATAAAAAGACACGGAAAAGAAAGAGAGAGGATTTATATGAACATTACCCCCCATATTCTGTATCTCGGCGTCAACGACCGGGAAATCGATCTGTTTGAAGGACAGTACCGGGTTCCGAACGGGATCTGTTATAATTCCTATCTGATCCGGGATGAAAAAATCGCCGTTATGGACACGGTAGACCGACGTTTTACCAAAGAATGGCTTGCCAATCTTTCTGCAGCGCTGGAAGGACGAAGACCGGATTATCTGATCATTCAGCACATGGAACCGGATCACTCGGCCGGAATTGCAGATTTTCTGGCATGCTATCCGGAAACCGCAATTGTAGCAAATGCGAAAACATTTGCCATGATGAACCAGTTTTTCGGTGAACTCTCCGCTAAAACCGTAACCGTTAAAGACGGAGATACCCTTTCTCTCGGCGGCCGCACCCTCAGCTTTCTTTTTGCGCCGATGGTGCACTGGCCGGAAGTCATGGTAACCTATGACGGAACCGACAAGGTACTCTTCTCTGCCGATGGATTCGGTAAATTCGGTGCACTGGACGCAGAAGAAAACTGGGCCGATGAAGCCCGCCGCTATTATATCGGAATTGTCGGCAAATACGGCGCGCAGGTGCAAAGCCTGCTGAAAAAAGCAGCCACGCTGACGGTTGAAAAAATCTGCCCGCTGCACGGACCGGTTCTGACCGAAAATCTCGGTTATTATCTTGGGCTGTATGACGCCTGGTCTTCTTACCGGCCGGAAAATGAAGGGGTCTGCCTGGCCTATGCTTCGGTTTACGGAAACACCGAAAAAGCGGCAAAACTGCTGGTCGATCAGCTGCAGGAAAACGGCTGCCCCGCCGTCGCCCTCTACGACCTTTCCCGCTGTGATCCGGCACAAGCAATCGCCGACGCCTTCCGTTACAGTACCCTTGTTCTTGCCTCGCTCACCTACAACGCCGATGTTTTCCCTTCTATGCATCAATTTCTTCACGGCCTGACCGAAAGAAATTACCAGAACCGAACCGTCGGATTCATCGAAAACGGTTCCTGGGCGCCCATGGCAATAAAAATCATGAAGGACGCGCTGGCAAAAAGCAAAAATATTACCTATCTGGAATCTGCCGTTACCGTCCGTTCCGCCGTTAACAGCAGCAATAAAGAGGAAATTGCCGCCATGGCGAAAGAAATCTGCCTCCGCATGAAAAATAACGGCTAAAGACCGGCAAAAGCAACCCGTTGCAGAGAAATAAAAAATAGCCAAAAGCAAAAGAACCGCCCCTGTTTTTCACAGAGAGCGGTTCTTTTTATCGTCGGTGTTTATAAAAACCGGTTATAAAACCACCCGATATACCCAACAGGGCCGCCAAAGAAAGGGTCTCTGACCGCAGCTTTTGCAGACAAACGGAACATCGGCTTCCGTCGGGCACAAAAAACTCTTGTTCAGCCGTACCTTTACCTCTTCCGGCACGCTATCCGGCAATTCGAGCAGAGACTCCGCCGAATCATAAACCACATCAATTCCTAAAAATTCAACCGGTTTTCCGAAAGCCGCCGTCAACGGAGCATCATCATAAGCAATTATTTCGCAGTCAATACCGCCCTGCTGAAAATCCAGCAGAAATCCGGTCAATTGCTCAAACGCCGAGCGGTCGTAACGAAACGGAACAGAAACAGAAGGATTCATAAAATCCAGATATTCAAAATAGCGGGAAAGCAATGCCGAGTCCTTCCCGCGCTTTCCTATAAAGTCTTTTGGCTGCAGCGTACGGCTGATTCCCTGATAAAACGAACCCCGCGGCGCCAGATCGAAACGCATTTTTCACTCCTCCTGCCAATGATAAAAGAATGAGATACCGTTACTTCCATTCGCCCCAATGACCGAGCGGTTTGTCCGAAACAGAAAAATACTGATGAGAAAGACTGACGACGGGAGAAGCAAAGCGCAGGCGCTCTTCAAAGGAGCCGTTTTCTTCTCCCAGCCGTTCGTCTGCAAGCACATTGCAGATTTTGCAGACATAAATTTCACTTTCCTTCCGGTCATCAAGAGAAAGAATCTTATCCACCGACAATTCAAAGCTATACGGGCTCTCAGCCGGTACCGGAACCTCCAAAACCGAACCGCATACCGATTCCATCCGTCCGGATTTATCAAAAGTATATCCCGGCCGGTTTCCGCAAAAATCGGCCGCAGGCAATAACGCTTCGCCGACGACCGAGGCGGAAAAGACGCCCGTAGCCCGAATCCTGTCGCGGGTCAATTTATCTTCCCCGATACAGGCGATAAACCGAAGGCCTTCGTCCCAGCAATAAGTCGCCCAGGTAAAAAGACCGTAATTCGGTTCCCTATTCTCTTTATAGGTCCCGTATAAATACAAACATTGCGGACAGAAAGCATTTCCGGCAGGCATAGAAATTTTCGGCATAAAATCGACCCCTTTTCAGTCTTTTTTATTATCAGTCTAACAAAAAAAATGACAAAAGTCAAGCTTTTTCCGTTTTTCTCATCTGCGGCTTTATGAAAAAAAGGGCTGACAATTTCAGCCCTTTTTTTACTCTTTAATGCAATGAAATCTGATAGGTCAGTTCGCTTTCGGCATGCAGCGCCGCGGGAATATCAAAGCAATATTTTCCGTCCTCACAGCGAACCGGAATTTCCTTGCCGCCGAGCGTAACACTTTTTACGCCGGCCGCATGAACCACCGCGGTAAAGCCGGATACCTCGCCCATCCCCCGGATCTCGGGATCAGACTCTTTATAAGCGTCGCCGGTTCTTTTTTCTCTGCCGGCATAAGCCCCTACGCGCTGTGCGATGGAAAGCGAGCAACCGTCTTTGGAATCATAAAGGGAAATCCGGGTTTTCGCCATACCGCCCTTTTCATAATCATAGGTATAACCGTCGTCTTCCACCAGCGTAAAGACCGAATCTCCGCCGGGATAGATGTGAAGGAAATAACGGTCCGGCTCAGCCTTTTCAATATACGGCTGCGGTTCCATCATGGCAATGACCGATCCGGCCTTGACAAACAGCGCGCCGCCGCGGCCTTCAGGAATTTCGTAATCGAAATCGCAGCCGCCCTCATAGACCTTATCGTTCCAGAAATCAATCCATCTTCCCTCCGGCAGCGTGACGTGCATATCAAATACGCCGACAAGAAGACTGTCGCCGAACAGATACATATTGGTCAGCGCATCATACTCCGGATGATCGGGATACATCAGCGAAAGCGCCCGCGCGATCGGCAGCGCCGTTTCAGCGGCCTGATGTGCCGTTGCGTAAATATACGGGAACAAAGAAGAGCGAAGTTTGCTGTAAAAACGGATCATCTCTTCCTTGTCATCACTCAAAAACCAAGGCTGATGCCAGTTCCGCCAGCCAAGCTGCTGAACCCACGGAGCAAAAAATCCGTAATGGATGCTGGTTTTTTCGGTCGGATCCAAATCACAGGTCACGTTGACATGGCCGCTGAGCCCGAAATTCAGCATGGCGACAACCGTATCATATCCGCCGCCGGTATCGCCGGCCCAGGAAGCGCAGTACCGCTGGCTTCCGGAATAGACGCAGGGCGTATAGATGACCGAACGCCGACCGTCGGTATGGTCGCGGAATCCTTCCTGCATCTGCTTGACATACAGAACGGGATATACATTGTGTACTTCGTCGTCAAAATATTTGCCGCCCCACAGCCGGTCGGGATGATCGTTCACCTGAAACGCGCCGTCCAGTTTAAAAGCCGAAGCGCCGTTATCGACAAATTTTTTCAGATGTTCAAACCAGCCCTCGTCTCTTTTGGTCCGGCCGTCCATATAAAGCGGACAGGAAAAATGCGGGTCGACAATCGAAGCGCCTTCGTAGGAATACTCTTTGTTTTCAAGCGCCGCGCGCGCCCCGGCCTGCCGTTCCTCTTCCCAGAGCAGATCATAATCGTTGCAGAGCCAGAGGCTCAGTTTGAAGCCCAGTTCGCGGAGATTATAGAAAAAAGTAAACGGACCGGACTGATTCTGCGGCAGCCAGCCGGGGATATAAAACCGGTCGTCATCGAATTTTTTATCGATCGAGGCGTCATAATGACGCGACATCCACTGCGGCTCCAACCCTACCGTATCGCAGGGAATGTCCTCGCGGCGGAACATTTTGCAGTCCCAGAGCATTTCTCTGGCGTTGGTCTGTTCATTGAGAACAAAAGTAAAGCCGTAGAAAAATTTCGGCATGACAATCGGCTTGCCGCTAACGCGGGAATGCAGTTCCAACACATCGCGCATATCATGGCTTTCCGGCATAAAGACATAGAAATCAATTACGCCCTTCGGACTGGAAACCACAATCTTATCCTTTTCGGTATCGGCAATATCAAACATATGCGCATAGGTGCAGTTCAACAAAAATCCCCAGCCGTTCGAACTCATCAGGAACGGAACCGGACCGTAGGAAACCACATTTTTAATATCCATGCGGGCGGTTGTTCCCTTCCGCGCAATGCTTTTCCGGCTCTCATCCCCGATTCCGAAAAAACGTTCGTTTTCGCAAACCGAAATTTTGATCTGAAACCCCTTGTTCCGGTATTCCGCCCCGTCTTTACCTTCCATTTCAACGGTAAAAGGAGCCTTTGCCCCGCTGAAGGTAATCCGGTTCGCGCCGGCATCCAGCTCTGCTGTAAAGGGATCGGCCTGAACAGAATAAACCGAACCGTTTTCGGAAACAGTCGCTTCAACTTCGCCCTTCTCCTGCAAAATGTTATAGCGGGAAAGAAGGCTTTCGCCAAATGTAGAATCGGAGGACGCCCGAACCCGGAAAATCCCCCTGTCTACCGTACGGATCTCAAAATTCGCACGGTCACCCCTGATCTGAAACATAATAACTCCAATCCGCCCGTCCGGGCTGTCGTCTTTCTTATTTTAAATCTTCCGATTTTATGAATTAATTGCAAAGAACTTGACTTTGCCGCGTTTTTCCTATATAATACATTCTGTATCAAGCGTTCCGCGGAATACCGCGCCGCGATTTCAAGGGGCTGGGATGAACATGAAAAACAAGACCGCAGGTACCGCCGCCGTTCTGCTTGCAGGAACGCTATGGGGGCTGATGGGCGTTTTTGTCCGCTGGCTTCAGAACTACGGTTTTTCATCAATGCATATTTCCGCAATCCGGATTCTGACCTCGGCGCTGATCCTGCTCTTGACAACCGGCATTATGGATCAGGCACTGAAGAAAAAATTCTACCCGATCGGGAACCGTCTGCTTGCTATCCGGCTCAAAGATATCTGGTGCTTTATCGGCACCGGAATCATCAGCATCGTCAGCTTTACCATCTGCTATTTTTCAACCATGAAGTACACGTCTCTTTCGGTCGCTGCGGTTTTGCTTTACACCTCGCCGATTATGGTAACGCTTCTTACCATCCCGGTTTTCCGGGAAAAACTGACGCTGCGGAAAATACTCGCCTGCCTGACGACCTTTTCCGGCTGTATTCTGGTTACCGGAATTCTCGGCAGTCATGCGGCCGTTCCGGCCAAGGCCGTTCTTCTGGGCTTGCTGTCGGCTTTCGGATATGCGCTGTACAGCATTTTCGGAACCATCGCCGTCAAAAAAGGTTATAAAGCGCTGACGATTTCAACGTTTACCTTTCTCTTTGCCGCGGCAGGGATTCTTCCCTTCGCCGAATTTCCCACCATGCTTCCGATTCTGGCCGCCCATCCGGAAACCATTCTGATCGGCGTGCTGATGGGAATCATCACCACCATCCTGCCGTATATTCTCTATACGCTCGGTCTTTCCAAAATTGAAACCGGCAAAGCCTCTATTATTGTTTCCGCAGAACCGGTAGTCGCAACGCTCACCGGGGTTTTGTTCTTCCGGGAACCGCTTTCTCCGCTGGGTATCGCCGGTATTTTCCTTGTTTTGAGCTCGGTTTTCATCCTGAACGGACGCGAAAAAAATTACCCCGTAAAACAGGCTGATTATAGCATATAACCCTTTTGTTTTCAAGAGGTTTTACGGAAATTCGCAAAAATTTCATTTTCTTCCGGCGCGCCGGATCCCCGCACAAAAAACAGAAAAAGAATTTCTTTATTCCGCCTTGCGAAACAAAAAAGAAAAAAGAAAAAGAAAAACGGCTTCGGCCAACAAGAAAGGAACCACAAAATGCTGCAAATCTTCGACAAAAAAGACACCGGAAAGCCCTTTTCCTACCTGCTCACTCTGCCGGAAGGCTTTGATAAAGAAAAAGAATCGCTGCCGCTGATCGTATTTTTACACGGCGCAGGAGAACGGGGCGACAATCCAGAAATGGTCGCCGTTAACGGAATCCCGAAACTGTTCCGGGAGACTTCGCCGGTTCGGGCAATCACCTTTTCTCCCCAATGCCAGCCAAACCGAATCTGGAATACGCAGATTTATCCGCTGAAAGCCATGATCGATGAAATAACCGAAACCTACCGGATCGATAAAAACCGGATCACGGTAACCGGTCTGAGCATGGGCGGTTTCGGAACCTGGGAACTGGGAATGAGCTTTCCCGATGCTTTTGCGGCGCTGGCGCCCGTCTGCGGCGGCGGAACTTCCTGGCGGTGTGATCTGCTGAAAATGCCGATCCGCGCCTTTCACGGAACCGACGACCAGACCGTACCCGTACGGAACTCAATCGAAATGGTCGACGCCGTCAATACCACCGGCGGCCATGCGGAACTAACGCTTTACCACCGCGTAGGACATGACTCCTGGACAAAAACCTATGAAGAAACCGATCTTGTCGACTGGCTTTACCGTCAGTCAAAAAACGGATAAAAAAAGAACGCCTGCCAAACAGACAATCCGGGAAACCGGCGGTTTATTTTGAGCCATCATGGCGGAACGGAGATTTTTATGAAACAAACGTTTTTTCCCCGCACGGAAGTCGGCGGACTCTCGCTGTCCCGAATGATCATCGGCACAAACTGGATGGCAGGTTACAGTCATCGGAGCGACGCGGCCGACCAAATGATAAAAGAGCGCCATGCAGCCCCCGGCACTATCATTCCCATGCTGGAGACCTTTCTCTCCCGCGGGGTCGATACCATTATGGCGCCGTTCGGCATGGCCCAGCCCGTTTTTGACGCCGTCAAGCAAACCGAACAGAAAACCGGACGGGAAATACTGATGATCGACACGCCGGTTATCAACGTCGACGACAATACGGCGGCAAGAAAAGAAGCCGAACAGACCATCCGGGAATCGGCAAAAAGAGGCAGTAAACTCTGTTTGATCCACCATTACTCGGCCGAGCAGCTTGTCAATAAAAACAAACGGATCATCAGCCGGCTGGACGATTATACCAAAATGATCCGGGACGCCGGCATGATCCCCGGCCTTTCGGCACATATGCCGGAACTGGTTGTTTACAGTGATGAAAACCATTACGACGTCGAGACCTATATCCAGATTTATAACTGCATGGGATTTTTGATGCAGGTCGAAGTCGAAGCCGTGGCCGCGGTAATCCAGGAAGCGAAAAAACCGGTCATGACCATTAAACCGATCGCTGCCGGACGGACAACGCCTTTTGTCGGGCTGAATTTTTCATGGGCAACAATCCGCGACTGCGACATGGTAACCGTCGGCTGCTTCAACGAACGGGAAGCGCTGGAGGATATTGAAATTTCCATGGCGGCTTTGGAACGCCGCGCGCCGGAGCTGGCAAAACGAAACAGTCCGGCTCAAAAACAGGCGGCTTTCGGAAAATAAATCCGTCAATTACATTGTAAACGAAGATATCATAAAATCCACCATCGAAAGGCGGAAAAGGTTTTATGGCGAAAGTTTTTATGATCTGCGGGAAACTATGCAGCGGTAAAAGCACTTATGCCGAAACATTACGGAAAAAACACAGCGCCGTCATTCTTTCCGTGGATGAAATTATGCTTACGATCTTCGGGCAGAACGCCGGCGAAAAACATGACGACTATCTAAAAAAAACACAGGAATATCTTTACAGAAAGTCACTGGATATTCTGGAAAGGAACACCCACGTTATATTGGATTGGGGATTTCCGGCAAAAAAAGAAAGAGATTTTGCTAAAAATTTCTACCATGCCAAAAACATACCGTTTGAATTTTATTATATAGATATTCATGATGCAGAATGGCATAACCGGATAAAAAAAAGAAATCAAGACGTATTGGCAGGCAAAGCAAACGCCTATTATGTCGTTGACGAACTGATTGCGAAATTGGATTCTGTTTTTGAAAAGCCCGACCGGACAGAAATAGACGTGTGGATACAAAACTAAATAAAAATCATCTGCCACCGGGTAGAAAACGAAAGCATTCGTTACACATCGTTAGGTCTTTGAAGATGTGTGGACGGATGCTTATTTTTTCGGAGGTTATTTTATGTGCGGAAAAAAACGAAAAACAAGAGCGGCATACTTTACAAAAGGAGAGCTTTTATTATGGTGTATATCGCTATTCTCCATTGCGGCATCCTTTTTCCTGTTTGACAGAGAAAATTATCTAACCCTTGCCGCTTCTTTCATCGGTGTGACGTCCTTGATTTTCAATGCGAAGGACAATCCGTTCGGACAGGTTCTGATGATCCTCTTCAGCATCCTGTACGGCGTCATATCTTTTACATTCGCCTATTACGGAGAGATGATAACCTATCTGGGCATGACCGCTCCGATGGCGGTTATTGCCCTGATTTCATGGTTGAAAAATCCATATGACGAAAAGAAAGCGGAAGTCAGAGTCAACAGGCTGAAAAGAAAAGAGATTATTTTTATGATACTACTGACAGCAGCCGTTACCGTTATTTTTTATTTTATATTATCCGGATTCCATACGGCAAATCTCATACCGAGCACGCTGTCTGTAACAACAAGTTTTCTTGGTGTTTATTTAACCTTCCGAAGAAGCGCATTTTATGCACTCGGCTATGCGGCAAACGATATCATTCTCCTTATTTTATGGAGCTTGGCAGCCCTTTCCGACAGTTCGTATTTGTCTGTTGTTATTTGCTTTATCCTGTTTCTGGCAAACGATATCTACGGATTTATCAATTGGTCAAAAATGCGGAAACGTCAGGAAACCAAAAACTGACCGCAAAAACAGCAATGTCATTTCAGACTTTCACCCTGCCCCGAAAAGGAAAACAAAAAATGCAGGTATATTTCCCCTTATTCCGGATAAGATAATCGAGAAAACAAACCATAGAGGATAAAACGACCTGCCGGCAGACAAAACACGGCTTTACCGCAGGATAAAAATAATTTTACCGCGGGGGTTGACATTTCTCCGGTTTTGGTGTACAATGATATTGTAACAACAGAAAGACGAGGTATCTGACATGGATGAACACATGCACGGGCATGACTGCGGCTGCTGCGGAGACGATGACTGCGGTTGCGGATGCGGCTGTGAAGAGAACGGCGAAGAGATCATCACGCTTTTTGACGATGACGGCAACCAGAGCAACTATATCATTGTCGACGGCGTTGAATACAACGGTAAAGTGTATCTTGCACTTGTCGCAGAAGAAGAAGCCGATCAGGACGAATGTGAATTCCTGATTCTCCGCGCCGATCAGGACGGAGACGAAGAACTTCTGACAACGATCGAAGACGAAAACGAATTCAACGAAGTAATGAAACTGCTCGACGCCAAACTGGAAGAAGACGACAGCGATTATGAAATAGAAGGCGTTGTCGACGAAGACTAAACCAACCAAGCAAAAATTTGCCTGTATGATTCGTGATGCGCGGTTAATAAAAACCTACATTTCAAATATGGGATTTCTGCTTCGGCTGTAGGAATGCAGGCCTCCCCGGTTTTCCGGGACGTTGGAAGCACAAAGCAGCCGAGAGATTTTACCCAACTCTGGTGAACCAGGGTTTTGAAATTGCCGCGCGCCAAACACGGTTGTATGGGCTGATTTTTTTGCACAAAAAATCCGGGGAACAGAAATTCCCCGGATTTTCATTTTTTCAGATGGTAACGCCGCCGTCCACGGCAAGCACCTGCCCGGTAATAAAAGAAGAATCCTCTTCCGCAAGAAAGACAATCGCTTTCGCGACCTCTTCCGGCGTCCCGATCCGCCCAAGCGGCGTATCCTCGGCAAAGGAAACAAGTTCTTCCCTGGTAAGGCGGCGGTTCATTCCGGTATCAATCAAACCGGGCGCAACGCAGTTGACCCGGATCCCGGAAGGCGCAAGTTCTTTGGCCAACGCTTTGGTAAAGCCGGAAACCGCTGCTTTTGAGGCCGAATAAGCCGTTTCACAAGAAGCGCCGCATTCCCCCCACATCGAGCCGATATTAACGATCGAACCGGTTTTCTTTTTCAGCATCATCAGCGCCGCCGCACGGCTGCACAAAAACACCCCTTTGCAGTTCACGGCAAATAATCGGTCCCAATCTTCCTCGGACGTATCCTGAACCAGCCCGAAATCCGAAATTCCTGCATTATTGATCAGAATATCCAGACCGCCCATCTCGGCCTGAATCCGGTCAAACATATAAGAAACATCGGTCGCTTTCGAAACATCTCCCTGAAAGACAAAAATCCGACCTTTGCCCGCGTTTTTACAGCGCTGGCGGGTTTTTTCCGCGCCTTCGATATCCGAACGGTAATGAATCGCCACATGATATCCTTTTGCTGCGAAAGCAACTGCCGCCGCACGGCCGATCCCGCCCGAAGCGCCGGTAATCAATACATTTTTCATCAAACGGTTCTCCTGTCCTTTCCCCATAAAGAATAAAAAATGCGGCAGAAAAATTTATCTGCCGCAAAAATCCTATTTTTTAATTTTCCCGTTCGGCTTTCATCTTTTTTTTCTGCTTGCGGGGAATCAGCACAAAAAATGAAGCGACAACAAAAATATCACACAGCAGATGAATCATGCGCATGGAAATATTATACGGATTTGACGGGAACAAAAACAGCACCAGATCGGCAAAGCGAATGCTCGAATAAAAAGCCGCGATCATCGCGTATACAACAAAATTCCTGCGGGAAAACTGAGAAATACAAAGTTTCGCAAAACTCATCATCGCCAGAACGATCGCCGCCGTCCGGACTACGTCAAACGGTTCATAAACCCGGATAATCACAGGGTCTCCGTTCAGGAAAACGTCAAACAGAACCAGCGTATAAAAAATCGGAAGCGCCAGCGCAAAAAATTTAAATACCATGTTCCGGAATATCCGCTCAGGAGAAACCGCAAGCTGAATATAATACAGCGCGGCGATAATTCCGCAGACCAGCAGATAAAACGGCAACGAAGTGAACAGGGCTTTAGCAGAAGAAATCTTTCCCGCAAAAAATTCCGTCACAAACTCATATAAAGACAGCGAAAGAATTAGGACTGCGGCAAGGATAAAAAGAAATTTCGCCGGCGGATCAAAAGAGGCATAGCCCGCAGGCGATTTCTGTTTCCGCTCAGGAAGAAAAATCAGCCCGGAAAGAAAAAAGAGAGTCACCAGCACGCAGTAGATGTTAAACACCGTCGGAATAATACTTCCGGGAAGGAAAAGCGACGTATGTGCATCCACTGCAAAAAGAATCTCCAGAACCCGGAACAGCGCGCCGAAAAGCGACAGCGGAAAAAGAAGTTTCAGATAATATTTTGTTTTCATGATAAAACCCCGTTTCTCGGCGAAACTATTTTCAAACCCCGTCGCCGCCGGGCTGTTGGAAAAAAACAAACCGGCAAAAGAGCCGACATTGTATTCTTTTTTATTATACAACATTTTTTTAAAAATTTCAAGTCCTTCCCTGCAGATTGTTCCATTTTTTTCAAATAAAAAACAATCAAAAAAAGAGAGGTCAAGCCTCTCTTTTTTTGAAAACATCACGCGTCTCATGCCGCGCCGTTTCCCTTCCGGAAACAGAAAGCAAAATCATCGGTTTCCAGTCAAAATCAAATCCTGCACGCTGACAGGGGAATTAATATGTTCTCCGCCGTCTGCACTGCTGTCGATCACCGCCCGGTCTCCGTTCACTTCTTTCACAATCCACTCGGTATCATAGACAAAAGAAGCAAACCCATAGCTCTTTCCGTAAACCCTTGCCCCGGGCTTGATCCGGACAACACTGCCGGGAACGGCAGCCGGAGAATTTTTCCGCTGCGCAAGAACCAAATCCTTCGCATTTACCTTGCCGTCTCCGTCCAGATCCATTTCCCCGATGCTGTCGCCGACGTTTTGTCCGGTAAGATACCGGCGGATGGCCGAGGGGTCGGCGCCCGAAGGCGAACCCGGATATTCCACCCAGGGAAGAAGCGCGCTTCCGCGCCATCCGGCATCGGCAAGATCGGAAAACACAACCCCGTCGCCCCGGCGGCCCAGCGTGGCTTCAATGACCCGGCGGTTCCCTGCATATACGCCGATATGTCCGGGAAGAGACAAAACCGACCCAACAGGCAGATTTTCCGAAACTTCCCCAGATTTTCCGCATAGCCGAAACAGCCCGTCAGCCGTTGCATCGGGAACGCCGCCGGAAGCATATACCGCCCCGCCATAGGTTTCGTTCACAGAGCCATGCCAGCCCCACAAAATGCCTTTGATCAAACCGACGCAGTCAAAAGCCCACACCTGTTTGCCGGAAAGACCGGCCAGCACATTCTGCCGTTCCGTACTGTAGTTATTGGGATATTGCGCCACCTTCTGACGGATTAATTCAGAGGAAATCAGCGAACCGAAAGTGCCCCACATATATTTTGTTCGGTAATTATTTGCTAAATCGGTCAATCTACCGACAAATTCCGTATTGGTAATACATACCACTCCTTTTTTATCCGAAGGGAGAAACCGTTTTTCGGGCTTCCCTTCCCTTTTTTTATCCTCCCTCCGGGAACTTTTGAGACAAAACCGTCCCATACAGCATATGCGGCCGTTGCTAAAAAAGCAACGGCCGCACAACCAACGGTCTTTTCTTTTATTTTCTTTTCTTTTTGCCGCAAATATCGCAAAAAGCCGCCGCCGTCTCGGAAAACATCTGCTTTGTCGAAGCGATATCGCTCAGGCTGATCATACCGACAACCTCTCCGTTTTTACAAACAGGCAGCCGCCGTACCTGTTCCTTCGCCATAATCCTTGCCGCTTCCGTTACCGAATGCTCTGGAGAAACACAGGCCAGTTCACCGCTTGTCATAATCTGCCCCACCGTCATATTTTCCGCGGAATCTCCCGAAGCCACACAGCGGAGAACAATATCCCTGTCGGTCAGAATCCCGCAGAATTTTCCCTCAGACCGAACCGGAACCGAACCGATATCGCATTGTTTCATCAAACCGGCAGCTTTCGTGACCGGGTCATAACGTTCCACACTGACAACCTGATCGGTCATAATTTCTTTTACTTTCATGAAAATCCTTCCTTTTTTACAAAATTGCGGAAAAAAAGTTTCCGGCTGCATAACGCAAACGGAAACCTGTCATTTTTTTTCCTGCCTGTTCTCTATTTTCTCCGGAAAAAAAGATTTTTTACCGACCAAATTCAACCAAGTAAGCATTAAAGCTTTTCCCGGCGGGACGATGATTTCCGGAAAAACCGGCAAAGTGTTTCCCGGTCGTTCTCGAAAACTGCTTTTTTGATCAGATCCAATTCTATTTCGAAATTATTGATCGCCATCAGAAGATTTTCCTTATTGCCAAGAAACAGTTCACTCCACAGGTCTTCATTGATATTGGCAATCCGGGTCAGATCGCGGTAACTGTCGCCGATAAACAAGCCGGTGTTGCGGCCTTCTTTATCACTGTTAATCAGCGCGACCGCCATCGCGTGCGGAAGCTGTGAAGTAAACCCGATCAGTTCGTCATGTTCCTCGGGAGTAACGGCGCAAATATGGCCGAATCCCATATCGGAAATAATTTTTTTAAGGATTTCTATATTTTCCGGCCGGTTTTTTTCAGTCGGCGTTATAATATAGTTCGCATTTCGGAATACTTCCGCCGAAGCATAGTCAATGCCCTTTTTTTCCCGGCCGGCCATGGGATGGCCGAAAATAAAATCAACCGTTTCGGGAATAATTCCCTCGATTTCCCGAAGCAAGTTCATTTTAATACCGGTCGCATCGGTAATGATGGATCCCGGCTTGAAATTCTCCCGGTTTTTCTCCAAAAAGCCTTTAATTAACCGGGGATACAGAGAAATCACTGTCAAATCAGCCTGCCGCAGAAACGCCTCGCCCGAAGCATTTCCGTCAACAATTATGCCGGCAGACTTCGCTTTTTCTATCGTTGCCGGATCGGTATCGATTCCATACACGTCATGATACCCCGCTTTCTTCAGGGAAATAGCGAATGATCCGCCGATGACGCCAAGCCCGACGATGACAATTCTCATGGTATCGGTCCAGTCCTTTCTTCACTGCCGCAGGGCAGTATTCTGTTGTTCATTATAACAACAAAAAGAACTGCTGTCAATATCCCGGCGGCGATTGTCGGAAAGAATTCTCATTTCCGAAAAAAATAAACCGAACGGCTTCAAACTAAAAATTGAATTTTTTTTGAAATATCTTGACTTTGACCCGAGGTCAAGCTGTATAATATGATTATTATAAATAGGAAGTGATTCTATGCGTATGAAAAGGAACGAAGCAATAAACCACTTTGGCATTTCTTCCCGGTCTCTGCATTACTGGGAAAACGCCGGCCTTCTGCAAAGCTCATGCGATGAAAACGATTCCCGGCTTTACGATGAGGAAAACATAGAAAAAATAAAGCAAATTATTTTTCTGCGTAAAATCAGGCTGTCCCTTCCGGCCATCCAGATGATTTTTTCTTCCCATGAATTGTCAAAAGGGATCGCAGCCTTGACAGAACAACAGAATCGAACAAAAAAAGACACCGATTCGCTGCATACCATGGGAATAATTTTGAGCCATATACTAAATATGCTCAAAGAGCGACAAAATATAGAAAGCGTATATCAGTATCTCGATACGGAACATTCCGCTCAGGCCCAAGAAGTAAAAACAGCATTAAAAACGGTTTTTCCCGACCCGAAACGGGAAATTGCAATAGAAACACCGTCCAAACCGTCGGTCGATATTGCAGACACCGGTCTGGCTTTGGAAATCATGACAGAAAAAGATATTCCGGAAGTATCCGAAGTTGTCAGACGCTGTTATGCCAATACCAAGCAAGTCGAAGAACTTTTGGCTTATTATCATTTTTCGCAGGATTTGCAGATGCCGGAATGCCGCTGGTGGTATAAACTGATACAGCAAGAAGTTTGTATCGGCGCTGTCAACCTGGCCTATACCGGCAGGGATTCCATGACAATCCGGAACCTTGCCTATCAGGAGCCGGAGGATACCGTCTATATTTTCGAACTGTTAAAACAGAACCACCCGGAGATTTTGTGCTGGCTCATGTTTGAAAGCGAGGAAACGAACGAATATTGTTATCCTGACTGCGAAATGAAAAAAACGCTCTTCCGGGAAGACAACGGATTTCAATATCTTACCGGCGCAAACCGGCGCGATCAGTATCAAGTTCTCTCAAAACCATTTGAACAGATTTACAACGACAGGAAATACCGGTTTGCTCGCGGACTGGACGAAACCGATGATCTAACAAACCTTTCCTGGCTCCGCTGTTCCATGGCCAATGCCGACTGGTACGACAATTATATGGGGAACTGGCGGATTACCGATAGTTTTGTCGGAAATATCGTATTGTATGACAACTACCTAAAAAACGGCTGTTATTACGATAACGCCATGAATGATTCCGATTTCCGCTACAGCGATCTGGAAAACAGTTCCTTTCAAAACTGCAGTCTGAAAAATTGCAGAATAAAAAACTGCGATATCGACGGCATGACAATAGACGGAATGAACCTCAAAGAAGCGCTGACCGCTTATCAGAAATTGAATCAGGGATAACATTCAGGCAAAAAAAGGAAACGGTTTCTTTCAACGAACCGGTTCCTTTTTTCCATACATTTCCATGCCCGCTGAATCAACACCGGCATGGGTTGCTTTCCCCGTATTATCAAAGCAGGAATGGGTTGACTTTCTGCGGTATTTGCTGTATAATAAAGAACAACAAGAGGTTCTCTGCGCTGCGCTGCCGGTGACAGTACTCCTTCAAGAGAAATAATTTATGACAGAAAATCTATTGTTTCTGTTCTTGATTCAAAACATGAATAAACAAAAATTATGATAACCGGTTATATTCCGGAAAGGGGGAAAAATGGAACAAATTCAGACCAAACGGCTGATACTCCGGAGCTGGACGGAAAGCGACGCCGAAGATCTTTACCGCTATGCTTCCTCGGACAAAGTCGGTCCGATGGCAGGCTGGAAACCGCACGGAAACATAGAAGAAAGCCGGGATATCATTCGTATGTTCATCCGGGACGGCAATGTCTGGGCGCTGCAGGAAAAGGAAAGCGGCCGGGTCATCGGATCGATCGGCCTGCATGATTCTTCCCCTAAAGGGGACATTGTCTACGACCGTGAACTCGGATATGTACTTGCCGAAGAAAAATGGGGGCAGGGGCTGATGCCCGAAGCGGTGCGCGCCGTAATCGGCTATGCCTTTGAAACCATGCGGATCAACAGCCTTGCCGTATCGCACTTTCCGTTCAACAGGCAGTCTCAGAAAGTCATTGAAAAATCGGGCTTCCGGTATCAAAAACGCATAGAAAAAAGCTGGAAGCGGTTCGACGGCGAAACGCTCGATGAGGAAGTATACCTCATGACAGCGGACGATTACGCCGAACAAAAAAAGAAAGGGTTTTTCTGCCGATGAAAAAACCGGATTTCAAAACAAAAAAACGGCGGCTCATCCAACTGCTTTCCGCCCTGATCTATAACGCCAACCTCGGCGGATTTCTGACCGGCGGACTCTTTAAAGGAAAAAGCAAAGGGATTTGCGTTCCGGGGCTGAACTGCTATTCCTGCCCGGGCGCTGTCGGCGCCTGCCCGCTCGGGGTGTTGCAGAATGCATTCGGAGAACTGCGCTATAAACTGCCGCTTTATGCCGTTGGTTTTCTCCTGCTGACCGGTGTGCTTCTTGGTCGTGCGGTCTGCGGATTTCTTTGTCCCTTCGGTTTTTTGCAGGAATTGCTGTACCGCATTCCGACGCCGAAACTCAAAAAAAATAAAATCACAAAAAAACTCTCGTTTCTTAAATATCTGATTCTTGCCGTTCTGGTGATCGGGTGGCCGGTCGCCACGCTTTTTGTCACCGGAACAGCCGTTCCCGGCTTCTGTAAATTTCTCTGTCCGGCCGGAACGGTCGAAGGCGGCATTCCGCTGGTCATTGCCAACCCCCTGCTGAGAGAAACAATCGGTTTTTTGTTCAGCTGGAAGGTTTGCATCGCCCTGCTGATCCTGCTTGGCTGCGTTTTTATCTTCCGCGCTTTCTGCCGCTTTCTCTGTCCGCTCGGCGCGATCTATGCGCTTTTCAATCCGGTGGCAATCCTCGGCGTACGGGTCGATCCCAAAGCCTGCACCGGCTGTGGAAAATGCGTCCGTTTCTGTAAAATGGATGTAAGCAAAATTAACGGAAGCGAATGTATCCGCTGCGGCGAATGCGCCGCCGTATGTCCGGAAAACGCCGTTGACCCTTCCTTTTTTCCAAAAATAATGAAAAAAAACGACCCTGTAAACAAAAAAAGAAAGGACGACCGATCATGAAAAAAGCCTCCCGTATTCTTGTATTCTTTTTCATCTTTTCTCTCTTTGCCGCCATGCTGACCGCCTGCGCCGGAAAAAAAGAGCCTGCGCCTTCGCTTCCGGCAGCCGAAGAAAAAGCCGAAGCCGGATATAAAGCGCCGGATTTTGAAACAACATTGTTATCCGGAGAAGCCTTTACGCTTTCCGAACAAACCGGGAAAACCGTTGTGCTCAATTTCTGGGCAACCTGGTGCGGATACTGCGTGATGGAAATGCCCTATTTTGAAGAACTTGCCGGCGAATACGGGGAAAGCGTCCGTTTTATCGGCGTCAATACCGGAGAAAGCGAAAACAAAATCAAAGATTTTATCGAAAAAAAAGGATTTACGTTTGACATCATTGCTGACACAGACGGAACGATCAGCCAACGATATCCGACCGACGCCATTCCGCTGACCGTTATTATCAGCCCAGACGGAACCATTGCGGAAATGGTTCTCGGCGCAAGAACAAAAGACGTCTGGAAAGAAAAAATCAACGCAGCGCAAAACCACTGAAAAAAATAACAAAAGAGACCGCTGAAAACAGCGGTCTCTTTTGTTAAAAAATCATTTCGTTAATCAAGAGAAAAACGGGTGAAAATACGGGATATCCCAAGACGCCAGGTGGCGGACCAACAGAATCCGGTCCCGGGAATTCACATCGCCGCTGTGATCAATATCGGCGGCCTGCAGATCAATAACAATCTCCCACTTTGCCAGATAACGGGCAACAAGAACCGAATCACGGACATCGACCCCTCCGTCCCCGTTGACATCGCCGAGAAAATTAAGCACATAGACCGTCTCGCCGGAAGCCCCGATAACTTTCGTTCCGAAAGCAAAAACACTTTCTCCGAAACGGATTTGTTCCCATCCGGCCTTCTCGCCCTGAAAAAGAATTTCAGCGGGAACCAGCCCCTGAAAAGCACAGTCGCCAATTTCGCAAAGTCCCGAAGGCAGGGTAAAAGCAGGATACAATCCGGCAGCAAACGCATAAGCGCCGATTTTTGTTACCGTATCGGGAATCACCACAGAAGCCGGGCAAAAGCCGCCGAAAAACGCAAAATCGCCGATTTCCGTGATTCCTTCCGGAAGCGCGGAAGAATACCCACCCAAAACCGAACGGAACAGTATTTTTTTATCCTTACTGAGCAAAAAACCATTTTCCGAGGCATAAACAGGATTTCCGTCGCCGACAACAAGCGCAGTCAACGCCGTGCTGTCGCTGAATGCCAATACCGAAATATCCGTTACGCAATCGGGAATCTGATAGGAAGAACCGGTCTTTCCGCCCGGATATTTTAAAATTTTTGTTTGTTCCCGGTTCATTAAAACCCCGTTGATCGAAGAGTAGAGCAAATTTCCGCTACGAACCTCAATTTCAGACAGGCTGAAACAGCCGTAGAACAAAAAATCGGCAAAGGAAAGCGGTTCGGGAATCGTCTCCGAACCAAGCGAATCCCGCAGGAAAGCGCCGGAAGGGATTTCGATACGCGGCAGAGACAAACAGGAAAGAAACGCCCCGACGCCAATGATTTTTACGCTTTCCGGCAGCGTGATATCCGTAAGAGAAACGCACTCGCTAAACGCAAAATCCCCGATTTCCGTTACGGTATCCGGCAATGCAACGCCGGTAAGTTCCGGTAAGCCGGCAAAAGAATATTCTCCGATTTTTTTAACCGCCACGCCGTCAATTGCCGACGGAATCTCAGCGAAAGTAACAGAGGGATCACACCCGACAACCGTTCCCTCCGCCGGATAAAAATAAAGAGAACCGCCTGAAACAGGATAAACCGAAAGATCGGAAATATCATAAAATAATTCCTCCGCCGAAAACGGCGCGCAGGGAAACATACCGAACACCAATACCGTGCACAGAATAAGGCAGAAAACCGCCGTTTTCCACCGGGACAAAACACGCAAAAAACAACCGAACCGATTGCGCATAAAAAACGCTCCTCTCTTTAGCAAATTCTCTTTTCCCACAGCCAGGGAATCTTTCTTTAATTAAAAGCAGTATAACAAAAAACAGCAATTTTGTCAAGAGAAGATCAAAAAAACCGGAGAGTTTCTCCGGTTTTTTATCTGTTTTTTCAGAAAGAAATAACACCCAGATGTTCCAGCAGAATCTTCAGCCCCATAAAGACCAGAATAACCCCGCCGGCAAGTTCTGCTTTGGATTTAAATTTTTCCCCGAACACCGAACCGACCTTGACGCCAACGCAGGACAGCAAAAAGGTTGTCAGGCCGATCACCGAAACGGCAATCCAAAGATTAACCTGCAAAAAAGCAAACGTCACGCCGATGGCAAGCGCATCGATAGACGTGGCTACCGAAAGAAGAAGCATATTTCGTACATCCAAAGAAGAATCAACCTTTTCCTCTTCTTTTGAAACCGCTTCCCGCGCCATATTCAGCCCGATCAGCGTCAAAAGAACAAACGCGATCCAATGATCGATGGCGCTGATCTTATCCCGGAACGAATATCCCAAAAAATAGCCGATGCAGGGCATCAACGCCTGAAACCCGCCGAAATACAGACCTACCGTTGCCATTTTCTTCCTATTAATCCCGTCAAAGGAAAGACCTTTACAGACGGCAACGGCAAACGCGTCCATCGATAAACCGATCCCGATAACCAGGATTTCCCAGAAACCCATTCCAACACATCCCTGCTCTCTTTTCCACGCCGCCCGGCTGTTGCAGGCGGAACTCAACCGTGGAAAAGTTTTTTTGTCTGATATTTTGCCTCACAGGTTATATTTATGCCGAGCCGGCGGTAAATATCCTCATCTTTCTGAGAAAGGATTACCGTTGAATGCGCTTCGCTCCCTTTCAGAGCCGAAAGCATTTCAGACGCTTTCCGTGCAGTGGGGCTTCCGGCGGCGGAAATGACCAGCGCAATTAGAACTTCTTCCGGATGCAAACGCGGATTTCTGTTGCCGAGATTTTCTGTTTTCAGCTTCTGAATCGGTTCAATGACCGAAGGTTCAATCATATGAACCTTTCCTTCGAAACCGCACAGCGTTTTCACGGCATTCAGCAGCGCTGCAGAAGCCGCGCCCAAAAGTTCCGAAGTCTTTCCGGTAACGATTCTGCCATCGGGAAGCTGAATAGCAACCGCAGGCTGGTCTTCGGTTTGTTCCGAACGGGTCAAAGCCGCCTGAACCACGGGGCGGTCGTTAGAGGAAATCCCGCTTTGACGCATCAGATATTCCAGTTTATTCAAAGCTTTTTCATCCAGATTCCCGCAGCGGCAATCGCATAGCGCCGAATAGTACCGGCGGATAATTTCATCGTTGGAAGCCTTCTGCACCGCCTGGTCATCAACAATGCAAAAGCCTGCCATATTCACGCCCATATCGGTTGGGGACCGGTACGGACTTTTTCCGGAAATTTCTTCAAACAGCGCGTTCAAAACCGGAAAGACTTCCACATCCCGGTTATAATTGACGGCGGTCTTCCCGTAGGCTTCCAAATGATACGGATCGATCATATTCACATCGTCCAGATCGGCAGTTGCCGCCTCGTAAGCGATATTGACCGGGTGCTTGAGAGGAAGGTTCCAGATGGGAAAGGTTTCGAACTTCGCATATCCGGCCTTTACCCCTCTTTTATTTTCATGATACAGCTGAGAAATGCAGGTTGCAATTTTACCGCTTCCCGGGCCGGGGGCGGTAACGACAACCAACGGCCGGGAAGTTTCGATATAGTCGTTTTTCCCAAGCCCGTCTTCGCTTACAATATGCGGAACGTTAAAGGGATACCCTTCAATCGGATAATGAAGAAAAACGCTGACGCCGAGCCGTTCCAGCTTTTCACGGAAAGAAACGGCCGCCGGCTGCCCGCCGTACTGCGCAATCACCACGCTGCCCACATACAGCCCGGTCTCCCGGAACGCATCGATCAAACGGAGGACATCAGCGTCGTAGGTAATGCCGAGATCTTTCCGCATTTTATTCTTTTCGATATCGCAGGCGTTGATGACGATCACAATCTCCACATCATCCGCCATTTTTCTCAGCATCCGCAGTTTGCTGTCGGGCTGAAACCCCGGAAGAACGCGGGAAGCATGGAAATCGTCAAATAGCTTGCCGCCGAATTCCAGATACAGCTTGCCGCCGAATTCTCCGATCCTTTTCATAATCTGTTCCGATTGTTTTGCAATATATGCGTCGTTATCAAACCCCTGTATCATTTTTTTCCCCTCATACTTTTTCATTCGATTCGCTTTTCAGCGCTACTCTTTTTCTGCCGGTTCTTCTGCAATCGGCACGGCAAAGGGGTCGTCCCCTTTCCGCAGAAAACAGCCGGCCGCCGGCAGATTTTTCGTCCGGTAATGCATCGGATCCCCGAACAGGCCGTCGCGGTAAGCAACAACCGATTCCAGCGTATTCTTTTTCAGCGTCATAACCGCAACGCCGGCGGTATTCTTCGTTGTTTTCGGATTGACCATTGCCGTGGACATAATCAGGCAGCGGTCGTTTGATGCTGTGCAGATAAATTCGCATTCCTCCGTGATGTGGAACATCGCCACCAGCCGAGAAGCGGCAGAATAGGCATTGACCAGCTTTCTGCGGTTGGTTTTCGTTTCGAAAGCCGAAAGAGAAACCCGGGCGGCTTTTCCGTTTTCAAAAAAGGAAAGGATATCGCCGAAGAAATCCTTGGTCACGGTAACGAATACGACGTTTTCATCCTTCTCAAAACCGAGTTTCTGCGGCAGATAATCGCCGAGCAGGCTAGTTTTTGAATCCTCAAATTCGTAGAGTTTGGCTTTATATGCCTGAAACTGATCGGTAAATACAATCAGTTCGGCGGCGTTTGACGTTTCCGCCGTCCATTTCATCCGGTCGCCCTCTTTGAGTTTATGTTCCCCGCTCATCCGAAGCGACTGCGGCGTAATTTTTTTCAAATAACCGCTTTCGGTACAAAAAACGACCACCGGATAATCATCGACCTTCTCTTCTTCCTCAAAGACTTCAACTTCGTCCGGATAAAGAATGGTTGTTTTCCTTGGTTTTCCGTATTTTTTTATAATGTGCTCCAACTGGGAGACAATAATCTTTTTGATTTTTTTCTCGCTGCCGAGCGTATCTTCCAGCTGCGCAATTTCTTTCTGAAGGCCGTCGGTCTCATCCGTTTTGCTGAGAATGTAAGCACGGTTTAAATTCCGCAGCTTGATATCAGCGACAAATTCTGCCTGTACCTCGTCGATTCCGAAACCGATCATCAGATTCGGAACGACCTCTTTATCATCTTCGGTATTCCGGATAATGGCAATCGCCTTATCGATATCCAGCAGGATTTTTTTCAGGCCGAGCAGCAGATGCAGCCGGTCCTTCTTTTTGGTAATATCGAAATACAGCCCCCGTTTGACGCACTCAAAACGAAAAGCCGTCCATTCCTCCAATAATTCCCTGACGCCGTAAACCTTCGGCGTACCGCCGACAAGGACATTAAAGTTGCAGGCAAACGAATCTTCCAGCGGCGTCATTTTATACAATTTCTGCATCAGCCTGTCCGGATCGGTTCCCCGCTTGCAGTCAACGGCGATCTTCAGGCCGTTGATGTCGATTTCGTCGCGGACATAGGAAACCTCTTTCAGTTTTCCGGACTTGACTAAATCGACGATTTTGTCGATAATTGCCTCAGCCGTTGTCGTATAAGGAATTTCTGTTATTTCAAGGCAGTTATTTTTTTTATCGAAACTGTATTTTGCCCGAATCTTAAATGAGCCGGTTCCGGTCTCGTAAATTTTCGCCATCACCGCCGAATCATACAGAATCTGGCCGCCGGTAGTAAAGTCCGGAGCAATCAGCGTTGTCAGCAAATTATGATCGGGGTTTTTGATTAATTCAACCGTTGTGCGACAGATTTCCGCCAGATTGAACGAACAGATCGAACTGGCCATGCCAACGGCAATCCCCTGATTGGGTGAAACCAAAATGTTCGGAAAGGTAACCGGCAGAAGTTCCGGTTCCTTCATGGAACCGTCGTAATTATCGACAAAATCCACCACTTCTTTATCGATATCGGCAAAAACTTCCTGACAGATCGCGTCCAGCTTCGCCTCGGTATACCGGGAAGCGGCAAACGCCATATCGCGCGAATAATGCTTGCCGAACGACCCCTTCGAATCAACAAAAGGATGCAGCAGTGCGTCATGGCCGCGCGTAAGGCGAACCATGGTTTCATAAATCGCCATATCGCCGTGCGGATTCAGCCGCATGGTCTGTCCGACAATATTGGCCGATTTGGTTTTCGCCCCCGACAAAAGTCCCATTTTATACATGGTATATAGCAATTTTCTGTGGGAGGGTTTAAAGCCGTCGATCTCCGGAATCGCGCGGGATTTAACCACGCTGACGACATACGGCATGTAATTTTCCTCAAGCGTCGCAGTAATCGGCTTGGGTATAAAAAGTTTTGCCATAACGGTTCCCTCCTTTTATGAAATATCGGCCAGTTCCAGATATTTAAAGCCGTTTTCCGCAATAAAATCTTTCCGCCCCTGCAGATCGTTCCCCAGAAGCACGTCGAAATACCACGCGGTGCGTTCCGCATCTTCCGGCGTGACCAGAAGAAGTTTCCGGGTAGAAGGATCCATGGTGGTCTTTTTCATCATTTCCGGCTCGTTTTCACCAAGCCCCTTTGAACGATTTACCGAAACCCGGCCGCTCAGTTTCGCAACGATATCGTTTTTCTCTTTATCGGTATACGCGAAATAGGTCTTGTCCTTGCAGGTAATCTCATACAGCGGCGATTCTGCGATATACACTTTGTTTTCAGCAATCAGCGTGGGCATAAGCCGGTAAAGCATCGTCAGAATCAGCGTCCGGATCTGATATCCGTCGACATCGGCGTCGGTGCAGATAATAATTTTATCAAACCGGAGATTCGCGAGGTTAAATTCTACCAGATTCTTGTTTTTTGCCGCAATCTCTACGCCGCAGCCGAGAACTTTGATGATATCCAGAATAATATCGCTTTTGAAAATCTGGTTATAACCGGCTTTCAGGCAGTTCAATATCTTTCCCCGAACCGGAATAATCGCCTGGAAACGGGCGTCTCTGGCCAATTTGCATGAGCCGAGAGCCGAATCCCCTTCCACAATATAGATTTCACGTTCGGCAGGGTCTTTTGAACGGCAATCGACAAATTTTTCCACCCGGTTCGCCAGATCGTTATCGGAGGTCAGTTTCTTTTTGATATTCAGCCTTGCTTTTTCGGCGTTTTCACGGCTTCGCTTATTAATCAGCAGCTGATCCGCAATTTTATCCGCTTCCTGCTTATTTTCAACAAAATAAACCTCTAACTGATGTTTCAGAAAATCGGTCATCGCGTCCTGAATAAATTTATTGGTTACAGCCTTCTTGGTCTGATTGGAATACGAGGCCACGGTAGAATGACAGTTGGAAATAAAAATCAACGATTCCTCGATATCTCCGAACGTGATCTTGCTTTCGTTTTTGGTATATTTCCCGCTGTTTTTCAGATAATTGTCCACCGCGGAAACAAATGCGCTGCGAACCGCTTTATCAGGCGATCCGCCGTGTTCAAGAAAACTGGAATTATGGTAATAATGAAGCAGTTTTTTCTTGTTGGAAAAACAAAAAGTCAAATCAATCAACAACCGGTATTCCGGCCGGTCGGCGGCGTCGCGCCCCCGCCTCTCGCTTGACCAGCGCTGCGGTTCGGTCAGTGCGTCGTCCCCGGCAAATTCCTTGATATAATCTCCGATCCCGTCAGGATACAGGTAGGTCTCTTCCGAAAAAGAGCCGTCCTCGTTCTCATAGCGGAAAAGAATTGTCAGCCCGCCGTTGGAAATCGTCTGCCGGTTCAGCGTTTCCCGGAAATACTCGACCGGCATCCGGATATCGGTAAAGACCTCGGAATCCGGGCGCCAGCGGATGCGGCTGCCGCTTTTGTGCTTCTCGGGCGTTTTGACCAGAACCTTTTCCTTGTCCGGCTCTACAGGATTTCCCTTTTTAAAATGCAGTTCATATTTAAACCCATCCCGGTAAATCTCCGCGTCCATGTATTCCGAAGCATACTGCGTCGCGCAGAGACCAAGGCCGTTCATGCCCAGCGACATCGAATACGCCAATTCTTCTTCGTTGTTGTATTTTCCGCCGGCATACATTTCGCAAAACAGAAGCTCCCAGTTATAAGCCTGTTCTTTTTCGTTATACTCAACCGGGATTCCCTGCCCGAAATCCTGCACTTCCACCGAATAATCCCGATACAGCGTGACATAAATCTTATCGCCCCGCCCTTCACGGAATTCATCGATAGAGTTGGACAGAATCTCAAAAAACGAATGGCAGCAGCCGTCAACGCCGTCCGAACCGAAAATAACCGACGGACGTTTTCTGACCCGGTCTGCGCCTTTCAGGGATTTTATATTCTCATCATGATATTGTTTTTCCATAGTCATCTCCGAAAGGTATTGAATGTCAGTTACTGAATAACAAAACGAAAAACTTTCAAAAAAATCCGTTGTTTACCAAAAAAGGGGCTGTTCCCCGCAAAGTAGGGGGAAACAGCTCCCAAACCGGAAACTTCCGGAATTTCCTGACAATTTATTTGCAGAGAGATTTCCCCGCGGATTTCAGGTCGTTGCAGGCTTCTACAACACGGGCTGCAATTCCCGCCTCGCCAAGCCGGAGATACGAACGGGGGTCGTATACTTTTTTGGTTCCGACTTCACCGTCGACCTTCAGAACGCCGTCGTAATTTTTGAACATATGATCGGCTACCGGACGGGTAAAAGCATACTGCGTATCGGTATCGACATTCATTTTAACAACGCCGTACTGCAGGGTCTCTTCGATCTCGTCTTTGCCGGAGCCCGAACCGCCGTGGAATACCAGGTTATAGTGCGCATCTTCGCCGTATTTTGCCTTCAGGGCGTCCTGACCGGCTTTGAGCACCTTCGGATTCAGCTTTACGTTGCCGGGTTTGTAAACGCCGTGAACGTTACCGAAGGTAGCGGCCATCATATAAGTTCCGCCGACGCTTCTCATGGCTTCTTCCATCATCAGCATGTCTTCCGGAGTCGTATACAGTTTATCCCGAACAACGCCCTCATTGTTCACGCCGTCTTCTTCACCGCCGACAACGCCCGATTCGACCTCAAGAATAATCTCGTTTTTCGCGCAGCGAGCCAGCAGGTCTTTTGCAACCTTGACATTTTCGGCATGCGGCAGCGCAGAACCGTCAAACATATGGCTGTTGAAAAGATTGCCCTCGCCTCTTGCGCGGCGCTTTTCCGTTTCTTCCACCAAAGGCAGGAAGAACGAATCCAGTTTGTTAAACTGGCAGTGGTCGGTATGAAGAGCCACATAAATCCCGTATTTTTCAGCGACAAGGTGCACATGGTTGGCAAGGGTGATGGCGCCGATGACGGCGTTTTTCACATTCTGGCCGGAAGCATGTTCGCCGCCGCCGGTGGAAACCTGAATAATTCCGTCGGATTTCGCCTCGGCAAGGCCTCTGAGAACGCCGTTTACCGCCTCGATATCAAAAACATTGATCGCCGGAAACGCATAGTGATTCTGATATGCGGTATCCAGCATTTTGCGGTAAGTCTGATAATCTGCTACTGGCATGGTACTACAACTCCTGTTTTCTTGAATTTTATTCTTTCTTTCATTATTATACACCATCCGGACCCTTTCGTCAAGGGGCTTCATAAAATTTTACAATTTTCGCAATCTTTGTCAAAACCCGCCGCTGGATCAATTTACCATCTTTCTTCCGCTTGACTTTTTTCCGGATTTATGTTAAAATAAAGGCGAAATATCCGTGTTTTTCCGAGTTTTTTCATGGAATAGAAAAACTCGGAAACCGGATTTCAAACAAGAGCCCGGTTTTTCATCCGGCGCTCTTCCGAACTGAATTTTGAAAAAACGGAAAACGGGAAAACCGTTTTCCGGTCTCAGAAAAAAATCGAAAACAAATACCAAGGGGGATCGGCAAAATGAAAACCGGAAAAACACTGATTGTCATTCTTGTTCTTGTCTGTCTGCTCTGTCCTTACAGTATTTTCGCATCGGGAGAAAACCCCGGCGCCGAACCGGAAGGATTTGACGGCTATGTCGCGCTCAGCGACGGGGCGGTCCGTGTTCTGCAGCAAGAAGAAGTGAACACTTATGACGCGGCGGCGTTTGAAACGTATGAAAAAGAGCACACGGTATATCAGGTAACCAGACAGGATGAAATCAAAACCTATCTCACTTACGCTGAAGCCATGGATGACATTATGCAAACGAAAACCCAGAAAGCCGCAGCGCGGGCGATTGCCGAAAAAGACGTGCAGCTCATCGAGAAAACGCTGACCTACGGCACCGACGTCGGCGTCGTTATTTTCAAAAACACCTCTTCCACACTGACCTACGCCAACAAAAACACCGGCGCCGAAACCTATATTGCGCCTTCCTACGCGCCCGACGCCGCTTATCTGGGAATCAGCGGCAATACCATCACCTTCCGCCAGGCAGGCTGCACCGGAACCGTATCGGCAGACAACGCCTATGTTATGACCTATGACGATTTTAAAAAGGCCGGCTATGTCACTTCGGTTTACCGGGTAAAAAACGGAAAACTCTATCATTATATCACCACCGACCTGAAAAACTATTCCAGCTATTATACCGTCGGTTACCGTCAGCCGTATATGACGGAAGGAGCGGAATATTACAGCTTTGACGGCCATTATTTCTACGCTTCCTATGAACAGATGGCGCGCGATTATATCGCCAATACCCATGCCGGTGCAATCAACCCGGCAACGCCCTATTATAACTATTATCAATATCTGTCTCACCGCACGCAGACTGTCTATACCGCCGACCAGATCAATAACTATATAGCCTCCAGAACGGCTGATACTTCCAAACTCCGCAATACCGGCGCAGCCTTTATCGAATATCAGAACACCTACGGCTCCAATGCCATCCTGATGTTCGGCCTGTCCGTGAATGAAAGCGGCTGGGGAACTTCTCAGATTGCCCGGGATAAAAACAATCTTTTCGGCCACGGCGCGGTAGACAGCAATCCGTATTACGGCGCAAACGGCTATGCCTCTCCGGCGGACAGCATCCGGTATCACGCCCAGTATTTTGTCTCACGCGGCTACCTTGACCCAACCGATTTCCGCTATTTCGGTCCGCATCTGGGTGATAAAAACAGCGGAATGAACGTAAAATATGCAAGCGACCCCTACTGGGGCGAAAAAGCTGCCTCGCAGGCCTATTTACTGAATGAATTTTACGGAAACTACAGCGATATCAACCGATATACCATTCTGATCTGCGACGGCGATCAGAAAATCTATAAATACACGGCAGCCAGCAATTATTTTTATTCCACCGGAAACGGCTCAAAACCCTATCCGACGCTGGACTTTCCATTTACCGTTTTGCAGACCGTCATCGGTGAATTCATCGGCGGCAGCGAAACCTGGTATCAGATTGCTACCGACCCCGACCTGAAAGACGACAGAACCGGCTTTATCATCCGTCCTGACGGAACCTATCATCCGCAGAATAGTTACGGTTATGTCCATGCTTCCCAGGTTCGGACAATCATTCCCAGCACGGAGAATCCCCGTCCCCCTCAGCCGCCGACACCGGTAAAATTCCGCGGCGGCGATGTCAATAACGACGGTGCCGTTGATACCAAAGACTCGGTACTGTTCTCCCGCTATCTGGCAAAATGGGCGGTGCAGATCGATATCAAACAGGCCGATCTGAACGAAAACGGAGAGGCAAATTCCACAGACCTTATGATCCTGAAACGATATCTAGCAAAATGGCCCAGCTATATCCGGATCGAATAAAGAAACATAAAAATATAGAATCGAATAACTTTATGAAAACCCCCTGCCGGGTTG
>CAOJUB010000002.1 GCA_948443805.1 uncultured Clostridia bacterium | reverse complement strand
CAAGAACCAGGATGGCCGCCGAAACCGACAGAACGGTGATTTTTTTCTTTGTCATCTTTACCACCTCAAATAAGAAATCCTCCGGCCGGTTTATTCCGCCGGGATGAACGGATAGGTTTGGTAGATCGCTGCAATTTCTTCTTTGGTGAAAGGAACGTTGATTTCATAGAAATAGCCGTTCGCTTTCAGCCTGTCCGAAGCGCTGACCGGCAGGGCGCATATCAGTTGATCCGAATCGGTGTAAAGGTCGGCTTTGAGCCCCATGCCGAGCAGCTGTTGTTTTTGCTGTTTTTTCAGTTTTTTCCCGTCGAAAAGGGTGAGGAATTTCCTGATTTCTTCCTTGTCGGTAATCTGTGCCCGGCTGCCGCTGTCTCCGTCGACCAGTTCGATCCTGGCTACGCTGTCAGGGTTGTAGCCGAAGGTCTGCGGAAACGAACGCGGAATCAGATAGGGCGACAGGAAAAAGAAGGCAATCAACGCTACAATCACTACCGTGACAAGACTGGAAAATAAAATAATTTTTGTTTTTTTCATTATACCCACCTCAAATAGAACATTGCAATCTCATCTCTATATGTATATTTGAAGAAATTAGAAAGACTTGTTGAGTATCCATTTGCAACGCGAATCCAGTTCCCATCACTACAATTTTGATAACCAATTCCTAAAACAGCATGAGGTTCCTTTTTTTGAGAATCGAATGCATAAGTCCCAATGTAAATTGGTATTCCACCTTTAATTACTGTAGTAATCCAATTCCAGCTGAAAGGGGGATTTGTGGTTTTGCTAATATAATCAGAACCTTTTTCTTGATTTAGTTTGTATACGCTTAGGTAAGATCTCATTCCGGACCAGGCATCTAAAGCGCTTGCTCCTTCACCGTTAACAAATTTTATTTGGACAGCTAATTGTGCAGCTGTTGCATTTATATTATAAGGCGATGAATATAGGTTTGTAATTCCCCGTTGTTCTTTCCAATATCTTAAGAGATTCATCCCACAAACTATCGAACAGTTTTGGTCGAATTCTGAGAATGCATTTTTTACAAATGGCGTAAAGTTATCGTTTGCTCCCCACAAATTTGGTACATTAACATGCTCATACACAATTTGAGCCTGCGGCTGAACCATTCCGCTTGTCGCATAGAGGCTGTTCTGTGCTTTCAGGGTGATCAACCGTGCCTTTTGGGTTTCGTCTTTCTGTTCGGCCTTCTTTGCTTTGTAGGCCGCCGATAGTTCGGCCGCCGCCGGCGCGTCGATTTTGCTGCCGGTCGCTACGTCTTGATACCCGGTTTCGTCGGTTTCCATAAAATCATAAACGCCGAGCGCGATGATTCTGTCTTCGCTCGCCGCTTCGGGCTTGCCCTGCGCCTTGCGCATCGAATCCAGCGCCGCCTCGCAGTCATAGCCGAACGCCACCGCCTGCGGCGCTTCGGCATAGGCGTCTACCTGCACATAACCGGCGGCTTCCCCGGCCGTCGCCAGCCGGAACAGATAGCCGCTGACCGCGCCGTCAAAATCAAAAAGCTGCACCGTTTCGTCAATTCCGGTCTCTTCGGTCCACGGGCAGTCGTCCCGGCCGATCCGGTTCTGCACAATATTTTCCGCGATCAGAACCGCGTCTGCTTCCGGAATATAGGAAAGCGCTGCCGCAGCCGCATTTGCGCTTTCGGCCTTTTCTCCTTCGGCGGAAATAGGGAGGAGCAGCGAGAGAATCATCGCGGCGGTTAAAAAGAGGGAGAATAATGTCTGTTGTTTTTTCATGATTTTTTCTCCTTTTCTGTATTTTTTTCTTTCGTCCGGTTTTTCCTATTTTCTCCTTTCACTTATTTAGACACTTTTCCGGGCAAAAATTCTCTCCTGATTTTTGGAAACTTTTTATGAACTTTGAAAAAAAACAGCGTCGGCGATCCGATTTTTCACAAAATTGTCCTTTTCTGCCTTCATTATACGGGAAAATCCACACGTTGTCAATCATTTCACGGCAAAAATATCCCGCGGACCGGAAAAAGGCCCGCGGATTTAAAGAATATGGTTGGTTTTCCGTACGGTGTTTCAGTACAGGATCGGCTGTATCTGCTGCCCTTCGGCTGCCAGGAGCAGGGTCTCCGGAATTCGCTCCATATGGGCGACCAGCGAACGGGGTTTCTGGTCGGGATCGTCCTGCCCGAACGGGACAAAATAGACGTTTCTTCGGTTGAGCAGCTCGCCGATATTTTTTGCATTTCCCGCCAGTCCGTCGTTGGAGGAGGGAGCGAGGATCAGCGGCCGTTCGTTGCGCAGGTGTGCTTTTGCCGCGAGGGTTACCGAAGTATCTGCGATTCCCGCCGCCAGCTTTGCCAGCGAATTGCCAGTGCAGGGCGCGATCAGCAGCAGATCCAGCAACGCTTTCGGGCCGAAAGGTTCGACTTCTTTGAGTTCTTTTAACACCTTTTTCCCCGAGAGCGCTTCGGCGTGGCGGATAAAGTCTGCCGCCCTGCCGAACCGGGAGTCGGTCCCGTATACTGTCGGCGACATGATGACCGTCATGTCGTAGGTTTGTGCTAACTGTTCCATCACGCCGAAAATTTTTTCAAACGTACAGAACGAACCGCACAGCGCAAAACCGAGTTTTTGTTTTTCTTTTTTTTTCATGGGTTTGTTCTTTCGCTTTCTTCAGCCGTGCCGGCGGCCTGATTTTCAATAATATTCAAAATCGTTTCCGCGATAATTTCTCCGGCGGTAAGAGGTGCAACTTTTCCCGGGAGCGAAAGCAGCCAGATTGCGTTGATGCCGCAGATCTTTGCTTCTTCAAAATCAATTCCGCCCGGTTTGGAGGCAAGATCGATAAACAGCGTGTCTTTTCGGGCTTTTTTGAATTCCTCTTTTCCGATGACCATGGCCGGCACGGTGTTGAAAACAATATCAAAGCCGGCAATCCGTTCTCCGATTTCCCGGATGGAAATCGGCAGGCAGCCCGCCGCCCGGATCCAGGCAAGGTCGGCGCGTTTTCTTGCCGCAACGCAGACATTCGCGTCAAGATTGTTCAACATCCTTGCCAGTACCTTTCCGATTCTTCCGTATCCAACGATCAGGCAGCGGCTGGAATGAAGGGTAAACGGACATTCCTGCATGGCGACCTGCAGCGCGCCTTCCGCAGTGGGAATGGCGTTTAATACCTGCAATTCTTCCCGAAGGAAATAATCTTTGATCGTTACGCCCCGTTCCGAAAGCGCCGGAGATGAAAATTTTCCGGCAAAAACCGTCATTTGCGGCGTTATGTAAGAATACAGCTCTTTGAGGGAAACGGGGTTTTTTCGGTACGGTGCGTTGAGGTGAACGCCGTCAGTGGAGCAGGGCAGGGGAAGGATGACATAATCGGCGTCGGCAAAGGCCTCCTGCAAGGTATCGCAAAGCCGGACGTTATGAAAATCGGAAGCGTAATCCGAAAAACCGAAAAGGGAAACGCCGTATCCTTGTTCGGTCAGTTTTCGGGCGACCTGCAATTGCCTGAGGTCTCCGCCCGGGATACAGAAGTTCTTTTTCACTGCCGGAAAATCTCCTTATCGTGTAATCTTTTTTGCCTGTTGGTTTCAAACGCAAAGGCGTCGGCCGTCCGTCAAAGACGAAGATCAGCCGATACTATATCATATGGAGAATAAAAAAAACTGTGAACGGGCGGAAAGGTGTCTTCGGCTTGACAAATATGTTTTTTCATGTTATCATAAAAAAATAGAAATTCTATCGGCGTTTGGGTTCCGGTTGGTTGTATATCGGCGGCGGAAGGGAGAGTTTTATGACGAAAATATTGTTGGTAGAGGACGACCGTTCGATCGTTTCGGTTCTCTGCGATTTTCTCCGGGAGGAAGGTTTTTCGGTGATTTCGGCTTCCGGGCAGAGCGAGGCTTTGCGTTTGTTGGAATCCGACATGCCGGATATTGTGCTGCTGGATGTTTCTCTTTCCGACGGAAACGGGTTTTCGGTCTGCTCCGCCGTCAAGCAAAACCGGGATATTCCGGTTATTTTTCTGTCGGCTTCCGGCGATGAATACAGCGTGGTGACAGGCCTTGAACTCGGCGCCGACGATTATATCAGCAAGCCGTTCCGGCCGCGGGAACTGATTTCCCGGATCAAGGCGGCGCTGCGAAAAAGAGGCAAGAATACCACGGTGGAGATCGGCAATCTTCTGGTTGACACGGAAAAAGGAACCGCGTCCAAAAACGGAAAAGATTTGTTTTTATCCGCGCTGGAATACCGGCTGCTGTTGCTTTTTCTGAATAACCGGGGCACGGTTCTTTCCCGGAACCGGCTGCTTTCGGATATCTGGGATATTGCGGGGGATTTTGTGAACGACAATACCCTGACGGTATATATCAAACGCCTGCGCGATAAGATTGAGGACGATCCGCAGAACCCTTCGGTGATCAAAACCGTCCGGGGATTGGGATATAAAATGGATGAGTGATCGGAAATGCCGGCGGACAAAAAGCCGCAAAAGGAGAGAGTCAAATGAAATTTTTCCGGAATCCTGAAATGGCCCGCCTGCTGTTTCTTTGTGCAGGGGGAAGCTGCGGCTGTTCTCTGGGCGCTTTTGTTTTCGGATTTATCCGGTTCGGAAATTCCCGGGACGGCGTATGGGTCGCTTTGCTTGTTTTTTTTGTTTGTCTGGCTTTTTGTCTTGTTTTTTTCGCGGCGACCGCCGTTCGGTACCGAAAACTGTGGGTTCTCAGCCAGGATATTGACCATTTTCTGCATAATGGCCGGAAGCTTCGTCTTTCCAAATATGCCGAGGGGGAACTGGCTATTTTGTACAGCGAAGTGGAAAAAATGGCGGTGCGGCTGAGTAAACAGTCGGAAATGCTGCTGTCCGACAAAACCTATCTGGCCGATTCGCTGGCCGATATTTCTCACCAGATCCGGACGCCGCTGACGTCGATCAATCTGCTGTTAGCCGTCTGCGGCAATGCGGAACTTCCTGAAGAAAAAAGGAAGCATGCCCTGACGGAGATAAAAAAAATGCTGGACCGGATTGATTTTCTGATCGCTTCGCTTCTGAAAATTTCTCAGCTGGATACCGGTATGGCTGTTTTCCGGCAGGAACCGGTTGGGGTGAAGGAGCTGATCCGGGGCGCGTATGAGACGATCGCCGTTCCGATGGAACTCAAAGAGCAGTCGTTTGTCTGCCGGATTCCCGAGGGAGTTTTTTATACCGGTGATTTTCGCTGGTCGTCGGAAGCGGTTCTGAATATTCTGAAAAACTGTATGGAACATACGCCGAGAAAGGGGACGGTCGGTGTTCAGGCAAGGAAAACCGGAATTTTTACCGAGATTGTCATCGAGGATAACGGCTCGGGGCTTTCTCCCGAAGATATTCCGCATTTGTTCGACCGGTTTTATAAAGGAAAAAATTCTTCGGAACATAGTTTCGGTATCGGTTTAGCTCTTTCTCGGATGATTATTTCCCGGCAGAACGGCGTAATCAAGGCTGAAAACCGGAAAGAGGGCGGCGCCCGGTTTATTCTCCGGTTTTATCATGGCGTTGTATAAAACCGCCGGATTTGGCGCTTTGTCAGAAAATCGTATGATTTTCTTGAGAGAAAGAGAAATATTTCTATAAAAAAAACGAAAACAAAAGACATCCCGCCGTGGTATACTGACGATACGGACGGGATGTTTTTTTCGTGACGGATTTGTAATAAGAAAGTCATGGGAGAGTCATCTTGACAAAGTATAATAAAAACAGAACGTGACCTTTTCGGTTCCGCACAGAATAAAAAACACTTCTGCGGACCGCCGCGTTTCGGCCGGAGCTCTTTCCGACCCGTATGGGATGCTTGAAAAAAATGAGGAATAACCGTTTGTTTTTGCCCGGGTTTGTTCCGGAAACATCCCTCCGAATCAAAAGGAAAGGAAGCATGTGTATGTCGGTTCGGTATGCGAAAAAAAATGACCGGCGGATGCGTTCGTTGATCACCATCGCCGTTTTTGTTCTGTTGATTGTCGTTCTGCTGATTTGTCAGCTTTGCCTGAAAGGAGGCGGAGACGACTTCCCGGAAGATTTCGGGGAGGAACCGGTTGTTTCAGAGGAGGATTCTTCTTGGCAGCTGGTTCTGGTTAACCGCGATCACCCGTTTTCTCCGCAGACCGGTTTTTCTCCGGTGGTCTTTGAGAATGGACAGAAGGTCGACAGCCGGATCGTCCCTGCGCTGAAAAAAATGTTTGAAGCCTGCCGGCGCGACGGCCTTTTACCCTGTGTGACCTCGGCTTACCGGTCGCCGGAACAGCAGCGGCAGATTTTGGATGCAAAGGTAGAGGAAATGCTTGCCGCAGGCGTGTCGGAAAAAGACGCGGTAACCGAAGCGCTGGGCTGGGCGGCGGAGCCGGGGCACAGCGAGCATGAGACTGGGCTTGCGCTGGATATCAATTCCTCGAATGAAAAAAAGTGCCCGAGCCGCCGGGTTTATGCCTGGCTTGCCGAGCATGGCGCGGAATACGGATTTATTCTGCGCTATCCGGAAGAGAAAACGGCTGTTACCGGCGTGGAATATGAACCCTGGCACTTTCGTTATGTCGGAAGAAAAGCGGCGGAAGAGATTCGGTCGTCCGGCGTTTGTCTGGAGGAATATCTTTCTGGAAGATGAACCTTCGGCACATAAAACCAAACACACAAACAGACAACAAAAGATGAGAAAAGAAACTTCGGGAAAGGAAGGATTTCAGTATGGAGATTTTAAGAGTGGAGGATCTGTCAAAGGTCTATAAACAGGGTGAAAACGAGATCCGTGCGCTGGATCACGTTTCGTTCAGCATTGAGCAGGGGCAGTTTGTCGCGATCATCGGTCCGTCCGGTTCGGGAAAATCAACGCTGCTGCATATTCTCGGCGGGGTTGACCGGCCGACTTCGGGCAAAGTTTTTATGAACGGCCAGGATGTTTATAAGAAAAATGAAGAAAATCTGGCGATTTTCCGCCGCCGGGAGGTCGGTTTGATTTATCAGTTCTATAACCTGATTCCGGTTCTGAATGTAACGGAAAACATTACTCTGCCCGTCTTGATGGACGGAAAAGCGGTCAACGAAGAACGGCTTCATGAATTGCTGGAAACTTTGCAGCTGACCGGCAGGGAAAAACATCTGCCCAATCAGCTTTCAGGCGGACAGCAGCAGCGGGTTTCAATCGGCCGCGCGCTGATGAATGCGCCGGCGGTTATGCTTGCCGACGAGCCGACCGGCAATCTTGATTCGAAAAACAGCCAGGATATTATGGAACTGCTGAAACTTTCCAACAAAAAATATGCGCAGACGCTGATCGTCATTACGCATGATGAAAATATTGCATTGCAGGCCGACCGGATCATAACCATCGAAGACGGGCGGATTGTCCGGGACGAACGGAATCACTGACCCCGGTTCATGCGAAAGGATGATGTTTGATGAATATTTTGAATAAAGTGACGCTGAAAGGGCTGTTAAAAAACAAAACCCGAACCGTCGTTACCATAATCGGTATCATTTTATCCACGGCGATGATCTGCGCGGTGACCACCTTTGCGTCAAGCCTGCGGAATCTTATGGCGGAATCCGCGGAATATGAAGAAGGCCGGTGGTACGGAAGAAGCCAAAATATTTCCGCCGAAGAAAGCAGGCGGGTTCTTTCCCTTCAGGAAATTTCGGAAAAGGGGCTTTGCCAGAAACTTGGCTATGCAGAGATCGAAGGTTCGCAGAATGAATATAAGCCTTATCTGAAAGTAATCGGCGCAGATCAGGGCTTTTTTGATCTGACACCGGTGCATCTGACTTCCGGCCGGCTGCCTGAAAATCCGGGAGAGATACTGATTCCCCGGCATCTGGACGCCAACGGCGGCATTGTTCTTCAGGAGGGCGATACCCTGACGCTGTCTCTCGGCGAACGGATTTTGATCGAAGACGGAGAGCCCTGCGGTGAGTTTTCTTATCGCGCGTTCGGAGAAGAAACCATTGCCGTAAGGGATACCCGTGAATATACCGTCGTCGGTTTTTACGGCAGATTTCCCTACGCGCTGGAGAAATATAACGATCCCGGCTATACGGCAATTACCTATATCGAACAGACCGCCAGGGATGCATATGTTTACGACGTATATTTTCGTCTGCCGAACGCCAATGACGTATATTCTTTTATCCGGCAGAATGAATTGGTTAACGCCGAGACAAATTCCCAATATCTGACCTATCTCGGCAGCTCCCGCTACAGTTCGTTTTATGCGGTTCTGTACAGCCTGATGGCGATCGTTATCGCTATTATCATGCTCGGTTCGGTTTCCCTGATCTATAATGCGTTTTCCATTTCCGTCAGCGAACGGACCAAACAGTTCGGCCTTCTTTCTTCTTTGGGCGCGACAAAAAAACAGCTTCGGTCAATGGTTTTTTCCGAAGCGTTCTGGCTGAGTCTGATCGGGATTCCGGTCGGGATCGTTTCCGGGATCGCAGGGATCGGCGTGACGCTGTATTTTATGAAAGATACGTTCGCTTCCATGCTGGGGGAAACGTTCGGCGCCGTAACGCTGAAATTGTCGGTTTCGTGGATTTCGGTGGCGCTTGCTGTGGTGATTGCTCTGTTTACCGTGCTTATTTCTGCATGGATTCCTTCCCGCCGGGCGCAGAAAGTTTCGGCAATCGAAGCCATCCGGCAGTCGTCGGATATTAAAACCCGGGCCAAAGATGTGAAAACATCCAGGCTGACCTATCGGTTTTTCGGCCTGGAAGGCCTTCTGGCGAAAAAACATTTTAAGCGGAACCGGAAAAAATACCGATCCACTGTTCTTTCTCTTGCCCTGAGCATTATATTGTTTATTTCCGCGTCGGCTTTCGGCGATGAGTTGGTTGCCAGTATCGGAATCGGCTATTCTACGCGCGATTATTCGCTGCTGTATTCTTACGGCGGGGAAGAGGAGGAGACCGGAGAAGAGATTTATCCGCTTCTGAAACAGGCGAAGGGCGTTACCGATTCGGCAAGTTTTCTTTCCTATTTGAGCTATACGGCGGTGAAAACCTCGGAAATTTCCGGGGATTACCGCAAAGCGTTAGAAGAGGAATGGGCGCATATAAAGAAAAATTACGGGAATGAAAGCCTGGCGGAGAATCCGCTCGACGAACCGTATCAGTTTTTTTCGGCGCCGGTTTTCTTCCTTGATGACGAGGCGTACGAAGCGTATCTTTCCAAAAATAAGATCAGCCGGGATTCTCTGACGGCCGGAGGCAAAACAAAACCGGTTGTCTGCGGGCAGTTTACCCGGAAAAACTATACGCTGGAAAAATTTACAACCTATTCGGTTCTGGATGAAAAGGCGCCGCCGCCGATTTCTGTTTATATTCCGAATCCCCGTGAGGATTCCTTGATTTTCGATCAGGCCGCGGTAGACGAAAACGGAACAGTGATCGGCGGAGACTATTATGAATCCAGTTGGGAAGATGACCATGAATTGATAAATAAACAGAGAATCAACGATGGTGAGATCCGAACCTTTTCGGAAATGGTCTTCTGTAAAGAATTACCGTTCTGCATTTATGACGGGAATATTTCTTCTTCGGCTTTTGCTCTGATTTTTCCGATGAGCGCAAAAGAGGAAATTCTCGGAGAATCTAAGGTAACATCCGGAACCACCATGTGTTTTCAGGCTGCGGATTCGGAAAAAACCTATGAGGATATGGTAAAAATTCTGGAAGCAAATCACTATCCGGCCGGTTCTTTGTATGATATCGATGCGCAGGAACGGTCGGACCGGAGTATGTTGACTTTCATCAGCGTTTTTTCTTACGGTTTTATTATTTTGATTTCGCTGATCTCTGTCGCCAATGTCTTTAATACGATCACGACCAATCTGAATCTCCGCCGCCGGGAATTCGCCATGCTGAAAACTGTTGGCATGACCCGGAAGGGATTTAAGAAAATGCTGAATTTTGAGTGTATTCTTTATGGCTGCAAAGCGCTGCTTTACGGACTCCCGGTTGCATTGTTCTTTGCCTGGCTGATTAATCAGTCGATCAATTTCGGCGTCACTCTTGACTTTACGCTTCCGTGGCGCGCGATCGGCATTTCGGTTTTCTGCGTTTTCTTTGTCGTTTTTGTCTCCATGCTGTTTTCCATGGCCAAAATTAACAAGGATAATCCTATTGATGCGCTGAAGAACGAAAATTTATGATTTTTTCCATCTCCCATCAAATCCGGGGAAACAGAACGCTGTTTCCCCGGGAAATACAAAAGAAAGGGTGTTTTCATTGCGTTTTCGGAATCTTTTCATCAAAGCGGCGCCGATTGGTTTTCTTCTTTTATTTTGCTTGACCGCCGTGTTTTGTTCGTGCTTTGTTCTGCCCCGCGGGGAAGCGCTGGTTCTCCCGGAAAAGGAAACTGTTTTGTCGGTTGAGATTCGTCAGGGGGACGAAGTGAACAAACAGACCGATCCGCAGGTGATTGCCGATCTGATCGACGGGCTTGCCAAAGCGGAAAATACCGGCCGGGAATCGGTTAACGATACGCCGTCGGGAGAGGTGGTTTACCGGCTTTCCTTTTCTCTTGTTTCCGGCGGTGAAAACGTGCTGTTTGTTTATCAGAAAAACGGAAAGTATTTTGCCGAGAGGCCGTATACGGGAATCTGGAAGGTGGACAAAGCGGTCTTCGAAAGCCTTTCCTGACAGGTATAAAAAAAGAAGGTGATTGTAAAAATCACCTTCTTGGTTTTAAACGCCTTCTTTGCATCGGCGGTATTTTTCTTCCAGCGTAAAATTCCGCGTTGGGGTATATCCCGGAATTTCACAGAGCCGTTCATGCACCGCGTCGAGAATCCAGGAAGCGTTGGGAAAAAATTCCTCTTCCAGCTCATGTCCCGGTGTCACCCAGTTTCGGGTTCCGATGACCACCGGCGGTTTGCGGAGTGAACCGAACGCAAATTCGGTGATATTGGCTGCCATTTCCTTTAAGAAGGAATTTCGTTCGGCCGCATGGGAAACCAGCAGGATTTTCCCGGTTTTTTTCACCGAACGGATCACGGCGTCATAGTTGAACGGAACAAGGCTTCTGGCGTCGATCAGTTCGGCGGAAACGCCGTGCTTTTCCAGTTCGTTTACCGCATCGAGCGCTTCATACAGCGTGCTGCCCAGAGAGAGGATTGTTACATCGTTTCCTTCTTTGCGGACGGCCGGTTCGCCGAACGGAATCTCATAATAGTCTTCGGGAACGCCGGTTTTTTCAAAATATTCGTTCTGGCTGTAAAGCCGCTGGCTTTCAAAAAAGACAACCGGATCATTTCCTGCAAGAGCTTTGTTCATCAATCCTTTTGCATCGTAAGGCGTTGCCGGGAACACCACTTTCAACCCCGGAATATGGGCGGTCAGCGCCGTCCAGTCCTGCGAATGCTGCGCACCGTATTTAAACCCGACAGAAACCCGTAATACCAGCGGCATTCGCAGAAGACCGCCGCTCATTTCCTGCCATTTTGCCATTTGGTTGAAAATTTCATCGGCGGCGCAGCCGATAAAATCTCCGAACATGATTTCCGCGCAGACCGAACCGCCGCTTATCGCATATCCGACGGCGGAACCGACAATTGCGCTTTCGGAAATCGGGCTGTTGAAAAGCCGGTGATAGGGGATGGCTTCGGTCAGTCCTTCATAGACCCCATTGGTTCCTCCCCAGTCGCGAAGTTCTTCGCTATAGGAAATAAAGGTCGGATCGCTGTAGTATTTATCGCGGATCGCTTCAAAAAGTGCGTCCCGGATCGTAACGCTATGTTCCGGGGAAATGCCCTGAACCGCTTTTCTTTGTTTTTTTTCAAGCTGTTTGCTTCTGGGATCTGTTTTGTATGGGAGCAGCGTTTCCGGCCGGGTTTCGAAAGCCCGGTGTTTTTCATTGGAAAATAAAAGAGTTTCTATTTTTTTTGACGCTGCGCCGGTAAAAATCCGGGGGGAGATATTGTCATCGGCGGCAAGCGCGCAGACTTTGTCGGCTAATTCCGCGCTTTGCCGGTTAATTTCTTCCAGTTCGGCCGCCCCGGCAATATGATTTTCTTTCAGCCTGTTCCCGAAGGAAACAATGCTGTCGGCCTGCCGCCAGCGTTCAATTTCTTCTTCGGTTCGGTAGCTGCCGGCGTCGGAAGCCGAATGGCCGGTGGTTCGGTAGGTCAGGATGTCCAGCAGAGCGGGTCCCTTTTTTTGGATGATCTGTTCTTTTTTTCTCTGTACCGCGTCAATGACGGCAAGCGGATTGTAACCGTCAACCTGTTCGGCGTGCATCTGTTCCGCGCCGATAGCCGCTCCGGCTTTTACGGTGATCTGCGGCGGCATGGTTTCTCCAGAAGTTTGTCCGCCCATTCCGTAAAAATTGTTGAATACCGTGAACAGAACCGGCAGTCCTCCGTGAAATTCTTCGTCCCAGAGCGCGGTATACTGTTCCATGGCGGAGAAGATCATCGCTTCCCATACCGGGCCTCTGCCCAGTGCGCCGTCACCGATATTTACCGCGACAATTCCGTCTTTTTTGTTGATTTTTTTATATAGCGCCGCGCCTGCGCCGATGGTTGCCGAGCCGCCGACGATTGCATTGTTCGGATAACTTCCGAAAGCCGGGAAAAAAACATGCATGCTACCGCCGAGCCCTTTATTGAAGCCGGTGCCTTTCCCGAAAATTTCAGAAGTCAGTCCGTAGGCAAGGAAACGCCGGGCGGTTTCTTGGATCTGGTCGGCAGGAAAATGTGTTTCGATTACCCGGAGAAGGTTTCCTCCGTCAAATTCTTCCATGATGCGGCAAAGCGTTTGCTCATCAATTTTCCGGATCGCGGAAAGCCCTTTTGCCAGAACGTCTCCGTGGTTTCGATGCGAACCGAAAATCATATCTTCCGGCGAAAGGCAGAAGGCCTGGCCGACAACCGCCGCTTCCTGGCCGATACAGAGATGGGATGGGCCGGGATAGTGATAGCGGGTCGTATGATGACATCCGTTTTCCTTGATATGCAGTAGCATGGTCTCAATCTGACGGATATAGACCATATCGCGATAAATACCGAGCAGCTCCTCTTTGGTATACTGCCGCTGTTCTTCTGCAAAGGTTTTTTCGTATTGGTTGCAGAGGATCGGACAGAACGGTATTTCTGTTTTTTTTCTGACTTTTGAAGGGTCTATCAATTGGCTTTTAGGCACTTTTTAAGAACTCCTTTTTCCGGGGACTTTCCCGCTGATTGTTCTTTTTTCCTCTCTGAGGTTCCGGAAAAAACGCCGGAGAATTGCGGCGCATTCTTCTTCCATCAGGGAGGAAACGACTTCCGGGGTGTGATTAAACGGCATTTTTGTCAGGTCGCAGACACTGCCCATCGCGCCGAAACGCTTGTCTTTCGCGCCGAATACAACCCGTTCGATTCTCGCGTTGATAATCGCGCCCGCGCACATGGCGCACGGTTCTAACGTTACATACAGCGTGCAGCCGATCAGCCGCCAGCCGCCGAGTTTTTTGCAGGCTTTCCCGATTGCTGCTGTTTCGGCGTGAAGAAGCGCATTTTTTTTTGTTTCCCGAAGATTATGCCCCCGTGCGATGATCTGTCCGTCCCGGACAATGACCGCGCCGACGGGCGTTTCTCCTTTGGCTTCGGCTTTTTCTGCTTCTTTTATTGCTTTTTCCATGAAAAATTTATCGTCGTTTTGGTTCATGTTCCGTATGCGGATACGGTAATATCCACCTTTCTGCGGAATTTGTTCCGATGATAATCGGTGATATATTCAAAAACCAACCGGCCGCCCGACAGAGTCAGTTCGTTTTTGATGTAACTGACGGAATAACCGGCTGTTTCCTGCGGAAGAAAAGGAATTGGCGAAGGGTGAAACGAAATACATTTTTTCCCTTTTTCCAGAACCAAAACCGGACTTCCCGGATCGCTGTAAGCAACGATAATCTGTGAATCTTTGATGCTTAAAAAGGTAGCGTCGCGCATGTCGTCAAAGGCTTCGCCTTCCCATTCAAGCAGCAGGGCGTCTTTTTTTCGGCAAAGTTTACCGACCGAGATCATTTTCAGGATTTCTTCATCGTCGGCAAAAGAGGTCACTTCTATGAGCATTGTTTTTTTCTTCATTATGTACTCCGATTCTGTTTGCCTGACGATTTCCTTCTTCTGTTTTTATCTCTCAACGGCATCGTGCAGCAGCCGGTCAATCAGTTCCGGATAGTCAATTCCCGCATCGGCGAAAAGCCGGGGGAACATGCTGATTGAGGTAAAGCCCGGAAGGGTGTTGATTTCGTTCAGGTATATCCGGTTGTCTTCCGTCAGGAAAAAATCCACCCGGGACAACCCTGTGCATCCGCAGGCGCGATAGGCTTTGACGGCTGTCTGCCGGATCTCTTCCGCTGTTTGCGGCGTGATATCGGCGGGGATCAGGGTTCGGGAGTCCTGATTCTGGTATTTGGATTCGTAGGTATAAACTTCGGTTGCGGACAGGATTCTTCCCGGCCGGGAGGCTATGGGATGGTGATTTCCCAGCACGGCAACTTCAATTTCTTTAAAATTTTTCAGGCCTTTTTCTGCAACAATCCGGTCATCGACCTGCAAAGCTTCCTGAATCGCCGGTTCCAGCTGCTCTTTCTGGTCGCAGCGGGTGATTCCAACGGAAGACCCCGCGTTCGACGGTTTGATAAAGACCGGAAATCCCAGCTTTTCAATGGCGGAAAGAAGCTCCTCTTTTTTTTCTGCATAATCCCCTGTGTCAAAGCCGAGCCAGGCAACATGACCGATTTTATTGGCGGTAAAAACCTGATTCGCCGTAATTTTATCCATGCAGACGGCAGAGGCCAGAACGCCGCAGCCGACATATGGTATACCCAGTATTTCCAGCAGTCCCTGCACGGTTCCGTCTTCTCCGTTTTTGCCGTGCAGAATCGGGAAAACAACGTCGCAGGCCGCCGGGATTTCTTTTTTTAAAAAGATCTTTCGGGAAAGATCAGCCACCGCAGGGGTGTTCGAGGAATGTTTTTCCCAGCTTCCGTCAAGAATTTCTTCCGGAGAAGCCTCGGTAAAAAACCATTCTCCGGAGCGGGTAATGCCTATTTTTTCTATAGTATGACCGGATATCCGGGAAAGAACATTGCGGGCGGACATGCGGGAAATCTCATGTTCGGAAGACTGCCCGCCGAACAGCAGAATTACGTTCATAAACAAAAACCGTGCCTTTCTTGGAAAAGTAATCGGTAAAGTATATGCGGCAGAATTGTATTCAGACCTTTTCTGCCGTCACAACCCGTTCAATGCCGCCGGCGTCAGAAAATATCCGGAAAGAGGAGAATCCGTTTTTGTCAAGGAACTCGGCGACCTGCTTGGCTTGGCCGGCTCCGCATTCAAAAGCGAATTTTCCGCCGGGAGAAAGATTTTGTTTGTAATTGCAGACAATCGCCCGGTAAAAATCAAGCCCGTCGGTTCCTCCGTCCAGCGCAAGAACCGGTTCTTTTCGGACTTCTTCGGATAGCAACGGAAGTTCTTCGGACGGAATATAGGGCGGGTTGGAGAGAATTAGGTCGAATTTTTTCGGGAGAGAAGCAAGCCTTATGTCGACCTGCTCGATTTCTGCCCGGTTCGTCACCGAGAATCGGCCGGCATTTGCTTTTGTGAGTTCCAGCGCAGCGGGGGAGATGTCGGCAAAAAAACCGGAGACATCGGGTCTTTCGGCAAGAAGGGTGATTCCGATACAGCCGGAACCACAGCACAGATCGGCAAAACAGCCGTTCGGCGGAAGAAGCGAAAGCGCCGCTTCCACAAGAATTTCAGTATCAAACCGGGGGATGAGAACCTTTTCTTTTACTAAAAATTCGCGGCCGAAAAAATCGGTTTTCCCAAGGATATACTGAACGGGTTCTCCTCCGGCCAATTTTTGCAGCGCGCGGTTAAGAAACGCGGCGTTTTCCGAAGAAAGGCAAAGCGGTTCGGCAAAACCATGGCGGAGGAAAAACAGTTTCTTTTTTATTTCTTCGCCGGACTGCGCCGAACAGTCGGCCAACAGCCGGAAAAGAACCGAATCCGGGTCGGATTTCGAATGCGTCTGAATAAACGCAGCTGCGTTTTGATAGGTCGCCTGCGAAAGACTTCCTTCCCGGAAAATCTCAGTTTTCATAGGCTGTTTCGCGGTTTTCTGTTCCATCCTCATCTGTCAGTGATTCTTTTAACGCGATAATAGCCACTTCCATCTGGCTTTCGTCCGGTTCTGCGGTCGTCAGTTTTTGCAACGCTTTTCCCGGCGCGCTGATGATTCTTGTGAATACATTGTCATGATTCCCTGCAAAGCGGATGAGTTCAAAGCTGATTCCCGCCGTGATCGGCATCAGCAGGATTTTCATCAGAATCCGGAGGCCGGCGTTGTTCCAGGTAATGAAGGAGCCGACGAGAATTCCGATCAGAATGACAAGAAACAGAAAAGATGTTCCGCACCGCGGATGCAGCCGCGACTGTTTTCGGACATTTTCCACGGTAAGTTCTTCGCCTGCTTCAAAGCAAAAAATGGTTTTATGTTCCGCGCCGTGATATTCAAAGATTCTCTTGATATCCTTCATCCGGGAAATCAGGAACAGATAAATCAGAAAGAGAATGACTTTGACGATGCCTTCAATCAGCGTTTTGAATACGCCCGGGTCAAACAGCAGGGAAAGTCCTTTCACGGCAAGAACCGGAAGGATAATAAACAGCCCGACGGCGATTCCCACGCCGAGAATGGCCGAAATAACCATCAGCAGGCCTTCCAGCGCTTTGTTTCCGTTTGTTTCCTCTTCCAGGCCGGCAAGCGAAGCCGACCGGGAAATGGTTTTGTAGCCGGTAATCAGGCTTTCCACAAAGGCAACGCAGCCCCGGATAATCGGAAGATCAAAAAATTTATATTTCTGCCGGAGAGAAAGAGACCGGATTTCTTCTGTTTCAATTTCTCCGTCCGGTTTTCTTACGGCGAGCACCGTTTTTTTCGGCGATTTCATCATAATGCCTTCGATAACGGCCTGCCCGCCGACATTTGCGTATTTTTTCTTCATGGCGTTTCTCCCGCAGATTTTATTGTCCGCGTTTTTTTTGCGGAGTAAAGGGGATTGCGGAACGCTACCGCTCCGCAATGGTTTATTTCTATTATTCGGCCGAAATCAGGTAGAAGTATACCGGCTGTCCGCCGCGGAGAACCATGATTTCTTTGTCGCTGCCTACGGTCTGCCGGATGATTTCCGCCATTTCCTGCGCTTCTTCTTCCGCAGCGTCTTCTCCGTAAAAGAGGGTGATGACTTCTGCACCGGAAAAACTTTGCGACAGTTCTTTCATGCAGTCTTCCCGCGTATCCGCGACATACCGGACGTCGTTTTCGACTAGGCCGAGAATCTGTCCTTCCCGAATCTCTTTTCCGTCAAAGACCGAATCTCTTGCGGCAAAGGTCATTTTTGCTGTTACCACGTTTTTCATGGCTTCTTTCATCGCCGCCGTATTGTCGGCTTCTTCCGCATCGGGATCAAACGCGATCATCGCGGAGATTCCCTGCGGCGCCGATACGGTTTTCAGCACAACGACCTTTTTGTCGTCCACCAGTTCTTCGGCCTGTTTTGCCGCCATATAAATATTTTTGTTGTTCGGCAGTACGTACACGATTTCGCTGGGCGTCGCGTTGACAGCGCGCACGATATCTTCCGTGCTGGGATTCATCGTCTGTCCGCCATTTACAATGCTGTCTGCGCCGAGGTCTTTGAATACATCGCAGAGACCGTTGCCTGCAACGACCGAAACAAAGCCGTAGGTCTTCTCGGGCGCTGCTTTTTCTTCTTTTTTCACTGCGTCTTTGATCGCCATTTCGGAATGCTGATTCCTCATGTTTTCCACTTTGACCATCTGCAGCGATCCGCATTTCAGGCAGGCGGAAAGAACCTTGCCCGGATCGTTGGTGTGTACGTGAAACTTCACGATTTCATCGTCTTCCACAAAAACGACGCTGTCTCCGATTCCGTTGATGAACGAGGAGAGAATTTCCACTTTATTCTGCGTGCAGTCTTCGGCTTTTTCAACGATACATTCGGTGCAGTATCCAAATTTGATATCGCCTGTTTCAAACGAGTCGAAGTCGGCCGAGGCCTTCGTTTTTGTTTCTTCCGCACCGTTATTTTCCGCCGGGATAATCCCGTTGCCTTCCACCACTGAAAGCATTCCTTTAAATATGGTTAAAAAACCCTTGCCGCCGGCATCTACAACATTCGCCTGTTTCAGAACCGGCAGGAGTTCCGGCGTCAGTTCCAGCGCTTCTTCGCCCGCTGTTTCCATTGCCCGGAAAAATTCAACGGTTTCCGTGGTTGCGTCGGCCGCCAGTTCTGCCGCTTTTTCGGACATCATCCGCATAACGGTCAGAATCGTTCCTTCGGTCGGGTTTCTTACCGCTTTGTAAGCGGCGGCGACGCCGCCGGCAAAAGCCGCCGAAAGGTCGCAGATATCAGCCTCTGTTTTTCCGGCTAATTCTTTTGAAAATCCCCGGAAAAACAGTGATAAAATAACGCCGGAGTTTCCTCTGCCTCCCCGTAAAAGCGCGGACGCTACCTTTGCGGAACATTCGCCAAGCGTACCGTTAAAGGTCATCATTTCTTTTTTCCCGGCCTGCATGGTCAGGCTCATATTGGTTCCCGTGTCTCCATCGGGGACGGGAAAGATATTCAGCCCGTTGATCTCTTCTTTTTCGTTTTCGATGCAGTTCGCGGCCGAGATCACCATGTCCCTGTATAGATTTCCGTTTATCATCTTGGTTTTGACACCCCTTTATTTGGTATTGACTCTGTCCACGAAAACGTTGACTTTTTTGACAGGAAAACCGGTTGCGTCTTCCACATTATAGGAAATTTTATGAACGATGCTGTCCGTGATCGCGGGAATGTTGATCCCGTAGGATACCATAATATGCAGGTCAATATATATCTGATTGTTTTCGCAGGAAATTTTGATTCCTTTGTCGCCGTTGTCTTTTCTGAAAAGATCCCAGAATTGTTCGGTTGCGTTTTTCGCTTCCATTCCGGCTATTCCGAAACAGTTGCCCGCCGTGCTCGAGACGATGTTTTGGATCACTTCGTCGTCTACGGTGATGGTTCCTCTTTTCTTTTCGAGTTTCAGCACAGAAACCCCTCCCTTTCCTTATTGCTTTTCCCCTTTGCCAGAAAACGGGAAAATTGCGAATTACTACAAAATACATTATACACGCTATTTTCAAAAAATGCAAGGGGGAATCTATGTCATTTTATGAACATTTTCCTTATTTCAGAAGAGAAAACGGCTTCGAAAGTTAATATTTTTTTCTTTTTATCCCTGTTTTTTCGGTGTTTTTTTATTTTGATTTCTGTTTTTTCTGGAAATCCGGTTCTTCTTTTCCGTTTGTTTCTGCCGGGAAACGGACGGGTTTTCTTTCCGTGATTTTATTAACTTTTTCTGAATTTTTATGAAAAAGCGAAACTTTCCGTCTAAAAAGGGCTTTTTCTAGGCGGTATGATTCTTCGGTTTTTCTTGACAAATAGACAAAAATAGTATAAAATATAGGAGTAGAGTGTTGCTTATTGTTTGTGAGACAACACTTTTTATTATAGATGATGGAGGTGTTTCTATGTCAGCATTCCAAATAGTCCTGATGATCCTCCTTCCTGTTGTCGGATTGGCCGCCGGATTCTTTTGCGGGTTTCTTTACCGCAAAAATGTGTCCGAGAAGGTCATAGGCTCGGCGGAAGCGAAGGCGCGAGATATAGTAAACGACGCGATTAAAACCGCGGAAACAAAACAAAAAGAAGCATTGCTTGAAGCAAAAGAAGAAATTCACAGAAACCGTACCGAAGCGGAAAAAGAACTGCGCGAACGGAGAAATGAAGTGCAGCGTCTGGAAAAACGGATTTTACAGCGCGAAGAATCTCTGGATAAACGCAGCGAGTCTTTTGACCGCAAGGAGACGGTTCTGGAAAGCAAAATGAAAGACGCCGAAGAACGGATTGCCGAAGCCGAAAGAGTAAAGGTTGCACAGCAGGAAGTTCTGGAACAGATCAGCGGTTTTTCCGCCGATCAGGCAAAGACCATGCTCCTTTCCAATCTGGAAAATGAGCTGAAACATGAAAAGGCGATGATGATCAGCGAGATTTCTACCCGGACCAAAGAAGAGGCCGATACCATGGCGAAGGAAATTATTTCGCTTGCCGTGCAGAAATGTGCCGCCGATCACATTTCCGAAACGACGGTTTCTGTTGTGGCTCTGCCGAATGATGAGATGAAAGGTCGGATTATCGGCCGTGAAGGCAGAAATATCCGGATGATTGAGCAGCTGACCGGTGTTGATGTTATCATTGACGATACGCCCGAAACCATTACGCTGTCCTGTTTTAATATTGCCCGGCGCGAAATCGCCCGGATTGCCCTGGAACGGTTGATCCAGGACGGACGGATTCACCCTACGAGAATCAGCGATATGGTGGAAAAAGCAAAACGGGAAGTGGATCAGGTCATCAAAAAAGAGGGCGAACGCGCGATTTTCGAAACCGGTGTGCACGGCGTGCATCCGGAAATGCTGAAATTGCTCGGCCGTCTGCATTACCGCACTTCTTACGGACAGAATGTCCTGAAACATTCAATAGAAGTTTCGCATATCGCAGGGTTGCTTGCCGGCGAACTGCATATTGATGTGACCGCCGCCAAGAGAGCCGGTCTGTTGCATGATATCGGCAAGGCGCTTGACCAGGAGACGGAAGGATCGCATATTTCGATCGGTGTGGATATCGCCCGGAAATATAAGGAAAGCGAAAAAATCATCCATGCGATCGAAGCGCACCACGGCGATGTGGAGGCTAAAACGGTGCTGGCCTGTATCGTTCAGGCTGCCGACGCCATTTCTGCGGCAAGACCCGGTGCACGGCGCGAGGATATTGAGAGTTACATAAAACGTCTGGAACGCCTGGAAGAACTGGCGCACAGTTTCGGCGGCGTTGAAAAAACCTATGCGATTCAGGCGGGACGTGAAATCCGGGTTCTGGTAAAACCGGAAGAAATTGCCGATGACGATATGGTGATCCTGGCAAGAGATATCGCGAAAAAAATTGAAGATGAGCTGGAATATCCCGGACAGATCAAGGTCCATGTTATCCGTGAAAGTAAAGCGGTGGAATACGCCAAATAGTCTTCGGTTTCAGAACAAGAATGAAAAACGAGGACGGTTTGCTCCGTCCCCGTTTTCTATATAACGGGCAGACGGTTCTGTTTTTTTTGAAACGGCTGCCTGATTAGAAGAAAGGAAGGACATCATGAAACAATATATTTTTCGGAAAATCGACGGTTCGGCGCCTTCTCTTGCCGATCCTGTCTGGGATTCGGTTGTACCGGCGGCGTTGGATTGCTACAATATGAACGGCCGGGAAGGTTATCCGGCAACGACCGTCCGCGGCGTGTATTCCGAGACCGGTATTTCGCTGAAATTTGAAACGGATGAAAAACCGCAGGATATACTTTCCCGCTTTACGGCATACGGCGACCCTGCTTACCGCGACAGCTGTGTGGAATTTTTCTTTAACCCCGACCCTTCCCGATTCGATCGATATTTTAATTTTGAACTTTCCGCCGGAGGCGGGCTGCTTGTCGGTCTGCGGAAAGACCGTTCCGATAAATGCGCGCCGGAGGGCGACCTGAAAGAGTTCGATATCGAGATTGAGCGGACAAAAACCGGCTGGCAGGCAAAATTGTTTATTCCTTTTGCGTTTGTAGAGCGGCATCTGGGAAAATTCGCTGAAAAATTCGCCGGAAATTTCCAGAAATGCGGCGACGACACCGTCTTCCCTCATTTTGCTACCTGGAATTATATTGACGTTCCGTCTCCGGATTTTCATCGGCCCGAATTTTTCGGTGAGCTGACGCTCGGTTGATTGTTTGTTCCCATACGAAGACTTGATTTCGTTTTTGGTTTAATAAAGAAAATAAGAAAAGAATCCAGGCGTTCTCTTTGTTTGTGAAAAGTTTTAGGAAAACGGTTTCTGATATTCGGAAAACATAAAATTTGCATAGCCGTATAGCGGCGGAAAGGAAATTATTATGTTAGAGTATCCTGAAATGTACACAATTGCACAGCAGATGAAACAGAGTATTGTGGGAAAGACGATTCAAAACGGAGAATTGCATAAGACAAACAGCAATTTATTCATGAGCAGCCATGACGCCGAAAATTATCAGTTGCTTTCCGGCGGAAAAGTCACCGAGATTGATTTCTTTGCACCGGAATTATATATCCGTCTTGACAACGGATACGGAATTTTGATCTGTCAATGCGGCGGTAAAATTCTGTATCATCCGGATAGCTCCAAAATAGCAGACAATCATTCGATTCATTTTACTTTTACCGACGGTACGGCGATTTCTTATACGATGAAATTGTGGTCTATGATAAATTCTGCCCAGCTCTTCTTCGGTTAAAACAGTAATTTTTTTTAGACGGATGAACGCAGGCTTTCAATAAAATGGCGCCGGCGCAGGAACTCATAACCCCCGCTACATATTTTGCTAAAAAAGTTTTTGCAGCAAGCGGATCTTCAGCGGAGACCTTTTTTACAAAATCAATAAATTTCTCCTGGGATTCGGCCAACGGCTGAAACTGCTTTTCCGCGTTCGCCTGTTTTCGATTTTCCCAATCTTCATGCTTCACAGCATCCATGTATCATTTGCTCAGCGAGGCATGTAAAGAGGGCGGCCGGAGTTCGGAATCCGATTTTTACGGCGCCAAAGGCGGATGTACATCGGTAATAGAACGGAAAGATATCGGAAAACCCTGTCCGAACTGCGGAAATCCCTTAGAAAAAATTTCTGTCGGCGGGATTATGGCGTACTGTCCGGTATGTCAAAAAAAGAAATAAAAATCAAGAGAAAGACACTTTTTACGCTTCATGTTTTTTCATCTGAAGTTTTTAAGAGAAAAGAATAGAAAGTTGTTCTTTCGGATTAAAAAAGCCGGCCGTTTATCGGCCGGCATTGTTATTGGAGATATAGAATGGAGTGTTTTTGTTTGACCTCTCCTCATAAAAATGCAGAAACTGCGTCCGTACAGCCGTTTTAACATTCGCTTTTTTCATTTTCTGCCGGGGAGAGCAACGGACAGCGCCGTCAGTATCATCCTATGCCGGCAGGGGGCGGCGTGTTCCTGCCTTTTACCGGAAAAAGATTTATCGAAAAAAATGTGACGACAGTTGACATCTGCGGGCGAATGTGATATTATGATAATAATCAAATAGCCTTAATTAAGGATAGAGGCGCACTTTCATAATGAGTAACTTCCGGTTGCAGGCCTTCGCAGGGCTTTGCCGGAACGGAAAGGTATGGGTGCCGAAGACGGCCGAGGCGAAAGGCCGCATCTGGTAGACCGGAATAAGATCCGTTTTACTGCCGCTTAACAGCAGAGAGCTATCTTAATTATCATCAAGAAATAAAACTGTTTTTTGATTGTAGTTAGATAGCCGGTTCTGCCGGCTATTTTTTATGAAAAAAAATCTCCGAAACAGAAAGGATGTTATGGATGAAAAAACAAACGATTTTTCAAGGCGCGGCAACCGCTTTGATCACCCCTTTGACGCCCGACGGAATTGATTACGGAAAGTTCGGCGCGCTGATTGAATGGCAGATCGCTTCCGGAATCGACGGTTTGGTTATCTGCGGAACGACCGGGGAAAGTTCTACTCTGACCGATGCGGAACACCGGGAGGCTATTTCCTTTGCGGTTAAAACTGCGGCCGGAAGAGTGCCGATTATCGCGGGAACCGGTTCGAACGACACCGGCTATGCGATTGAGCTGACGCAGTTTTCTTCCGAAGCCGGCGCCGATGCGGTTCTGGTGGTTACGCCTTATTATAACAAGGCGACGCAGAACGGGCTGGTGAAAATGTACGGCGCGATTGCCGATGCAAGCAAAAAGCCGGTTATTCTGTATAACGTACCGTCGAGAACCGGTGTGAATATCGAGCCTTCCACCTATCTGGCTCTTTCGGAACATCCCATGATTGCTGCGATCAAAGAAGCGAACGGCAATTTTTCTAAGATCGCGGAAACAATTGCGCTTGTCGGCGATAAACTGGATGTTTATTCCGGCAATGACGATCAGGTTGTTCCGTTGCTTTCGCTGGGAGGCAAGGGCGTTATTTCGGTGCTTTCCAATCTTTTGCCTGCCGAAACCAGTCAGATGTGCCATTTGTTCTTTGAAGGCAAAACCGAGCAGAGCGCTCAGATGCAGCTTGCGTATATGCCGCTGATTCGTGCGCTTTTCAGTGAAGTGAACCCCATTCCCGTCAAAGCGGCGATGGCGGCGATGGGATATTGCGAGAACCGTCTTCGTCTGCCGCTGACACCGATGGAAGAAGCGCATTATCACGTTTTGCTTGAGGAAATGAAGAACGCCGGCATTCGCCTGTAACGGCCTGAAAGGATGGAAGTGTTATGAAAATAATCGTAAACGGCGTAAAGGGCCGGATGGGCTGCGAGGTTGCCCGGTTTCTTTCGGAAGGATTCCGGGGGGCGGAAATGATCGCAGGCGTGGATATTCATCCGGAGGGAGCCGAACGTTATCCGGTTTTTGAAAAACTCGCCGATTATAGCGGAGAAGCCGATTGTGTGATTGATTTTTCTCATTATTTGGCCACGGAGGAGTTATTGGATTATTGTATCGCCAGAAATCTTCCGGTCGTGATTGCAACAACCGGTCATACCGAAACCGAATTGGCAAAAATCCGGGAAGCTTCCGAAAAAATTCCGGTTTTTCATTCCGCGAACATGTCTTTGGGGATCGCGCTGCTGGCTTCGCTGGCAAGAACGGCGGCAAAGACAATGCCGGACGCCAATATTGAAATTGTGGAAAAACACCATAACCGAAAGCTGGACGTGCCCAGCGGAACGGCGCTTTTGATTGCCGAAGAGATCCGTCAGGAACGGGTCGATCATCAGCTGCTTGTCGGGCGGCATGACAACGGCCGGCGTCCGGAAAAAGAAATCGGAATTCATTCGCTTCGTCTGGGGAATATTGTTGGCGAGCATGAAGTGATTCTTGCCACCGATTCTCAGGTAATCACGCTGAAACACGAAGCGCAGAGCCGTCGGCTTTTTGCCGAAGGGGCGGTGGAGGCCGCCGGGTTTCTCTGCGGAAAAAAACCGGGGCTGTATACGATGAAGGACTTGGTTTCCGGCTGAGACCGGCGGGAAAAGAAAGGAAATGAAAAAAAGAATGAAAATCAGTTTTACCAAAATGCAGGGAATCGGCAACGATTATATTTATCTGAACTGCTTCCACGGAGAACCGGAGAACCCGGCGGCTCTGGCTGTGGCGATGTCTCCCCGGCATTTTTCGGTCGGTTCCGACGGATTGGTATTAATTTGTCCGTCCGGGGTCGCCGATGCGAAAATGCGGATGTTCAATGCCGACGGCAGCGAGGGGAAAATGTGCGGCAATGCGATCCGCTGCGTTGGAAAATATTTGTATGACAACCGGATGACCGAGAAAACGGAACTTACAATCGAAACGCTGAGCGGAATTAAAAAACTTACGCTTTTTACCGAAAACGGAACGGTTTCTTCGGTGAAGGTGGATATGGGAAAATATGACCTGACTCCCGCGGCGCTTCCGGTGTTGTCCGACCGGGAAATGATTGATTCTCCGGTCATGGTGGGCGGTCGGGAATATCGGCTGACAGCTGTTTCCATGGGCAATCCGCACGCCGTTTGTTTTTTGCCGGAGGTCGGTATGCTGGAACTGGAAAAAATCGGCCCGGATTTTGAGAATCTCCCGATTTTTCCGGAACGGGTCAATACCGAGTTTGTCCGCGTGATCGATCAAACCACGCTGGAAATGCGCGTTTGGGAGCGCGGCAGCGGCGAGACTTATGCCTGCGGAACCGGCGCGTGCGCAACCGTATCGGCAGCCGTTGTCAACGGGCTTTGTCCGGCCGATACCGACATTACCGTCCGGCTGATCGGCGGGGAACTGAAAATCCGCTGTTGTTCCGACCGTACGGTTCTGATGACCGGAAAAGCCAAGAAAATTTACGAGGGAGTTTACGATTATGAGCCTGAAGCTGAATGATCACTATAAAAATGTGAAAGAAAGCTATCTTTTTTCCGATATCGCGAAAAGAGTGGCCGCCTATACCGAAAAACATCCGGAGGCCAAAATCATCCGGCTCGGCATCGGCGACGTTACGCTGCCGCTGACGCCAACGGTGATTTCCGCCATGGAAAAAGCGGTTGCCGAAATGGGGAAAAAAGAAACCTTCCGCGGTTATGCGCCTGAATACGGATATGATTTTATCCGTCAAGCGGTTGCCGATTATTATAAAAAATTCGGCGTTACCCTTTCTTTGAATGAGGTCTTTGTCAGCGATGGGGCGAAAAGCGATGTCGGGAATATTGTTGATATTTTCGGGGACAATACGGTTTTGATTCCTGATCCTGTTTATCCGGTATATCTTGACAGTAATCTTATGAGCGGCCGCCGGGTTTCATTTTTAAAGGCTTCCTCTGAGGACGGATTTCTTCCGATGCCTTCGGGGCTGAAAGAAGATTCCTATCTGATTTATCTGTGCTCGCCGAACAATCCGACTGGGGCGGTGTATAACAGAGAACAGCTTACCGCATGGGTGAATTTTGCGCTGAAAACCGGTTCTGTCATTATTTTCGATTCCGCTTACGAGGCGTATATCAAGGGGGACTATCCCCATTCTGTGTATGAAATTCCGGGTGCGGAAAAATGTGCGGTGGAAATTTGCAGCCTTTCGAAAACCGCCGGGTTTACCGGAACGAGATGCGCCTGGACGATAATGCCCGATACGCTGACGGTTGACGGTGTTGTTCTGAACAAGCGCTGGGCGCGCCGGCAGGCAACAAAATTCAACGGTGTTCCCTATGTGATTCAGCGGGCAGCCGAGGCGGCTCTTTCTCCGGAGGGGCAGAAAGAATCCGAGGCTTCGGTTGCGTATTATATGGGAAATGCCGCGCTTCTTGCTGATTTGTTTACCCGGAAGGGCATTTGGTTTACTGGAGGCATTTGTTCACCCTATATCTGGCTGAAATGTCCGAACGGAATGAACTCCTGGGAGTTTTTTGATTCTCTGTTGGAAAATGTTCAGGTTGTCGGAACGCCGGGTTCCGGTTTCGGCGAATGCGGCGAGGGGTATTTCCGCCTGACCTCTTTCGGAAGCCGGGAGGCGACGGAAGAAGCGGTTGGCCGGCTGGAAAAATTTCTTTGATTAATAGAGGGGGATAATCTATGTTTTTACACGAAAATCTTTCGGTTCAGGATAACGGCCGTTTGGCCTTCTGCGGCCGGGATACGGCGGAGCTTGCCGAGCAATACGGGACGCCTCTTTATTTGCTGGACGAAGAAGGAATCCGGCAGCGGTGCCGGTTGTACCGGGATGCTATGGCAGAATATTTCGGGAACGGTTCCATGCCGTTGTTTGCCAGCAAGGTTCTTTGTTTTAAAAGAATTTATGAAATGGTGGCCGAAGAGGGCATCGGTACCGACCTTGTTTCCTCCGGTGAGATTCATACTGCGGTAAAGGCCGGGTTTCCGATGGAAAAAGCCTATTTTCACGGCAGCAACAAAACCGATTTTGATATCCGTTATGCGATGGACTGCAACGTCGGTTATTTTATCTGCGATAATGAATGGGAAATTGTAGAGATCAACCGGGAGGCGGAAAAAAGGGGCGTCCAGCAGAAAGTTCTGCTTCGGCTCACCCCGGGGATCGACCCGCATACTCACCAGGCGATTTCTACCGGTAAGGTCGATTCCAAGTTCGGCGTTGCGATTGAGACCGGTCAGGCAGAAGCTTTTATCAAGCGGGTGCTGACCCTCAAAAATATTGAACTGAAGGGCTATCACTGCCATATCGGTTCGCAGATTTTCGATTATAAGCCTTTTACCGATGCCGCAGTGCTGATGCTTGATTTTATCGCGCATATCAAAGAGGTTTGCGGTTACCAGGCAGAAGAATTGAATCTCGGCGGCGGAATGGGTGTCCGGTATGTAGAGTCGGAACCGCAGATCGATTATCGGGAAAATCTTCGGGGAATTGCGGCGCTGATGAAAGAACGGTGTGCAGCGCTCGGTATTTCTCTTCCGAAAATTCTCATGGAACCGGGACGGAGCATTGTTGCCGACCAGGGAATTACGCTGTATACTGCGGGCGGATTAAAGGAAATTACCGGGTTTAAAAATTATGTTTCCATCGACGGCGGTATGCCGGACAACCCCCGTTACGCGCTGTATCAGTCGCCGTATACGGTGGTCAACGCTTCCAAGGCGGACAAGCCTGCCGACTATGTCTGCACCGTTGCCGGGCGGTGCTGTGAGAGCGGGGACCTGATTCAGGAAAACGTGTCTTTGGCGAAGCCGGAAAAAGGCGATTTGATCGCGGTTCTGGCAACCGGCGCCTATAACTATTCCATGGCGTCCAACTATAACCGGATTCCGAGGCCTGCGATTGTTCTTGTCGATAAAAACGGCAGGGACTATGTCGGGGTCAGACGGGAATCGCTGGACGACCTGCTTCGAAACGATATTTAAAAAAAGTTCCCGCTGATTGTAACAGCGGGAACTTTTTTTGATTTTCGACTATAATTCAAAAATTTCCAGATTTTCGCAGCGGTTTAGCGCATCTTGGTGGCCGACAACGCATACCGCGCCGTTTTGCGCCATTGTTTCAAGGGCTTTGCACCAGGCGTTCAGCTGTTCGCGGTCAGCCGAGAGAATTTGCTGACGCAGGGTTTTCATATCTTCTTCGGTAACGCCGGAAAGCCAGCGTTCATCCGCAACCAATCCTTCTTCTTCCGGACTGATCAGCGGTTCGGTTGCCGCTACGGCGGAAATAATAAATTTATCCAGATTTTCGTCGCTTTGGCAGATTTCCCGGATAAACTCCGCGGTCTGGTCATAGATCTTCAGTGATTTTTCCGGGGAGGGGTCACGGTAGGAATAGCAGAGAACGCTTCCATCGCGGCTGACCGGGAAACCAGCGCCGTAGGCGCCTCCCTGCACACGGATTTGATTCCAGAGAAAACCGAGTGTCAGAATATTGGCGGCGACCCGCAGGCTGCCCGAAACGTCAGTCTGGCATCGCGATAAATGATATCCTTTTACGGCGAAGGCTGTCTGTGCCGGGATCCGGATTCCCATTCTTTCCGGAAGACCGGTTTGATACCGGGCGTTTTCCGGCGCTGGTTCTCCCTGAGGAAATGCCGATACAAGGTCTGATATCTCTGTTTCTTCCGGACCGGTGACGCTGACAGTCAGATGCGCGCGGCAGAAAAATTCTTTTGTTGCCCGGCGGAGAAGAGAGAGAAAATCTTCCGCCATGGTTTCAAAGTTCTTTGCCAGATCGTGCTGGAATTTCAGGAAGGTATACCCTTCAGTTGCTTCATGAACGGCGGCGTTTGCCGTGTAATGGGCGCGGACGGCCGAAACAGCCAGCGCGTGACCATTTCCGATCGCTGCCTGACGGGACGCATCGTCAACCTGTAATACGATTTCCCGAATCTTGTCGGAATCGTCAAATTTTGTTTGCGTAAGAATTTCGTACAGCAGGGTTTTTGCTTCGGCAAGTTTTTCTTTCAGCAAGCCTGCCCGCACCTGAAAATACGGTTTGCAGGTTTCGGTTTGCTTGTTTTTTGCGGCGCTTCCCAACCGGAAAGAAAGGCTGCCGATGGTCGATTTGATTTGTTTCTGCAATTCTGCCGCCGAATAGCTTGCAGTGGGAAGTTCTCCGAAAAATTCGGAAAGCAGGGTCAGTTGGGTTAATTCCGGCAGGGAATAGTTGGTTAACGAGAAATACATTGTCAGATAAACGATTCCGTGCGTTGCTACCGGATGGCTCAGAACCGTAACGCCGTTTTCCGATTTGACAATGGTTTTTGTCAGAGAGCAGTCTGGACTGACTTCCTCCAGCGAGAGCATGGGAATGGTTGCCGATGCTTCCGGTGAATCGGGCGTTTGCTGCCAGGCGGTCAGTTTTTTGTTTTGTTCCTGCAATTCTTCCCGTTGCTTTGCGGATCGCTTTTTGGTTTCTTGTTTCAGGCGCGCGGCTTCTGCGGCGCGTTCTTCTTTGCCCAGAGTTTTGGAAGGCAGCATGTGCAGAAGGGAAACGCCGTCTGGTTCCAGAAGCAGTTCTTTGAGCAATCTTTCAAAACCTTTGTCAGCCGCCATTTCCCGCAATGTTTTAATTGCTTCATCGTAAAGTAAATATTGCAGCGGATCACCGCCGTACAGCCAGCTGTTTTGTGCGGCAACCGATCGGTACAGTCCCTGCGGTTCCGGCGTTTGCTTGACCCGGAAGGCAAACCGGTTGATCGAGGCTTCTGCAATTTCTTTCCCGAATCCTTTTTCGGTCAGTTCTTCGGCGGTTCGGGTGATAAGCTCTCTGATTTTTTGACTGTCGCCGTCTTTGATATTCCGGGCAATAATCAGCAGATACGGCTGCGCAACGCCGCTTGCCACCGTCATTTCCATATCTTCGGCCAGACCCGAGGACAAAATGGCCCGTTTGAGGGGGGATTCGTTGGTATCCGCCAGCATATCGCAGAGAATTTTTGCCGCGAGTATTTTTTCTCGTTCTTGCCATGTGCCGATAATTTTCCCGAAAACGAACGCCGCTTTTTTCGTTTCGTCTTCGTTTTCCGGAATCTCGTAGGTCAGTATTCCTTCTTGAGTAACCGGTTTTTGCAGGGGAAGTTCCAAAAATTCGGCGGATTGGCGGTTTTCTTCTCCGCCGTCATATTGCTGCAGATAGGAATCAATCATGGTCAGCGTTTCCTGAAGCGGAACGTCTCCGTCCAGGAAAAACCGTGCGTTTTGCGGAGTATAAAATGTTTCATAGGTTTTTTTATAGGCTTCATAAGTCAGGTCGGGGATTGCCGCAGGGTCGCCGCCGGAATTGAACCGGTAACAGGTATCGGGGAACAGAAGCTGACTGATTCCCTGTTCGATGCGGGAATCGATATCCGACATCGCGCCTTTCATTTCATTAAAAACAACGCCTTTATAAGAAGAAATGCCGTTTTCTTCTTCGGTATGAATTCCTTCCTGATAAAAGACGTTCGGGTCTTCAGTCAGCCGGGGTGCAAAAACGGCGTCAAGATAAACGGCGGTCAGGTTCAGAAAATCGTGGGCGTTGCGGCTGGATACCGGATAAACGGTTTTATCCGGGTAGGTCATGGCGTTCAGAAAGGTGTTCATCGAACTTTTCTGAAAATCGACAACGGTTTCTTTTCCCGGATATTTTTCAGAGCCGCAAAAACCCGAATGTTCCAGAATATGAAAAACGCCGGTGTCGTTTTCCGGCAGGGTTTTAAAGGTTACCGAAAAGAGTTTGTTTTCTTCCTTGTTGTCAACCCAGCAAAGTTCGCTGCCGGTCTTGTCGTGCGTCATTTCATAAAAATCGGCGTTGAGTTCTTCCACTTTTCTGGCTCTTTTTACGGTAAATCCGCAAAGTTTGGTTCCTTCTGTCAATTGCATGATATGTCTCCTTCGTGGTCTTTTTCATAATTTATAATGGAAGCCGGCCTTTTTGGGTCGGTCGGAATAGTTTTATTGTTCCCGCTTTTTCCGGTTTTTATCATAGCAGGTCTTCGATTACCGCCGCTGCTAAAACAAGGCCTGCCGCCGGCGGCACATAAGGCAGACTTCCCGGCGTGGCTTTTCCTTTTTCATTCCTTCCGCCCGGAATCTTGCTTGGTTCTTCTTCGGAAAAGACAACCTTCAGCGTATCAATTCCCCGTGCCCGCAATTCCCGGCGCATCACTCTTGCCAGCGGGCAGACGGTGGTCTGATAGATATCCATTACGCGGAACAGCGCCGGGTTTCTTTTGTTGCCGGCTCCCATGCAGGAGATTATCGGAACGCCGGCTTTTTTTGCCTTTTCTATCAGCAGGAGTTTCGAGGATACGGTATCGATCGCGTCGATGACATAGTCGAAAGCCGAAAGATCAAGATCGGCTGTTTTTTCATCGTAAAACAGGGGCAGCGAAACAAATTCCGCATCGGGATTGATATCGTGGAACCGGTCTTTGAGGACGTCTGCTTTTTTCTTCCCGAGGGTGGAATGAAGCGCCGCGATTTGGCGGTTTAAATTACTTTCCGATACCACGTCTCCGTCAACCAGCGTCATGCTGCCGATGCCGGACCGGCAAAGCGCTTCCGCCGCCTGGCCGCCAACGCCGCCGAGGCCGAAAAGAATGATTTTTTTTGTCTTGAGTTTTTGAACGGCTTCTTTTCCGAGTATCTGCTCGGTACGGGAGGAATCGAACATGGGATACGTCCTTTCTTTGTGATGATGAGCCGGGAAAACGAACCGAAAAGGTCTGTGTTCTTTATGTTACCATGAATTTTGCACGAAGAACAGTTTACTGTTCTTTATTTTACCATACGGCCGGCAGAAAAGTCAAGGGTTCGGCTAATCTTTACAAAAACATTACACTTTCGACTTGAAAAAACAGACGTTCTGTGGTATGATAAAGAACAGGAATCGAAGAAAACCGGTTTTCAAGGCGGATTCAGACAGGAAAAACTCTCTGCCGGCCGGAAGTTATTCTTCGGCGGTTTCCTTGGTTTTCTTTTTGAGTTTGGAGGAAATTACAGATGAAAAAAATTACCGCTTTCTTGCTGTTTTTTTGTTTGCTCTGCCCGCTGTTTTGCGGCTGTTCGGTTTCTGTTACCGGAGATCGGTTTATAAAAATCGGGGGCGATTATGAAAACGCCAAGGATTTTTCCGAAGGCTTTGCCGCCGTAAAGAAGGACGGACGCTGGGGCTATATCAATGCGGACGGGGAGCAGACGGTGGATTTTCGTTTTGAAGACGCCTGGCCTTTTAAAGAAGGCGTGGCCGCCGTAAAAGAAAACGGCCTTTGGGGTTATATCAACCCGGACGGCAGCTGGGCGATTGAGCCGGCTTTTGAACTGACATGGTTCTTTTCTTCGGGAATGGCCGTTGTGAAAAAAGGGAATCTTTTCGGGTATATCGACCGGTCGGGAACAACGGTCATTGAACCGCAGTATAAAGACGCCGGGAACTTTAACGGCGATATCGCCTATGTTAAAAATGATTCGAAATACGGTTTTATCAACCGGCGCGGGGAAGTCGTCAGTGATTTCCAGTGGGTGGAAGGCCGGAAAATGAGCGAGGGGCTCATTGAAGTTTTTGACAGCTATCTGAGCGGTTTTATCAATGAGCAGGGAGAATTGGTTATTCCACTTTCTCTTCCTGACGCGGCATATTTTACCGAAGGGTGCGCGCCCGCTATGGACAGCTCGATGAAATGGGGATATATCGATCCTTCCGGCGCTTTTTGTCTGGAACCGAAGTGGCGTTATGCCGGTCAGTTCAGCGAGGGGCTTGCCATTGTTATGACCGAACGCTATGCCGGATATATCGACCGTTCGGGAACCTGCGTGATTGAGGAAAAATATCTGCATGCCTATGATTTCTCCTGCGGGCTTGCGCGGGTGGCTTCTGATCAGGAGGGTGTCGGCGTAAAATGGGGATTTATCAATCCGTCCGGTGAAACGGTTGTTCCGTTTTCCTATACTGCGGCGAATGATTTTTCGGAAGGGTATGCGGCGGTTTGTTCGGGCGACCGGTGGGGCATTGTTGCGGCGGACGGAATGTTGGCGCTGAAGACCGCATATGATGAGATTTCCCAGGTCTCAGGCGGAATTGTGCGTCTGCGAAAGGGCGAAAAGTGGGCTTTTGCCAAGGTGAAGGCAGAATAAGGATAAGAAATAAAAAAAGAGCCGGAAGATTCCGGCTCTTTTTTTATTTCAGTATCTGGCGGGCTTCTTCTGTTGCCGCGGCAAGAATTTTTGCAATTTCTTCTGCGGCGGTATCCATGGAAGCAGTTTCAGAAAACGCCTTATCTCTCGAAACGATTTCTACCTGACCCTGTTTGCAGTTGCGGGGGCTGACAATCACCCGGTACGGTACACCGAGCAGATCCGCATCGGAGAACATGACCCCGGCGCTGACTTTCCGGTCGTCATAAATTACTTCAAGGCCTTTGTTCTGCAGTTCTTCATACAGTTTATCCGCATAGGCTTTTACGTCCGCGTCATCGGCGCGCACTGCACAGAGGTGAACCTGCCAGGGCGCCACCGCCAAAGGCCATATCGGGCCATGTTCGTCATGGTGGGCTTCGCAGATCGCCGCGGCAAGTCTGCCGACGCCGATGCCGTAGCATCCCATAATCGGATATTTTGTTTCGCCGTTCTGATCATCGTATGTCATGCCCATGGTTTTGGTATATTTGGTTCCCAGCTGGAAGATATTGCCGACTTCAATTCCCCGGGAAATGGTGATTGCCGGTTTTCCGCAGTGCGGGCAGATTCCGCCCTGCTGGATTTTGGCAAAGTCGTGGTATTCTGCATGGGCAACATCGCGGGTCATATCCAGTCCGGTGTAATGATATTCTTCTTTGTTTGCGCCGCAGGAAAGGTTGTTCAGGCCTTCCAGCGAACAGTCGAACAATACCGTGAGGTTTTTGTTTTCCAGTCCTACCGGTCCGATGTAGCCGGCTTGCAGACCACAGTCTTCGGTAATCACAGCCGGATGGACGTCGCCTCCCAGATAATTGGTCAGCTTGGTTTCATTGACTTCCAGATCGCCGCGGATGAATAAAACCACATAGCTGTCGTCCGAATTTCGCTGATAAACCACGGCTTTGCAGGAGGTCTTCGTTTCGCAGTGAAGGAACGCACAGACATCTTCTATGGTATGGATATCCGGGGTATGTACCATTGTCAGCGCTTCGGAAATCTCGTCTCTCTGGTTTTGAAGAATACATTCCGCAGCTTCCATATTGGCCCGGTAATCACATTCTTCGCAGAGAACAATAGAATCTTCCCCGATCGGGGTCAGCAGCATGAATTCGTGCGAAACGCTTCCGCCCATCATGCCGGAATCGGAGGCGACCGAAACAACCTCGGGCAGACCGGCTCTTGCATAAATTCTTTCATATGCTTTATGACATTTTTCGTAATATTTTTCTAAATCTTCCTGACTGGTATGGAAGGAATAAGCGTCTTTCATGGTAAATTCGCGCACCCGGATCAGACCGGCTCTCGGCCTTGCTTCATCGCGGAATTTGGTCTGTATCTGATAGATCATAAACGGATATTTGCTGTAGGTCTGGCCGTAATCCCGTACCAGCTGAACGGCGGCTTCTTCGTGCGTCATGCCGAGAACCAGGGGGCTCCCGCTCCGGTCGTTGAAGCGGGCCATTTCCTTGCCGATGCTTTCATAACGGCCCGATTCCTGCCAGAGCGACGCCGGCATAACAACTGGGAACTGTACTTCCTGCCCGTCAACCGCGTCCATTTCTTCGCGCAGAATCTGTTCTATTTTTCGCGTAATCCGTTTCAGCGGCATATAGGAAGAAAAAATCCCGTTTGCCACAGATTTCAAATAACCGCCGCGAACCATAAAGGTGTGGCTTTCAACAAGACAGTCCGACGGCCTTTCTTTAAATCGGTCTCCCACCAGTTTTTCTAATTTCATGATAAATCTCTCCGTTTTTTATAGTAACTTCCGTCGCTTTCAACCGGCTTGTTCTTCCCGGTATACCGTCGGCTCTTTTCCCTTTGTCACACAGGCGGCGGTAATCACCACTTTGGTAATGCTTTTATCCGAGGGAATCCGGAACATCGTCGGGGTGATGATGTTTTCAATAATTGCGCGCAGACCGCGTGCGCCGGTATCCCGTTCGATCGCTTCGTCAGCAATAGCTTCCAGCGCTTCTTTGCGGAAAACCAGTTCCACGCCATCCATCCGGAACATTTTCTGATACTGCTTGATGATCGAGTTCTTCGGTTCGGTCAGGATTCGGATCAGACTTTTTTTGTCAAGGCGGTCGATCGGAACCAAAACCGGCAGACGTCCGACCAGTTCCGGGATCAGGCCGTATTTGACCAGATCATGCGCCCGGCAGTTTTTGAGAATATTGTCGTTCTGCGCTTCTTTTTTTCCTTTGATATCGCCGCCGAAACCGATTGAATTTCCGGACATCCGCTTTTGAATGGTGTTTTCAATTCCGGCAAAAGCGCCGCCGCAGATAAACAGAATATTTTCGGTGTTGATCTGGATAAATTCCTGATTCGGGTGTTTTCTTCCGCCCTGCGGCGGTACGTTGGAAACCGTTCCTTCCAGAATTTTCAGTAATGCCTGCTGTACGCCCTCTCCGGAAACGTCCCGGGTGATAGACGGGTTTTCCGAACGGCGGGAGATTTTGTCAATCTCGTCCACATAAATAATGCCCCGCTCCGCCGCAGCGATGTCACCATCGGCCGCCTGAATCAGCCGCAGAAGAATATTTTCAACGTCTTCGCCGACATATCCTGCTTCGGTCAGGGTTGTTGCATCGGCAATGGCGAACGGCACATTGAGTGTTTTTGCCAAAACCTGCGCCAGTAGGGTTTTCCCGGAACCGGAAGACCCGAGCAGCAGGACGTTGCTTTTGGTCAGCTCTACATCGTCGCTGTTTTCTTTGTCTTTTTTCTGTGAAATTCTTTTATAATGATTGTATACGGCAACCGAAAGAACAATTTTTGCCGTTTCCTGCCCAATGACATATTGATCGAGAACTTCTTTGAGCTCTGCCGGTGTTTTTATTTCAAACTCCGGTTCTTTTGCCGCGTGTTTGTTCTGGGAAGCCAGAAACGATTCGACATATTCATGGCAGGTGTCCACGCAGCTGCTGCAGATATAAACATCTTCAAGAAGGCCGGCAATCATCAGCCGATCCAGTCCTTCATTCGTATATCCGCAGAAGGCGCACTGGTGAACATGGTCGGCCGGAGGCCTTTTATTTTTTGGCATGTTTGTTTTCCTTTACTGTTTATTTCTGTTTTTTGCAAGCAGAGACAGAACCCGCCGCAAAAGACGGCGGGCGAACCTCTTGTCAGTACTTATCGTTTGGCGATTACTTTATCGATAATTCCATATTCCGCCGCCTGCGCCGCCGTCATGAAATTGTCCCGTTCGGTGTCTCTCTCAATCACTTCCAGAGGTTTTCCGGTATTTTCAGAGAGAATCCGGTTTAAATCGCTTTTGATTTTAATAATCCGGTCGGCGTGGATTTTGATATCGGTTGCCTGCCCCTGAAAACCGCCGAGCGGCTGATGGATCATAATTTCGCTGTTCGGCAGCGCCATTCTTTTGCCTTTCGCGCCTGCCGAAAGCAGAAACGCGCCCATGCTTGCCGCCATACCGATACAAATAGTGGAAACATCGCATTTGATATACTGCATCGTGTCATAGATTGCCATGCCGGCGGTGATGGATCCTCCAGGGCTGTTAATATACAGGCTGATGTCTTTATCCGGGTCGGTCGATTCCAGGAAAAGAAGCTGTGCAACAACCAGATTTGCCGTTACGTCGTTTACCTGATCGGCAAGAAAAATGATTCTGTCATTGAGCAGACGAGAGAAGATGTCATAAGAACGTTCGCCCCGGCTGGTTTGTTCCACAACCATGGGAACAAGATTCATGTTGGGATTCATAAATAAAACCTCTTTTCATCATCGTGATAATTTACTGTTTTAACCGTAAGATTTCCGGATACGGAATCCGCCGGATATTTTTAACAAATGCGGCGGTGGCGGTAGGTTGCTGCGCCGCAAAACGGATGTTCTGCGGCGCGGTATCGGATTCTTATTTCATTATAGACGCGGCGGAACGGATTTATTCCTGACTGTCAGCTTTTTTCGCTGTGGTCTTTTTTGCCGCCGGTTTCTTTGCCTCTGCCGTTTCGGTCTTTGCTTTGGTTGTTTTCTTTGCGGCCGGTTTTTTTGACGGCGCTTTTTCGTCTGCTTTTTCCTCGGCTTTTTCAGTGGTCTTTTTAGCGGCGGTTTTCTTTGCTGCGGTCTTTTTTGCCGCCGGTTTCGCCGCTTCTTTTACTTCACTGATTTCGGCGTTGTTCTTTACCGCTTCAAACGCTTTTCTGAGCGAAAGGTCTTTCATGATATTTTCGGTCATGTATTCGCTCTTGATTTTTTCAATGTCCATTCCCATTTCGGAAGCGAACTTGTTGTATTCTTCATTGACTTCGTCATCGGTGATAATCACCTTTTCGGTTTCGGCGATTTTTTCAAGAGCCAGACGGGCTTTTACATCTTTTTCAGCCTGTTCTCTGAACATATTTCTGAGCGAGCCGACTTCCTGGCCGGTGTATTCCAGATACTGCTGCAGAGAGATTCCCTGTGCGGCAAAGCGGCGTTCGAAGTTCTGCAGCTGCATATCGATTTCGTTTTCAAACATGCAGGAGGGAATTTCCGCTTCCAGAATATCGCAGAGCATGTCGGAAAGCTTTGCTTCCACTTCGCGTTCCGCCTGTTCGTTTTTCCGGTCGAGAATCTTCTTTTCCAGGTCTTTTTTGAATTCGTCAAGCGTGTCGAAATCGCTTACGTCTTTGGCAAAATCGTCGTCCAGCGCAGGCAGTTCTTCTCTCTTGATTTCGTGCAGTTTGATTTTAAATTCAGCGTCCTTGCCCTTCAGTTCCTCGGCGTGATAATCTTCCGGGAATTTTACGTTGACAGAGAACTCGCTGCCGGCTTCCTTGCCGACCATCTGTTCTTCAAAACCGGGAATAAACTGTCCGGAACCGAGAACCAGCGAAAAGTCTTCGGCTTTTCCGCCTTCAAAGGCTTTTCCGTCGCAGAAACCTTCAAAATCAAAAATGACGGTGTCTCCCTCCGCGGTTTTTTCACCGGCCGGAACTTCTACGATTCTTCCCTGTCTTTTCTGATAACCTTTGAGTTCGTTCTCCACTTCTTCTGCGGAAACGGAAGGCAGAATTTTTTCTACTTTCAGACCTTTGTATTCTTTTACCGAAACTTCCGGTTTTACCGTAACTTTCGCTTTGAATTTGAATCCGTCGGCATCGGTGCTAATAATTTCAACCGCCGCGCGGTCTACCGGTTCGATAGCCGCTTCTTTGACGGCCGCTTCATAAGCGCCAGGGTAAACTTCATTGATCGCATCGTCATAAAAAATTTCGGCGCCATACATTTTTTCTATCATTTTTCTGGGGGCTTTTCCTCTGCGGAAGCCCGGAACGTTCATTTTTTTAACATTTTTTAAGTAGGATTTCTGAACGGCTTTTTCAAATTCTTCTGCGGGAACGGTAATTTCCAGTTCCACTACATTTTTTTCTACATTTGTTTTTTTGTCCAACGTCATTGGCTTTCAATACCTTTCTGTACCATATTCATACATTTTTACTCTGTTCTACATTGTAGCATATTTTTATTCGGATTTCCATAGTTTTCAAGTTCTATTCGGAAAAAATTTAAATAAAGTTTTCTTTTTCGGGAAAAGTTTCTGTTTCCCGGATTTTTAGCGGGACAAAACCGAGGTGATCGGCAGATACCAGACGAAATTCCGTACCGTAATACAGTCCTTCTTTTGCCGAACGGATGGCTTTGCCGTGCAGATGGCCGTAAAAGCATTTTTTTACCTGGTATTTTTTCAGAACTTCCATGATCGGTTCGCAGTAGATATTGCCGCAGATCGGCGGATAGTGAAGAAACACGATGGGTTCCTGTTCCGCCGCGAGCAGCGACCTTTCCAGCCGTTCCGCTTCCCGTTTTAGCACTTTAATATCGGCGGCTTCACCCGGTTCCTGAATCCAGCCGCGCGTTCCGCAGAGAGAAATGCCTTCAATCGAAACGGAATTGTTGTGCAGAAACGAGATATTGCCGTAAGGCGCGGCGAATTCGGTGATTTTTTTCATGGAACTCCACCAATAGTCGTGGTTTCCCTTGGATAATATTTTTCTGCCTTTCAGTTTTGACAGGAATTCAAAATCCGCCCGGACTTCCTCCAGCGTCATCGCCCAGGAGAAATCACCCGGCATGACAATTGCATCGTTTTCTGTCAGCGGCCAGTTTTCTGCGATTTTTTTGCTGTGGTTTTCCCACACCGGACCGAAAATATCCATCGGTTTTCCGGTGCTTTCCGAAAGATGAAAATCCGCCATGGTATAAAGCGCCATTGTGATAACCGTTATTTCCGCCGAAGCGAAAATTTCCTTTCTCTGGAATTGATTGATAAAGAGAAGCGTTTTCTTTTTATTTCAGCAATGCATGCCGCTGGAAAAAAGCATAGGCGTTATTAAAAAAAATCCGGTCGGCAAGAGATTTCCCAAAGGTTTTTTCGGTCATTTCATAAAAGAACGGAACGCCGTTGATTCCGTCAATTCCCGGAAACGGCGTCATGCCGTCCCAGTCGCCGCCGACCGCAATTTGGTTTTCTCCGCCGAGTTTCAGCATATGGTCGATGTGCCGGAGAATCTCTTCCGGTTCTTTTCCGACAAAGGGCGGATAAAAATTCAGGCCGCAAAGGCCGCCCCGTTCAAAAATTTCCTGCAGCTGCCGGTCGGTGCAGTTTCTCGGATGCGGACAGACCGACCGAGCATTGGAATGGGTTGCGACCAGTGTTCTTTTTGAAAAACGGGTGACATCGGAAAATCCTGCGTCGGAGAGATGGGATACATCGAGGAAAATATGATTTTCTTCCAGCAATTCGATCAGTTTTCTGCCTTTTTTTGACAGCCCTCGGTTCGGATCGGTCATATTGCCGCAGGCAAATGCATTTTTTCCGTTCCAGCAAAGGCTGAAAAAACAGGGACGGTGTGGCAGAATCCGATCCAGATTTTTCAGATCGCCCTGCAGCACGCCGCCGCCTTCTATGGCGAAAAACGGCGTAACGTTCCGCAGTTTCGGGAATTGGAGCGCCGCCTTTTCTAATTTTTTTTCGATCCCGGCCAACGGACGGGTATCGTCGGTAAAAAATGCGAAAACCTGATAATATTCTTCAAATAACCGGGCCTGCCCGGCATTGACGTGCAGTTCTTCCGAGGAAAAGTCAAGACCGCTTTCGGCCATTTTTGACAGGGTATCGCAGTGCAGATCAAAATATTTCATAACCGTCCTCCCATCAGTCATATATATGCCTGGCAGGGCGGTAATAATCCTTTTCCCAATCAATTTGCAGAACATTTTTCTCATCGTCATACAAAATGCCGATTCCGTCGTAGCGGAAATGCAGTTCATCGGTTGCGATATGTTTCTGGCGGAGAAACTGCTTAAAACCTTCGGAACAGCGGAAAATATTCATCATTTTTTTATTGTCGATCCGGTCGAGCGGGTCGGTTTGGTGTTTTGCATTGCGCGCCTTGACTTCGACAAAAACGACCGTGTCTCCTTTTTTTACAATCAGGTCGATTTCATATTGTTTATACTGAAAGCTGTGAAAGAGGATCGCATAGCCTCTTTCCGCGTAGAAATCAGCAGCGTATTCCTCAAAAATTTCGCCGGTCTGCCGTGGGGCAGGAATTTTATTTTTCTTCATTGTTCAAATGTCTTTCCAGCGTTTTTAAAAAGGTTTTCCTGTAAATCGGCGCAATTCCGTACCGGCCGATTAAGCGGTAGTGTTCCTTTGTCGGATAGCCCTTGTGCTTTTCCAGACAGTACTGCGGATATTCCTCGGCCAGCGCCTGCATGATCCGGTCGCGGGTGACCTTGGCTACGATAGAAGCTGCGGCGATGGACGCGCTTTTGGCGTCGCCTTTGACGATGCATTCCGCCGGAATTTTCAGCCCTTTGATCCGGTTTCCGTCCACCAGTGCGAGCGTGGGGGAGACCGAAAGCGCTGCTACCGCCCGCCGCATGGCAAGAAAGGTAGCGTTGAGGATATTCAGTTCGTCAATTTCTTCGGGGGTAGCGGTTCCGACCGACCAGGCCACAGCTTTCTGCGTAATTTCCTGATACAGGAAATTACGTTTCTTTTCGGAAAGTTTTTTGGAATCGTTCAGCCCTTCGATGGCAAGGCCGAACGGCAGAATCACCGCGCCGGCGCAGACCGGTCCGCATAAAGGCCCCCGGCCGGCTTCATCAATTCCGCAGATGACTGCGCCCGGAAACTGCTGCGCGAACAGGGTTTCATATTCCCACAAAGAGGTCATGGCGGATTAGTCCTTTCTGTCAGCGACCAGCGATGCTTTTTCGAGTGTGATTTTTCCGATTTTTCCGCTGCGGAACTCATCAAGCAGAATAATGGCGGCCCGTTCGGTGTCAATTTCTCCGCCCCGCACGATAAATCCGCGTTTTTTTCCGATTTTTTCCAGCAGCTGATAGCCGGCGTCTTCTTTTGTGAATTCAATTTTATAGCGTTCTCTGAGCGCCTGCGGATATTCGTTTGCCAGCGTCTGCGCCAGCTTTGCTGCGATTTCCTCGATATCCAGAACCGTGTCTTTGATCGCGCCGCTGATGGCAAGATTTAACGCCTGGTGCTGGTTCTCCAGTTTCGGCCAGAGGATTCCCGGCGTATCGAGAAGGGAAATGTTTTCTTTGAGATGAATCCACTGTTTGGTTCTTGTCACGCCCGGCCGGTCTTCGGTCTTTGCCCGTTTTTCGCCGCTGAGGCTGTTGATCAGGGTGGATTTCCCAACGTTGGGAATGCCGAGAATCATAATGCGGACAGCTTTGTTTTTGACGCCTTTTTCGGCGTATTTTTCCGCTTTTTCCCGGAAGAGCTCTTTGATGGCGGCAAGAACCGGCGTGGTATTGGTTTTCAGGCTGTTGTTTTTGATAACTGCGTATCCCCGGGATTTGTAATAGGCTGTCCATCGGTCGTTTTCTGCCGGGTCGGCAAGGTCGCTTTTGTTGAGAATCAGCAGTTTTTTCTTGTCGGCGGCCAGGCGTTCGATATCCGGATTCTTGGAGGCCAGCGGAATTCTTGCGTCAACCATTTCCACGACGATATCAATATCGCCGATACCGCTTTCGATCATTCGCCGGGTTTTTGTCATATGCCCCGGATACCAGTTGATAGCTGTCGGATTTCGTCGATTGTCCATTATTATCACTTCCGTTACTTTAAATAGATCCAATATCGTTTATAGGTTTTATTGAATTGTTCATCATAATAATTATTTTCATAGATTCCGCCATTGTTTTCAATTACTTTTGCGGAACCTATGTTATCTTCTCTGCAACTAATCAATACTTTATCAAGTCCCAGTTCTCCCGCTTTCTCTAAAGCCAGACCGAGCATGATTGTTCCATATCCTTTTCTTCTCTCACTGGGTCTTATTAAATAACCGATATTACCGCCATGATGGATCAGGTTACCTTTGATTGTATGTCTCAAATTAAATCCACCTATTAATTTATTATCGTCAAATACTCCAAATGTCGTTTGCGGAGAGTATTCAGGTTTAATGGATTCTTGATGTTTATTTTTTTCTGCTTGTTCCAAAAAAGAATCATAAGAAACGATTCCGCGAATATTTGTTAGCCCTTCAAAATTGCCATCAATATTGTTGATCTCATTTATCATATCGAATAACTTAATTTTATCGTCTTTTTTAAATTCTCTTGCTGTAATCATCAGTCAAATTTCTTTCTGTACATCAATTTATTTTTCTTAATCTGAAATCATTTTATATAGAATTTATATTGTTCATTATATTTTTCAATCGAATCATTTACGTTGATCCAGTAGGTATTTATCATTGTATGATCCGATTCGTCAATCGCTGTTTTTTCTAACTCGCCGCCTAATGCTGAAATGGTTTTATTCGAGCCGATATTTTCAACGGTGCAGTTTAACAAAATTTTTTCTTCTCCCAGTTTCTGTTCTTCCAACAGCCCCATATAAAGCGCTGTTTTTGCATACCCCTTGCGCCGTTCTGTGGGACGGATTCCATAACCGATGTGCGAGGAGCCGCGGCGAAGTCTTTCCGGTGCGATATCATATCTGACATTGATCATGCCGACGATTCTGCTATCGCTGCGTCTGATGACGAAAAAGGTTTTGGATCGATCCCGGTTGATCTGTTTACAATAGTCCGGGTTTTCTCTTTTTTCAAGTTCGGTTAACCATTCTTCATAGGTTATCCCGGTTAAACATCGGTCCATACTGCCGCTTCCGTTCAGATCAGAGTGCACGGCGGCGTGTTCTTCCAGATAATCCAATGCTTCTTGTTTTCTTTTTATTGTGGGAATTTCTAAAAAAAGCCGATCCATTGTTATGGCCGTTCCTTTCTGATAGATTATGAGGTTTTGTGTTGTTTCCGATAAGCGGGTCACTTTTTTACAGATGTTCTGCTATAAATTGAATGACATCGGTTTCGTCTTTGTTGAGTAATAATCGGTCTTCTTCGGTTAGGTCTGTAAAATAGCGATCGATCATTTTGTATTTGGAAATGGAATTCAGCGGATAGCCCGGATGGATTTTTCCGGATATTGTCTGCACCATGTAGAAGTTATCCTTCAACCAGGTATAGGTGTTTTCTTTTCCGTTGTCCGCGATGACCGCAAGACCGTATACCCACTTGCAATTCAGTTTTCCGTCTGTCCCGTATTGTTTTACCAGATCGGTATAGTATTTTAACATTTCTTCATCATTGAGCGTTTTTCCGTGAACTCTCCGGACAAACAACCCCGGCTGTCTGTCTTCCGGCACATTTTCCAGATACAAAGCGTCGTCGGTGGCAAAAGATGGCAGGCCTGTCTTTTTATGGCAGGCTCTCGCTTTTATCAGCGCGTTTTCCACCGCGCTTGTTCCGTTTTCTTCTGCTTTTAATTTGATTTGCAGATCGGCGCATGTCAGTACCTCGATTCCTATTTTCAACAGTCCGCCTGAAAATCTTTTTGCTTTGGCTGGATTGCTTGTGGCAAATATGATTTTTTTCATTTGCTGAAGCGGTCTCCTTTTTTTATCAAGCGCATAGAAAGAAAGTTTCTTTTTTTGAAAAATCTCCGGCGGGAAGCGTTTTCCGGCCGGAGAGAATGTTTTTATCAAAATGAAAGAAATTCTTTCAGTCTACAAAACCGAATTTGTTGATGGGAAAAATGCGGACCAGCAGACGACCCACGATTCTCCGCGTATCAACGCAGCCAATGTTCCGGCTGTCTTTGGAATCTCCCCGGTTGTCTCCCATGACGAAGATGTGGCCTTCGGGAACCGTGATCGGATTTTCCGTTATTTTCGGTTCGGTAATTTGATTCAGATACGGTTCATCGTAAAGAACATCATCAATATACACTTTGCCGTTTTCCGGATTGATATAAATCTTCTGACCTTCGGTGGCGATGATTCGTTTTACCCAGAGTTTTGACCCCGTATTATCGGCAACATCCGGAGAAAAAACGATAATATCTCCCTGTTTCGGCGTGTAGAAAAGATTGGAAATTAAATAGCGATCCCCTTCGTGCATGGTCGGAACCATCGATGAGCCTTCGACAAATCCCGTCCGGACAAAAATAGTCAGGACAACAATGGCGAGAACTGCGGCGAATACAATGGCTTCCACAAAATCGAAAAGGTTGCAGAGGATGCTTTTTTTCGGGGATTTCTTCCCGGGCTCTTTGGGCGAAACTGCTTTTGCGGCTTGAACCGGTTCGTTTTCCGGGTTGAATTCGGGCTCTGTCATAAAAAACTCCGTTCTGCCGCCGAAACCCTGAAACCAGGCGCCGGTGCGGCGAATTTGTAGTGGCGGGGCGTTCTGTTCTTTTTCTCCGAGGTTTTCCGGGAAAAAGACAAAAGGCAGGCACGGCGGTTATTTTTCCGCCTGCCCGCCGAAAGGTCTCTGTTTGAAAGTACGGTTCTTTTTTCCGAACCTTTCTCAGATCTTTTCTTTGACTTTTGCTGCTTTTCCGACTCTGTCTCTCAGATAGTAGAGTTTCGCGCGGCGAACTTTACCTCTGCGGACAACTTCCACTTTTTCGATGTTCGGGGAGTGAACCGGGAATACCTTTTCTACTCCAACGCCGTAGGCAACACGTCTTACCGTAAAGGTTTCGGAAATCCCGCCGTGCTTTTTCGCAATAACGGTTCCTTCAAAAATCTGGATTCTTTCTCTCGAACCCTCTTTGATTTTGACGTGGACTTTTACAGTGCTTCCGATTTCAACGTCCAGCGGTTCGCTTCTGAGCAGATCCTGCGTCATTTCCTGAATGGCTTTGCTCATTTCTCATTACCTCCTGAATTTTTTTTCAAGATACCGGCTTGTGCCGCGAGTGTTCGTGCTGAGAATTGGCAGAGGACCACTCATATCATGTATTGACTATTATACCATATCCTGCCGGCGATTGCAAGCGGGGAAATGCGGCTTTTTTCTGAACTTCCGCATTTTTATTTGTTTTCTTCCACGGTCATCAGCCGGAGAATATTGGTCGTCCCCGAAATGTTCAGCGGCAGCCCTGCGGTAATGACCACCGTGTCTCCCGGGGAAACGAGATCCACCTGTTTAGCACAGTCTACTGCGTGCAGAAAGAGAGCGTCGGAGTCGTTTTGATTCAGGGCGAGAACCGGATAAACGCCCCAGGAAAGCGCCAGCTGATGAAAGGTCTTTGGATCGGGCGTCGCCGCGATGATCGGTTCTTGCGGGCGGAATTTCGAAACCCTGCGCGCAGCGTATCCGCTTTTGGTTACGGCAATGATCGCCTTGGCATGAACGTCCCGTGCCGTGGTGCAGGCGGCGTCGCAGACCGCGTTGGTGGTGTCGCCGGCGTCAATCTCGTATTTGAAACCGTGGTAGGCTGACATCTCAAAGGCGTCCTCTTCGGCTTTTTTTACAATTTTGGACATGACTTCAACCACCAGCGCCGGATGATCGCCGACAGCCGATTCTGCCGACAGCATAACGGCCGAAGTGCCGTCGAAAACCGCATTGGCGACATCGCTGATCTCGGCTCTGGTCGGGGTTACGCTGTGGATCATCGATTCCAGCATCTGCGTTGCGGTGATGACCATTTTTCCGGACTGATAGCATTTTTTGATGAATTTTTTCTGGATTCCCGGCAGTTTTTCAAAATCGACCTCCACGCCCATGTCTCCCCGCGCCACCATGATTCCGTCGGATTGGTCAAGGATTTCGTCAAAGTTATTGACGCCTTCAATGTTTTCGATTTTGGAAATAATCCGGATGTTGTGTCCGCCGTTGTAATCAATGAATTTCCGCAGTGCAATCACGTCTTCCTTGCTGCGGACAAAAGACGCGGCGATAAAATCAACGCCCTGCTCAATGCCGAAAAGGATGTCTTTTTTGTCAACTTCGCTTAAATAAGGAAGATTCAGGTGGGTATTGGGAATATTGATGCTTTTTCGGCTGGAAACCTCGCCGCCGGCAATGACCGCGCAGATAATATCGAATTCTGTCTGTTTCTGTACGGAAAGGATAATTTTCCCGTCGTCAATAAGAATCCGCTGGCCTGCGCGGAGCTGGCCGGGGAGGTCTTTGTAAGTAATGGATACCGCCTTGCTGTCGCCTTCGATTTCTCTGGCTGTCAGCACGAACTCCTCGCCTGCCGAAAGCGTTGCTTTTTTGTCTTTGAAATTTTTCAGGCGGATTTCCGGCCCTTTGGTATCGAGCATGATCGCGGCGGGAACACCCAGACGGTCTCTGACGGCGCGGAAGGTCTCTATGGCTTTCCGGTGACCGTCGTAATCTCCGTGGGAAAAATTCAGGCGGGCGACGTTCATGCCGTTGAGAAGCATTTTTTCAAGAACTTCTTCCTTGGCGGTGGAGGGGCCGAGCGTGCAGATGATTTTCGTTTTTTTCATGGTTATGATCCTTTCTGTCGGCAGTATTTATTCGGAAACACAGCATGGCGCTGCTGTTTGGGTTCAGCATGTCCTGTTCTTGCGGGAAGCTGTTTTTTTGTTTGGCAATCCGAATTCCCGGATGGAAAATGCGAAGAAAATTTCTTTATTAATTAGAGAAAACCAAACCTTCCACATATACAGGATACTACCTATTTTCATCGGTTCTGTTTCCTGGGTGTAAAATATTTACGAAAAAAACGTTCGGCAAACCGGGCGATCTCCGGAGTTTACATAAATGTTTCAGAAAAAACCAAATATATTCATTTTAATCCTGTAATATGTAACCAATGGGGATTTTCGGGGATGGCCCTGTCTTTCCATGAAAAAAACAACGGAGTTTGGATAATGGATGTCTTTTCTATTTTTGGACTTGTCGGGGGACTGGCGCTTTTCCTGTATGGAATGAACATTATGGGGGCGAGCCTGGAAAAACTGGCGGGCAGCCGGTTGGAGAAAACCCTTGAAAAATTAGCGGGAAATCCGGTGAAAGGCTTTCTTCTCGGTCTGTTCGTGACAGCCGTTATCCAGTCGTCTTCCGCCACGACGGTTATGGTGGTGGGTTTCGTCAATTCCGGGATTATGACGCTGACACAGTCTGTCGGGGTCATTATGGGCGCGAATGTCGGCACGACCGTTACGGCGTGGATCCTTAGTTTAACGGGGCTGGAAAGCGAAAATTTTCTGATCCGGATGTGCAAACCGGATTCCTTTACGCCGATTCTGGCAATTATCGGCGTGATTATGATCATGCGCGGAAAAAATAGCAAAAAAAGATATATCGGCGAAATTTTTGTCGGGTTTTCGGTTTTGATTTACGGAATGAACGCGATGAGCTCCGTTTTTAAAGACGTTCCGGAACTCGGAAATATCCTTACGGTTTTTCAGAACCCCATTGTCGGCATTATAACCGGCTTTGCTTTATCGGCGATCATTCAGTCGTCTTCGGCTTCGGTCGGTATTCTTCAGACGTTGGCTGCTTCCGGCGCGGTTTCTTATGCTGCCGCGATTCCAATTCTTCTGGGACAGAATATCGGTTCCTGTACATCGGCGCTTCTTTCGTCAATCGGCACGAATAAAAAGGCGAAACAGGCAGCGTTTATTCATTTGTATTTTAACGTGATCGGCAAGACCACGGTTTACATTTTATTTATGGTGATCAACCATTTTGTCCAGTTTTCGTTTTTGTCAATGGCGCCGTCGCCCGTGGATATTGCAGTGATTCACTCGATCTACAGCATTGCGGCGGTCTGTCTGTTTATGCCCTTTCAGAAACTGTTTGTCAAACTGGCGAAGTTTACCGTTCGGGAAAGCGGCCGAGAGGACGAGTTTGCGTATCTTGACGACCGATTTTTCAATACGCCTTCCTATGCGGTTGAAAAATGCAATGAAATGACGGTTGATATGGCGGCGCTGACCCAAAAGACCCTTGCCGAAGCAATCGGGCTTCTTTCTAAATATGACAATAAAAAAGCGGCGGAAATCGAGGCCAATGAATCCAAACTGGATATTTACGAGGACAAGCTTGGTTCTTATCTGTTAAAAATCAGCGGGAAGGATATTACCGAAAAGGACAGTTCGCAGATTTCAAAACTGCTTCATTCCATCGGCGATTTTGAACGGATCGGCGACCATGCGAAAAATATTTTGGATACCGCGATGGAAATTCATGAAAAGAAAATCAGCTTTTCCGCGCAGGCCGAAGAAGAATTAGCGGTCATTACGCGGGCGGTCACCGATATTCTGGGGGTAACGACCGAGGCGTTCCGCTTGTCCGACCCGGAGATGGCAACCCATGTCGAACCGCTTGAACAGGTGATCGACGATCTGAAGGATGAACTGAAAAACCGGCATATCAAGCGTCTTCGCGATGGAGAATGCACGATTGAAATGGGCTTCGTTTTTTCTGATCTCCTTACCAGTTATGAGCGGATTTCCGATCATTGTTCCAATATCGCGGTTTATATTATTCAGGCTTCTTATTCTGAGATTGATTCGCACAGCTATCTGCGCGAGATTAAAGAGAGTAAGCCGGAATTTTTCGCCGAATATGCCGACATGAAGCGCCGCTATGCGCTGACGGGGAAAAAACGTTCTGATTTGCCGGAGGAACCGGATCAGACGATGGCATAAAGAAAAAAAGTTTTTTATCATCCTGTCTTTTCTTTCCGGAAACGGCAGGATGGTTTTGTTCCGAGATAAAAATGCCAATGGTTTCCCGGCTGCCAAGAGAATGAAAGGAGTTTTAATGGTTAAACTTGTAGCAACGGATATGGACGGTACCCTGCTGGACAGCGGAAAAAAACTTCCGGAGGAATTTTTTCGGATTGTTGAGGCGCTGCCGGAAGTGAAATTTGTGATTGCCCGCGGCCGTCAGTATTACAATATCCTCAAGGAATGCGCGCCGGTGCAGAACCGGATTTCCGTCATCGCTGAAAACGGGGCGGTTATCGCGGAGGAAAAGACGGTTTTGTCGACGGAAACCATGGACGCGCCGGTGGCTCTTACGGTGGCAAAAAAAGCGGTGACCCTGCCCGAAACCTGTTTTATTCTCTGCGGGGAACAGGCGGCGCACATTGTTGGGGATGCTTCGGAACAGATGCTTTACAAAGCGCATTCTTATTATGAGCGAGTAGAGCGCACCGATGATTTTGAAGCCGTTCTGAGACGGGATAGAATTTTAAAAATCGCAGTATACCGCCATAAGCGCGCGGAGGATTTTCTGTTTCCTTCTTTTTCTTATTTGAATGCGCTTGATTTGGGTGTGAAGGCCGTTCTTTCGGGGCAGAGCTGGGTAGATATTATGTGCCGGAACGTCAACAAGGGGTGGGCGCTGCAAAAATTGCAGGCGCGCTACGGGATTCTTCCGGAAGAGTGCATGGCTTTCGGAGATTATCTGAACGATACTGAAATGCTTTCGGTCTGCGGCGAGAGTTACGCGATGGCCAACGCGCATCCGGAACTGATCGGCCTGGCAAAGCATATAGCGCCGTCGAATGATGAAAACGGAGTGGTTTCTGTTTTGAAAGAAAAATTTTTTCTGCCGGATGAAACGGTAACGAAAGGATGAAAGAAACAATGAAGAAAATATTGGCGTTGTGTTTATTTTTGGCGCTGACTACCGTTTACTTTTCCGGTTGCGCAGGCCAGGGGGTGCCTTCCGCGCCTGACACGGATGTCTCCCTGCCGCCGGAAGAGTCGGAAACTGTTCCACCGGCTGAAAACCCGGAAAACCCGGATTCACAGTCACCGGAAGCGCCGCTGTTTGAGCGCGGCGAGAAGCAGGGGAAAACTTATGTCAGCAAACGGCTGGGTTTTTCTTTCACCCCTGCCGCTTCCTGGGATATGGGTGATGACATCGATCTGGCAGACCTGATGGGTATTTCGGTTTCGGAACTGAAAACCCTTTCGCTGGAAACCCATCCGGTGATTTATGATATGTATGCTTACGATACGGTTGCCAAATCAGATGTTATGGTATGTTTTGAGAAACTTGACCTTTCTGCGGAAGAGTATGCCGAACAGACCAAAGCATGGATTCGGGAAAGGAATCCGGAAGCGGTGATCGACGAATCTGTTTCGGTTTCTCTCGGCGGAGAGACCTACGTTTCATTCCGGCTCTTGGTTTCCGGAGGGGAAAGCGGTGAGTCGTTCAGCCAGACCTATTGCGTCCGGAAACTGAACGATGGCGTGATGGCTGAAATTATCGTGACTGCCGTAGCTGTCAGCGCCGACGAGATTTTTTCCTGGTTTGAAACCCTGCCGTCCTGATTTTCTCCTATGAAAAAAGACCGAAAGCTTTTGCGCTTCCGGCCTTTTTTTATGAAAGAAACATCTGTGTCCAGTAGTGTCCTTCCGGAACATAACCGACACCGATTTCTGTATAGGATGCATTTAAAATGTTTGCCCGGTGGCCGCTGGAATTCATCCATCCGTCAACCACTGCCTGCGGTGTGGAATATCCTTTTGCGATGTTCTCTCCCGCGGTTCTGTACGTGATTCCGAAGTTTCGGATCATATCAAAAGGGGAACCATAGGTCGGGCTGGTATGGGAAAAATAGCGGTTATCTTTCATGTCCTGCGATTTGTAACGGGCAACCCGGCAGAGCTGCCAGTTCGATTGAAGCGGAGCGAGTTCGTTTTCGGCACGGATCTGGTTGACGAGCGTAATAACCTGCTGCTCATAGGATACGGTTCCTTGCTCTGTCAGCGGCACATAGACTTTGTCTCCCGGGTAAATCAGGTTCGGATTTTTAAATTGGGGGTTTGCCGCAATGATTTCGCTGAGACCGGCCTGATATTGGACGGCAATTTTCCAAAGGCTGTCGCCTTTGACAACGGTATGTGTTTCGGTTTTTGCCGAAAAGGCCGGTGCGGCGCAGAGGATTCCTGCGAACAGTACCGTCAGGGTCAGGATTGTTTTTTTCATGAGATACGGCTCCTTTTTTTATTTCTTTTAACGGTATTTTACGGCATTTGTTGTCTGTTATCCGAGAAAATAGATGGAAAACGCCGGACGGAAAAGGAAAAGTTCAAAAAATTGATAGAAAAAACTATTGACGTTTCCTTCTTTTAGTGATATTATATAGTAGACATCATCGGCAAAAAACTGCCGGTTTGCCTTTTTTTGTCCAAAAAAAGTTTTTTGTCCGGAGGGTTTCGGGAGACTATGTCGCGTCTGATTAAAAGAAAAAGAAGATTTGTTCTGGATTCTTCGCAGCTGCTTGTTTTCGGATTTTTATTTCTGATTGTTGCCGGTGCGTTCCTTCTGACCCTGCCTGTCGCTTCGCACAACGGGATAGGCAAACCGTTTTTCCCCTGTCTTTTTACCGCCGTTTCCGCCACCTGTGTAACCGGCCTTACGGTTTTCGATGTCGGCATGGAATGTTCGTTGTTTGGCAAAGCGGTTTTGCTGGCCCTGATCCAGCTGGGCGGCTTAGGGTTTATGACAGTGGGTTCCGTTTTTTCTCTTTTCCGGAAACGAAATCTGTCGCTGAACGCTAAAAATACAATTGTACAAACACTGAATCTTTCAGACTATACCGGAATGCGCCGCCTGCTGCGGCATGTGCTTTTGGGAACCCTGCTTTTCGAAGCGCTCGGCGCTTTGATTCTGTTTTTCCGTTTCTTGCCTGAATTCGGTTTTCGGGGAGCGCTTCTCCGCGGTGCCTTCACTTCAGTTTCGGCTTTTTGCAATGCCGGCATGGACGTCAACGGGCTGGAGCCGTTCGGTTCCTTTTTGTCTTATTCCGGGGATCCGGTTATTTGCCTGACGATTATGTTTCTGATTGTTATGGGCGGTTTCGGTTTTTTTGTCTGGGAAGATGTTTTTACCGTCCGAAAATGGAAAAAGCTTTCACTTTTCTCAAAAATTGTTTTGCTTGGCAATGCCGTGCTGATTTTCTCCGGGGCTTTGTTCTTTTTCTTTTTTGAAAGAACCAATCCGGCCACGCTTGGCAGTCTTCCTTTCGGGGAGCAGGTTCTCGCATCGTTCTTTCAGTCTGTAACCTACCGGACGGCGGGTTTTTCTACGGTTGATTTTTCAAAAATCGGAGAACCCACGGCGGTTTTGTCCTGTGTTTATATGTTTATCGGCGGATCGTCCGGATCGACCGCCGGAGGCATAAAGGTTTCCACAATAGCCCTTTTGTTTTTCGCTTTCTGGAATGTCCTTCGCGGCCGGTCCCGGATTGTGATTCTGGGCAGAAAAATCTCGATTCAAACGGTTCTTCGGGCGTTTACTCTTTGTGTGATAGGCATTTGCGTGACGGTTTTTTCCGGCATTCTTATTTGTTCTGTGGAGCATGTCCCGTTTGTTTCCGCGCTTTTTGAATGCACGTCGGCTTTCGGCACGGTGGGGCTGAGTATGGGGCTGACGCCGTCGCTTTCTCCGTTTTCTCTGGGGCTTTTGATGCTGCTGATGTTTTTCGGGCGGCTGGGGCTGCTGACGATTGCTTACGTGATTCTGATCGGCTTGCAGTCGGAGGACCAGCTGCTGGATTATCCGGAAGCGAAGATCGCCATTGGTTAACGAAGTGTTGTTGGATTTTATCGGAAGAAGGGAATTGTTATGAAATCATTTGCCGTTCTTGGTCTCGGGCGGTTTGGGGAAAACCTTGCGGTCAGTCTCAGTGCGCTGGGAAACGAGGTTCTTGCCGTGGATAAGGAACCGCGGCTGATTCAGGCTATTTCCGACCGGGTGACGCGGGCGGTAGTCGGCGACTGCGTGGATGAAAAAGTTCTCCGGTCGATTGAAATTTTGGATTTTGACTGTGTGGTTGTTGCGATGTCCGGAAATCTGGAAGCCAGCATTGTAATTACGCATTTGTTAAAAAAGAATGGGGTAAAAAAGGTTGTGTCAAAGGCTACCAATGAACTGCATGCCGAGATTCTGACCAATGTCGGCGCGGATTTGATTGTTTTCCCGGAACGGGATATGGCCGAAAAGCTTGCAGAAAACCTTTCGTCCTCTCGTATTCTTGATTATATTGAACTGTCCGACCGCTATTCAATCGCAGAAACGGCTGCGCCTTCCGAATGGGTCGGCAAAACGCTCCGTTCGATGAATGTCCGGGGAAAATACGGTATTAACGTTGTAGCGGTAAAAAAATCCGGCGAAAAGGAAATCACGCTTTCGGTCGATCCGGATTCTGCATTTGCGGAAGACGATATTGTGGTTCTCGCGGGAGAAAACGAACAGATAAAGAAGCTGACAAAATGAATTCAATGATAGAGATTGTTTCGCGGAGTAATCCGAAGGTCAAGGATTTTTGCCGGAGAGCAAAAAATTCATGCAAAGAAGATTTTTTGCTGGAAGGGCGTCTTTTTGTCAAGGATGTCGCTCCGGAAGCTATCACGGATTTGCTGCTCACCGACAGGGAGAAAGACCGGGCGGTTGCCGAAGCGGTTCTTTCTGCCGGCGGAACGGTATCGGTCGTGTCTTCTGCCGTGATGGAAAAAATCTGCGGAACCGATTCGGTTCAGCAGATTGCGGCCTTTGTCCGGAAACCGGAAATAAAACGGCCTGACCGCCTGATTCTTCTCGACCGGCTGCAGGATCCCGGCAACGCCGGAACAATCATCCGTTCGGCTTCGGCGTTCGGCTTTGGTGTGATTTTCGGTTCAGACTGCGTCAATCCCTACGGATCAAAAGCCGTTCGGTCGTCGGCAGGCACGATTTGTTCCTGTTATGTGGAAAAAAGCGATCTTGCTTCTTTCATACCGGCGCTGCATTCATCGGGATGGTCGGTTTTTTCCGCGGAGGCCGACCGAACTGCAGAACCGCTGCCTCAAATATCCTTTTCCGGTTCTTTCGCGGTGGTTATCGGTAATGAGGGGCAGGGCGTCTCCCGGGAGATATCCGCTCTCTGTGAAAAAAAAATTCTGATCCCGATTTCTGAAAACGCAGAGTCGCTCAACGCGGCGGTCGCCGCTTCTATCCTTATGTATACGGGACGGCGGTTATGAGCATGATAGACAGAGAAACCCTTTATGCCCTTTGGGTTTTGCACACTGCCGGACAGTGTTCTTCCCGGACCTATAAAGCAATGCGGTATTTTTCTTCGTTCGAGGAGATTTTCCGGGCTTCTCCGTTGGATTATCCCCGTGAATTTTTTACGCCGGCGGAACGCGCGGCTTTTTCCTGCAAGGATTTGGAACCGGCCGGAAAAACGCTTCGATATTGTGAAGAGCAGGGGATTTCGGTCGTGCATTATTATCATCCGGCCTATCCGCCGCTTCTGCGTGAGATTTACCGGCCGCCGCTGGTTCTTTTTGTAAAGGGTCGCCTGCCGGATCCCTCCTTGCCGTCGATTGCGGTCGTTGGCAGCAGAAAGTGTTCGGAACACGGCCGGCAGTTTGCCGCCAAATTTGCTTACCAAACGGCGCTCTGCGGCGGGGTTGTCGTCAGCGGTATCGCCGATGGTATCGATCAGTATGCGCATAAGGGCGCGCATCTGGCGGGAAAACCGAGTATTGCGGTTCTTCCCTGCGGGGTGGATGTTTTATATGCGGAGTCCTGCCGGGAATTGTATGCTTATACGGAACGGTATGGGGCGCTGATTTCGGAATATCTGCCGAAAACGAAGGCAAGGAAAACGCATTTCGAAGCGCGTAACCGTATTATCAGCGCGCTTTCTCAGGCGGTTGTTGTGGTGGAGGCCGGTGAAAGAAGCGGCGCTTTTTTGACGGTTAATCATGCAATCGAGCAGAATAAACAGGTTTTTGCCGTTCCCGGTTCGCCTGATAGCCCGTACAGCAAGGGAACCAATCTGCTGCTCAGCGAGGGCGCGATGATCTGTACCGACGCGCGGAGCGTTCTGTCATCGCTTGGTTCGGTTTTTCAGCAGAAGCTGACCCCGCTGGAAACGGTGAAAAAACAGCAGGCTGAGGAAAAAAAGAAAAAGGCGGCGAAAGAAAAAGAAGCTCATTGGGAAACGCTTTCGGAACCGGAGCGGGCGTTTTGTTCGTTTTTCGGTTCGGAACCTCTTTCGGTCGACGAGCTGTGTATGAAAAGCGGCAGACCTTTCGGGGAGGTTTTGTCTCTACTTCGTTCGCTGGAAACGGCGGAGGTTCTCGAAAGCGTCTACGGCGGTTATTATCAGATAAAAAACGATCATTCAGATTAAGAAATAGAACATCCCGGCAGACAAGAAGAAAGGAATGTTTACTGCGTATGGCAACGGTAAAAAGCGAAACGGAAAAAAAAGAAACGGTTTCGGCCGGAAAAAAAGGAACTGCGGCAAAAAAATCCGCAGCAAAGAAATCTCCTGCAAAAAAAACGGCTGCAAAAAAAACAACGGTGAAGAAAACAACGTCAAAGGCTGCGGCGAAAACAAAGAAAACAGCGGAACGAATTGGAAATCTCTTGATTGTCGAATCGCCAGCCAAGGCAAAGACCATCAAGAAATATCTGGGTTCATCGTTTGAGGTTCTGTCTTCCAAAGGGCATATCCGGGATCTTCCGGCTTCCCGTTTGGGCGTTGATGTGGAACACGATTTTGTTCCCGAATATATTGTTTCCCGGAAAGACGGAAAACAGGCGATATTGAAGGAACTGGCAAATGCGGCGGCAAAAAGCGATCATATTTATCTCGCAACCGACCCGGACCGTGAGGGAGAGGCGATCGCCTGGCATCTTGCGGGGCTTCTGGGACTGGATCCGAAAGCGCCGATTCGCGTAACGTTTAACGAAATCACAAAAAAAGCGGTGGTGCACGGGGTGGATCATCCCCGGCAGATCAACGAGAATTTGTTTAATGCGCAGCAGACGCGCCGGGTTTTGGATCGGATTGTCGGCTATAAACTCAGCCCTCTTTTGTGGCGGAAAGTCAAAAAAGGGCTTTCGGCGGGACGGGTTCAGTCGGTCGCCACAAGGCTGGTTGTTGAAAAAGAACGCGATATTCAGGCTTTTCAGCCGGTAGAATATTGGGTGCTTGACGGCTTATTTTCGGAGAAGAAAAAAGAGTTTTCCGCCCGGTTTACCGGCACAGACAAAAAAAAGATCGTCCTGGAAAATGAGGAACAGACAAAAGCGGTGGCCGAAGCGGTGAAAAAGGCGCCGTGCCAGGTCTGTTCCGTAAAAAAACAGCAGCGGCTGAAAAATCCGAAGCCTCCGTTTACCACCTCTTCCCTGCAACAAGATGCTTCATCTGGGCTGAATATGCGTCCGCAGGTTACCATGAGCGTTGCACAGAGTCTTTATGAAGGTGTTGATATCAAAGGCATCGGGCTGGTCGGTCTGATTACCTATATGCGAACCGACTCGCTTCGTATTTCGGACGAAGCCGCCGCTGCCGCAAAAGAGTATATTACGCAGACCTATGGTTCGGAATATTCGCCGGCCAAACCGCATGTTTTTAAAACCAAAGCATCGTCTCAGGATGCGCATGAAGCAATCCGTCCGACCGATATCAACTTGACGCCCGACAGTATCAAAGCCAGCCTGACAAACGATCAGTACCGGCTCTATAAGATGATCTGGTCCCGTTTTCTGGCAAGCCGGATGGCTTCTGCTGTATACGATACGGTTTCGGTGGAAATTTCCGCCGGGGAATACCGTTTCCGCGCCAGCGGTTCCACCCCCAAATTCAAAGGCTTTACCGCCGTTTATAATTATTCGGATGAAAACGATGAGGAAAATGCGAAACTTCCGGTATTGGAGGAAGGGCAGGCGCTTGTTCTGAAAGATGTGAAGACGGAACAGAAATTTACCCAACCTCCGACAAGATATACCGAGGCTTCTCTGATCCGGGCGCTGGAGGAAAACGGGATCGGCCGGCCTTCTACCTATGCGCCGACGATCAGCACCATTCTGGAACGGCAGTATGTGGAAAAAGATTCCAAACAGCTGGTTCCCACGCAGCTTGGTTTTATTACAACCGATATTATGACGGAGAATTTCAACGATATTGTGGATATTTCCTTTACGGCCGGAATCGAGGAAAAGCTGGATGAAGTCGAGGCGGGAAAACGGACGTATCTGGATATTCTGAGTTCTTTTTACGGACCGTTTGAAGAAGAATTGAAGGCGGCCGATAAAAAACTGGAAAAAGCGCAGATCAAAGTCGAGGACGAGGTCAGCGACGTTCCCTGCGAACTGTGCGGCCGAATGATGGTTTATAAGGTCAGCCGGTACGGCAGATTTCTTGCCTGCCCGAATTATCCGGAATGTAAGAATACCAAGTCGATCGTGACCGAATCGGAAGGTAAATGCCCGAAATGCGGAAAAAAAATGATCGTCAGAAAAAGCAAAAAAGGCAAGGTTTATTTTGTCTGCGAGGATTATAAGGGCTGTAATTATATGACCTGGGATACGCCGGTCGCCGATCTTTGTCCGAACTGCTCCTCCACGCTTTTCCGGCATGGAAGCAAGCTGGTTTGCCAGCATGAAGGCTGCGGTTACGAACAGAAGGCGCCGAAAGCGGCAAAGGCAGAAGAAAACGCATAAAAGGAGTTAGGCTATGAAGGCAGACAGAGTTGTTGTCGTCGGGGGCGGGCTTGCCGGCTGTGAAGCGGCTTGGCAGCTTGCACAGCGCGGCTGCACGGTGGATTTATATGAAATGAAGCCGGAAAAGAAAAGTCCCGCGCATCATGCCGAATCACTCTGTGAGCTGGTTTGTTCCAATTCTTTCCGGGCGGAAGGGCTCAAAAACGCCGTTGGGCTGCTGAAAGAAGAAATGCGGTTGTTGGATTCACTGATTATGCGCTGTGCCGATGAAAACCGCGTGCCGGCGGGCGGAGCGCTTGCGGTGGACCGGGCGGCCTTTTCACAGGCGGTGACCGATCGGATCGTTTCGCATCCGAATATTACGCTGGTGAACAAAGAAGTGACTTCGCTTGATTTTGATTGCCCTGCGGTGATTGCAACGGGGCCGCTGACGTCCGAACCTTTGGCGGAGACGATACGCGGTTTTTTCGGCCGGGATTCCCTGTGGTTTTTTGACGCCGCCGCGCCAATTGTTACAGCCGAAAGCATTGATTTGTCGAAAGCTTTTTTTGCTTCCCGTTATGATAAGGGCACGCCCGATTATATTAACTGCCCGATGAATGAGACACAGTATGAAGCTTTTTATCAGGCTCTTGTTACGGCGGAGACCGCCAAACTGAAGGGGTTTGAGAATGAAAAGGTGTTCGAGGGCTGCATGCCGGTTGAAGTAATGGCGCGCCGGGGGCGGGAGACGCTTCTTTTCGGGCCGCTGAAACCGGTGGGTCTGAAAAATCCGGAAACCGGGGAAAGCTATATGGCGGTTGTGCAGCTGCGAAAAGATAACGCGGCGGCTTCGCTGTATAATATCGTCGGGTTTCAGACGCATTTAACCTTCGGGGAACAAAAACGGGTCTTTTCTATGATTCCCGGGCTGGAACAGGCTGAATTTGTCCGGTACGGCGTGATGCACCGGAATACTTATATCAATTCTCCGAAAGTCTTGGATCGTACATTCCAGGTTCGTTCGAAGGCCGGTTTGTTTTTTGCCGGACAGATGACCGGCGTAGAAGGGTATCTTGAGTCGGCGGCTTCGGGGCTGGTCGCCGGCCTGAACGCCAATCCGCTGTTGGAGCCGGTTTTGTTCGACAGCCGGACGGCAATTGGCGCTCTGGCGGAATATATCAGCAATCCCGCAGTGGAAAATTTTCAGCCGATGAATGTGAATTTCGGCCTTTTTGCACCGCTGGAGGAAAAGGTAAAGAAAAAAGACCGGAAGGAAGCCCTGTCGAACCGGGCTCTGGAAATTGTTCAGTCAATCCGGGAACAGCTTCGGTAAACATAGAAAGGATACAACATATGAAGATCATCGTAGACGTTATGGGGGCGGACCGTCCGCCGGAAGAATTGATAAAAGGCTGTTTGGCCGCAGTGGAAGAACTGGACGTTGATTTGGTTGTTGTCGGGGATGAAGCGAAAATCAGTCCCGCGCTGGAAGGCGCTGCGCAGGCTCCCCGGATTACGGTGGTTCATGCGCCGGCGTATATGGAAATGTGCGACGAACCGACAAGTGTTCTGCGGGAGAAAAAAGATTCGTCCATGGCGGTAGCGCTGCGTTTGCTGAAAGACGGCGGTGGCGACGCTTTGGTTTCGCCGGGAAATACCGGCGCTCTGTTGGCCGGCGCAACGATGATTGTCAAACGTCTTCCCGGGATCAAACGGCCGGCGCTGGCTCCCGTGCTTCCGACAAAGACCGGAAAAATTTTGATTATTGACTGCGGCGCAAACGCGGAGTGCCGGCCGGAATTCCTCGATCAGTTCGCCGTAATGGGTTCGGTCTATATGAAACGGGTTATGCAGGTGGAAAATCCCCGTGTCGGCCTTGCGAATATCGGCGCGGAAGAAACCAAAGGCACGCCTTTTTACCGCGAGGTATATGCACTGCTGAAAGAAAACAAACGGATTCGTTTTGTCGGAAACGTTGAAGGCCGCGGCGTTATGCTTGGGGAATGCGATGTGATTGTCAGCGATGGATTTACCGGGAATATTATTTTGAAAACCTGTGAAGGCGCAGGAATTTTTATGATCGGTCTTATAAAAGGACTTTTCATGGGCAGTATAATGACGAAACTTGCCGCGCTGACCATGAAGGGAAAACTGAAAGCTTTGAAAAAGCGCCTGGATTATAACGAGACCGGCGGCGCTGTGATGCTCGGTCTTACAAAACCGGTAATCAAGGCGCACGGAAGCTCCGATGCCAAAGCCCTGAAAAATGCTATCCGGCAGGCAAAACTTGTTTGCGAGGGCAATGTCTGCGAAGAGATTCGGGAAGCGGCGGCGCAGGCCTGAATCCCGGACGGCGCCGGCGGCAAAATAAAAAGAAAGAGTGCAGAGTATGGTTTTTGAGAAATTACGCGAAGTCATAGCGGAAATTTTTGAGGTTGAAGCCGATAATGTTCGTCCGGAACTCCGTTTTTCCGATGATCTGTGCGGAGATGTAATGGATCTGATGGAGCTTTCCATGATTGCGGAAGAGGAATTTGAAGTGCTGATCGACGATGAAGATTTTCCGAAGATTCAGACAGTCGGCGATCTTGTTTCTTATATCGAGGCCAGAATGGACGCCCGGCCGGATCTCTTGTGAAAGGAGGCGGGTTGCTGTGTCCCGTCTTGAAAATGAAAAAGACCTGCGGGGATTGGCTCCGCTGGAAGAAAAATTAAAATATACTTTTCAGAATAAAAATCTGCTGATGAATGCTTTGATCCATTCTTCGTATACGAACGAGCACCATACCGCTTTCCCGAGCAATGAACGGCTGGAATTCCTCGGCGATTCGGTTTTGTCGCTGATTTCTGCCGAATTTCTGTATGGCCTGACCGATAAAGACGAAGGGTATCTGACCCGGGCAAAGGCAAAGGTTGTTTGCGAGAGCGCATTATGTAAATATTCGGAGGAGCTTTCTCTCGGCGAATATCTGCTGTTCGGAAAAGGCGACAGAGAAGAGGGAAAACACCGGCCGTCTACCATTGCGGATGCTTTTGAGGCGGTTCTCGGCGCCATTTACCTTGATTCCGGTTTTATTGCTGCACGGGATTTTGCGCTACCTTATTTAAGGGCGGAAGCGGAGGATACTTCGGCGCAGAAAGATTATAAAACCCTGTTGCAGGAAGTTGTACAGAAAAACCGGGGGGAAAAATTGGATTATAAAATTATTTCTGAACAGGGGCCGGCGCATGAGCGGGTTTTTACCTGCGAGGTTTATCTGAATTCCAACAGTATCGGAAAAGGCGAGGGGTCTTCCAAAAAAAATGCCGAGCAAATGGCGGCCAAACAGGCGCTTTCTTTGATGGGGATCGCGTAGCGCGACTGAAGGTATGAAACAAAAACACGCTTCCATTCCTATTTTTGTTCCGCATTTTGCCTGCCCGAACCATTGTGTTTTCTGCAATCAGAAACGGATCTCGGGCGCCTCGCAGCCGCCTTCTGATCTGTACGGTTTTTTAAAAGCTGCCGCAGAAAACCTTTCTTCCCGGTTTTCGGAGGTGGATATCGCTTTTTTTGGCGGCAGTTTTACCGGGATTCCCAAACCGGAAATGATTCACTACCTGTCGGCGGCCAAACGGATCAGGGAGGAATTCCCGCAGATTACGGGGATTCGGCTTTCAACCCGGCCGGATTACATAAACGAAGAAATTCTTCATCTCCTGCTGTCTTACGGCGTTACTGCAGTGGAACTGGGCGTACAGAGCCTGGACGACGGCGTTCTCTCCCTTTCGGAAAGAGGGCATACCGCCGCCGATACGTTCCGGGCGGTCGAATGCCTGAAGTCGTTTCCTTTTGAACTGATTTTGCAGCTGATGCCGGGGCTTCCGGGCGATACCGGAGAAACAATCCGGAAAACGGCGGAACAGACGGTTTTGCTGCACCCTGACGGCGTTCGGATTTATCCCTGTGTGGTCCTTCGCGATACGCCGCTTGCCAAAGCTTATCTCCGGGGAGATTTTTCTCCGCTTACGGTAGAGGAAGCTGTTGAAATTTCAGCAGATTTGTGCACGCTTTTTCGGGCGAACCGTATAAAAATTCTGCGCGTCGGCCTTCATTCTTCCGATCTGGTTCAGAACCACGGCGTGCTTGCCGGGCCGTTTCATCCGGCTTTCGGTGAACTTACCGAACAGGTTCTGTATTTCCGGCAGATTTGCCGCCTGCTGGAAAACAGGCTTCTTTCGGGAAGGAAACAGGCGGAGATTCTCGTTGCTCCCGGGGAAAGGTCGAAGGCAACCGGCCAGAAACGGAAAAACCTGATTTTGCTTCAGGAGCGTTACGGCGTTGAATTTTCGGTCCGGGAATCGGAATCGGTTCTGCCGGGTGATGTGATTCTTTCGTTTTTATTATAAGAAAAAAGTATTCTATTCGGAGAAAGGAAAGTTTTTATGCCGTTTTTGTTTGTAGGGCTTTTATTCCTCACATTTTCTTATTCCATGCCGCTGGAGTCCGGACAGGCTTTTGAGATTATCCCGGATTTCGTGGGATATCTGCTTTTGTGGTTCGGCATGGAAAAAGCTAAACCGGCCGGCGGCCGGATGAAGCTGTGTTCCTATCTTGCGGGCGGGCTTCTTGCCGTTCATTTTCTTCTGTTTATCGGGCAGATTCATTTTCTTCTGCCGAATATGAGTTTGGATGATATTTTAATTTTTAAAGTGTTTTTCGGGTTTGTTGAAAAGGTGTATTCCAGCGGCGCGGCATTCTTTACCATGGCGAACTGCCTGTTCTGCGTTTTTCTTGCGCTGGTTCTCAAGGAGGAAAGCGATTACGATGGAAAAGTGCTGGAAAGCGTTGTTTTCTTTCTGTCGGCCATTCTTCTGTTTGCCGGCTCTGTTTTCTGCGTTGTGCACTTTTTTGCCAAACTGTCGTTTTCTTTATCGTATGTTACTGTCCCTCTTCTCGGTCTGTTTTCTCTTGCCGTTCTTTTCTTCGGCGACCGGCTTACGGCGTTCGGAGGAAAGGGAAAACAGCAGGACGTGTAGAAAAAGGTTTGAAAAACCGTTGGTTTTTTATATTGCAAGAGGATGCCGTTTAAAAGCGGCGGAATGGAGGTACTATGAGAATCGACAAAGCGAATTATTATCTGGATATCGCGTTTACCGTTGCCGAACGGGGGACTTGTCTCCGGCGGCTTTTCGGCGCGGTGATTGTCAAGAACGACACCATTGTCAGCACCGGTTACGTCGGCGCGCCGCGGGGACGAAAAAACTGCTGCGATCTGGGCGATTGTTTCCGGCAGAAAATGAATATCCCCAACGGCCAGCGGTATGAACTGTGCCGTTCGGTACATGCGGAGGCCAATGCGATTATTGCGGCTTCGCGGGAAGAAATGCTCGGCGCCACTTTATATCTTGCCTGCCGTGATCCGCAGAGCGGAGAAATTATTCCGGGGACGGAAAGCTGTTCGATGTGCAAGCGGGAAATTATCAACGCCGGAATTGAAAAGGTGGTTGTTCGGGATACGCCGACGGAATACCGGGTTTTTGACGTGGTGCGTGATTGGGTGGAAGACGACCCGTCGCTTACGGTAGGCGAAGGGTATTGAATTCTTCGTGTTTTTTAATAAAAATTTAATTTTATAAGAAAAAGAGCCGCTGGTACAGCGGCGGAATGGAGATTATCATGAAAAAAATTTCGTTTCTTGTTTGTTTTGCTCTGATTGTTTCTTTTCTTGGCCTTTCTTTTTCTGCGGAGCCGTTTTCCGGCTACAATCAGAAAGAGTGGGAGGTTCTTCGCTGCACCAACAAAGAAAGGATCGCGCGGGGCATTGCGCCGCTTTCCATGTTTGACCGCCTTCAGGGCATTGCTTCGGTTCGCGAAGGCGAACTTGGCATTCTTTTTGACCAAAATCATAAACGACCCGACGGCCGTCCATGGAAAACCGCATTTGCCGAGGCCGGGCTGGATTATACCTATGCCGGCGAGAATATCGCTTCCGGTTTTACCTCTGCGGATGCTGTGGTGGCCGCATGGATGAAAAGCCCGCTTCACCGGGATAATATTTTGAATCCTGATTACTGTCATTTGGGCGTTGGGGCGAGCGAGGCGAAATACTGGGTGCAGTCCTTCTCGGGTGATGATACCTGCAAGGCTTCTTCGCTGTCTCTTTCTTTCCCTTCGGGTGCAAGACTTTCTAATTTTGATTGGGACAAAAGCGATATCGTTGTGATTGTCCGCTGTGCGAAACATGGCGCGTGCGTCCTTCCGATTTGTTCGGAAATGGCGTCGATTGAACCGTCCGGCCTGACGGGAAGTTATAATCTGACGGTCCGCATCGGTTCGCTTACTGCTTTTGAGCGGGTATATGATGCCAGCTGTCAGGCGATCAAGGGCGATGTGAACGGCGATTTGAGGGTAACTTCTTCCGATGCGGTTTTGCTGAAACGGAATCTTGCCCGGTGGAACAGCCCGATCATTGAAAACAACGCCGATGTGGACAGCGACGGAAAGGTGACGTCTAAAGACGGCGTCATTCTCAGCCGTTTTCTGGCTGGCTGGAAAAATTTGGTAAACTGATCCGGACAAAATAAAGAAAAAAGAATAAGAAAAGGATAGACCCATGATGAATCATTCCTGTCCCCGGCCGGAATATCCCCGGCCTCGGCTTGAACGGAAAGACAACTGGATAAACCTGAACGGCGAATGGTATTTTGAGACCGATCCCGGTTCTTCCGCAGAGGCGCGGAAGTTTTATGAACAGAAGACGCTTGCACAGCGGATTTTGGTTCCTTTTGTTCCGGAATCCCGTCTTTCCGGGATTGAAAATATTGATTTTATGCCGGCGGTTTGCTATCTCCGTGAAGTTTCCCTTCCAGAGCAGTGGCTTTCGGGCGGCCGGATTCTTCTGCATTTCGGCGCGGTGGATTATTTTTCCAAGGTCTGGGTTAACGGAATGTTTGCCGGCAGTCACCGGGGCGGTTATACGCCGTTTACGTTTGACATTACCGATTTGGCTTCGGAAAAAACAGCGATCGCCGTATGGGCGGAGGATCAGACGCAGGATCCGCAGCAGCCTTCCGGAAAACAGTCGGGGCAATATCATAATTACAACTGTTTTTATACCCGCAGCACAGGAATCTGGCAGACGGTTTGGTTAGAATATGTACCGGAATGCTATATCAAAGAATTAAAGCTTACTCCTGATGTGGATAACGCCTGCCTGCATCTTTCGGTGCAGTTTAATTTGCAGGGGCAGCCGTTGTTCCCTGTGACGGCAAAAGCGTTTGACGGAGATTGGCTTTGTTCGGAAGTCACCGCTTTTACCACGGGAAGAAATCTGGAGCTGACGCTGCCTTTGTCTTCTCCCCAATTATGGTCTCCGGACAGTCCGTTCCTGTACGGTCTGGAGCTGTCTGCCGGAGAGGATACGGTAAACAGTTATTTCGGCATGCGGAAGCTCGAGTTCCGCGGCAATGTCTTTGAGCTGAACGGAAAACCGCTTTTTCAGCGGCTGGTTTTGGATCAGGGATATTATCCGGACGGAATTTATACGGCGCCGGACGACGAAGCGCTCAAACGGGATATTTTGCTTGCCATGGACGCCGGTTTTAACGGCGCCCGGCTGCATATGAAAATTTTTGAACCGCGCTTTTTATACTGGGCGGATCGGCTGGGATATCTGGTATGGGGCGAGTATCCCAACTGGGGCTTGGATGTTTCTCGGCCGGAGGCCTTGAATTCTATGCTTTCGGAATGGCTGGAATCGGTTCGCCGGGATTATTCTTCGCCGGCGCTTGTTGGCTGGTGTCCGTTCAATGAAACCTGGGGAACGGTTCAGCGGATTTACGACACGGTTCTGATGGCGACGCGGATGTATGATCCCTATCGTCCGGTGATTGATTCCAGCGGCTGGAAGCACGGCGACGATACCGATATTTACGATGTTCATGATTATACGCAGGAACCGGAAGCTTTCCGGGCTTTGTTTGAAGAAATGAAAACCGATCCGGGAAAAGCTTATATCAATAACCCCGGTTCCGATGCGCCGTACCGAGGGCAACCGTATTGGGTTTCGGAATTCGGCGGAACCTGGTGGAATGCCGATGCAGGAGAAAACGGCTGGGGGTACGGCAAAGCGCCGGCTTCCGCCGAGGAATTTTATAAACGTTATGAAGGGCTGGTCGGTGCGCTGCTTGATCACCCGGGGATGTTTGGGTTCTGCTATACGCAGCTGACCGACGTTTTTCAGGAGAAAAACGGCATTTATACCTTTGACCGGCAATGTAAATTCGATATGCGGCGGATTCGGGAAATTACGTCCCGGAAGGCTGCGGTCGAAAACTGAGCGGATAGCCAGAATTTTCGGTTTGGCAGAATAGCCGGATTTTCACCGCATATAATAGACCGTATGGGTAAAGCGGAAAATTTTTTGTATCAGCCGTTTCCCTGGTATTTTTCGGTAATGGCGTTTTCAATCTCTTTTCGGAGATTTTCGTCAATCGGGTGGACGATATCTGCATAGGTTCCGTTGGCCAGTTTTTTGCTCGGCATGGCGGCGAACAGTTTAGCCTCTCCCTGAATCAGCTTGATATCGTGGATGACTAAAACATCGTCGAAGGTTATGGTGGCGATCGCTTTCAGGCGTTCCTGCCCGGCGATCTTTTTCAGGGTGATATTTGTGATTTTCAAAACGGAAAACCCCTTTCAAAATAATTCTATATGAATTATCCGTCTTTTTTATCTTTTTATTCCCCTGTCTGCAATTTTCTGTTTTTTCATTGAAAAACCGGGGAGCGGCGCGGACAGCAACAGCTTTCACAGAAAGGAATGGCGTTTGATGGATTTTGACGCGGCAAAAAAAATATATTTTATGGGGATCGGTGGATCTTCCATGTCAAGCCTTGCGCAGATTATGCAGCAGCGGGGGCGGGATGTCTGCGGATCGGATATGCAGCAGAGTGGATATACCGAAACGCTTCAGAAAAAAGGAATCCGCTGTTATATCGGGCATGATCCTGCCAATATCATTTCGGAAAAACCCGATCTTCTGGTCAAAACCGATGCGATCGCTCCGACAAATCCGGAACTCTGCCAAGCAGAAAAAATGGGAATTCCCGTTTGCCGCCGGGCGGAACTGCTGGGATATATTCTGGACGGATACCGGAAAACGGTAGGCGTTGCCGGCACCAACGGAAAAACCACCACGTCTTCTATGCTGACGGCTATTTTTCTTGCCTCCTCGTTCGATACTTCCGCGATTATCGGCGGAAAGATCAAACAGCTCGGTCAGTCTTATGTAATCGGGAAAACCAATGAACTTTGTGTTTTTGAAAGCTGCGAGTATAAAGAGTCGTATCTTTATTTCCGTCCGGATATTTCGGTGATTCTGAATATATCAAACGATCATATGGAATATTTTAAGACAACCGACAATCTGCTGCATTCTTTCCGCCGTTATTGCGACAACACCAAAAAGGGCGGTACGCTGATTCTGAACAGCGATGATAAAAATTCCATGGATATGATCGCCCTGCGTCCGTTCGGGGAAAACATTGTGACATTCGGGGAGAACAGCGGAGATTTCCGGGTTTCCAACCTGGTCTGCGACAAAGGACTCTATTCGTTTGACGTATGGCTGCGGGAGGAAATGCTCGGCCGTTTTTCGCTTTCGATTCCCGGCCGACATAATGTGCTGAATGCTGCTGCGGCCATTGCGGCTGCTTATACCGTGGGGGTGGATATGGAAACAATCGGCGCCGCTCTCAAAGCGTTTAAAGGCGTCGGCCGCCGGTTTGAATATCACTGTACCGTGAACGGCGCGGTGGTCGCCGATGATTACGCCCATCATCCGGATGCTTACCGGGTAACTTTTCAGACCGCGAGAGAATTAGGCTTTAAACGGATCATTGCGATTCATCAGCCGCATACGTTTTCCCGGACCAAAATGCTGATGGAGGAATTTGTGGAGGTTCTCTCTACGGTCGATAAAGTTCTGATTCCGCCGATCTGCCCGGCGCGGGAAACGAACGACGCCTATCACATTGATGCGCGGGATGTGGTGGATCGGCTGCCCAACGCCGAATATATGCCCGATTTTGAGCACATTGCCGATCGGGTGAAAGAACTGGCGCAGCCGGGCGATATTTTTATTACGCTTTCCTGCGGCGATATTTATAAAGCCGCCGAACTGATCACAAAAAAATACGGCGAAGAAATTTTTTAGCAACCGGAAGTCCGTAGATTTTCATGGAGAGCGAACAGAAGAAAAGAGGGTTCGGAGAATGGCTTTGATTGTTCCGGAACAGATACCGTCGGCCGCTGACGCCCTGGAAGCGGGAATCTCGGTCGAATATAAAAAGAATCAATATCCTCTGCCGGCGGATGCAAATAATCTCCGGATTTTAATTCTGAATCTTATGCCGACAAAGCAGGTGACCGAAAGTCAGTTTATGCGGATGATCGACCGGCCGGACATCCGGATCGACCTGACTTTTCTTCGGACGAGCACCTATATTTCGAGGAATACCGACAGCGAATATCTGGAACGGTTTTACTGTACGTTTTCGGAAATTGAAGCGGATACTTACGACGGGCTGATTATTACCGGCGCGCCGGTGGAAAAGCTTCGGTTTTCGCAGGTTGCGTATTGGGAGGAACTGTGTCGGATTTTTGAATGGTCGAAAACACACGTTTCCTCGCTTTATACTGTTTGTTGGGGAGCGCAGGCGGCGCTGCATTATTTTTACGGGATTGAAAAACAGCCGCTTGAAAAAAAACTTTTCGGCGTTTTTGAACATACCCTTTCTCATACCGGTCATCCGCTGCTGCAGGGGCTTGAAAAAAAATTTTATGCGCCGCATTCCCGCCATACTTCGGTTACGGTTCTTCCGAAACGGGAAAAAGACGGGCTGGAGGTTCTTGCTTCTTCTGAAAAGGCAGGGCTTCACATCGCCGCGGCCAAAGACGGTTCTCTTGTCTGCGTGACAGGTCATTTTGAGTATGACCGGGAGACGCTTTCGCTGGAATATTTCCGCGATGTCGCCAAGGGCGATGAAATTGATTTTCCGGAGAATTATTTTCGGAACAACAATCCGTCGCTGCTGCCCGAAGCCTATTGGCAGGATTTCGGCCGCCGGTTTATGAAAAACTGGACAGGTTTTCTTCTTTCTGCAAAAAAATGAAGGTTTTTTATGGGGAAACCACCTTGTTCTTTTCCGTTTTTTTCTGCCGAACAGAAAATTTTCCATTACATATACTGAAAGTAACTTCGGGTAATTTTTCGGAGTTACTTTTTTGTTTGTATTGGGAGGAGTGGTTTTTTGTTTCAAACGTTACGAAGAGGAAGCCGGGGACCTCTGGTGGAATATCTGCAGAGTACGCTGAACCGGTTAGGTTTTAACAGCGGCCGTGTCGACGGCATTTTCGGTGCGGCAACAGAAAATGCGGTGCTTCGCTTTCAGCGGCGGATGTCTCTTTCTGCCGATGGAATTGTCGGTCAGAAAACCTGGGAGGCTCTGATGCCGTATATGAGAGGATATGTTATTTATAAAGTCCGTCCCGGTGATACTTTTTATCTGCTTGCGAATGAATACGGCACAAGTGTTCAGGCAATCATTGAGGCGAATCCGGAGGTCGATCTGCTGAACATCCCGGTTGGAACGTTGCTGACTATCCCGGTTGCCTCTAATACGGTTCCTACCGATGTTAGTTATTGTTATGATATCCTGAAATTCAATTTGGAAAGCCTGAAGGTCCGTTATCCGTTTCTGGAAATTTCTTCGGCGGGAAACAGTCTGATGGGAAAAGATTTATTTTATGTGAAACTCGGAAACGGTCCCAAAGAGGTATTTTATAACGGCGCGCACCATGCCAACGAGTGGATCACTTCGGTTGTTCTGATGAAGTATATCGAACAGTACTGCAATGCCTTCGTCAACAATTCTTCGGTAGGCGGAGAGAGCGTTCAGCGGCTTTTTGAACAGTGCAGTATTTATATTTTGCCGATGGTCAATCCCGACGGCGTTGATTTAGTAACCGGTGCTTACGGACCGGATTCGCCTCAGTATAAAGCAGCCGAACGGCTGAATGCCGGCAGAGAGGGTTTTCCGTCCAATTGGTCGGCAAATCTTGCCGGGGTCGATCTGAATCTGAACTATCCCGCGTTATGGGAAAAAGCAAAGGAAATCAAATTTTCACTCGGTTATACTTCTCCCGGCCCCTTCTGGTATGTCGGACCCTATCCGCTTTCCGAATCGGAAACGCAGGCGGTCGCCCGGCTGACGCGAGAGCATAACTTCCGTCTGATTCTTGCCTATCATTCTCAGGGAGAGGTGATCTACTGGCAGTTTTCTACCTATAATCCGCCGAACAGCCTGGAGATTGCCAAATCGCTCTCTGCTGTCAGCGGATACCGGATAGAGTCTACGCCGGAAGCCTCTGCCTATGCAGGGTATAAAGATTGGTTTATACAGGAATACAATCTCCCCGGCTATACCATTGAGGTCGGTTTGGGTAAAAATCCGCTGCCGATTTCCCAGTTTCCAGAAATTTACCGGGATAACGTAGGGCTATTGAGCCTTGCGGCGATTCTTGCCGAGTGATTTGTGAAAAAAAAGTGAAAAATTAAAAAAGGTCTTGACAAGAGAAAGAGAAGTGTGTATACTGTAAGCAATTAAATAAAAGAAACCGATGACTGAGAGTAGTATCCAAAGAAGGTTGTGAAGAGAGAGCCGCAGATGGTGTGATTGCGGAGATAAACGTTTTGGTGAATGGACTCATGAGGGCGAACCGAGCCGGGTAAAAAGGACTCGTTTAGGGGAGACGGAAGCCGACCGTAACAGCGGCAGACGTATAGAGGTACGTCGCAGAGTGCATCCCGGAAGGGATGAATCAGGGTGGTATCGCAGGAGATAACAGGCTCTTGTCCCTATGGTTTTAGGGGCAAGAGTTTTTTATTTTTTTGGAAAAGAGGCTAACGGTATGTTTCTTTTGGTAAAACGATGGCGGCGGACGGCCGTCGGAATAGACTCCTATAATAAAAAATGATAATTATAAAAGGGGAAAATCTTCTTGATAAAATATTTTTTGTCATGAAAATCCTTCGTTTTCTCCGATAAAAGAAAGGTATGGTTATTCAAATGAAAAATAGGTATAAAATTCTGTCTGTGATGATAGCGCTTTCCCTTCTCTGTCTTGTTTTTGCCGGATGTTCCCAGAAAGATCCGGAAAATATCGATGATACCGTTCAGGTAAAGGACGCTTATAAAGTCGGTATTATTCAGTATATGAGCCACCCGTCTTTGGACAATTGTTATAACGGCATTATCGCCGGACTGGAGGAGCAGCTGGGCGACAAAGTTCAGGTTACCAAACAGATCGGTTCGGATTCTTCTGCCGATGCAGACTGCGCGACGTACGCCAAAACGATGATGTCGAATGATTATGACATGGTGATTGCCATTGCAACCCCTGCGGCTGCTTCGGCATATGCCGCGGCGGAAGGGTACGATACACCGGTTATTTTCTGCGCGGTGTCCGACCCGGTTTCTGCAAAAATTGTTAAATCGCTTGAATCGCCCGGAAACAACTGCACCGGAACTTCCGATATTCTGGATATGGAGGCTCAGGTGAATCTGATCAAAGCCCTTCAGCCTGAGGCGAAGACGATCGGCGTTCTTTATACCTCCTCAGAGGCAAATTCAATTACCCAGCTGGAAAATCTTCGGAAAGCCGCTTCGGCAAAAGGTCTTACGGTGGAAGCCAGCGCCGTGCAGAATGCCTCCGATATCCCGACGGCAGCGGCCGCGCTTGTTTCGAAAGTGGATTGTTTGAATAATTTTACCGATAATAATGTAGTCAACAATCTTTCGGTCGTTTTAGATGCCGCCAACGCCGCCGGTATTCCTGTATACGGGTCTGAAATTGAACAGGTGAAAAAGGGATGCCTTGCATCTATGTCAATTGATTATGTTGCGCTGGGAAAGATTACCGGAGAGATGGCCGCGGAGGTTCTGGAAGGTGCTTCGGCTTCTTCGATGGCGGTAAAAACAACGTCGGAAGCCACGCCGGTTATCACCAGTGAAGTTCTTGGCGCTCTGCAGCTTGAACGTCCCGAAGAATTTGCTTCGGCAGAGATCGTCACCAGCGCCGAATAAAAAAGATTTTGTTTCCCGGGGCGGAAGGATTCGTCCCGGGAAGGATTCTGTGGGGGAGTGGAAATTGCATGGCAGCGTTTCTCAGTACATTGGAAGTCGTTTTAGAAGACGGTTTTGTTTATGCCATTCTGGCGATGGGGTATTATCTTTCGTATAAAATACTCGATTTTCCTGATCTTTCTGTTGAAGGAACGGTTCTTTCCGGCGGCGTTATTTTTTCGCTGCTGGTTTCCCGACAGGTTAATCCGTGGCTTGCCATGCTGGCGGCATTGGTTTTCGGCGGATTTGCCGGCTCTATTACCGGGATTCTTCATGTGAAACTGAAAATCCGGCCACTTCTCTGTGGGATTCTTGTTTCTACTGCGTTAATTTCAATCAATTTGGTGATGGCCGTTGCCGGACAGGGCGGCGATATCAGCGGGGAAGGACTTTCTACCGTATCGATCGGCCGTGACGCGCCGACGATTCTCCGTTCGTTTCCGTTCGACCTGATTCCCTATCAGGCGGGCGGCGTCAATCTTCGCAAATTGGTCGGTTTTTTGCTGGTCGCCGTGGTTGTAAAAGTGTTGATTGATCTTTATTTGAAAACAAAAAGCGGTATGCTGCTGCGGGCGACGGGCGATAATGAAAAATTTGTCTGCATGCTTGCTAAAGACCCCGGAAACAGTAAAATTTTAGGGCTGGCGATCGGCAATGCCGCAGCGGCTCTTGCCGGAAGCCTGATCGCGCAGTCGCGGGGCAACGCCAATCAGAGCATGGGATTAGGCATGGTTATTATCGGGTTGGCGTCATTAATTATTGGTATTTCTGTTTTGGGTAAAATCCGTTTTCTGAAGCCAACGACGATGGTGATCGCCGGTGCGGTGATTTATCAGGCCTGCCTGGGAGTAGCGGCGCTTCTTGGGGTTCCTTCGGCTTATAATAAACTGATTATGGCGGCTTTATTTACCGCGGCGCTGGTTGCCAGCGGCCGGTTCGGAAACAGGAAAGGAGCGTTGGTATGATTCGTTTAGAAAAGGTAACAAAACGTTTCAATCAGGGAACGCCCGATGAGACAGAGGTTTTTTCCTGTTTCGATTTTTCGGTAAATTCCGGAGAATTTGTTTCGGTTATCGGTTCGAACGGAAGCGGAAAAACCACGCTGCTGAACCTGATTTGCGGGTCGTTATTCCCCGATTCCGGAAAGATTTATCTGAATGGGGCGGACATCACGCCGCTACCGGAATATAAGCGGGCAAAAAAAATCAGCCGGGTGTTTCAAGACCCGAAAGCCGGAACCTGCCCGCATATGACGATCCTTGAAAACATGGCGCTGGCAGATCATAAAAACAAACGGTTCGGGTTGGGAATCTGCGTCAATAAAAAAAGGACGGCGTTCTACCGTGAACTTCTTTCGGTCTGCGGGATGGGGCTGGAAAACCGGATGGAAACACCGGTGGGGTCTCTTTCGGGCGGTCAGCGTCAGGCGCTGGCTTTGGTGATCGCCAATATGTGCGAGAGTGAATTGCTGATTCTTGACGAGCACACTGCGGCGTTGGACCCGAAGTCTTCCGAAACGATTATGGGGCTGACCGACCGGATTGTCCGCGAGAAAAAAATCACCACGCTGATGGTTACGCATAATCTGAATCATGCGCTGCGGTACGGACATCGTTTGGTTATGTTTCATGAGGGACAAAATGTATTCGACCGTTCCGGGGAGGAAAAGGAAAAAACCTCTTTGGACGAAATTTTGAATATTTTTAACGGAATCAGCATTGAAAAAGGCTGCTGACCCGAAAAGGACACCGGAATCGTTTTTTCCGGGGTCCTTTTTTGCGCGCCGGAAGAAGCGTCTTGAAGCATAACGGAATTTTTTGCTGCAGGCCGCCAATATTTCTCTTGACTTCCGGGGTGCGGTTCGTTATAATAAAGATAATGTTTTGCAGAGGAGAATTTTTATGGGAATTCATGAAGCGGATTTATTGCAGGGTGAAAAGCAGTTTCATTTGCAGGTAACAAAGGAACAGGTCGGAAAGTATGTGATCCTTCCGGGCGATCCCGGCAGGGTTCCGCAGATTGCCGCCTGTCTTGACAAGGCGTTTCCGGTGGCGTATAACCGGGAATACAATAGTTATACCGGCTTTTTGCACGGAGAAAAAGTCAGCGTGGTTTCTACCGGAATCGGCGGCCCTTCGGCGGCGATTGCCGTAGAGGAACTGGTTCGGTGCGGCGCGCATACGTTTATTCGGGTCGGAACCAGCGGCGGGATAGACCGGAAGGTCGTCGGGGGTGATCTGTTGATTGCGTTGGCTGCCGTTCGGGGAGAAGGCGCCAGCCGGGAATATCTGCCGCCTGATTATCCTGCTGTTGCCGATTTTTCCGTGTTGGAAGCGTTGGCTTCTTCGGCGGCCGAGCTTTCGGAGGACGCCGACGGAAAACGGTATCATGTCGGCGTCGTGCAGAGCAAAGATTCTTTTTACGGAGAAACCGAACCGGAAACCATGCCGGTTTCGGCCTTTCTGCAAACCCGGTGGGAAGGCTATATCCGCTGCGGCTGCCTGACGTCGGAAATGGAGACGGCGGCGATTTACAGCGTTGCAATTGCCCGGCAGGTGCGGGCCGGATCGGTTTTGACCGCCTTGTGGAACGTAGAGCGTTCCCGGGCAAATATGAGCGATCCGATCTGCCATGACAGTTCCCGGGCCATTCGTTGTGCCGTCAACGCGGTCGGCAGGCTGATTCTTTCCGACCGGAAGAACAAAATCTGATTTTTAGGGATAAAAATTTATTTTTTCGGGAAAAATAGACACGAAATTCCGTTTTATCAAATCAGAAAGGAATGGGAATAACGATGAAGTCTATTTTAATCAAGGATACGACCCGGGAAGAACGGGAAGCAATCGTCCGTTCGTCTCTTTCTGCCTGCGGCGACTGCAATGGATGCGATAACCTCGGCGGCGGCAGTATTGATGAAATTTACCGGCCGTATATCGAAGGTGAAAAAGAAATTGCGGAAATTAACGCCGAATACCGGAAAGGGCTTGTCGGCGGATAAGGAAAAGAGTTTTTGTCCTTCCGGCAGAAAATTCATAACAGTGCGCTATGAATTTTCTACCGGAATCTTCAAGGTATAATAAAGAACAACAAGTTGTTCTTGGGAAAAACATCTTTCGGCTATCCAGCCGAACAGCGCGTTGTGCTGACGGTGTTTTTCCGGTGCAAAATTCATGGTATAATACGGAAAGACCGAAGAATTCGGTTCGCTGCGAAAAATATCTTTCAGACAGCAGTAAATGCTATTCTTTCTGTCAGTGAGAATCCGGGACGGCAGGCAAGAGCCTGTCTTCACCGGCAAAGCGGTATATGGGTGAAGTGGAAATTCTGCCGGCGGGAAAGGACGGATAAAATTACTTGAAAATGGTTTATCCGGTATGGTGATGAAACAGAATCATGGGGGTTGTTTGGGGATGAAATGGCGTCAATTAGAAAGAAAAGGAAGGAAAAAGTGGAAAATCTTTTTGATTTTCTTGATAGCCGTAATTTTGTGCGGCGGAACATTTTTGGTTTCTTTGTCGGTATACGGCCGCTATCAGATGAGTAAAATTCCCGGACTGTCGTTTCAGGAGGCATTGGCGTATACGACAAAGGATAACGAAGACGCCGTTATCACGGTTGGAATCATTCAAAATGGCAAGGCTTCTTATACCGTTTACGGAGAAAATGGGACAGAATTGCCCAAAGAGTTACATACTTATGAGATCGGTTCGCTTACGAAAACATTTACTGCCGCTATGGTGAGTAAAGCGGTGCAGGAAGAAAAAATTACGATGGATGCAACGATCGACCGGTATCTTTCTTTGCCGGCGGGGAATGCTTATCCAACGATCGAGGAACTGCTGACCCATACGTCCGGATATAAGAGCCACTATATGGAAAGCCCAATGGTTTTTAATTTCTTCCGGGGAAAAAATTCCTTTTTGGGCATTACGAAAACGATGATAGCCGATAAGGCCGGTCAATTAAGTCTCCCCGACGAGGATTATGCCTTTCATTATTCAAACTACGGCTATGCGGTTCTCGGTTTGATTTTGGAGCATGTTTATGCCGAGGATTATGCTACCCTTGTCAACCAATTTATGAAGGAATGGAATCTTACGCATACGCAGCTTTCAGCGCAAAACGGTGATCTGGGAAAATATTGGGACTGGAATGATGACGATGCTTATTTGTCTGCCGGGGGACTTACTTCAAATATAGATGATATGTTGGCCTACGCTCAGCTTCAGCTTGATGAAACCGGATATTTTGCAGACTGCCACAAAGAACTGCAACCGATCAGCGCCGCTCCTGAAACATATCAGGCAATGGGGATCGGTATGGATTCGGTCGCCATGGCGTGGATCATAGATAAGAAAAACGGCATTGTCTGGCACAATGGCGGCACGGGGAATTACAACAGTTATCTTGGTTTTTGCCGTGATAAAGAGGCGGCGGTTATTGTTCTGTCGAATCTGGCTCCGGACTGCCGGATCCCGGCTACTGTGTTGGGTATCAAACTGCTTAACGAATTGGAATAGCGTATGGGGATGTCTGTGGCAAAAAGCAGGAAAATATAGATTGCCGAAAAAAAGAACCGTCTGGGAGCAACAGTCTCCGGACGGTTCTTTTTATGAAAAGATGTAAAAACGGAAAAAGCGTTATTTTTGTTTGGTTAATGCCGCGCCGACAAATTCCACAAACAGCGGATGGGGTTTGTTTGGCCGGCTCTTGAATTCCGGATGGAACTGAACGCCGATAAAGAAATCATTTTCGGGGATCTCCACCGTTTCTACGATATGTCCGTCGGGGGAGGTTCCGCTGATGACAAGCCCCTGGCTCTGCATGGTTTCCCGGTATTCGTTGTTGAATTCATAACGGTGGCGGTGCCGTTCTTCAATGTGATCAGTCCGGTAAGCTTTCTGCATGAGCGTTCCGGGTTCTATTTTGCAGGGATAGCTACCCAGCCTCATGGTTCCGCCTTTGGCTATGAGATTATTTTGATCGGGCATAAAGTCGATAACCCGGTTTTCTGTCTGTTCGTCAAATTCTCCGGAGTTTGCATCGGCCAGTCCGCAGACATGGCGCGCAAATTCAATTACGGCGATTTGCATTCCCAGACAGATGCCCAGATACGGAATATTGTTCTTTCTTGCATATTCCGCCGCGGCGATTTTTCCCTCAATGCCCCGGTTGCCGAATCCTCCGGGAATCAGGATCCCTCTGCAGCCGCCGAGAAGTTCTCCGGCGGTTTCTTTGGTGACGGCTTCCGAATCGATCCATTGGATATCCACATGCGCGCTGTGTTCGTAACCGGCGTGGCTGAGCGCTTCCGCTACCGAAAGATAGGCGTCGTGCAGTTTAACGTATTTGCCCACCAGCGCGATTTTTACCCGTTTTGTCCGGTTTTTGATTTTGGTCAGCATCTTTTCCCATTCCGAAAGATTTCCTTTGGGATTCGGAATTTTCAGTTCGCGGCAGACGATATCGGAAAAATTGCTTTTTTCCAGCATGAGCGGCGCTTCGTAGAGGTCGTTCATGGTCAGGTTTTCAATGACGCAATCGGGTTTGACATTGCAGAAAAGAGCGATTTTTTTCGCAATGCTTTCATCAAAAGGTTCATCGCACCGGGCAACGATAATATCCGGGAAAATACCCATGGACTGAAGCTCCTTGACCGAATGCTGGGTCGGTTTTGATTTGTGTTCGCCGGAGCTTTTGATGTAGGGAATCAGCGTGACATGGATAAACAGACAATTTTCATGACCGGCTTCAAAAGCAACCTGCCGAATGGCTTCCAGAAACGGCTGACTTTCAATATCGCCGGTTGTTCCTCCGATTTCTGTGATAACCACGTCGGCGTTGGTTTTATTGCCCACGCTGTAAATAAAGCTTTTAATTTCATTGGTGATATGTGGAATAACCTGAATGGTTTCGCCCAGATACTCGCCTTTTCGTTCTTTGTTCAGGACGTTCCAGTAAACTTTCCCGGTTGTGAGATTGGAATATTTATTCAGGTTTTCATCAATAAAGCGTTCGTAGTGGCCGAGATCCAGGTCGGTTTCTGCGCCGTCTTCGGTAACAAAAACCTCTCCGTGCTGGTAGGGGCTCATGGTTCCGGGGTCTACATTAATATAGGGGTCCAGTTTCTGCGCCGCGATTTTCAGCCCGCGTTCTTTAAGCAGCCGTCCCAGTGAGGCGGCCGTGATTCCCTTTCCCAGTCCGGAAACAACGCCGCCGGTTACAAAAACATATTTTGTCATAAAATATCGGTTCCTTTCCTTGGGTTTTTGTGTTTTTTGCTGTCGTCAGAGATTTCTCAGAATCCCTTCGGCAACACTGCGTTTGGTGCTTCGCAGATCCATCGCCTGTTTTTCGATATAACGGTGCGCTTGTTCTTCGTTCATATTCATCTGGCTGATAAGCACGCATTTTGCGCGGTCGATGATCCGAAGGTCTTCCATTTTTGCTGTCAGCTTCCGGTTTTCTTCGGCAAGCGTTTGATATTTTTTTCTTGACCGGAGCAAAAAGTTTGCCGCCTGGGTGAACATTTGTCCGGTAATCGGTTTGGAGAGGGTGAAAATTCCGTATTCACCAACGGTATAGCTGATTTCGTCATAATTTTCGTTTTTGATAATCAACAGAATTTCACAGCCCCGGTCGGTCAGCGTCATGGCCAGATGATGGCCGGGTTCGTCGGGCAAAGGGGCGTTGATGATGACCAGGTCGAAATCGGTTGCAATCATCATCTGTTTTGCTTCCGCGGCGCTTCCGGCAACCAAAATCGGCTGGAAGTCCGGGGGAGAGAGCATCCGAAGGATAAAATCCGCGCCTTTTTTCCCTCCCGAAACGACCAGAACGCTGCAGGGTCGGTTTTCGGTTAACATATAGAATCCCGCCTATCTGTAATCTCTTTTATATGCCTGAATCATGCTTTGCGGCAAAATGCGGCGGATAAACTCGCTGTTTTCCGCGATTTCCGCTGCTTCGGCCAAGGTTCTGGGAAGCGGTTTCAGTTGTTTTCGTTCCGTCTCGGGAAGCGCGTCGACAGAAACCGTGCAGGGGGCGGGAAGGGTTAGCTTCTTTTCAATTCCTTCTAAGCCGGCGCGGATAATCAGCGCATAGGCGATATAGGGGTTGGTCCGCGGATCGGGGGAGCGGAGTTCTATTGAAGGTTTTTTGTTGGTGGAAGGAACCCGCATTAAATGGCTGCGGTTGTCTTTTGACCAGGAAATATATTTCGGCGCTTTCGAGCCGCCGAGACGCTGATACGAGTCTTTTCCGGGATTCAGAAACAGGGTGATTTCATTGATTCGGTTCATAATGCCGGCCATAAAATGTTCAAAATAACCCTCTTCCGGCTGGAACATGTCCGGTGAGATATTAATATGAAAACCGTTTCCGTTTTTATCCGGTATAGGTTTGGGGGCAAACGATGCATACAACCCGTTTCTTGCCGCCAATGTTGTGACTGCCACTTTAAAAGCCGTGACATTGTCGGCGGACGAAAGCGGATCGCTGTATTTGAAATCAATTTCGTTTTGTCCCGGCCCTTCTTCGTGGTGGGAACTTTCCGGGCAGATGCCCATGCTTTCCAGCGAAAGGCAAATTTCGCGGCGGATATTTTCGCCTTTGTCTTCCGGCGCAATATCAAAATATCCGGCGTTGTCCAGCGGCGTTTCGGTCGGATTGCCGTTTTCATCGGTACGGAACAGATAAAATTCGCAGTTGACGCCCATGTTGCAGGTAACGCCGGCTTTCCTTGCGGCGGCAGTCGCCTGTTTTAAAAGATAACGGCTGTCCAGTTCAAACGGCGTCATATCCCGGTTGAAAAGATTGCAGGACAGGCGGATGACCCGTCCGGTATCCGGCCGCCAGGGAAGAATGGAAAAGGTAGACGGATCGGGGACGAGAAGCAGATCGTCGTCGGCGGACTCCAGCCCCGGGACGGCTGTTGCGTCAAAAGGAAACCCCTCCTGAAAAGCGCGCTGCAGTTCCGATGGCATAATGGCGATATTTTTCTGAACGCCAAAAATATCGCAGAAGGCAAGACGGATAAACTTTACGTCGTTTTCTTTGACAAATTCCATAACTTCCGTTTCGGTGTAAAACATGACGATTCTCCCATCTTCCGTCCGGTCGGACGGCGGTTCATTCAATAAACATAAAAATGAAAAGACGCCGCTCCGGCAAAGGATTCTGATCCTTTCCCTTAAGCGACGCCTTTGTCCTTTTCATTATAAACGATTTATTACCGGAAAGTCAACCGTTGTTGCAAAGTTGTAAAAGTTTTTTTGAATTTTCCGGTTTAATCGGCAGGATTCTTCTTAGAAATAAATGGCTTTTCCTGTCTTGGAGGATTCATAAATCGCTTCAAGAATCTCGCTGACAACCAGCGCCTGTTCCGGAAGAACGGTCGGATCGGTGTCGTTGAGAACCGCGTTGATCCACTGCTGTGCTTCGGTGGCCGCAGGATCATTATCGGTGGTTCCGGCAAAGAAGTCTACGCCGCTGCTTGCCATTTCAACCTTTTTCACATAAAGTTTCGAGTATTCTTCGCCGTTGATACGAAGTCCGTCGCAGAAATCAGCGCCGGCTTTTGAACCTGCCAGCATGCAGGTAGCTTCCGGTGTATTCACCATGTTGATCGCCCAGCTGGATTCCAATATGATCGTTGCGCCGTTTTTCATTTTGATCAGACCGAAAGCCGAATCTTCTACCGTATAGGTCGCCGGATCCCAGGAACCCCAGGCATTGGCGCAGTTGGCCTGTTTGCCGAGCTGGTAATGAACATTTCCGAGTACGCTTTCCACTTCGTAGTTGTTCATCATCCACAGGGTCAGGTCAAGCGAATGGGTTCCGATGTCGATCAGCGGTCCGCCGCCCTGTTCTTCTTCATTCATAAATACACCCCAGGTCGGAACTGCTCTTCTGCGCAGGGCGATCGCTTTTCCAAAATAAATGTCGCCCAGAACGCCGTCGTCGCAGTATTTTTTCAGCGTACGCATTTCCTGTCTCTGCCGGTTCTGGTACCCGATCGTCAGTTTCTTTCCGGTTCTCTTTGCCGCTTCCAGCATGGCTCTGGCGTCGGCCGCTGTTTTCGCCATCGGTTTTTCACACATAACGTGTTTTCCCGCTTCCAGCGCGGCGATAGAGATCGGCGCATGCGATTTGTTCGGCGTGCAGACATGCACAACATCGATCGAAGCGTCTGCGAGCAGTTCCTTATAGTCTGCATAGACTTTCGCATCGGGCGTTCCGTAATTTTCTTTTGCCTTTTCCGCTCTTTCAACAACGATATCGCAGAAAGCAACCATTTCCGCTTCTTTTACTTTCTTCAGTCCGGGAAGATGCTTGCCGTTTGCAATTCCGCCGCATCCAATGATTCCGACTTTTAATTTCTTTTCCATTAAAATATCCTCCTTAAAACGGATGATTTTATTCCTTTCACATTGTACATCGTTTACCGGAAAATGTCAAGACTTTTTTTCAGAAAATCCGGGGATTTACAAAAAAGACAGATTTTTTCTTTAGAAAAGAAAAACCGTTCTCCCGTGATGGGAGAACGGTATATTTTTTTTGGCTATGCTTGTTTTTTCTGGGTGGTTTTTGTAAAGAAGAAGATCGCCGCTGCCAGAACTGCCGCCGCGGCTGTAACGAGAAGGACAGCCATCCAGTTGACGGTTGAAATTTGAACGATACTGAATTCTCCCGTTTCCGCGTCCTGCAGTTTGGAAAAGATCGCGGCCACGTCGAAAATCAGCGCGCCGGCAATCAAAAGTCCTGCGATTCCCGAAAGCAAGCCGGATCGTTTGGCGGTTTTGACCTTTGTTATGCGGGTCAGCTGTTCTTCCCGGAAATCAATCAGCGAGCCCAGGTAGAAAGCTGCAATAACGGTGACGATTAATTCGGGCAGCATGTAGGTGGCGTTGTAAATGACCGAATATCCCAGAGCCGCCGCCGTCGGGATGGAAATTCCCGCCCATACGGTCGCTCCCGAAATTACGTGGCAGAAATAGCGAAGTACGCAGGCCAGCGCCGCACCGAGCGACAGGGCCGCCGCCTGGTTTTTGACCGCTTTCCGGAAAGCACCGCCCAAACCAGTTACGGCAAAGGCCACGATATAATCAAGCAGGATCACGGCCAAAACACTCTGCCAGGTGGTGACATAGGTCAGTGAATTCATCCCGAGCAGCTGCTGAACGGCGGCAAAGACCAGCCCCGAAGCCACGCCCCAGCCCAGTCCGTGCCGGTAGGAAAGGATGATGACCGGCAGCATGGAGGCGATGGTGACCGAACCGCCGTAAGGAAGATCGACGATTTTGATCAGGCTCAAAACTGTTGCGATCGCAATGAGAATCGCGCACTCAACAAGGCGCAGTACCCGTTTGTTGTTCATTTGTTTTTACACTCCTTTGTTGTTACGGACGAAAAACAAGGGAAGCATAAAAAATGCTTCCCGTAAAAAAATTCCTACGTTGGCATTACCCAAATCAGGTTCAAGGGTCGAAGTTGGATGACTTCCTCTCAGCCTGCTTTACAAGCTCCCCGTCCGTATTTTATTGTCGGTTTATCTTACCATGAAATGAAAAGAAAGTCAATGACAAAAAAAATAAATAAAAACGACATTTTTTGTGAGGCGGCCGCCGAGGGATTTGAAAAGACAAAAAATGACTTGGATTTTTTGTAAATAAATTGTTAAAAAAATCGGGAACGTCTTGCATGAATACTAAAAAAGGTGTATAATAATAAAAAACGGACAAAGGATGATAGAAATGAAAAAAATTATTTCTCTCGCGCTGGTATTTCTGATGCTTTTTTCTGTATTGGTCGGATGTACCAACTCGGAGCAGGGGAGTACCAGTAAAAAGAAACTGGTTATGGCGACCAATGCGGAATTTCCGCCCTATGAATACAAGGACGGAACCAATATCATCGGAATCGATGCGGAAGTCATGGCCGCGATCGCCGAAGATCTCGGTATGGAACTTGTCATTGAAGATATGGAATTTGAATCGGTTCTCGGCGCTGTGGCCAGCGGCAAGGCCGATGTCGGCGCGGCGGGTCTTACCATTCGTCCCGACCGTTTGGAGAGTGTGGATTTTACCGATACATATGCGAAAGCAAAACAGGTGGTTATTGTCAGGGACGACGGGCAGATCAATACCCTTGATGATATCACGCTCGGCATGAAGATCGGCGTTCAGGCCGGAACTACCGGCTGGATTTATGCCAGCGATACGCCCGAAAACGGCGGATACGGCGAAGAAAACGTGGAGAGCTACAGCAAAGGTTTTGAAGCCGTTCAGGCGCTGAGCCAGGGGAAAATCTCGGCGGTTGTTATCGACAGCGAACCTGCGAAAGTCTTTGTTTCTCAGCAGCCCGGTCTGAAAATTTTGGACGAAGCTTATGCCGATGAGGAATATGCAATTGCCGTCCGGAAGGGAAATACAGAGTTCTTGAATCAGGTGAACGCTTCGCTGCGCAAGCTGAAAGAAAGCGGAAAATTCCAGGAAATTGTAGATAAATATATTTCTGCGGAATAAGAACCGAACCAGAAACATGCGCCGGTGCCGATGTGTATCGGCGCATTGTTGATTTTTGATTATAACAAGGAATCGCCGTTTGGCTGCGGCGACGGGAGACAGTATGGAAAACATCATCAATGCCGTTGCTTCATGGTTTGAATCTTTCGGCCATGAGTTATGGCTCAATTTTATAAAGGACAACCGGTGGAAATATCTTCTGAATGGTCTCGGCACCACCCTTCAGATTACCGTATTGGCGGTGTTTGTCGGTATTTTTCTGGGTTGTTTTGTCGCGATTGTCAGAACCACGCACGACCAGACGGGAAAACTGAAATTCCTTAACGGCGTCTGCAAATTGTATCTGACCGTTATCCGGGGAACGCCGGTTATGGTTCAGATTCTGCTGATTTATTTCGGTATTTTTGCCTCGGTTAATGTTCCTAAATTATTGGTTGCAGTGATCGCGTTCGGTTTGAATTCCGGCGCTTATGTGGCTGAAATTTTCCGTAGCGGAATTATGGCTGTGGATAAAGGACAGCTGGAAGCGGGACGGAGCCTGGGGTTCAGCTATGCCAAAACGATGTGGCATATCATTATGCCGCAGGCGCTTAAAAATATTCTTCCGGCGCTTGGTAATGAATTTATCGTGCTGCTCAAAGAGACTTCCATTTCCGGCTATATCGCCATGGACGACCTGACGAAAGGCGCCAATACGATCAGAAGCCTGACCTACTCTCCGTTTCTTCCGTTGGTTGCGGCGGCGCTGATTTATCTTGTTGTTGTTTTGATTTTACAGGCCGGGGTAAACGCTTTGGAAAGGAGAATGAGAAAAAGTGATTGAAGTCCGCGATCTGAGAAAAAGTTTCAACCATGGAAAACTGGAAGTGCTCAAGGGCATTACCAAAAAAATAGAAACCGGAGAAAAAGTCGCGGTTATCGGTCCATCGGGCAGCGGAAAAAGCACCTTTCTCCGCTGTTTGAATTTGCTGGAAGAACCAACCGGCGGCGAGGTCTTTTTTAAGGGACAGAAGGTGAACGATGCGAAAACCGATATCGACAAGCTTCGCTGTCATATGGGAATGGTTTTTCAGCATTTCAACCTTTTTCCGCATATGTCGGTGATGAAAAATATAACGCTTGCGCCGTTGAAGTTAAAAATTGCTTCTTCCGATGAAATTCATGAAAGAGCGTTGTCTCTTCTTCGCCGGGTCGGGCTGGAAGATAAGGCAGACGCCTATCCGAAGCAGCTTTCCGGCGGGCAAAAACAGCGGATTGCCATTGTCCGGGCTTTGGCAATGAATCCGGAAGTCATGTTGTTTGACGAGCCGACCTCTGCGCTTGATCCGGAAATGGTCGGCGAGGTACTTCAGGTTATCCGCGATCTTGCCGAGGACGGCATGACCATGCTGATTGTAACGCATGAAATGGGTTTTGCGCGGGATGTTGCGAGCCGGGTTTTCTTTATGGACGAGGGCGTTGTTTTAGAGGATACCGATCCCGAACGGATGTTTTCCTCGCCTTCTTCCGATCGGGCGAAAGCGTTTCTTTCCAAGGTTTTGTAACATGGCGGAAGGGCATAGAAAAAGGCTGCGGGAACGGTATCTTCAAGGCGGGATCAGCGCGGTTTCCGAAATCGAAATTATTGAGCTGCTGCTGTATAATGCCGTTCCGCGAAAAGATACGCGGGAAATTGCGGAAAAGCTGATTAATAAATTCGGGAGTATTTATAATATTATTGAAGCGCCGCAGGAAGAGGTCGAAAGTGTGGAATCAATCGGCCGGAGCATTGCCGCATTTCTGCACTGCCTGAAAGACTTTATCTTTTTTTATAATCTTGGCAATGTTCATCCTGGAAGATATTTCAGCATGATTACCGATATCGGCGATTATATTGTGCAGAAATACGGGAATGTTGAGAGTGAAGTATTTATTCAGCTTTGTATGGATTCGGAGTGCCATATCCTTTCCGAGGCTTTGATTTCTGTCGGTTCTCAGTTCGAAGTTTCGGTAAGTGCAAGCGCTGTTGTAGAACACGCCTGCCGTGCTCAAAGCAATCATATCATTCTTGCTCACAATCATCCTTCCGGTTTAGCCATTCCCTCTCAGGCGGATATTGAAACGACAAGACAGCTTTGTAAAGGGCTGAACGATCTGGGAATCTATATTATGGATCATATTATTTTTGAAAAAGACGATTACGTTTCGTTAAAAGCCAGCAATATGCTGCATGGGCAGCCTGATTGGTAGGAACAACGGAGTTTTCCTGCCGACTCTTGTTGAAAAAAACCGCCGCATTGCCGGCGGTTTCTTTTTTTTGACAGAATTGTTCCTTTTTTTATCTGTTTTTTGTTTCTATTATGAAAATATTGGAAACTTTGATGATCCTGACAAAGTTCGACTGGATTTTATTGACGGTTGCTGTATACTGATGGTATCAATTTTCGTTCCTCAGCAAAACGGAGAGAGAAATAATCAAGAAGGATGATTCAAGTGATAGAAAAAAACACGGTGCTAATTGTGGACGATAATGAAACGAACAGGGAGAATCTGCGGATTTTGCTGGAGGACGATTTTCGGATTCTTTTTGCGGGTAACGGGCAGGAGGCCTTACGGACGATTGAGGAAAAAAACAGGGAAATTTCCGCAGTTTATTTGGATTTAATCATGCCGTTTCTCGACGGCGTGGAAGTGGTGCGCCGCTTGAACCTGTCGGGTTATACTGCAAGAGTTCCCGTTCTGATCGCCGCTTCCGAGAACAAAAAGGAGTATATTTCCGAGGCGATTTCTTACGGCGCTTTCGATGTGGTTCCGGAACCGGCAAACAATAAATGGACAAAAATCAAGATTAAGCGCGCGATCGATCATTTTGATTATAAAAAACGGTTTGATTTTTTGGTAAAAGAACAGGTTTCGGAGGTTCGCCGGGAATTTCGGCGGCGGGAATCCCGTCTGGAAACTTTCCGGGATTTTTCTTTTGATTTGATCCGGACGCTCTGTTCTTATCTTGAAACAGGCAGCGGTGCGGCGGAAGAGCATATCGGAAATGTCTGCCAGATTACCTTTGATGTGATGACAACCGTTTGCCGCAAATACCCGGAACACGGCCTTACCGATGATGACGTCATTCTGATTTCCTGCGCCGCCGCTGTGCATGATATCGGAAAAGGGTCGTTGCCGGAAACCTTTCCATATCGGATTTCCGGGAAAAGCGAGGATCATTGCCTGCATACCGAAAGAGGATGGGAGATTTTTTCAAATATGCCGGAATTCTCCAACCGGAAATTTTTAAAATACTGCCGGGATATCTGCCGTTGGCATCATGAACGCTGGAACGGGAAAGGGTATCCGGACGGCCTGTACCGTCAGGAGGTTCCGATTTGGGCGCAGGTTGTTGGCTTTGCCGACGCCTATGATTCCCTTCGTGAGGGGCTTTCGGGGTCGGATCCCCTGGCGCAGAAGATTGCGTTTGACCGGATAGCAGGCGGGGAAAAGGGGGCGTTTAATCCTTCGGTGATCGAATGTTTCCGTGAAAGCCGTTCCGGTATCATGAGATGAAAAACATACCGTTTTTCACTGTAAAGATTTTTACCTTGACGTTCTTTTTCTCCATTGAAAAATGATATTTTCGCATTTTTGTTGGCTTTTTTGAAAAAATGTCACAATTTTATGTTATAAAAAAAGAACAGCGGGCGGTTCTTATGAAAAAAGCATTTCAGCCATTCGGCTGAAACTCCGTTCCGCATAACCGCTTTTTTCTGTCATTTATCTTTGGAATCACGAAAATTATTTTTGGAAACCGATAGCTGTCAATATGGAGGAACTTATTACTCGATATGATAAGAGCGAAATTGAGTAGATGCAAAAATGCGTATGGGTAAAGGAGGTTGGATGAATGATTTCTGTGAAGCGAATGGACAAGACTTGTTTCGGAATGTATGATACGATTCCTATGAATGTGGATGTTCGTACAGAATATCAGATGAAACGAATTGATAATAGGTTAGGGCTGATCTTTGAAGAAGTGCAGGTTGCGCCATATAGAAAAGATTTAAGCGTATATGAACGAGCTGTTGAATATGAAGAAAAATTTGATATTGCCAATTGGTATTTTTATATGGCATTTGACGAAGATAAGCCGATTGGTGCAATGACGATTGCCGGACGGACCCCTGATTTAAATATGCTTTCCGGCAGAGATGATGCCTGTGTTTTATGGGATATAAGAGTTGCCGATAATTACAAGCATCAGGGAATTGGTCAAAGATTAATGGATATTGGGATTGAGGATGCCAGAACAGCCGGTTATCGTCAAATGATTATAGAGTGTCAGAATAATAACGTTCCAGCTTGTCATTTTTACAGAAAGCAGGGCGCATTGTTATCGAAAGTGGATTTGTATGCGTATGATTCTGAGGACGATTGTAAAAATGAAATTCAGTTTGTTTGGACTTTAAATTTGGATAGATAAAATAGAAGTCTGAATTTTTTATCGATTCGTTATACCGGTTTATACCGGCAGATTTCTGATGCAGAAAGGAGAGGTTTGGCGGTGCGGCAGAGTCATCCGATTTCGCCTATCTATGACAGCCATTCAAAAATCTTGATTCTCGGCAGTTTTCCTTCGGTTAAATCGCGTGCGGCCGGGTTCTTTTACGGTCATCCGCAGAACCGTTTCTGGAAGGTTACTTCGGCGGTTTTCGGCGCGGCTGAACCCGAAACCATACCGGAAAAGCGGAAATTCCTGTTGTCGAACGGGATTGCGCTGTGGGATGTGATTGCCTCCTGCGAGATTCAGGGTTCTTCCGACAGCAGCATCCGCAACGTGGTTCCGAATGATTTGGGAGAGATTCTCTCTTCGGCGCCGGTTTCCCGTATTTTTACAAACGGAGCAACGGCCAAACGGTTGTATGACCGGTATATTTTCCCCGAAACCGGCCGTCCGGCGGTTCTTCTGCCGTCGACAAGCCCGGCCAATGCATCGTGGAGTCTGGACCGCCTGAAAGAAACTTGGCGTTCGCTGCTTTGCGAGCCGTAATATAGTTTATTATTTTCAAAAAGACCTCTTCCTTTTTAGGAAGAGGTCTTTTCTATTCGTTTCGGTTTTCGGGGAAGCAAAGCCGGATCCGTAACCGGCCGTTTTCATATTCGGCTTCGGCCGTTCCGCCCATTTGCTCGGTCAATGTCCGAACAATGGCAAGTCCCAGCCCGGTTGAATTATTCGCCGACTGCACAGTGTAAAAGCGGTCGAAAAGCTGGCCGACCTGGATGGCGTCGAGGTTCGGCGCGGTGTTGGCAAAGGTAACGGTTCCATCATCGGTCAGCGTGATCTCAAGGTCTCCCGCGCTGTGACGGACGGCGTTGCTGAGCAGATTGGAGAATATCCGGGAAACCGACGGCCGGTCAAGCTGCCGGATTATTTTTTTCTCCGGCAGACGGATGTCAGGGTCTATGCCTTTCTCTTTCATGGCGGTATAAAACGCCGCGGCGCTTTCTTCCAGCACATGATTGAGGATAATGGGTTCTATTGTCATTTCTGCGGCGGTTACCGCCAGCGAATAGCGGAACAGTTCTTCGGTCAGTTCTTTCATCCGCTCGGTGCGTTCCCGTATGATTCTGACATACCGTTCGGAGGTTTCGGGCAGCGTTTCTTTTTGCAGCAGGTCAAGGTAACCGTAGACCGCCGTGAGAGGGGTTCGCAGATCGTGGGAAATATTGGTCACGGCGTTTTTCAGTTCGGCGTCTCCCTGCTGATAGCGGCGCCGTTCCTTTCGGAGAAGCCGGAGCTGCCGGTTGAGCGAGTTGGCAAGGGCGCGCATATCGCGGTCGCCGGAGGAAATACAGATCAGTGTATTGGTTTCTTCTGCCAGCCGGTCGGAAAGCCCTTTTTCAATTTCTCTTGCCGCTCTTTTCAGGCTGATGATTTTTATGCTCAGCAGGAAAAGAAGTGTGCCGGCGAACGCGAGAAGTATCCAAAAATGAATCTCCATGCCAATCTCCTCATTTTTATGATGGTGAAAACGATGTTATTCCAGATTCTTTTTGCGGAAGCAGAGAATGCCGGCTCCGGTTACCGCCGCAAACAGCAGGAGGGAATAGGCGGATTTCTGTCCAAGCCGGTCGGTATCCAGCATCGATAACTGAATCATCTGGCCGCCGGGCGTAAAGTCAAAAAGAAATTCAAAAACCTTCCGTTTGGTTCCTCTCAGATAATTCGGATTCGGTTTTCTTTCGACTTCGGTGCGTTTTTCGGTTACCGTTCCGCTTTCCGGCATATCCTGAAAATCAATTTCTTCGCCATTTTCATTTACCATCGACCAGTAAGCATAAGTAATAAATTCTTCTTCCTGAAGTCTTATCTTGATATACATACCGGCAAAAAATACCAGAAATGCCGTTAAAACGCATCCTGCGGCGCTGAGCGACCGGTTTTTGATTAACAGACAGATCAGAACAAACAGCGAGGAAAAAACAACCGGAATCAGAAACGAGCAGGGGATGGTTTTCAGCAGGAGCATCCATCCGTCATGATCCGGTTTGGATGTCAGCAGAACCCCGATCAGATAAGGCAGGAAAAAGCCAAGCTCTAAAAGCAGCGAAATGACGGAACTGACAATCAGGTGGGAGCCGTAAACAGCGCTCTTTGTGTGACCGACGATCAGTTTGTTCCGCAGCGCGCCGTTCGCCGTTTCTTTCCCGATCAGCAAGGGGACGAGGACGGAAGCGACAATCGGAGCGGCGATTGTATAAAGGAACAGCGAACCGCTGTAAACGGTAATTTCGCTGCTGGTTTGCAGCAGCATGGTCATTACCAAAAGACTGCACAGCAGCATAAGAAATTCAGAAATCCAGAAAACACGGCTTTTGAAAGCCCTGGAAAAATCGGCGGATAACAGTTTACGCATGTTTTTCGCCTCCGATCAGATCGATATAATAGCTTTCAAGGCTTTCATTCCGTTCTTTTGCCGTGCGGAGCTCTGCGTTTTCCTCAGCGAGCGCCTGCGCCAGCGCCGAAAGGCTGATTTCCGCGAAAATATCGGCCGAAATATCGGAGAGGATTTTATATTCAATCCCCTGTTTTTCAAGAACCCGGGCAAGCGCGCCCGTATTGCTGACTTCTACCCGGAGACATTTCCGGCAGGCGGCGTTCAGTTCTTCCGCGCTGATTTCTTTCAGGCATCTGCCGTTGTCGATAAAACCGTAATGCGTGGCCAGCTTGGAAAGTTCGTCAAGAATATGGCTGGAAATTAAAACCGTAATCTGCCGTTCCCGGTTCAGTTTCAGGATCAGTTCCCGCATTTCCACAATGCCCTGCGGGTCAAGCCCGTTTGCCGGTTCGTCCAGGACCAAAAAGTCCGGGTCGCCGGCCAATGCAATGGCAATGCCCATCCGCTGCCGCATACCCAGCGAAAAATTTTTCACTTTTTTCTTTCCGGTGTTTTCCAGCCCGACTAACCGAAGAATATCAGAAATGCCGTCAAAAGAGGGGAGGCCTAAAATCCGGTATTGCTGCCGGAGATTTTCTTCCGCCGTCATATCGGGATAGACCGAAGGCGTTTCCACCACGGCTCCCATCCGTCTTCTGGATTTGGCAATCTGGCGGTCGGTGTTTTTTCTGCCGTACAGCCGGTATTCTCCGGACGACGGTTCCTGCAAGCCGCAGATGAGTCGGATCAGGGTTGTTTTTCCCGCGCCGTTTTTTCCGACAAATCCGTAGATCGCGCCTTTAGGAATCGTTATTGAGAGTCCGCTTAAAGCTTTGAAACGCCCGTAATTTTTACACAAGGCATTCGTTTGAAGAACATATTCCATAAAAATTCACCCTTTCTTTTTTGGATAAGAAAAGTATACCGGATAAAGGGAAAGAAAGCGGTAAAGAAACCGGTAAAAAAAGCGTAAAGATTTATTCGGTTCGGATTTTGAAACCGATGCCCCATACGGCTTCGATATAATCTTTCCCGGTGAGGGCTCGGAGTTTCTTTCTCAGGTTGCTTATATGGATTTTCAGGGAACTTTCGGTGCAGTCGGGGGTGTCGTCGCTGATTCGGTCGAGCAGCAGCGATTTCGGAATTACCTGCGAGGGATTTTGTATCAGCAGTTTCAGAATGGCGTATTCGGTTCGGGTCAGGCGGGTTTCTTTTCCGTTGGCCAAGACGGTGTGCGTTCCGGTATGAAGTTCCAGTTCCTGAAAGGTGAAAACTGTAGCAAGCGCTTCTTCGGGTCTTTTTTCCTGCGCGCGGAGCTGAACTTTGATCCGGGCCAGAAGTTCGTCGGTATGAAAGGGTTTTGTCAGATAATCACAGGCGCCGTTCAGCAGCAGACTGACTTTACTTTCCACTGCGGTTTTCGCGCTGACAACAATGACCGGAATGCCTTTGATCCGGGGCAGCAACTCTTCTCCGTTCAGCCCCGGAAGCATCAGATCCAGCAGAATCAGGTCGGGCGCGGCGTTTTTCAGCAACAGCAGCGCTTCGGTTCCGGAATAAGCGCGCTGTACGCGGTATCCTTCTTTTAGCAGAACTTCTTCCAGCATATTTCCGATATGCATATCGTCGTCGATAATCAGAATGGTTTTCAAAAGCATAGCGCTCCTTTCTTCCGGGGATAAGATATTTCTTTTATAAAATTTACTTTGCGTTCCGGATGGACTTCAGCAGCGTGCCGATTTTCGGCGTTGTTCCGTAGAGCAGAACGCCTACCCTATAGATTTTGGCCGAAAGAACGCCGACACCGACAACCGAGGCGACCAGAATCACAACCGATAAAAGAATTTCATAGGCCGGCACGGCGCTCATGGCAATCCGGGTGAACATCGCCATTGGGGAAGTGAAGGGGATATAGGAGCAAACCCGCATGACAACGCTGTTTATATTGCCGCTGGTCATCGAGAAAATGACAATGAAAAAGGCGATAATAAACAGCATGGTGATCGGCATGACCGAGGTGTTGATGTCTTCCAGTTTGGAAGCAGTTGATCCGATCGCACCGTAAAGGAAGGCGTAAATGAAGAAACCGAGGATAAAGAATAAAATCATGTACAGCAGCAGGTCAGTAGGCATGTTGAATATCGAATTGATAATTGGGTTTTCGCCCCAATATTCCTTGTTGCAGTTGAAAAATAAGATCGCCGAGCCGAATACGCAGATCAGCTGGGTCAATCCTGCCAGGCAGGAGGCGAATACTTTCCCGAACATCATGGCGGTAGGTTTCGCACTGGTTATCAGCAGCTCCATAGCGCGGGAACTTTTTTCGGTTGCCACATTCATCGCAACCATCTGCCCGTAAAGCAGAATCACCATGTACAGGGCGAAAATCATAATATAAGTGTAAAAAAAGTTCTGGAACTGGTCTTTCCCGAGCGTTTCGGTTTCGTGCTGAATCGGCATGGCAAGAATTTCTCCCGCTTTAGTTTCGCTAAGCCCGGCTTTGGTCATGGCGTCAATCCGGTAAAGACTGCGCAGAACTTCATCGGCCGCATAGGTTTTTTCATCATACATGGAAAGATTTTTTACATAATAGCGGTAAGAAGTAAGGGATTCGATGGCAAAAGCGCATTCCGCCTCGCCGGATTCCACCTTTTCACGCAAACTGCCGATGCCGTTTTCGGATAACACGATCTGGTATTCTCCGAATGCCGCGGCGAAAGCTTCCTGCACGGCGGCTGCATTTTCTGTGCCGGCAGAAATCAGCATGACCGGACGGTCTTTCGGCATCGGTTCTTTGGTGGATTCAAACAGCGAAAGAATCCGCGGAAAAAACATCACGGCGGCAATCAGGGCGATCAGAAAAACAGTCACGCCGACAAAAATTTTATTTTTCAGATAATTTTTACATTCAAACCGAAAAATGGTTCCGAATTGTTTCATAATAGATTCCTTTCTCTTCTTGACCGGGCGGGAAGTTTAATTTTTTTGTAACGGATCGGCGCTGTCGTTGGTATAGGTGATAAAAATATCGTTCAGCGACGGTTCAAACACCCGGATTTCATCGATATCAAACTGCTCTGTCAGCTCTTTCATGGTCTGCTGTTTCTTTTCTGGGGAGGAAAGCCGCAGCAAAAGTTCGTCTTCCGCTTGTTTTTCCGCAAACGGAGCAAAGGCCGTTTCTATTTTTCCGGCTTCTGGCGAACGGATAATCAGCTTATCACGGGAGGTATGGCGTTTGATGTCGCGCAGATCGCCCTGAAGAACCGCTTTTCCGTTATTCAGAATGGCAATGCTGTCGCAGAATTCTTCGATATAGTTCATCTGGTGGCTGGAGAAGAGCACGATTTTCCCTTTTGCGATTTCTTCTTTGACTACTTCTTTCAGCAGCATTGCGTTGACCGGGTCAAGACCTGAAAAGGGTTCGTCAAGAATCACAATCTGAGGATTGTGCGCCAAGGCTGTGATCAGCTGGATTTTTTGTTGGTTTCCTTTGGAAAGGGTGTCCAGGCGTTTGTTTCGGTATTCTGTCATGCCGAGCCGCTCCAGCCAATAGTCGATGGCTTTGACCGATTCGGTTTGTTTCATGCCCTTCAGCGCGGCGAAATAGAGAAGCTGATCCAGGATTTTCTTTTTCGGATACAGCCCCCGCTCTTCCGGAAGGTATCCGAAGCCGATATGCTGATCGCGGAGGGGTTTTCCGTCGAACAGGATTTCTCCGCTGTCGGCAGGAAATACGTCCATCAGGATTCGGATCGTCGTTGTTTTTCCGGCGCCGTTTCGTCCGAGCAGGCCGAAGGCTTTGCCTCCTTCGGCAACCAGCGAAACCTCTGTAAGCACTTTTTTTTCGCCGAAGCTTTTCTTGATGTTTTTCAATTCCAGTTTCATTGTTGTGTTCCTCTTTTCTGCTGAGCGGTTTTCTTTTTTTAGCATACCATGAAATTGTGAAAAAAAATAGTTGCCTGATTAAAAAAAAATATTTTTTCGGAAAGGGAACAGCGTTCCGTTTTTTCCGAACCGTTCCGGAATATTATAGGGGAAAAGTTCGGAATACAGGATCAAAACCGGTGGAGAGTCCCTGTTGGATGCCGATTTTCGATCCTAAAAGATGACGGGTTTGCATAGCGGGAAAAAGACAGAAAAAAACTCTCCGGCAATTTACCGGAGAGTTTTGGCACCCTCTGCGGGAATCGAACCCACAATTGTCCCTTAGGAGGGGACGGTTATATCCATTTAACTAAGAGGGCATGCCGCCCGGTAGGGGGTTGGAAAACACAAAAAAATCAGCTTCAGGAACGCTAGTTTTACGCTTTGCTTTTAGAAGGGCGTTTTTGACAACGCACGAGCTTTTTTATCGCAGCACAGGCTTTTTATGTCCGGTTTCCTTCGTTTATTATACTATATTCCGCCGGTTTTTTCAAGGGGCGAAATCTGAATTTTTGTTGACGCGGCGGGGCGCTTCATTTCGCCGGCTGATTTCTGCTGCTGTAGTCGAAATTACAGATTTTTTCCAGTAATGGCGCATTCGGATTCTTGACGGAATACCAGTTTCCGTCAAAAAGAATATCCAATTTCCCGGTTTCGTCAATGTAGCAGGCGAATTTTTTCCCTTTTCCGAAATCAAAGCTGTAACTCTCCGAGCCAAAATTGTCCTGCGGGGTTTTGCCTTTCGGATAGTCCGCCGGCATAATTTCCATTGAGGTGATCCATTCCCGAAGCGCTTTCAGCGCTTTCCCGGCAAGCACTTTGTCTTGTCCGCTGCCTTCGCGGCAATAAGAGGACTTAACGGTCAGCGTTCCTTTTTTGATCCATGCGGCAAGCGGTTCGGTATCTTCAAGCGGTTTCGCTTGACAGGCATCGTTAATCAGCTGGCATTCTTTTTCGGTTAGTTTAAAATAGCTGTTTTTTCCGATCATGGTAACATTTCCGCAGTCGCTGTGATAGCCGAATCGGTCTTCGTCTATGGTAATAATATAATCATAGGCGCAGTTCGGGATGCCGGAATGAATTTTTTTTCGGTTAAAAACCGAGAGGATCTTTTGCCGGCCTTCTTTTCCTGCCGGCAGAAAGGTTTCTTCGCCGGAGGTTGAAACCCGGTACACTTCGACCGGAAGAGCCTCGTCAAGGATTAGTTTTTCCTGCTGGCATCCGCTCAGCAGGAGGGACAGAAAAAGAAGCAGCACGGAAAGCGCGCCTTTGATTTTTTTGTAAGACATTTTGCTTGTTTCCTTTTTTTGTATTTCGTTGCGGCTGGATTTTTATTTTGTCTGAATCACGATAGTGGTCCGCAGTTTGTTTTTGGGGATTTCGATCTGAAAAGAGGTGTTGTCCTGTACGATCCCGTCGGCTGCCGGGGTAATTGTCACAAACAGGATGTTCGGTTCAGGAAGCAGTTCCACCGTGCAGGTTTCCTGCTTTGCGCAGTCTTTTGCCTCGAAAGTTAAAAGCACGGCGCGGTCGAAAAACGATTCCGAAAGCGAGGTGCCGGCCTGTGCGGCTTCTTCTGCGGACGTTATCAGGTGTTCTTCTCCGAAGTCTGTCGGGAGAAGTACCGATATTTCGTTTGGGATTTTGGTGGGGGTGGCTCCGTCTCTGGGAATCAGGTCGTCGGCGCCGAGAGGGACGTTTTCATTGGGTATACCGGTGATAACGGTAAAAAACGGCCATTTTTCTGCGGTGTGGGTTATGGTCAGGACGGAGGCGAGGCAGACAAAACTGAAGGCGGTCAGGGCGATCCGGCGGTTTTTTTGTCTTCTTTTCTGCTGCGCTCTGATTTTTTCCTGAATCTTGTCAAGAAACGCTTGGTTATCCAGCATATTCAAACCCCTCCCTTTCCATCTCTTTTTTCAGCGCCTGTTTTCCCCGGAAGGCCAGGTTGGCAATTTGTTTTTTGCTTTTTATGAGGATTTTCGAGATTTCTTCATAGCTGCATTCTTCCCAATATAGCAGGTAAAGAACCTGACGGTATTCTTCCTTGATGCGGGTCAGGCAGCGATAAAGCAATTTCTTTTTTTCATCCTGAAAAAAGATGTCTTCGGGGGAGGCGTTCTCTCCGGCTTCTGAATACGGTTTTGTCCGGCTGCTTTTTTTTAGCCATTTTTTCGCTTTGTTTTTGGCGATGGCGAAAAGATAGGTTTTTAACGAAGAGCGGAAAGCAAACGCTTCTTTTTTCAGGAAAAGGTGGGCAAAAACTTCGGCTGCAATATCTTCGGCTGTGTTTTCGTTCCGGACGATGCTGAGAATAAAACCGGTGAGAGGAATTCGGTATGTGCTGACGATTTCTTCAAAAGCCGTGGGGTCTCCCTCAAGAAAACGCCGGTAAACCGTGGTGTCCGTCAATCGAAATCGCCCCTCTCTGTTTCTTTGTTCCGGAAATCGGTAAAAATTCTCCTTTATTTTTCTTGAATTTTCTGTGAACTTTCAGACTTCGTATTGCAGATCGGTTTCCGGCGCGCATTCTTTCAGATAACGATTCTCCAGCGGAATCCAGCAGTTAAAGAATTTTTGCGCGATCAAAGCGGCGTTCCTTTTTTGAATCCGCTGTTTTTGTGTTTTTTCGTTGATTCGGAGTAAAATTCTCAGATCATAGGCTTTGCCGAAAAAAGGGTGTAGCGAATACGCGCCTTCGATGATATTGATCTCTTTTTTCTCAACGCTGATTCCGGCTTTGCGCGTCTGCGTCCGGCAGTCAAACGGGAAATAGGTCAGTGAATCGGACGGGAGTTGATCGAGTATTTCCTGGCGGAAGCGTTCGTAATCAATATTTCCGCCCGGTTCATTCAGCCGTTCTTCTGTTTTTCTTGCAAGAGGGAGAAAATAATCGTCGGTATGAAACAGATTTGCTTTTTTTTGATAAACCTCAAACAGCCGATTGCCGAGCGTTGTTTTTCCGGCGGCTGCCTGTCCGTCGATCGCAATATTTTTTCGGCCGGAAAGCGCGTCGATCCGGTAATAGATCCGGATAAACCGGGCGAATTCTTCGGTGATAATCCGATAAGCCGGACGATAGGCTTTCCGGTAAATTTCGCTGTGCCGGGGGATTTCTCCGTTCAGCGCTTGCCGGGCGGCGGTTTCATCGTAAAGGACGGGTATCGTTGTTTTCAGATATTGCAGTTTTTCTTTCAGGCCTTGGAAGGTTCCGTTTTTTTTCGCCGAAAGGAAAAAAATGGAAGCCAGTGTTTCGTCGGCGAGCGGGGCGCTGAGAGGCAACCGGTAAAAACCGTTTCCGATTGGTTCAGGCAGAATATCATCGATGACTGACAGCGATTGCCGTTCCTTTTTTATACGGGATGTGACTTCTTTTTCTTCGGCGATGAAATGACCGCAGCCGAATTCGCTCTGAAAGAGAAGTTTAATCATGTCCTGCGGCTGAGCCAGCGGATACTGTTTCTGATGTTGGCGGAGAATGTTTTCCATTTGCGGTTTCCTTTTGGGGAATAAAATCCAAGATCGCAGTGTTTTCTGCGTGCCTGGTTGTCAAAAAAGAACAGCTTGCTGTGCTTTTTCTATCCCTGAGTTTAGTGCCGGAAAAACACCGGCGGCGCAGCGCGCTGTTCGGCTGTCCAGCCGAAAGATGTTTTTCAAAGAACAGCTTGCTGTTCTTTATTATAATACATTTTTTTAAATTTGTCAATTTGACAGCAAAGAAGGTACCACAATGTGATACCTTCTATTATTTTTAATTTTGAAACGCCGTTTTTCAGAACGTTTATTCTTTGTTTGCCAGTTCGGCAAGCGCGTCTTTTCTCGACAGGTTGATTCTGCCCTGATCGTCGATTTCGGTTACTTTAACCCAGATTTCATCGCCGACGTTTACCACGTCTTCTACTTTGCCGACTCTCTTGGTATCCAGCTGAGAAATGTGAACCAAACCTTCTTTTCCGGGGACAAATTCGACGAATGCGCCGAAGGTCATCAGGCGGGTAACCGTTCCTTTGTAAAGAGTTCCGATTGCCGGCCCTTCCACAATGGCGCGGATAATGCCGAGCGCTTTTTCTCCGGCTTCTTTATCCACATAAGCGATAAATACCTTGCCGTCGTCTTCAATATCGATTTTAACACCGGTTTCCGCTACGATTTTCTGAATGACTTTTCCGCCTGTTCCGATGACGTCGCGGATTTTATCGGTGGGAATGACAACAGTCATGATTTTCGGCGCGTATTTGGAAAGCTCCGGCCGGGGCGCGGGGATCGCTTTCAGGATAATGTTGTCTATGATATGATATCTTCCGGCTTTTGTCTGTTCAAATGCTTTTTCAATGATATCATAAGTCAGACCATCGATTTTAATATCCATCTGGATCGAGGTGATTCCTTTTTTTGTTCCGGCAACTTTAAAGTCCATGTCGCCGAAGAAATCTTCGATACCCTGAATATCCACCATGGTCAGCCACTGATCCTCATCGGTTACCAGACCGCAGGAAATACCCGCAACCGGCGCCTTGATCGGTACGCCGGCGTCCATTAAGGCAAGCGTTGAACCGCAGACCGAGCCCTGTGAAGTAGAACCATTCGAAGAAAGAACCTCCGAAACCAGACGGATTGCATAGGGGAAGTCTTCTTCCGAAGGAATAACCGGTTCAAGCGATCTTTCCGCCAGTGCGCCGTGTCCGATTTCCCGTCTGCCTGCGCCTCTGGAAGATTTTGCTTCGCCTACCGAATAGCCCGGCATATTATAATGATGCATATACCGTTTGCTTTCTTCGGGGTCAACACCGTCGAGAAGCTGCTTTTCCGAGATCGGTCCGAGCGTTGCGATCGTCAGCACCTGGGTCTGTCCTCTGCTGAACAGGCCGGAACCGTGAACGCGGGGGAGAAGCCCGGCTTCCGCATAGAGCGGACGGATTTCTTCCAGTCCTCTGCCGTCAACGCGCTTATGCTCTTCGAGCAGCATTTTCCGAACGATCATTTTTTCGGTTTTGTAAATCGCTTCGCCGAAGGCCGCGCTGCTGTCGGGATATTTCTCGGCAAATTTTTCTTCAACCGCCGCCGTAACTTCCGCCAGCCGTGCGTCGCGGACATCTTTGTCGTCGGTGTCCAGCGCGTGCCGGATCATATCGTGCGCGAATTCTTTGACGTCGCTGTATAATTCTTCGGGGATCGACGCTTTCTGGTATTCAAATTTCGGTTTGCCGATCTCCGCTTTGATTCCTTCAATAAACTGCACGGTTTTCTTGATTTCCTGGTGAGCAAAGATAATGCCTTTGAGCATGACGTCTTCAGGAACTTCTTTTGCGCCGGCTTCGATCATTACAATCTTTTCCGCCGTTCCTACAACCGTTACTTCCATCTGGGATTTTTCTTTCTGTTCAATCGTCGGGTTCAGCACATATTCGCCGTCAACCAGCCCAAGCAGTACGCCGCCGATCGGCCCGTTCCAGGGAATATCCGAAATCGAGATGGCAACCGATGCGCCGATCATGCCGGCAATCTGCGGAGAGCAGTCGTTATCAACCGAAAGCAGCGTGACGCTGACGACAACGTCGTTGCGCATATCTTTCGGAAAAAGGGGGCGGATCGGCCGGTCGATCATCCGGGAAGCCAGAATGGCTTTTTCCGAAGGACGGCCTTCCCGTTTCAGAAAGCTGCCGGGAATTCTGCCCACACTGTAGAGCTTTTCTTCATAATCCACTGCGAGAGGGAAGAAGTCAATGCCGTCTCTCGGCTTTGCCGAGGCGGTTGCCGTGGCCAGAACGGCCGTTTCGCCGTAACGAACCAGGCAGGAACCGTTTGCCAGCCCCGCAAATTTACCGGTTTCAACAATCAGCGGTCTGCCTGCCAGTTCGGTTTGAAAAACTTTATAGTTTTCATAAATGTTCATCGCTGTGTTCATCCTTTCTTTTCGATTAGACGATACGCAGCCTTTTCCCGCTTAAGCAGTTATAGAAACGCACCGCGCCGCCATGCGCTTTTATAACTGCAAAAACAACTGCGTTCGTCGCATTTTTTTCGTTGTTGCTTTTCAGGACAAGACGCCCCGCAAAGAACGCCTTGTCCTGTTTTTGGTTTCTGAATTACTTACGGATATTCAGTTTCGCGATGATCGCGCGGTAACGGCTGATATCCTTCTTCATCAGATAATTGAGCAGATTTCTTCTTTTACCAACCATCTGCAGAAGACCTCTTCTGGAATGAAAGTCCTTTTTGTGAACCTTCAGATGTTCGGTCAGGCTGTTGATTCTCTCGGTCAGCAGTGCGATCTGCACTTCGGGAGAACCGGTGTCCTTTTCATGAAGCTTGTTCGACTCAATAATGTTCGTCTTCAGTTCTTTAACCATTTCCATTCACCTCCATATTTCGTTCATTCGCCTGAATATGAGGCGAAAAGGCGAGGTGAACGCCTACCGTCCCATATTAGGTAGTATATCCATTTTACCACATTTCCCGGCTTTTGTAAAGGGCTATTTTGTGAATAATCTGTAAAAACTGGCAAACCCGGCCTGCCGTTTTTGTTTTTCTTGTTTCGCTGCCGTTCCTTCCGGGATAAAAATACGGCTCTGTTCTATTAGAATATCCCGTTGCCGCAAAAAAATGCCGGATTTTGAAAAAGGTAATGAAAAGAAAGATTTTTTGCGTAAAGGTTTTTTCCTTGTCAGATAGCGCCTTCCGTGCTGTTTCTCGGCGGGAATAAGAGGGAAAGAGCTCCTTTTTCCTGTAAAGGAAAATTGCCTGACATCAAAATTTTCAGAAAACGCTGCGAAAGGGGAGACCGTGGGAGATCACTGCGATTGATATCTATAAATATGGTAGGGAATAATGAATTTTTTTTATTATATAGATTTCCGGCTGATAAAAATCCTGCTGCCCCAACGCTTCGCAGGCTTTTTGCCGGCTCGGGAACGGGGTTCGGCTGGCAAAATAACGTTTCCTTCGCGCTTTTTTTATGCAAAACCGCCGGCAACCGAGGTGCGGTTGCCTGTGGCCGAGGAAAAATGTCCTGCGGTTGCCTGTAGCCATTTCTTCCCGGGAATTATCTTTTTTTGACAAAATTGAAAATTTTTTGTGTAAATGCTTGACACTCTTCGGCGGACATGCTATAATATGGCCGGAAAAAACGCTCTCATCCCAATTTTTTTGGGGATTTTCGTTTTTTTGTTAACTGATCTGCCCGGATTATCCTGGCGGATGTGAAATAATTCTTTATGAACGAAAGGATAGAAAACAACCATGAACAGAAAAGATCTTATTAAAGAAGTAGCGAAAAAGTCCGATCTTCCCCAGGCTGCTTGCGAAAAAGTTCTTGCAAGTGTTCTCGACACCATTTCGGAAGCTCTTGTCGGCGGCGACAAAGTTCAGCTGATCGGTTTTGGAACTTTTGAATCAAAAGCCAGAGGCGAACGCAACGGAATCAATCCCCTGACCAAAAAGCCGATGACCATCCCCGCAACGAACGTTCCTGTTTTCAAAGCAGGCAAAGCGCTCAAAGACGCGGTTGCAAAGAAATAATTGATTTTTGAAAGAACCGCAGGCCTTGTCCTGCGGTTCTTTTTTTCTGAAAAAAATAAGTTCCTTGCCTGTTTTTCCTTCGGGAACATTGCTTTCTTCCGGTTTGGCGCGCGGCCGCTTTTCAGGGCGGAAAGAGAGAGCAGAAAGGCGGTGTTTTCATAAAGTTCACGATTTCGACTAATTTTGGAAAAATTTTTTTCTTTCGCCTCACCCTTGACAAGATACACTTGGTATGCTATAATGAATATGCATATGAAGGAGATTCCCTGCCGAAGAGACAGTTTTGTTGCTAAGCTGCTTTCAAAAGGGCCGGGTCCGTTTCATAAACAAATTTATTGGAGGTATAGCAATGAAAAAATTCTTAGCGTCAGTCATGGCGCTGGCGATGGTTCTTTCTCTGATTACCGTGCCGACCTTTGCGGCTGGTGTCTGTGAAAATGATCCCGGTGATAACTGGTATTTTCACACAGAGAGAGATGAATCGGCAGCAAGAAGGGTTCTTTATGGTGATGACACGAACCCCGAAAGCGGTGTTATGATTGAAATTACCGCAACTTTTAATGGTGCCAGTGACTATGATAAAGCAACCTGTGCTTATTGGCCTGGGCTTTATTTTTATCTCGCATATAACAGCGATTATGGTACCCCTTTTGCTGGTTATGATGCTATCAACAAAAAACTGGTTGTTGGTGTCGGCGGCACCGTTGATGGTAAGTATTTAGACCTTGATGACTGTGATCTTGATCAGAGCAAAGCGGACTTTGATTGGGCTGAAGGCGCGACTCATACCATTAAAATCGTGCAGAACGGCCGCGATGTTGGAAAGAAAGTACAAATTTATATTGATGGCACATTAAAGCTGACATCAATCGAGTATCCTTTCTTGAATAAAGATAAATTGAAATATGCCGATTCTGCTGATGCCTACAACAAAACACTTTGTATTCAGGAATCTGCATGGGATATTTCAAAGGTTGTTATCGGCGCTGGTTCTGGCGCGGTTATGAATACGTACAATTTTAACGAAACAACCGTTGATTCTGGCTTTGTTTATACTGTCACAGATTCTGCTACTTATATGAAAGAAGAACAGCTTGTTCGCGGCACCTATAAATATACGGCTGCGGAAGGTTCTAACCATACTTGGACAGATGCAACCTGTACAGCTTCCAGAGCCTGTTCTGTCTGCGGAAAAGCAGAAAACGTTCCTCTCGGCCATATTCCGGACCGCGCTGCTCCGACCTGTACGGAAGCGCAGCTCTGTACCAGAGATAATTGTCCGAATGCAGATAAAGTGATTGCTCCGGCTACCGGTCATAACTGGAAGGACGCAACCTGTGTTGCACCGAAAACCTGTAAGACTTGCGGCGCTACTGAAGGCGACATCAGCGGCCATAATTGGCAGGATGCTACCTGTACGGCTCCGAAGACCTGCTCTGTTTGTGGCGAGACCGAAGGCAAAGCGCTGGGTCACGACTACGGCACTACCGTCTGCGGCCAGCCGGGAACCTGCTCCAGATGTAACGAATCTGTTGACGAAGTTCCTCACGTAACCGATCGTAAGAATCCCGACTGTACGCATGCGGTTCTCTGTACCAGAGAAAACTGCAGCGAAGACGGCAAAGTTATTATCCCCGCTCTGGGACATAACTTTACCATCCCCGCAACCTGCACCACCGCGCAGAAATGCGACCGCTGCGGCGCGGATGATCCCGATAACGGCGCTCTCGGCCACAAAAACCTGGTTCATAACAGATGCGGCGTCTGCGGCAGAATTGCCGGAACGCAGGACGGATCGAAATCTGAAATGTCTTCCAACACCAGCGACAAGGTAATTCACAGCGATTCTACTACAGCTGCTACTAATATGGTTACCAAAGATAAAGTAACTGATTTTTCTTTTGTTATGAATTTCCGCATGGCAGCGAAAAACGACGGTTCCACCGTTGGTATTATGTTTAACCAGGCTGCTGTCCAGGCTCAGGCATATTATAATGTTGATATGGGCAAATTTATTATCATGGCTGTAAAAGACGGTACGCCCACGAATCTTGCAGTTTCTGAAGAAACCATTCAGATTCCTGCCGACGGCGTTGCCGATCTCGAATTCGGCCTGAAGAGAGTTGGCAATAAAGTAACGATTTATGTTGACGGTGTTGCTGTTGCTACAGCGGAAGACGAGGTTCTTGCCGGCGAATCGTACCTGATTCCCAACTTCAACGGAAACGATTTGTATATCGACTATACCATTCTGGCAGACCAGAATTACTACTTCTCCGAAGAGGATGAAGGCTATGCTGAATGGCTGGCCGCTGAAATCGAAGCCGGAAATGCAAAAGAGGGCGATATCAGAACCAGATATGCAAATACGATTCGGAACAAGATCGTATTCAACAATAACGACGACGGTCAGCAGTATGATATGTTCGCACAGTGGAACGGTGTTGAAAAAGAAGCTACCATGCCGGATAACTGGGTTCGTTTCGGCGCGCTGGCTAACAACTACAACTTCCACAACGATTATGAAAAAGTTTATAACACGGCAGAAGATTATGCCATCACTATGGACGTTGTCTTTATGAGCTGTGCTCTGATGGCTGACTACAACTACGGTTCGACCTTCTATAACTTCGTTGGTAACTACAACGGTGCTAGCGGTATCGGCGTAGGATACGATTTCACGAACAAAGTTGCGTTCATCAAAGACGTAACCACCGGTTACGAATTGGATACCAAAGAATTTGATATGCCGATGGATGAAATCATTCAGTGGGTTGTTCGTCTGACCAACGTCAAAGAAGAATACGTTGATAACGACGGCAATACGCAGTATGACGATTCTACCAAAGTAGAGCTGATCATCAACGGCGAAGTGGTTGTTTCGGCAACCGATCCCGACTTGGCACATCAGGGCGAATGGGCACAAGCTCTTTCTTATCGTATCTTTAATGTACCGATGAGAATCCGCGGATTCCATTTCACCAACGATGTCGAAAACCTTGGCCTTGCTACTCCGCACGTCGGCGGCAGCGCTACCTGCTCTGCTCTGGCTGTCTGCGAAGAGTGCGGCAAGACCTACGGCGCATTGGCTTCTGACGTTCATAACGTTGCAGAATATACCTACAATGATGACGCGTCCTGCCAGAAGGCCGGAACCAAGACCGGAACCTGCGCAGATTGCGGCGAAGAAATTACGATTGCCGATGAAGAACATCCGCAGATCGACCATAACTATGAAGACGGCAAATGCACCATGTGCGGCGCTGCTGAACCGGTTTCGTTCATCTGGGGTGACGTAGACGGCAGCGGAAAAGTAGATTCCAAGGATAAAGTTCTTGCTTCCAGATACCTTGCAAAATGGACGATGGATGACAGCTTCAACAAAGACGCGATCGACTTCGACAAAGACGGCGAAGTAAAAGCGGCCGATGCTGTTGTTCTGGCAAGATACCTTGCAAAATGGACTGGTCTGCCCTATCCGGTAGGCGAGCCTGCAACCAATTCCTAATCGAAAAATTTGGAATATTGAAAGAGAAGCGGACAAATATCCGCTTCTCTTTTTTCTTTTTCCATTTTTTTCTTTTCTGCCGTTTGTTTGAATCGCAGGAAAGGCCGCGGAGGCTCCCAATTCCCAGGATCTTCCGGTTTTCATCAAATCCGTTGTTTGTTCACATATAAGACATAGATATTTTATGATTGCCGCCTTGACATTTGCTTTTCAAAATGCTATAATATAAACAACAAAATTGTCTTTGGAGGGACTTTGCGATGAAAAAAATACTCACAGTCGTTTTGGCTGTTGCGTTTGTCATCTCAATTGTAGCCAGCCTGTCTGCTTCGAGCGACGTGACTGTCTATACGCAGAGCAGAGACGCCGGTATGATGGCTCTTGACGACGGAACAACAAAAATGCTTAGTTCTGGATATGGTTTTCATAAAATGACGACCCGGGAAACCTTCGACGGATTTACCTGGTCGAATGAACTGCGGGTCAATTCTGTTGACGCTGCGAACACCGACAAGGCTTACTGGGGCGTTTCGTTCTCCGAGGCCGGCAACGATTTTATCGGCTATTGGTTTGCCGATAAAAAATTCAAGGTTGTCGTTGACGGCGTTACCCTTGCGGAAAAGGATTTTGACTGGCAGCTGCTTGAAAATAAGTGGTATGATATTATGATCCGTAAATTCGGCGACACCGTTACCCTTTACTGCGACAATGCAGAGATGGTTTCGGCCTCCTCCGACGTGTTTGACGGAAAATATCAGCTTTCTTTCAGCAATGACGGAATTGATCTGGATATCGGTTGTATCGGTATTCTGATGGGCGAAGATTTTAATATTCTCGACCGTCAGTACTGGAGAAAGAGAGACGATGATTCGGTTCGGGATTTCAGATATTACAATTTCTCTGTAACTTGCGATCATCTGTATAAGGATCTTCCGAAAAAAGAAATTAAAAATTACGAAGACCGCGTTTATCTCAGCCGGTTTGAGAATGATTTCATCCTTGCTGCTGAAAACGATTATGTTGTAACCGATATCGGTTACGTAAACTGGACCTGGGCAGATACCGGTACTTATTATTACACGGGTTCGACAAAAGATCAGCTGTTTGCCGGTTATTGGTTTGACAGCCAGAGAGCCGGTCTGACCTATGATGTGGAAAAAAATCTGTTTGACGATGCTTCTACGTGGCCCTCTCAGGCAAACGCTCCGTTTACCTGGAATGAAGGCGATACGCATATTCTTGCCGTTCGTAGAGTCGGCGCGACGATTTCTGTTCTCATCGATGGTAACGTGATTGCTTCTTACAACAACCCCGGATGTTTTGATGAAGTTTTCTATGACACCACGGCGGAAGATCCGCTCTTCTTCTGGTCGAGATATCTTTCGTATAGACTGGACAATTTGATTTTCAAAGACTTGGTTAAAAATAAAGAAATTATCAATCTGGACTTCTCTGAAGATTTGGTTGACGAAAACGGCGATCCGGTAAACAAAAACGAAGAAATCGGTAAGATTTTCTTGGATAAAACCGATTATCAAAACGGTGTTCCCGGTATGATTATCATTCCGAGAAATCCTGATAATGACGGCATAAACCGTTACTGCGAATATGACGCGGATGCGACCGACCGTGCAATGTATCAGAGAAAACTTTACTGGAATTCCACAAGAAACCCGGATATTACCGATTTTGAGGTTTCTGCCGAGATCACCATTACAAGAATTAAAGAAGATTCCAAAGTTGTCGACGGTTCTCCCGCAGGTATCGGTTTCCGTTTGTTTACGAAAGCTAATGCGGATTCCGGCGTAGGTTTCGGTTCAAATGAAGGCCGTAACTATGATAGAAACAACTTTACTTTCTCTGCGGATATTCTGATGAAAGATACCATGTATATGGGTCTTACCGACCGTGAAAAGAGACCGGACGACGGCGCTACTTTTTATATGATGGTCGGCGGTACCGCCGGAAAAAGCGCGGGCACCTATGCCGCTGGTTACGATGCACAGAATAAAAAGATGTTCCTCCGTTATCTGCCCGGCGACAGTTCGATTAAAGATGTTATTGATCCTGTTCCTGTAGATTGGCCGCTGGACGAGTGGGTTACCTTTACGGTTCAGCTGCGTACGGCAGAAGATGAATTCGGTACAATCCCTGAATTGGCGGTTTACGTAAACGGTCAGGAAATTTACACCTATCAGGAAGAAGCTCTTTGCGCGGCAAGATCGGAAATCGGTGAAGAAAAACTCGGTTCTCTCTTTTTGAGAAAATTTGATATTCAGCTTGCAATGAAAAATGTTGTTGTTACCGATGGTAAAGCAGATATCACTGCGGACGCCTTTAAGCTTGGCTGTAAAAACAGCGGCGGTCATGTATGGAATGACGGCGTGGTAACGCTTGAGGCAACCACAAAAGCAGAAGGTGCAAAACTCTACACCTGTCAGTATTGTGCACAGACAAAAACCGAAGTTCTTGCTAAACTCAGCGAAACACCGGTTATTCCCGGCAACAGTGATTCGAATAATAACAATCAGCAGGGCGGCTCCGAGAAAGACGATAATAAAGCAAATCCCGGAACTTCCAGCGGAGATGTTTATGCGCTTTCTTCGATAACCGCACTTCTGGGCGGCGCAGCCGTTGTTGCAAAAAAGAAATTTTTTGAATAATTTTTCCTTCCGTTTGTCGGCGGAAAAAGAATAAAGAAAAAAAGAGGGCACTTGTTAAAATAAGTGCCCTCTTTTTTTCAGGTTTTTCCTGGGAAATGCAAAGAAACCCTTGACAAAGCCGAGAAAAAAATGTATAATATTTGTGTAAACACAATAAAATGAAAAGGAGTGTGCATATGAAAAAATATTTGTCTTTAGGCCTTGCTTTGGTTCTTATTTTTTCTTTGTCCTGCGGGATGTTTGCCGCAGTTGAAACAGAGGCGGATTATGAACCGATAACAGCAGCGAACGAAGATTCGGAGATTACCATGTGGATGGATCACCCGTATATCAAAGTTCAGCCTACCAACACGACCTCTAGCGGACGCAGTACCTATACCATTTATATGGCGCAGAATGAGATTGAGGGCTGTCAGTTTTTCCTGGCTCCGTCTGCCGATAAAAGTGGTCTTACTGCTTCGGTCAGTGATTTTGTGAACAGCAAGGGGGATAAACTTACCCCGGAACTCTTTAAAGAGTATTATACTTCGATTGGGGATCTCGGGCTGCAGGCCGACCAGATCGTTCCTTATGCCGGCGAAGCCTTTGATATTTCCGCCGATCATTCCCAGGCTTTTTATATTAAAGTAAAAACCGCTGCCGATACGCCTGCTGGGGATTATGAGGCAACCGTTACCGTAAAAGACAGCGCAGACAATGAAGTGAAAAAGGCAAAAGTTTTTCTGCATGTCTGGAAATTTGCTCTTTCTGAAAAAACAGAAGCAAAAACAGCGATCTATCTTGACAGAAATCTGCTGAAAACCTTCCACGCTGCCTCTGGTCTTTCGGCGGATGAATTATACCAGATCTATTATGATTATTTGCTGGAAAACAGAATCTGTGCCTACAATATTCCGGTTGACGTCAGAAGCCCACAGGAAACGCTGGCAAAATATCTGGATAATCCGAGAGTAAATTCTTTCCGTATTCATGGTTTTGCTTATAACAGCGAAGAATTGGGTGAAGCTGCAATGAGAAAATTGTATCGGACGCTGTCGGCAAATGATGGTTGGCTGGAAAAAGCTTATTTCTATCCGGTGGATGAACCGTTTGCTCCGGCACATTTCGATAAACTGAAAAGCGCGGTAGAAACCATTAATCAAAATTTCTCTGGCGCTCGTATTTTGGTTCCGTATAATCAGGACGCGCCTTATTCTCGGGATCCCTATATCGGCGGTATTGAATTCAGTAAACCGTATGTAAATCTGTGGTGTCCGGAAACCAATGCATTTTTGACCCGTGCCGAGCAGGAAGAACTGAACAGCGGCGAATTTAAAGATTCCAAAGTTCAGCTTCTGACCGACGTTACCTGGGCAGGCGGCGGTGAACTGACGGATGAAGCGCTGGCTGCCAGCAAATTTGTCGATTCGCATTACGGTAAGGAAATTTCGGAAATTATGTATGAGGAACAGGCAGGCGGCGATGAGATGTGGTGGTATGTCGCTTCCGGTCCGAGATATCCGTTCTGCAATCTGCTGATTGAAAGCGACGGTATTGCGCCGAGAATGCTTTTCTGGCAGCAGAAACTGTATAATGTGGAAGGTTTCCTTTATTACTATGCAAACGGATGGTTCCGCGGCACGAACTATGACGGCTGGGATAATGCTTATTACGAGAGCGGCCTTCAGGGCGTCGTTCACGGAAACGGCATTCTTCTCTGGCCGGGTTCCGATGTCGGAATTAACGGTCCCGTTGGTTCTCTTCGGATTGAATCTATGCGTGACGGTATTGAGGATTATCAGTATCTGACAATGTATCAGGATCTTGTCGGAAAAGAAAAAACGGATGAAATGATCCGGACTGTTACAACAAGTGTTGCCAAGTACAATGCCGACGGAGATAACTTCCTTGATACTAAAATTGCGCTTGGTTCTGCTATTGAGCGCGAGCTGACACCGCCTTGCACCGAACATAAGGGCGGAACGGCGACATGCGTAGCGAAAGCGGTCTGTGAAGTCTGCGGAAGAGAATACGGAGAAGTCAATCCGCAGAATCACCATGTAGAGAACGGCGTATGCACCTGGTGCGGAAACGAAGTTGCCGGGTTCATCTGGGGTGATGTAGACGGCAGCGGAAAAGTGGATTCCAAGGATAAAGTTCTTGCTTCCAGATACCTTGCAAAATGGACGATGGATGACAGCTTCAACAAAGACGCGATCGACTTCGACAAAGACGGAGAAGTAAAAGCGGCCGACGCTGTTGTTCTGGCAAGATACCTTGCGAAATGGAGTGGTTTGCCTTATCCGGTCGGTGAACCGGCGAACTGAGGTTTCGGAAGAAAATTTTTCTGATAATGGAACGCCCGCTGTATTGCATACAGCGGGCGTTCTGAAATCATATTCGGAAGCTGGGTTCTTTATAGGAAAAGTCAAAAATATTTCATAAAAATCATATTGACAAATAACACAAAATCGTGTATAATAAATTACGCAATGCGGAATTGTGTAAGGGTAGCACGACAGACTCTGACTCTGTTTGTCTGGGTTCAAATCCTAGTTCCGCAGCCAAACAGAGAGTTGAGCCTTGCTTTTCGGTTCAACTCTTTTTCACTATCGGGCTTTCCTTTCCGGTTCGTTTTATCGGTTCAGAGGATTGCTTATTTGAGAGGCAGCAAGAGCCTTTGGGCTGTTCGTTCAGTTTTTAGCCGTTTCAGCGGCGGGAATGGAGATTTCTATGAGTGATTTCCTTGTTTCGCTATGCACGATTGCATATAATGAACAGGAATATATCGGTGATCTGCTGAATGATTTTCTTTCGCAGTCTTATCCGAAAGAAAAAACAGAAATCGTTCTGGTTGACAGTGCTTCTACTGACGGAACAAAAGCTGTTTTTGAACGTTTTCAGAAAGAACATCAACATGAATTCTATAACATTGTCGTTGCGGAAAATCCGAAAAAAATCCAGGCGGCGGGTTGGAATAAGGTAATTTCTGTTTCTACCGGAGATATTATTTTCCGAATTGACGCCCATGCGCGGATTCCTGAAAATTTTGTTGAAAATAACGTCCGGCATCATCTGGACGGCGAAATGGTTACCGGCGGTATCCGCCCGAATATTATCGACGATGAAACACCCTGGAAAAGGACGCTTCTGATGGCCGAAAGTTCTCTGTTCGGTTCAAGTATTGCCGATTTTCGCCGGAGCAGTGAAAAAAAACACGTCAAATCTGTTTTTCATGCGGCTTACCGGAGAGAGGTTTTTGAAAAAGCCGGGTTATTTAACGAAAATCTCGGCCGTACCGAAGATAATGAAATGAGTCTGCGGATTCGCGATGCAGGGTATCAGATCTGTCTTTGTCCTGATATTATTTCTTATCAGCATACCCGGAACAGCCTGAAAAAAATGCTCCGCCAAAAATATGGGAACGGTTATTGGGTCGGCCGTACGCTTGCGATTCAGCCTCGTTGCGTGTCTTTGTATCATTTTGCCCCGTTTGCTTTTGTTTGCGGGTTATTTCTTTCCCTTTTGCTTACTTTTCTTTCTCCGCTGATTCCTGCTTTGTTTTTGGGGCTTTATTTTCTGGTCTCCATTATCATGAGCGTGGCGGCGATCTGTGCTGAAAAAGAAAAACACCTTGTTTTTTGCGTGCTTCCGGGGTTGTTTTTCCTTCTGCATATTTGTTATGGGGCAGGGACCTTTGCCGGGCTTTTCAGCCTGCTTGTTAGGCCGCCGTCAAAAGAAGAAAAGACCATACGCTATCTGCCGAAATGACTGAGTTGTTATTTTCAGTTATAGGATACATTTATGAGAAAAAACTCCTGAGATGAATTTCTCAGGAGTTTCTTTTTTATTCTCCGCTTGCGCCGTAGTTTTTCAATACGCGGGCGGACGGATCGTTTACGTTGCATCCTTCCCAGGTTTTATTCGGCATCCAGAAATCGGAAACCATTTCGGCCTGATCCGGATAGTATTTTTCAAAAAGCTCTCGGTAGAGAAGCGATTCTTTGGTAAACGGCTGGGCAAAATCATAACGTTTTCTTTTTTGTTCAAATTCTTCGTCGGTATAGCGGCTTTCTGCAAATTCTTTTAGATAATCAACCATTGAATGACCCACCGCATCGCTGAAGGCGGCCTTTTCCCGGTATAGTATGGAATCGGGAAGATAATCGCCTTCAAAGGCCTTGCGGAGCAGGTATTTTCCTTTATTATAGGTGTTCATTTTCTTTGCCGGGTCGATCGACATTACATACCGGACAAAATCAAGGTCTCCGAACGGAACCCGGGCTTCCAGTGAGTTAACCGAAATACAGCGGTCTGCCCGCAGAACATCATACATATACAGTTCGCGCAGCCGTTTTTCCGCTTCTTTCTGAAATTCTTCGGGCGAGGGGGCAAAATCGGTATATTTATAGCCGAAAATTTCATCGGAAATTTCACCGGTCAGAAGAACCCGGATATCGGTTTGCTCGTGGATCGCCTTGCAGATCAGATACATTCCCATGCTTGCCCGGATGGTGGTGATATCATAGGTTCCGAGAATGCTGATGACTTTTTCCAGACTCTCCAGAACGATTTCTTTGTTGATAATGATTTCCTGGTGGTCGCTTTTGATGTAATCGGCCACTTCTTTTGCATATTTCAGGTCAATGGCGTCTTCACTCATGCCGATAGCAAAAGTACGAATCGGTTTTTTCAGGATTTTTGCAGCGACCGCGCAAACCAGCGAGCTATCCAGTCCGCCGCTCAGAAGAAAGCCCAGCGGCGCGTCTGCGTCAAGCCGCTTTTCGATGCCTTTAACCAGTTTATCATGGATTTTTTTATAAATCTCTTCATGGCTGTCATTGCAGACCGTTTCTACCTTTGTCAGGTCGCAGTAACAGGTAAATTTGCCGTTGCAGAAATAATGCCCGGGAGGGAAGGGGGTTACTTTTTTTACCAGCCTTACCAGATTTTTTGCTTCCGAGGCAAATACGATGTCTCCGTTTTCCCGATAACCGTAAAACAGCGGACGGATGCCGATCGGATCTCTGGCCGCGATAATACGGCGATTTTCTTTATCATAGATGACCATTGCGAACTCTGCGTCCAGCATAGAGAACATCGAAAGGCCGTATTCTTTGTACATCGGAAGGATAATTTCGCAGTCCGAACCGCTCTGGAAACGGTAATTTTTTTCTTCTAATTCTTTTTTTATCTTTCTGAAACCGTATAATTCGCCGTTGCAAATGGCATAACTGCCGTCCCGTTCAAAAGGCTGCATTCCGTTTTCTTCCAGCCCCATGATCGCCAGCCGGTGAAAACCGAGAATGCCGTCGTCCGTTTTGATGGTCCGGGACATATCCGGCCCTCTGGAAACGGTTTTTTCAAAACCCTGCTGAAATTCTTTTTCGGACATTTCTGTTCCGAAATATCCCATGATCGAACACATTTGGCGCCACGCTCCTTTATTTCTGAAATCAAAGTTCTCCGCCTGAAACCGGCGGTTTTCTTCTTTTTACAGAACGGCTGACATCGGGTTCCGAACTATAAAAAGAGAGACAGCCTTTCTCCTAAATTTCTTTAGGACGAATAAGCTGTCTCATTATCCGCGGTGCCACCTAAATTATCGTTTCCGATCCCTTTTTCCACAGTTTTACGCCCTGTGCAGCGTCGCGCCTACTGCCTGCCTAAAACGCAGGGTTCAGGTTGCAGCTCCGAAGTGTTATTCCCTGCGGTTCTGCTGCGGAGGTCTCACTGTCTTCCGCTCCCTGAAAGTGAATGCCGTCAGGTACTTCTCTTCATCAATGCTTTATTCCATTTTATCATATTCTGCTGCGTCTGTCAAGGCGTTTTTTTTGATCATAATGAAAATTTTTTCTGAAAAAAATTCGGAATCCTTGATTTTTATATGTAAGGCTTTTTTACTTGACACGTCGTGGAAACCTTGAAAAATAGAGGTTTATTTGCAGAAGCTTTCAATGTATTGGTTGATTGCTTTTTCGATAATATCTTCGGCTTCTTTCCGTCCCTGGATTTCATTGACGGCTGTTTGTTTTCCTTCCAGTTCTTTGTATACGGTAAAAAAATGAATCATTTCTTCAAAAATATGCGGCGGCAGATCGGAGACGTCATGATAACTGTTATAGGACGGATCACTGAAGGGAATAGAGATGATTTTTTCATCGCACCGCCCGTTGTCGATCATCGAGATTACGCCGATCGGATAGCAGCGCACCGAAGTCAGCGGGTGAATCCCTTCCGAACAGAGAACAATGACGTCAAGCGGATCAAGATCATCGGCATACGTCCTTGGAATAAATCCATAGTTCGCCGGATAATGGGTGGAGGTATACAGGATTCTGTCGAGAATCAGAATACCGGTCTCCTTGTCCAATTCATATTTGCATTTGCTGCCTTTTTGTATTTCTACCACGGCGACAAAATCATTTTTTGCAATTCGTTTGGGATTCATATCATGCCAGATATTCATGCCTTCCGTTCCTTTCTTTATGTAGACCCGGAAATATCCGGGTATTTAAGATTCCAGCTGTCTTGCCAGCAATTGGGTTGAGGTCGTCAGAATCTGCACTTCGGTTTCGCTCGGGGCGGCGCCGGAATCATCGAGAAGAAGAATAATCGAGCCGATAACGTCTCCCTCTACCAGAATCGGGCAGACCATGCCGGCATAAAGATCGTCCGATTCGTCGGCCGCTTCGGTTACATGCACCCGGGGATCGCCGATTTTATAAATGTAATTCCGGCGTTCTTCCGCAAAATTTTCAATCTCTTTGGTAATCCGGCGTTCCAGCAATTCTTTTTTCCTGCTTCCGGAAACTGCGATGATCCGGTCTTTATCGGCAACCGCAACGGTTTTTCCTGTGGATTTGTTAATGATTTCAGAAAAAACACCGACATAATTGGAAAGTTCTCCGATCGGAGAATATTTTTTAAATATGATTTCTCCGTCTTTATCGGTGTAGATTTCCAGCGGCGCGCCCTCTTTCAGGCGCATGGTTTTTCTGATTTCTTTTGGAATCACGACCCGTCCGAGATCGTCGATTCTTCGTACAATACCTGTGGCTTTCATATATAAAACTCCCTTTTTTTTATTTTCTACGGTATTGTTTGCAATAAAAGGAGAATTATTCGTTTTGCTTTTGAAAGCCGGAGCAGAAAAAGTAAAAATTTAATTTTTTAGAAAATAATAAATTTTGTTTTTTCAGATTTCATTTTTCAGACTGCGGGCAAAAAGGCTTTTCAGCGTTTCGTCGCTGTCCGCGCCATGATACAGAATATCATAAACCGCCGTGCAGATGGGAAGTTCCACCTGATATTGCTCTTTTAAGGTCATCAGGGCTTTTACGGTATAATATCCTTCTGCGAGCTGATGATACGGTTCTTTTTGAATAAATGCTTCCCCGAATTTCCGGTTATGGCTGAAAGGAGAGAAGATGGTTGCTTCATAGTCGCCGAGATGGCAAAGTCCGTAAGCGGAAAGTTTGTTTCCGCCCATGGCTGCAATCAAACGGGAAACTTCGCCGGTTCCCCGGGACATCAATGCGCCTTTCAGGGTTGACAGATTCAGCCCGTCAAGCATGCCTGCGGCAATGCCGATTACATTTTTTGCCGCCGCACCGACCTCGTTGCCGATCAGATCCTGCCCGTAATAAAAGCGGATCAGCGAGGTGGTAAATTTTTCCACCAGATATTTTTTCAGCGCTTCGTCTTTGCTGTCGATCACCATACAGTTCGGTATTCCCCGGCAAAATTCCTGCACATGTCCCGGGCCAAGCCATACGGCAATCTGATTGGAAGCAGAAAGATAGGTCTCCGCGATTTCCGAAAGGCGGCAGCCGGTTTCAATTTCCAGCCCTTTCATGCAAAAAATAAAAATCTTTTTTTCCGGCTGAAAAACCTGAATTTCTTCCATCAGCGTTCGCAGCCCCTGCGAGTTGATCGATATGATGACCGCTTCATTTTCTTTGAGCGTCTGTTCCAGATCGGAGGAAAAGCAGACATCTTTTTCAAAAGAGAGTAGGTCGTTTCCTTTCTTTTTCTGCAAGGTTTGGAAGGTTTCGGATTCTTTTTTTCCATAGATCGTTATCCGATGGCCGCCCCGTGAAAGATACCAGGCGATAAAGCTTCCCCACCGGCCGCAGCCGATCACCGCTATGTTCATATCTGTCTCCTCCCTTTGAAACGGGCTGTTTTTTCCCGGATTGGAAAAGGACAAGAAAATTATTCCTTGTCCTTGCTGTATTCGAATAGATTCGCCGAATCAATGTTTCGGCTGTGATGAATTTGCGTCCATTTTTTGCTTTTCACAAACAGGCAGGTAATGTTGATCGGCACCCACATAATAATAAAAACAGGGAAAAGCAAAACGCCTGTCAGCGCCTGAAACAGGCTTTTTCGGTTATACATGACAATAACCGCCGACATGATAATACTAATGATATATGTTGCAATAAAAAAGATTATGCCGAGCGAATAAAAATAAGAAATGACGTCCGATACAATGATTCCGAAAGCGCTGAATGCAATCCGGCACACCAGCAGAAGAAAAGAAATAATCTGTATGTATGGCGCGGCAAAATTCATGAACATGTCCAGACAGGGAAGCCCTTTTCCTCGGAAAAAGCCTCCCAGCAGTTTTCCGGAATACCGTTTGAAGCACTGCATGGTTCCGGTCGACCACCTCCGGCGCTGCGTCCAGGAAGTATGAATATTGGTGGGCTGTTCATCATAAGTAACCGCGTCTTCCACAAATAAGATTCTTTCGCGGTTGATGGCGCACTGTGCGGTAAATTCAATATCTTCGGTCATGGTATAGGTGTCGAAACCATGTTCAAGAAAGATTTCTTTCTTGAGGATAAATCCGGTTCCGTTAATCGAAGCGGAGCCGTTCAGTATCATGCGCGAGCGGTTGAAGAAGAGGTTCTGATACCAATAAAAGATCGAATATCCGCTGCTGATCCAGTTATCGCCGTAGTTTTTACTGTCGCGGAATCCCTGCGCAATCCGATATTTTCCGCCGTCATGGCAGAGCGCGTCGTTCATGCGTTTCAGAAAATCCGGATGTACGATATTATCTGCGTCAAAAACTGCAAACGCATCAATATCCTCTCGCTGCGCAAGCTGCTGCATGGTATATTTCAGAGCCTGTCCTTTTGCCGAGATATGTTCGTCCGGAAGTACAATAGTTGCGCCTGCGTCCCGTGCAATCTGCTCTGTCGCGTCGGTGCAGTTGTTCGGGATGACAAAAACCTCGTAGAGGTCTTTGGGGTAATTCTGATTGTCCAGACTTTCCAGTAAGCCTGCGATTACTTTTTCTTCGTTCCTTGCCGCAATCAGGATCGCGAATTTATATTTCGGCGGATGCCGCTGCGGGATTTTTTTGTTTTTGCATATCGCCAGAAATCCGGAAATCGAAAAATACAGCGCATAGATAACGATGATATACAGAATTATCTGATAAAGAATAATCATAATGTTAGATTGCTCCCAACCCGGGAATTTCGGACGGCAGCATTTATTTCGCTGACGGCCGTGCCCGGACAGAATTCATGGAATCAGCCGACCGGTTGATTTTTTCAAAAAACGGTCGTTGCATGAGTACTGCAATTATTATACTATAATCTTACAACAATGTCAAGTGTCAGGAAAAAGTTTCTCTGTTTTTTCCGCATATCGGATCACGGTTTTTGCCGCCAGCCACACCAGAACGCCCGATCCTGCGGCGGTCAGCGTCAGCAGCGGAAGCAGTTTCAGCGGCGCCGCGCCCTGGTAAAAGATCGCTGCGGCAGCCATTTGGCCCCAGATATGAAGGATTGCTCCTGATACTGTGACCCCGAAAAGAGAAAACTTTTTGGTTTTTTTCAGCAGAATCATTCCCGCAAGCGAAGCGGCCATTCCTGTCAGGGAAAAGAAGAGCGAAGCCAGTCTTCCGGTAAAGAGCAGTGCAAGAACACATTTGAAAATTCCGAAAACTGCCGCAGTTTTGCTGTTATATCGGTATAAAACCGTAACGACTGCAATGTTCGACAGGCCGATCTTTACAAACGGCAGCCCGGTGTTCAGGGGAAACACTGCTTCTATATAGGAAAGAATCAGCGCCGCGGCCAGAAGCAGGGCAAGTTCCGCTGTTTTTTTTGCCGCGGGATTTTGTCCCTTTTTCATTCTGCCCTGTCTCCTGCCGGCGAAATGATTTCTATTGTATAGTTTACGGTTTTATGCGTTCGGTTCAGCCGTTTCAGATAGACCAGATAAGCGGCAAGCATCGGCAGCGCGGCAAAGGTCAGATAAACTTTTTTTGTGTAAAGCCAGGCGCTAAGAAGGAGAATCCCGACCGGGACAAGAAAAATATAACCCAGCAAAAAAAGCGCTTTCCGGTCTTCGGGAAGATTGATTTTGACCCAATCTCCCTCATTTGCCGAAAGGGTGTTGAGCGCTTCGATTTCCAGCTCTTTTTTGTTGCATATTCCGGCATTGGCACATCCCTCGCAGGAAGCGGGGCGCTGGGTTTTTACCAGGACTGTTTTTTCTTTTTTTCGGATTACTTTTCCGCAGACTGTCATTTTGCATATGGCGGTTTCCGTTATACGGAACCGGATCCTTTCTTCGAATAATAGAACGGGGAATTTTCGGCAGGTTTATCTGTTTGGTTCCGTCAGGATTTTTTCTGCCGTTCTCAGGCCGTCTACGGCCGACGACATGATGCCTCCCGCATAGCCGGCGCCTTCTCCGCAGGGATAAACCCCTTCTGCTTTAACTGCCTGTAATGTTTCCGGGTCTCTTTTGATCCGCAGCGGGGAAGAACTCCGGGTTTCCGGCGCGGTGTATACCGGCGGTACGGTAGTCGCCCCATGCAGGACTTCTTTTTGGAATAACCGGGCTCCGTTTTGGAGGGAATGCAGCATTTCCCGCGGGAAAATCCGCGAAAAATCCGCTTCGCAGGTGTTTGGCATTGCCGTAGGGGAAACGCCTGTCAGGGTTTTTGCCTTGTCGAGATCCCGGGTGATTGGTAACCGTCCGTTTCCTATGGTAAAAGCCCTCTCTTCCAGTTCCTTCTGAAGGGAAAGCGCCTGTTGAACCGTTTTCGGCCGATAAGAAACCAGCAGAGCGGCGTTTGCGTTTTTTCCGTCTCTGGCATGCCGGCTCATCCCGTTAACGGTCAGCCGTCCCGGCAGGGAAGAGGCATTGACCACGCTTCCCCCGGGGCACATGCAAAAGGTATAAACACAGGTTTCCGGGGTCAGGTGAGTATAAAACGAATAATCCGCCGGGGGGAGTATTTCCCGGATCGAATCGGGCAGACGGCGGTATCGCGCGTCGTCAATTTCTTTTTGCAGATGTTCCTGGCGGAATCCAAATGCCATAGGTTTAGTTTCAAAAACGAGGGGTTGCCTCAGCAGCATGGAAAAGGTATCGGTCGCGCCGTTTCCGACGGCGAGCACCGCTTTTTCTGCCGGGAATTCTTCTCCGTTCAGCGTGACGGTGCGAAGTTTCTGATTTTGGATGCAGATGTTTTCCAATTTTGTCCGGAACCGGAATTCTCCGCCCCGGGAAAGGATGTCGTTCCGGATATTGACGATGACCTGCCGGAGCAGATCGGTTCCGATATGGGCTTTTGCTTTCCAGAGGATTTCTTCCGGCGCGCCGTGGGCGACAAACAGCTCCAGTACTTTGCGGCATCTCGGATCATGAATTCTTGTTGTCAGCTTTCCGTCGGAGAAGGTGCCGGCGCCCCCTTCGCCGAATTGCACGTTGCTCTCTGTGTCAAGGGAATTCCCTTTCCAGAACATTGATACTTTTTCTGCTCGCTTTTCTACGGGGTCTCCGCGTTCGATCAGGATTGGCCGGACGCCGAAATCAAGCAAAGTCAGCGCGCAGAAGAGGCCGGCCGGGCCTGTCCCGATAATATAGGGGCGGATTTTGGTATCCGGCGGTTTGGGCGGGGTGAACACATATTCCTGATATTCTTTCAGTAGAGGGCTTTCTTTTTCCGTGTCCAGAACAACGGAAAAAATTTTATAGGCTTCGCCTCGCCGGCAGTCAAGGGCTTCTTTTTGCACAAATCCGCTGCAGGAAGGCGCAATCCCTGCTTTTTTTGCCGCAGACCGCACCGCTTCTTGATGGGTTGCGGTGACGGGCAGTTTGATATTGTGAATGATCTTCATTTTTTATCCTTTTCCGTGCGAGAAGGGACAGAAATTTTCTGTCCCTTTTTATTTTTTTCAGTTGATTTCCACCGATACATAAATCTGCTTCATTACGCCGAACGGAACGCCGGGTATTTGTACCGAAATGGGGTATTTCCCATCGGCGTTGGGTTTGGAAAGATCGACGCTGAGCGAAATATCATTGATATCGATATTGTCGAATACATAGTTGAGCGACCGGATCGGCAGCGTAAATGACGTGTCGGTAATTCGCGCCGTTTTTCCTTCCGGTATATTAAGCAGCGAAATATTGGAAATATAAGAGCCTTCAAATGTATAGTTCCGGACGCTTGCATTCTGATCCAGCGAGACCTCAACGGCGATTTCTGCCAGCGACGTGTCTGCATAGGTATAAAGCGGATTCTGCGGCAGCGCCATCGAGAAGGTCTGCTTTGTCCCTGCAATTGTTTCTGTTGGAACTTCACCGATTGAGATTTTATTAACGCCCATCAAGTCCTTTTCAGACCCCTGAATCATAACCGATTCCGGCGTATACTGCATGATCAGATAGTTCGATTCATCCCCACCGTAGCGGTTTGCCAGCAAAACTTCCACCGGAACGGTTTTCTGGTAGGCAATGCCGATTTCATATTGGATTTCTTCGGCAGAAACGGTTAGATAAGTTCGCTCCACCGTTTGGTTTTCGGTTGTCTGCAGATTGAGAATCTGTGTCCCCGAAATCGGATTTTTTGCGCCGTTGATATTGACCGGGATTGAAATATTGCCAATGGTGTTGACAATCGAGGCCGGTCCGCTGATTTCAATTTCGGCCGGCTGTGCAATTTCTTTTGTCAGAACATAACCGTCGGTCAGCGTTCCGGTATAGTTAAACTTGATCGGAAACGCTTTGGTAACAAGATCGTCGAATTCAAAATAAATCGTTGCCGGTTCCACCGAAACCACCGTTACGTCCGAATCTTTCGAACGGACTTTCACATCTAAGTTATAGCCTCCCGGCGTTGTTACCGGAGAGAGATCGAGGGAAACGGTCAGGTCTTCCCGCGAGAAATTCATCATTTTTGCCCGCGATCCTTCTACTTCCACGTTTACTGTGTGCAGCGTCCCGTCCTGCATCATATACAGTCCGTACCGTTCGGGCACGGTTCCGGCCAGTTCGATTTTGACCGGTACTTTCTGATATTCTGTCGTTCGGATCGTCCCGGAAGTATTGATCATGTAAATCCACATTGCGGTTCCCAAAACAACCGAGATCACCGCCAGCAGCCAGTTGCTTCTGACTGCGCGGGAATACAGTTCCGCCGCTTTTTGGAGGAATTTTCTCATGATTCTAACCATTCCTTTCTCTTGAGAATACGGAAGTTTTTGACAGTTTCAGCAATACGGAAAGATGCTTTTCCTACAAAAACTTCCCGTCTGGAAAATTTGTTTTTCAGACTTCTTCCTCCGTTTCTTTTCCGGCGTTCTTTTTCGCGTTCCTTTTTTTCTTGATATTCGAAACCATATCTTTTTTTTCTTCTTCCAGCAGCAGGTTGGTCCGGAGCAGCTGGCTCAGCGCTTCCGGGGTCAGCCCCCGCTGTAATCTTCCGTCCATGGCGACCGAGATGTTTCCCGTTTCTTCCGAGACCACTACAATGATCGCATCGGAAACTTCCGACATCCCCAGCGCTGCATGATGCCGGGTTCCCAGATCTTCGTCCATTTTTGAATTGGAAAGCGGCAGAAAACAGCCGGCGGCAAAGATTTTTTCATCCCGGATAATCATTGCGCCGTCATGCATGGGTGCTTTCGGAAAGAAAATATTTTTGATCATGGCGACTGCCGGATCGGCGTTGATGATGGTTCCGCTGTTGATGGTTTCTCCGAGTTTGGTATCCCGCTCAATAACCATCAGCGCGCCGGTTTTGGTTGCAGAAAGGTCGGTCGAAGCTTCAACAACGGCTTTGATGACTTCAAATATCCGGGAGTTCCGCAGTTTTCGGTCTTCTGCCGAGCTGATCGAAAAAATCTTGGTAAATCCTTTCCGTCCGATCTTTTCCAGCATGCTTCGCAGTTCCGGCTGGAAAATAATCAGAATCGCGATGATTCCAAAGTTGATAAATTCGTCGATAATCCGTTTGGTTGCGTCAAGGTTGAAGATCGCCGCAACCTGATACAGCACGAAAACAATCAGGATTCCTTTTGCAAACTGAGCGGCGCGGGTATCCCGGATAAACTTCAGCACCAGGTATACAACAATGCAGATAAACGCTATGTCGATGATATCGGTGGGAAACGACAGATTTTTGCCAGTGTTGACAATATATTCCCAAATCTGCTGCATGGCGAACCTCCTTTTTCTGAGAATGCAGAACGACGCTTGTTTTCCTATATATTATAACATTATATATTCTATCATATCATTTTTTTCTTCTAAAATCAATATAAGAAGCGATAATTTCAAAAAAAAGTTTCGGAATCTTATCTGATATCCATTTTTTTCTTGACATACCCTTTTTTTTGTGTTATGATGAGGAAGAAAAGAATAGGGAAAAGGCATCTTTTCTTTCAATCTGCGATAAAAACCGGAATGATAAGGAGGTCTATCGAATGAAAAAATTGAATCCGGACGCTGAAAAAGCAATGACGGAGCGCTTTGGAAAAGATACGGTGATCGCTTTGGCCACGGTGGAAAATGGAATTCCTTATGTGCGGAATGTAAACGCCTATTATGAAGACGGGGCGTTTTACGTTATTACCTATGCGCTTTCCAACAAGATGAAGCAGCTGGAAAAAAATCCTGTCGCCGCAATTTCCGGCGAATGGTTTACGGCGCACGGCAATGGCGTCAGTCTGGGCTATTTCGGGAAAAAAGAAAATGCCGTCATGGCGGAAAAATTGCGGCAGGTTTTTGCCGAATGGATCGACAACGGCCATACTAATTTTGCGGATGAAAATACGGTGATTCTGCGGATTGAACTGACCGACGGCCTGTTATTATATTATGGCACGGATTATGTGATCTGATTTTTCGGCGGATCGATTTTTAGGAAAAAAGGGAGATTTCTTATGCTGGTTACAAAACCCCCGATGGGCTGGAATTCGTGGAATACTTTCGGACGGGATATTTCTGAAGACCTGATTCTTCAGACGGCGGATGCCATGGTTCGGTTCGGTTTCCGCGACGCCGGGTATGAATATGTGGTGATTGACGACTGCTGGGCGGAAAAACAGCGGAAAAACGGACGGCTTGTCCCGGACGCCGAAAAATTTCCGCGCGGAATCAAAGCTCTTGCAGAGGAAATACATGCAAGGGGTCTTAAACTCGGGATTTATTCCTGCGCCGGGGTTCGGACCTGCCAGAATTATCCGGGCAGTTTTGACCATGAGTTTATTGATGCCGAAACTTTCGCCGAATGGGGCGTGGATTTTCTGAAATATGATTATTGCAACCTACCGAAGACGGCGAACGGAAAATTGCTGTATCACCGGATGGGCAATGCTCTCCGTGCTTGCGGCCGGGACATCCTTTTTTCCGCCTGTAATTGGGGAGAAGGGGAAAGCTACCGTTGGATGCGCGGCGCCGGCGCGCATATGTACCGCTCTACGGGCGATATCTTCGACTGTTTTGTTTCTTTTCGCGATATTGCAAAAAGTCAGTTTGATTTTCTTTATGCTTCCGGTCCAAATTGCTTCAACGATATGGATATGCTCACCGTTGGGATGAACGGCGCAGGCAACGTCGGTGCAGGCGGCTGTACCTGGGACGAATATGTCATGCAGTTTTCTCTCTGGTGTTTTTGTGGGGTGCCGCTGATGCTTGGCTGCGATCTGCGGAATCTTCCGGAGGATTACCGGAATTTGCTTCTGAACAAAAATTTGATTTCCCTCAATCAGGACGCGGAGTGCCGGCCCCCGGTGCTGGTTACGCAGCGGTATGAAAACCGGTCTTTTCTGCGTCAGCTGGAAAACGGCGGATATGCCGTTGGTTTTTTTAATCTGGATGACAAGACGCAGTATACCGATTTCTTCTTTGAAGACGCCGGAATTCCCGTTTCTTCGGGTTATTGCATGAACCTGCAGGATGTGATGACCGGAGAGGAAATCAAGGGGCTGTCGGATCATTTCAGCCTTGCGTTTCCTAGCCGGTCGTGCCGGATTTTCTTCGGCGAATTGGTTCGTATGTAAAGGGGAATACCTTTATGGAATGCTGTGAAAAATGCGGCCGGTTGCTTTCCACCGATGAAATCGCGGTATATCGGCGCATGGTAAGCCGCAGTGCGGAAAGGTTTCTCTGCAAAAATTGTTTGGCGGAATATTGGGGTGTTCCCCCGGCGGTAATTGAGGAAAAAATCGTTCATTTTCGGGCGATGGGCTGCCTTTTGTTCGGATAGACGGCGGCTCATTTTTCTTTTTCTATGATGTCTCGAATCGGCTGCATGACCGTTGACGGTCTAATTCTTTATATCGGCTGCGGCAGTAGTAAAAAATATCGGAAGAAAGATGAAAAGAGATTTGAAAATACCGGAGAGAAATTTATGATAAATCAATGTTATTAAGTTTTATTATTTAACGATTGATAATAGTTTCCAAAATCGGCAAGGGCATTGATAATCGGCAGCATCTCCCGTCCGAGGTCTGTCAGACCATACTCTACTTTCGGGGGCAATTCTTGATAATCGTGCCGGTACACAAGTCCATCATCCATCATCTGTCGAAGGCTGTCAGTCAATACCTTTTGCGATATTCCATCTAAATCTCTCAGCAATTCATTAAATCTCCATGGGCGTACTTTCAGATTCCGCAGAATGAGTAATTTCCACTTTCCGCCGATTAATGCTACAGCTGTTGCTACCGGACAAGCCGTCATTTCATCTTTTTTTCTCATATTCTTTATCACCTCACAAACATATTATATCATACATTTTAAAAATTGTATATAGTTATAAAAAAGTGCGTACTTGTTTTTCTCTCTGCTTGGTGGTAAACTATAGTCAAGCAAAAAGAAATTGCTAAAACTTTTGGAGGTGTATAGAATGCAAAACTATACGAAAACAAACATCGGAAACGAAGGCAGGGCAGAGCTTCACGAAAAACTCGCTTTAACCGGTGCAGAAATCAGTGTCAATCAGCTTCCTGCCGGCGCGAGTGTTCCGTTTGTTCATTCTCACAAAAATAATGAAGAAATCTACGGAATCCTTGCAGGCAACGGCCGTGCAATAATCGACGCCGAAGAAGTTAAACTTACGGCAGGCGATTGGCTGAGAATCGCTCCTGCTGCAAAAAGACGGTTTTTCGCAGCGGAAGATTCCGGAATAACTTATGTCTGCATACAGGTAAAAGAAAATTCACTTGGCGTCTTTACCGCAGACGATGCCGTGATGTATTAAGTGAAACGGCTAAAAATAAGAAATTCTGTAGATGTCAAAAATCCTTATGTGTAATTCAAAGAGTTAAAACAGCTTGATTCTGTATGTTAAAGGCGGCGGCAAAGAGATAATTTTTCTTTGCCGCCGCCCTTTTTTAATCCCTCGTCATAGAAGGAATAACCGGTGTTTTTATTCCGTTTTCAGAAAGATTACCGGAAGATTCTTCTTTCCCGTATTCGTAGAATTTGTCGCCGCATAATGGACATGGAAGCCCTTTTTCAAGTATTCAAACTGCCGTCTCTTTCTATTCATTCTTCAACAATTTATATTTTTCTGTATAGAATTGAAATTGTTTTTTGAAATCCTCGCTGTCATTTTTAATCTCGCGCAGGGATTCATGGATGTTCATATTGTGGTGCGCCATATCGGTTACGCATCCGGCGATATTGGAGCAGTGATCCGAGGTTCGCTCCAGATTTGTGAGCAGGTCGGACCATATAAAACCGGCATCAATAGAGCAGCGTCCCTGCTGCATACGGAGTATATGGCTTGTCCGCAATGTTTCTTTCAGCGCATCTATGACCTGCTCGAGAGGCTCCACCTTTTCAGCGGCTTTCAGGTCGTCGTTCAGAAATGCCATAAGTGCCAGATCAAGGATTTCACACACTGCCGAAGAAATCACTTCAAGTTCTTCCTTGGCTGTTTCCGAAAGCCTTACGCTTTTTTCTTTCATTTCCTCGGCTGAATCCAAAAGATTTACGCCGTGATCTGCGATTCGTTCAAAATCTCCGATAATCTTGAGCAGCTTCGCCGCTTCTGCGCTGTCCTGCTCGCTGATCTGTCTGGAACTCAGATGCACAAGATAGGTGCCGAGCATATCTTCATAATGATCGGTTATATCCTCTTTTTTTCGGATCGCTTCTGCCAACTCCGGTGTATATTGATGTAAGGAGGTCAGTCCGTCTGCAAGCGCCTGTACCGCTGTTTTCGCCATATCTGCAGCGACTTCGTGGCAGCGTTCCAGAGCGATCGACGGCGCGGCAAGCAGTCTTTCGTCCAGTTCTGTTTTTGTTTCCTGTTTTTTTGAGTCGGGTATCAGTTTGATTACCAGTTTTTCAAGAACACCCGTCAGAGGAAGCATAAGAACGGTGCAGAGAATATTGAATGCCGAGTGCGCGACGGCAATACCGAACAGGGAAGCCGACTCATTGAGCAGAACCGGACGGAATATCACTTTTACAAGGCAGTATACAGCCAGCCAAACTGCCGTTCCGATCACATTAAAGGACAGATGCACCATAGCGGCGCGCTTTGCGTTTTTGTTTGCGCCTACCGATGAGATCATCGCCGTCACGCAGGTGCCGATGTTCTGCCCCATAATAATCGGGATCGCCGCGCCGTAGGACACGCGTCCCGTAACGGCAAGCGCCTGCAAAATACCCACCGATGCCGAGCTGGACTGAATGATTGCCGTGAGAATTGCGCCGGCAAGTACGCCGAGGATCGGATTTTTAAAAAGGATAAACAGGTTTTGAAACGCCGGTATGTCGCCCAGTCCCGAAACGGCTTCCGACATCGTTTCCATACCGAACATCAGCGTGGCAAAGCCGAGCAGAATCATGCCCGTGTCCTTTTTCTTTGAGCTTTTGCAGAACATATAAAACAGGATTCCGACCAGCGCCAGAACGGGCGTAAAGGAAGTGGGCTTCAAAAGCTTTACAAAGATATTGCCGCTGTCGATTCCTGCAAGGCTCAATATCCACGCGGTGACTGTGGTGCCGATATTGGCGCCCATGATCACGTTGATCGCCTGTTTTAAGGTCATCAGCCCCGAGTTGACAAATCCGACCACCATCACAGTCGTTGCCGAGGAACTCTGTATAACCGCCGTAACGCCAAGCCCTGTCAGCAGTCCGGCTGCCTTGCCTGTTGTGAGTTTCCCGAGAAGCAGGCGCAGTTTGTTTCCCGCCCTGCGCTCCAGCGCCTGCCCCATAATGTTCATCCCGAACAGGAACAGGCACAGCCCTCCGATCATTGTCAATACATGAAAAATATCCATAGAATCTCTTCCTTTACACAATCGCATTTCTACAGATACATCGTATCAAATTTACATCAAATCCGTTATCACGGTTGTGTAAAGTTTTTGTAAAGTGAAAAAGGCTCTGCCGAAAAACATAGTTCTATGTTTTTCGGCAGAGCCTATCTTCAGCTATCTCACTATATCCCCGACGCCGTTCAAAATCAGTCGTGGTCGGTACGGAAAAATCTTCATGCTTTCTCTTGTGGTAACGCCGCTGAGCACCAGTATCGTATCAAGACCCGTTTCGATTCCCGCTACAATGTCCGTGTCCATCCTGTCGCCGATCATCGCCGCTTCGGAGGAATGGACATTCAGCATTTGCAGACCCGTCCGCATCATAAGGGGATTGGGCTTGCCGATATAATACGCCGTTTTTCCCGTGGTCGCTTCAATCGGCATAACAAATGCGCGGCAGGCTGGCGCGATGCCGCCTTCAATCGGCCCCGTAAGGTCGGTGTTGGTTGCGATCAATCTCGCGCCGTTATTTACAAGGGTCATAGCTTTTTGTATATGGCTGTAACAATAATCGTCTGTTTCTCCGACAACAACAAAATCGGGGTCTACCTCGTTGATACTGATCCCTGCGTCGTAAAGCGCATTGTACAGCCCATGCTCGCCGATCGCATAAACGCTGCATTCCGGCGCCTGATTTTGCAAGAATTTTGCCGTGGCAAGCGCGCTGGTGTAGAAATGCTCCTCGCTGATATCGAGTCCGAGCCGCGACATCTTTTGCTGAAGCTCTTTCGGTGTTTTGCGGCTTGCGTTGGTCAGGAAAAGAAATTCCTTGTTTTCCCGATACAGCCAATCCACAAACTCCTTTACGCCGTCAAGCAGTCTGTTTCCGTGATAGATCACGCCGTCCATATCGCAGATAAAGCCTTTTTTCTCTCTCAGTTTCTCCATAAATTCTCCCTTAACCGTTTTTCGGGAATTTTACCGTAACTGTCGTTCCAACCTCTACAACGCTTTTCAGATCGATTTCAGCATGATGCAGCCGTGCCGCGTGCTTGACGATGGAAAGGCCGAGTCCCGTACCGCCAATCTCTTTGGAATGGCTCTTATCTACCCGGTAGAAGCGCTCAAATATCCGTTCACGATGTTCCGGCGGGATTCCGATACCCGTATCGGAAACGGTCAGAACGGCAAATTCATTGTCACTCTTTACTTCTACCGATACCGAGCCGCCTTTTCGGTTATATTTGATCGCATTGTCGCAGAGGTTATAGACAATACTTTCAAGCAGCTGCGGAATGCCCTGGATTACGGTCTTTTCACCCCTAAGTTCCATTGTCATGCCGCTGTTTTCCGCTTCCGGCTTCAGGCTTTCAACAACACTGTCGGCAATGGAAAGGAGATCCGTTTCCTCATGCTTCATATCCTCTGCGCCTTCGTCTAAATGGGACAGTCTGATGATATCCTCCACCAGCCGTATCATCCGCTGGGTTTCGGTATAGATTCGCGTGGAAAATGTGGGAATATCCTCTGTCTTTACCATTCCGTTTGCCATCAGTTCGGCGCTCCCAAGGATGGCATGAAGCGGCGTTTTCAGTTCATGCGATACATTCGCCGTAAATTCCCTCCGGATTTGTTCATTCTTTTCTTTTTCTGTTGCGTCAAACATCAAAAGCACTGTGCCGATCATTTTGCCATCGGATACTACCGGGCTTGCGGACAGCTGATAGATTCCCGATTCAAAATCCATAACCGTTTCACAATGCCCGCTGCTTTGTGCCTTGCGCAGAAGCTCTGTCAATTCCGGACGGCGGTTTACCGTGAGAATATCTTTTCCGGCATCAAAGGTACTTGCTTCAAGCAGCTGTGCCGCCGCGCGGTTGATGCTGAGTATCGCGCTCTTTTGATTTAAGAGCACAATCCCTTCCGTCATCCCCCTTGTTACGGTGTCAAATTCGCTTTGCTTGCGTTCCAGTTCCTTTTTCTGCCGCTGGATCTGCCGCTGCTGGACATCTATACGTCGGAGCAGGGGAGACAGTTCATCGTATTCCTCGTTGTTCAGGGGCTCGTCCAGATTCAGTTCGTTGAGCGGCTTCACGATTTTCTTTGACAAACGGGAAGCCAAAACAACCGACAGAATAAAAGCCGCCGCAAAGATAACACAAATGGGTTGAAGCATACCGAGGGTAAGCACAAGCAGTGAATTCTGTGTTACCGACATACGAAGAACGGTTCCGTTGGGAAGCCGCTTGGCGCTGTACAGATAGCGTTCGGTCAGGGTTGACGAATAGCGGGAATCCTCGCCGTACCCTTCGGCAAACGCTTCCTTTACTTCTTCACGCTGAAAATGATTTTCCATCTCTTCCGCCTCGGAAGCGCTGTCAAAAAGCACCTTTCCGTTGGTACCGATCCATGTGATGCGGTAGTTTTTTGCATCCAGCCCGTCAAAATAACCGGCGCCCTCGTTTATAACGCCCTGCGAGGCTAAATCCAGCTGGGTTCTGAGCTGATTTTGTCCTACAGCGGAAAAATAGTCGTAGAGAATCGTCATAAACAGCACAACGGCGGCGAGGAGCACGCAGACTGCCACAATAAGTATGGTGCGGAATATCCGTTTTGTCATAGTTATAGCCGTTCCTTTTTCACGATTTGCATCGGTTTCGCTGTCGGCGAAATGTGGCGCCGTATGAGCCGCAAGGCGCAAATCGCGTCTGAAAGCAGCAAATTTTGCGTTATGAAATTCCTCATCTTTCAGACTTTGCCTCCATTCGGTATCCGACTCCCCGGACGGTTTCAATGCATTCGGCGCAGTCTCCGAGCTTTGTCCGCAGCGTTCCCACATGCACGTCCACCGTTCTTGTTTCTCCCGAATAATCAAAATCCCAAACCTGACCGAGAATCTGATCCCGGGTAAAAACCTTGCCGGGATTTTTCATAAACAGCCGGAGCATTTCATATTCTTTCAGGGTAAGCTCTATACGCTTTCCGTCGGCCAGAACGATATGATTGTTCATATTCAGTTCTAATTTCCCTACGCGCAGAACAAGCGCACGGTCGTTTACAATCGCCCTTCGCAGCACGGCTTTCACACGGGCTGTCATCTCCATCATACCGAAGGGTTTTACGAGATAATCGTCCGCCCCCAGATCAAGCCCGATCACCTTGTCGTATTCCGTGCCTTTCGCCGTTGCCATAATGACCGGAATATCCGAGGTGGAAGTATTGCCGCGCAGCTTTTTCAGAATAGTAATTCCATCTTCGCCGGGCAGCATGATATCCAGCATAATCAGTTCCGGCTTGTTTTTCTCCAAAGCCGAAAAGAAGGCTTTCCCGTCTTCAAAGCCGGATGCGGCAAAGCCGGCGGAGTTCAGCGTATAGATCATCAGATCCCGTATGGCCTGATCGTCTTCCACACAAAAAATCATAGTTATGACCATGCCTTTCTAAGGTTTATGAACTTTTGCGCGCCTTTCTTTGAATATTTGCACTTTACGGTGAGGCGGCTGCAAAATTTCGCGTCTGAAAAACGGGCCGTTTTCAGATTTTTGTCGCCTCCCGACCTCTATGGATAATGCCTTTGTTTAATTTTATCATACCGCAAGCAGGTCAAATCCGATACCGCAGTATTGTAAAATCGGTGTAAAATCCTATTCCTATATTGCCATTGCCAAAGTCCCGAATATCATAAAGCAAAGACCGATAAAAGCTTTTTTGCCGAACTTTTCCCCTAACACAAAATAGGAGAATGCGACCGTAAAAATAATACTTAATTTATCAATTGGCACGACTACGCTGACAACACCGTTTTGAATTGCATAGTAATAGCAGAGCCACGATGCCCCAGTTGCAAGTCCGGAAAGAGCAATAAAAACAAATTCCTTTTTGCTTATTTCTTTGATTTCTTTCTGCTTGCCTTTCATTAGGACAATGCCCCATGCTATAACAAGCACAACGCCTGTGCGTATCGCTGTGGCAAGATTCGATTCAACATCTGTTATGCCGACTTTGGCGAGACTAGAGGTGAGAGCGGCAAACACAGCGGACAGTCCGGCATAAATTATCCACCTGTCGCCCCTGACTTCTTTTCCCGTATGTTTCTTTTCGATCATTAGGAAAATGCCGGCTGCAAGAAGCGCCGTACCGAATAGCTTAACTGCCAAATGCTCTGTTTCACCAAATAAAATGATCGCAATCAGTATCGAAAGTATCGTGCTGGATTTATCGACCGGCACAACTTTGTTGACGTCTCCCATAGACAGCGCTTTAAAATAGCAAATCCACGAGGCGCCGGTTGCGAGTCCGGACAGAACCAAGAACACAAGGGATCTTATATCGATAACCGACTTTGCAGAACCGACAAGCAGTACCATACCCCATGAAAACAGCAGTACAACGACTGTCCGCAATGCCGTTGCGATATCGGAATCTGTCTTTTTTATGCCGTATTTTGCAAGGATAGAAGTTATTCCTGCAAAAAATGCAGACATGACAGCCATGATAAGCCACATAATTTTCCCTTCCCCAAATGTATCAATATCAAAAAGAATAATAGCACAAAAAATGTGTTTTTCAACTTGGAAGAGGATATTACAGAAGATTTCAAATAGAAGCGATGGTGAAAAGTATAGCTTTCCGCCGTCTGTCGTTTACAATTACTATAGGATTGTGTGTCATTTTCTAAACGAAACTACAGAATATAAATAAAGTAACACGTGTATCCTAAAAGCATTAATGCGCCGTGTAATTTGCTCAGTTTTTTCTTTTTGAGACAGAAAATCAATAATAACAGTATCGATACGATGGCAACTCCGATATCGAAAATAAAGGAATGTGCAAACGGTACCGGTATGAGCAGCGCTGAAAGGCCTGTGACAAACAGAATGTTGAAAATGTTGCTGCCTACAATGTTTCCGATGGCGATATCCGCGTTTCCCTTTTTCGCTGCGGTTACCGAGGTGAACAGCTCCGGAAGCGATGTGCCGAGAGCAACGATCGTCAGTCCGATAAACCGTTCGCTGATTCCGATACGTTTTGCAATGGCGGTAGCGGCGTCCACCGCCATATCGCTTCCGAAAATAATCAATGCAAGTCCTGCAACCGTTAAAAAAATAAGCTGCCACGGTTTGTGACGGACTTTCAATTCCGGTTCCTTTACCGTCTGCTTTTTTGCCGTGGTAAACAGGTATGCAATATAACCGAAAAAGCAGAGCAGCAGTATCGCGCAGTCAAGCTTTCCGATAACGCCGTCTATGCCCTGCGCCAGAAAAAGCGCGGTGATTCCGAGTAAAAAAGGAATTTCATGACGGATCGTTGATTGACGGACGGAAAGCGGAACAATAACTGCGGAAAGCCCTAAAATAATCAGAATGTTTATTATATTGCTTCCCAGCACATTTCCGATGGTTATATCCGCCGTTCCTTTTAAGGCCGAGGATATGCTGACCGCCGCTTCCGGCGCGCTTGTCCCCATGGCAACCACGGTAAGCCCGATGATAAGCTGCGGAATTTTAAGCTTGGACGCTATTCCCGACGCGCCGTCGACAAACCAGTCGGCGCCCTTTGTCAGCATCAGAAAACCCAGCGCAAGAAACGCTGACTGCAAAACTATCTCCATAGGAGTTCCTCCTTATGAACGGCAAAATAAAAATGGCGAAAGCCCTGCCGTTTAATATCGACAAAGTCTCGCCATTTCATTACAAAACCGGATCTTAAAGATCGTACTGACGGCTTCATAAACACAGAAGATTCTATGCAAGCTACTCCCTTTATTCAATTTATTATACTTCATTTTCTATGATTTGTCAATTCTCCGTTTGTTAAATTTTTTATACAATAAGCCGAATTCGAGGCGGTTATAACATTAAACAGACAGAGCGAAAAATCAATCTCGTCAATTTATAAATAAAACAGGCTGCGGAGTTTTGTCCCGCAGCCTGCATATTTTTTATCCTTCTTTATTTCCCGTAATAGAGAACAGCACCCATTTTGCAATCTCCGCCGCATGATCGCCCATGCGCTCAAAATACTTGGCGATCATCAGAAGATCGAGGACTTTTTCACCATTTGCCGTAGGGTCTCCGAACCGCGCGATCAGGCTTGTTTTGATCTCGTCAAAATAGCTGTCCACCACATCGTCATAGGCAATCACCGCCCTTGCCAGCTTTATATCCCGCTTTACAAATGCGTCAATACTGTCGGTTACCATTTTTATGGTCGCTCTCGCCATATCCTGAATATGCTTTGTATTATCGGAGGGTGAGATGTTCGCCATAGTCACAATCTCTGCAATATCGCCGGAATTGTCTCCAATGCGCTCCATATCCGTTACCATTTTCAGTGCGGAGGAAATCGTTCGCAAATCCTTTGCCACCGGCTGCTGCTGTAAGAGCAGCTTCATGCACATGGTTTCAATGTCCCGTTCCTTTCGGTCTATCTCGGCGGACAGTTCAGGAATCGTATCCGCAATTTTAATATTTCCCTCAGAAAGCGCCTTTGCCGCCAGCGCGATGGCATTCTCGCAAAGCGCGCCCATTTCAATCATTTCCTTATGAAGCAGCTCTAACTGTTCATCAAACTTTGACCGCATTTATCCGAACCTCCCTGTAATATAATCCTCTGTCCGTTTATCCTTCGGCTGTGAGAACATCGTTTCCGTTTCGGAAAACTCCACTAAGTCTCCCAAGAGGAAGAACGCCGTATTATCTGAAATACGCACCGCCTGCTGCATATTGTGCGTTACAATAACAATGGTATATTTTTCTTTCAGCTTCATGGCCAGCTCTTCAATATGCGAGGTGGAGATAGGGTCGAGCGCCGAGGTCGGCTCGTCCATGAGAAGAATCTGCGGCTCTACCGCAAGGGCGCGGGCGATGCAGAGCCTTTGCTGCTGACCGCCGGAAAGCCCCAGCGCGTTCTTTTTCAGCCGATCCTTGACTTCCTCCCAAATCGCCGCATTTTTCAATGAACGCTCCACAATATCGTCAAGTTTTGCGCGGCTTCTGATGCCGTGGGTGCGCGGGCCGTAGGCAATGTTGTCGTAAATGCTCATGGGAAACGGATTCGGCTTCTGGAACACCATGCCGATATTCTTCCGCAGTTCGTTGATGTCTACGGAGGAATCATAGATATTCTTTCCGTTATATATTACATCGCCTGTAATTCTGACGCCGGTTATCAGGTCGTTCATTCGGTTCAGCGTTTTCAAAAACGTGGATTTTCCGCATCCCGACGGACCGATTAGTGCTGTAATACTTTTTTCGGGGATTTCCATATTGATATTTTTCAGCGCCTGTGCTTTACCGTACCATAAACACAGGTCTTTTATTGTCATGATACTGCTCATAGGCTTCTCCTTTTTTTGAAATAGCGGCTGATAAGGGCGGCGGCAAGGTTGATTAGCAACGTCAGAATCATCAGAATTGCGGCGATGGCAAAGGCTATCTCAAACTCGCCCTGTTCCTTCGCATAAACATACAGAGCCACTGTCAGCGTACTTCCCGAGTTTGAAAGACCTTCAAACAGTCCATATAAATCGTGTGCAATTCCGGCAGTGAACAGCAGCGCCGCCGACTCTCCGAGAATTCTGCCGACAGAAAGAATACAGCCCGTAATCACACCGTCTACGCATCCGGGGAGCACCACAGTACGGATTACCCGCCATTTGCCCGCGCCCAGTCCGAAAGCGCCTTCACGGTAGCTTTGCGGCACGGTTTTGAGGCTCTCCTGGGTCGTGCGCATGACGGTCGGCAGATTCATGATTACCAGTGTCAGCGCTCCCGCAAGCAGTGAGGTTTTCAAATTCAGAAATGTGCAGAAGAACAGCATACCCACAAGACCGTAAATAATTGAAGGAATTCCCGACAGGGTTTCCGCCGCGTATTCGATCATACCGACAAGCCGTTTGTTCTTTGCATATTCGGTCAGATAGATCGCCGCTCCCACACCAAGAGGAATCACGAAAACAAGCGTTGCAAAGATGATGTACAGGGTGTTCAGAATATCCGGCAGAATGCCGATTCGCTCTGCAATATAACTGGGTTTTGTGGAAAGCAGCTCCCATGTGATATAGGGAATCCCTTTCAGCAGGATATATCCGAGCAGAAACAGCGTAAGCGCCGCCGTGATTCCTGCCGACAGCCACATAAGCAGCTTCATCCCAAGAATGTAGCATTTTCGTCCTCTGTTCATTTTCCGCCCTCCTTATCCCGCTTCAAAAAGAAATTCAGCGCCGCGTTTATCAGCATGATAAAGAGAAACAGCACAAGAGCAATGGAAAACAGCGCCTGCCGCTGTAATCCGCTTGAATAGGACATTTCCGAGGCGACCGCTGTGGTAAGAAAGCGCACGCTTCCGAACAGAGACGGCATATTGGCGACATTGCCTGCCACCATCATAACCGCCATCGCCTCGCCGATAGCGCGCCCTACGCCCAGCACGACAGCCGCCGCAATGCCGCTTTTGGCAGCGGGAACGGACACCCGAAAATAGGTTTCCGCAGGCGTTGCGCCAAGCGCTAAAGAAGCATCCTCATATTCCTTCGGAACGGCTTCCAACGCGGTGACTGACACTTTGATAATGGACGGGAGAATCATAACCGCTAAAACAATAATTGCCGCAAACAGACTTGCCCCGTCCGGCAGATGAAATAACTTCCGCACCGCGGGAACAAGCACGATCATTCCCACCAGACCGTACACCACCGAGGGGATTCCCGCAAGCAGGCTGACCGCTGCGCTCATAACGGATTTTACGCCCTTCGGCGCAAGCTTGGCAAGATACACGGCGGTCATAAACCCAATCGGTACACCAATTACGATAGCTCCTGCTGTACCGTATATACTGGTCAGAATAAACGGCAGAATCCCGTAGGACGGCTCGGCGGCAGTGGAAGCCCAAGTCCTTCCGAACAGAAATGGAAATAATCCGATCTCCCGGATCGCAGGAATACCTGATATGATAAGATACACCGTAATCAGCAGAACGAAACCGACCGTAACAAGCCCCAGTATCAGGAATATGCCGTGTATGATGTTTTCAAATACTCTCTTTTTCTTCATCACTACATTCCTTTCAAGGTGTGAAAAACGGCGGCTTTTTTGCCGCCGCTTTCCTCATACTCTACTTTACAGGGACGGCGCCCGCCTTTTTGATGACCACTGAAGCCTCCGCCGATGTAATATAGTCAAAGAATTTCTGCGCCGCGTCGGACAGTTTTCCGCCGGTCTTTGTTACCAGCACGAAATTACGCTGAACCTTGTAGCTTCCGTCCTTGATCGTCTCCTCGCTCGGCGTCACGCCCCCGACCTTGAGCGCCTTTACGCTGTCCTTGACAGAAGCAAGAGAAGCATAGCCGATTGCCCCGGGATTCCCCGCAACCGTGGTAATAACGTCGCCGGTAGAGGTAAGCTCCTGTTTCAAGGTGCATTTATCTTTTGTTCCTGTAATGGATTCAAAGCCGTCGCGGGTGCCGCTGCCGGCTTCTCTGCCGATACATACAATTTCTGCGTCCTTGCCGCCGACTTCTTTCCAGTTTTTGATTTCACCGGTGTAGATTTTTGCAATCTGTTCGATGGTAAGATCAGAAACCGTATTTTCAGGATTGACGATAATGGCGATACCGTCGTAAGCGATGACCGTTCCGGTAAGTCCTTTTGCTTTTTCTTCGTCTTTCAGATCACGGCTGGAAAGTCCGATATCGCAACGTCCCTCGGATACAGCCGTAATTCCCGTGCCGGAGCCGGTGGGATTGTAGGTAACGGTGATCCCCTTGTTTTCTGCCTCAAAGGTTTCTTTCAGCGATCCGATCACTTTTTCCATCGAGGTGGAGCCGTCGGTCGCTACCGTACCGGTTATCTCCGTTTTTTGCTTGTTATGATCCGTTTCCTGACCGTCCCCGGGATTTTGCTTTCCGCATCCCGCGAACATACCGAGAGCGCAGACCGCCGCAAGCGTCAATGCCAGTATTTTTTTCATTTTCATCATCAAAATCTCCTTTGATTTTTTAATACCTTTTGGGATTACGGCTTTATTATACCGGCCAAACATCAAATCCGTTATCCTGATCCTGTAAAATCGAGGTAAAATACAGACGGAAATGCTTCTGTATTCGTTTTTTTATCTGCTGGAGGAGATTGACAGTTTCTCTCGATACTTTTTGAGTGCCCCTGAATTTCTTACATTAACACAGTGAAAATCCGAGTCTGAAAGTCTCCTCCGATTTCATCGAGTTCTAGCGGATTTTCGGGAAAGCCTATTAGAATTTTTGATAGAACTGCGGGTGTTTTCACACGAAAATCACCCATTTGGCAGTGCAATAAAAAGCACCGGTTGAGGCATACGAAACACAAAATTGTGTAGGTTTATTCTCTTTTAAAGTGAAAATTCGCTGAATTTTCACTTTATTCGGTTGATTTTTGTGAAAAAAAAGAGTATAATGATATTGTAATATAATACGGAGGCATTTTCCCATGAAATTTGAAACCGAAAATATTGAATTTAAATTACAGATTACGGATGAGATTTATAAAGAAGTAATTGCTTTTGCAAATACGGACGGCGGAACGATATATATCGGAATTGACGATAACGGTAATGTGGTTGGCATTGATAACGTAGACGAAACCTACACAAGAATTACCAATGGTATTCGAGACGCTATTCAGCCGGATGTTACGATGTTTATAAAATACACGTTACAGGACAATAAGGTCGTAAAAATTACTGTCGGCGAGGGTAGCTATAAGCCGTATTATCTCAAATCAAAGGGTTTGAAACCCAGCGGCGTATATATCCGCCAAGGCGCGTCAAGCACGCAGGCTTCTCCTGAACAAATCCGCCGAATGATTAAAGAATCGGACGGCGATGTGTTTGAAGATATGCGTTCTATGGAACAATCCCTTTCCTTCCACGCCGCAGAGAAAATGTTCAAAAAATATAATGTGGAGTTCTCAGAGGAAAAATATCGCGTCCTCGGAATTACCGACGATTCCAATTCGCTTTACACCAATCTGGCTCTCCTCTTATCCGACCAGTGTCTGCACACAACAAAGGTTGCTGTGTTCGGAAATGATTCCAACACTGAATTCCGCGACAGCAAAGAATTCACAGGCTCAATTTTTGAACAGCTTGAGGATTCTTTCGGCTATCTGATGCTATGCAATAAAACAGTCTCAACCTTCAAAGGATTGGAGAGAGTGGAAAGCTCCGACTATCCGCAGGAAGCTATCCGCGAGGCATTACTCAATGCAATCGTGCATCGCGATTACAGTTTCAGCGGCAGTATCATTATCAACGTGAATGATAACGAGATGGAATTTATATCAATAGGCGGCTTGTTGCCCGGCTTATCTCCTGACGATATTCGCAGCGGAATTTCTCAGCCGCGCAACAAAAAACTTGCAGAAGTATTTCACCGTCTGCACTTGATTGAATCCTACGGCACGGGTATTCGCAGAATTTATAATTTTTACAGTAATTGCGCTGTTCAGCCCCGTATTGAAGTTACGGCGAATACTTTCAAAATCGTTCTTCCCAATATGAACAGTAATAATGCGAAAGAAACGATGACTGCGACGGCAGCCATCACTCCCCAAATGCAGATTGTCCTTGATTTCATTGAAGAAAACGGTCAAATCACCGACAGCGAGGTGCAAGAATTACTCGAAATCAAAAACACTCGCGCCTATACGCTGATGAAGCAAATGGAAAAAGAAGGACTAATCGTTATAGTCGGCCGCGGCAGCAGTAAAAAGTATATGAAGAAAGATTAAAAGTAAAGCTGGAAGCCGACCACAATAAAACGGTGTTAGGCTGAAATAACCTAATCATCTCGTTTTGGATGATACAGTTTGGAAAATTAACTCAAGAATGTTATAGGAGCAAAAATAATGATTGATATTACATCAAAAATATATCCATTGGTTAATAAATTGTTTGAAGGTGACTGCATTGAGGTGATGAAAAAATTGCCCGATGAAAGCATAGATATGATTTTATGCGATTTGCCGTATGGAATCACACAAAACCAATGGGATAGTTATATTCCATTAGAACAACTGTGGGAACAATACAATAGGATAATAAAACCTAATGGTGCCATAGTTTTGACATCGCAAGGTCTGTTTACTGCAAAACTTATATTAAGTCAGCCGAATCTTTATAAATACAAGTGGATTTGGGAAAAATCGAAGCCAACTAATTTCCTGAATGCAAAAAAACAACCGCTCAGAAAACACGAAGATGTGTGTGTATTTTACAAAAAGCAACCAACATATAACCCACAAATGACGAGTGGTGTTCCCTACGATAAAGGTGTTCGCAAAAACCAATTGAGTGGTAGTTATGGCGATTTTCAACCAGTACACGTTCAGAGTGATGGAGAACGTTACCCTACTGATATAATTTATATTAAGACAGCAGAGTGCGAAGGCGAGGTCGTTCACCCTACGCAAAAGCCAGTAGAATTAGGACGCTATTTTATCAAAACATATTCTAATCCAGGAGATGTGATTTTAGACAACACCTTTGGTAGCGGTTCATTTTTAGTTGCAGCTTTAATGGAAGGCAGAAACTTTATAGGAATAGAAAAAAACGAAGATGTTGCATTATTTAAAAAAGATGAAATTGATTATATTGACGTTGCTAAAAGACGACTATTTTTAGCGTGGGAATCTATTGATAAAAAAACAAAGAGTCATATAGCATCAACAAATTTGATTTCAGAATTTGAAACGAGGTAAAGAATATGCCGACAATAGTAAGACGAAATGAACGTAGTTGGGCAATCTCTATGATTTCAGATATAAATATTAAACTGCAAACTATGGGCTTGCGAATCGTAAGAGCAGGAGGAGAAAGTACGATTTCAACAGGCCATAGAAGCATGTTCCCAGATGTGTTGCTTTATGGCGACGAGAATCAAACACAAATTCTGCAAGGTTGGGAGTTGAAACTGCCCGATACCACCATAACTGACAATGCTTTTATTGAAGATGCGATACGTAAAGCACGTTCATTAGGACTGAATAGTTGTTTTATATGGAACTTTACAGCAGGTGTGCTATATGTAAAAAATGAAGATGATGAGTTCGAGATTGTTCGGCAGTGGAATGAAACCAACCATATACAAACACGAGAAGATGTTGAAAGATACAAAAATGAGTGGCTGCCAATTATCGAAAGAATACTTATAGAAATAAATGCATTCTTAATATCAGGCGATATTCGCGGAACAGAGATTGGTGAATTTTTATCGGATACAATTATTTCCAAAATTATTGAACGAAACAAAACATTGGTCAGCGCAGAATTGCATAGTGCAGCTGTTTTAGATGCAAGAATCAATGCGTTTTTATCAGTATGGTGGAACGAAGTACAAACAGAGTACACCTATGATGAAACTAATATGTATGATGCATATGCTAAAGCACTTCTTATAAATTGGACTAACAGAATCATTTTTGCGCATTTAATAAAATCGCGTCATAATGGTGCTCTGACTATTGAAACATTAGATTTTGAGTCTGAAGTAAATCATGCAAACGAAATCTTTCAAAATATTACTGCAACATGTGACTTTTTTAATATTTTTAATAGTATAGAACATAATGACCACATCCCAGCGGACACTTGGCATGATCTGATGGATTTAAATATTTTCTTAAAAGACAATGGACTTCGTCAAATTGAGCAAGGTACTCTTCAAAATGTTCTCGAGAAAACTGTAGCTATTACTAAAAGAGAGTTAAATGGTCAGTTTACTACCCCGGATATATTAGCAGAATTATTAGTTTGTTTGACAACGCTAAATTGGTCTGGTAATGCGATAGATCCTTGTTGTGGCACGGGCTCTATTCCAAAAGCTATATTGAATAATAAAAGGGATAACCTGGGGAATATCGAAAATGCCGTTAATTCAACTTGGGCGGAAGATAAGTTCTCACTTCCATTACAATTGGCAACCATAAGTATGACAAATGTCGAAGCAATTAACCTTCCCAACAAAATATTTCAAAAAAATGTTTTTGAATTGCGAGAAGGCGATGAAATCAATATCACCAATCCAATTAATGGTGAAGCGATGACATTTCAAATTCCGAAGTTTGATACGGTAGTTTCTAATTTGCCTTTTATCCCTTTTGAAAAAATATCCGATAGTGACTGGAGATATATTAATACCATTAGAGAAAATGTCCTGCAACATACCAATATTGCTTTAAGCAATAGAAGTGATTATTATTCATATATTTTGTTTTCGTTATATGAAATTATTGAAAATAATGGTCGTTTAGGAATAATCACTTCAAATTCTTGGTTGGGTACGACAGCGGGAAAGGAATTATTTAAGGCACTTGGCTTTTATTATAAAATCGATCAAATACACATCAGCGATGCGGAACGCTGGTTTAATAATGCACAGGTGGTTACGATAATCACGATTTTTTCTAAAAAAGATCATATCGAACATCCCACTGATGGTGAACAAACAGCGTTTTGCGTTTGGCACAACAAATTATCTGAAATTTACGCAGATACATCTATACGTGATACTATTGTAAATTCATCTTTGTTGAACAGAGAAATTAATGATAGTATAATGAGCTATAAGCAGTATTCAAAATCAGAAATCGCAGCATTGGCTGATATGAACGTTTCTCTTTCAGCTCTTTTCCACAACATACGCTGGTTACTTGATATCAGAGAAAAACTGTGCCCTATTTCTACTGTTTTTACTGTTGTTCGTGGAGAACGCCGTGGTTGGGACACAATGTTTTATCCTGAAAATGGGCACGGCATCGAAGAAGTATATATTAAAAAGGTGCTTAAAAATGCAAGAAACATAGATACTCTTAAAGCCGAAGCAGATAATGATGCTTTTTGTTGTGCGTTAAGTTTAGATGAATTGAGGATGCAAAATCATCAAGGTGCATTATCTTGGATAGCACGATTCCAAAATGGTGTAAATGGCGTAGGCCGTCCATTGCCTGAAGTTTTAGCAAGAAGAAATATGCAATGGTATGAAATGGCATCGACCAATACCGCTGATATAGTAACAACTATGAATCCTGATAGAAGGTTGTTTTTTGCCAAGTTTGATGAGCCGACTTTTATTAACCAAAGACTTATTGGTTTGAAAAAGAAATCTGGATATACAGAAGTATCATTATATCATGCATTATTGAATTCAATATTAGGAATGTTTTATATTGAGGCGGTTGGTTTTGGAAGAGGGCTTGGAGCCTTAGATATAAGTAGCACAACAATTAGAAATGCATTTATGCTTAATCCTGAACTCTTATCTAATGAAAATAAGAATGCAATTTTAGAAGCGTTTGAACCTTTATTAGATAGACAAGTCGAGCATACAAGTGTTGAGTTGACCCTGGAGGATAGGCGTAATTTTGACATTACCGTTTTACGTGCTTATGGTATAGAGGAACATTATGAGTCAATTAAACAATCGTTGCTTTCAATGCAAAAGATGCGGTTTTGTGTGCAATAATAAAACAAATATTTGAGGTGCTTATGAAAGAATCTGGAGTAATATATTCTGGAAAACCCGTCATTCCCTCAATACGTAAAAATCGGTTATGCCGATAACGTGGAATCACGGTTAAAACAACTGAATAACAGCGAGTGCATTCCGTTTTCTTTCCGCATTTATGCTACATACGAGGTTGATGAACGCTTGACGGATTTAAAGCTCCATGCTCTGATCGACCAACTCAATCCTAATCTGCGCTCTATTGACAACGTAGACGGTAAAAATCGAGTGCGTGAGTTTTACGCTATGTCGCCCGAACAGGCGTATTCTATCCTTGAAACCATCGCTGTATTAGGCGGTCGCAAAGATAGACTTCACTTGTATGAGCCGACGGCGGTAGAACGACAGAGCGAAGAACTGGCACAGGATATCGAAGAACAACACATCGAGCGCATGGCACCGTTCACATTCTCTAAGTGTAATATTCCCGTAGGCGCTACCATTACGTTTGTTAGTCAGGGTAATGCAAACTCCGGTGCACAGTGTAGCGTTATTGACGATAAGACCGTGGAATATGAGGGTAGAAAATTGTCTCTTTCTGCCCTTGCCACCGAACTGCTCGGTAGCAAATGGGGTGTTGCCGGACCGCGTTATTTTAAGTATAACGGCGAGTGGTTAAATGATATTCGTGCAAAAGCTGAAGGACGTCAGGTTTTCTCTCGGCTTGATGACGTATGGGTGATTCCGTGCAATCCGAAATATTACGATATTGTAGCCGCTTTTGATAGTTTGGACGTAATCGAATGGCGCCAGTCCACCAATACGTCGGTTGGCGATACCGTTTATATTTACGTCGGTGAAAAATACAAGGCCATTATGTATAAATGCGAAGTAATTGCCGCCGATTTGTACGGGAACCGCTCGGACGAGGACTATCCCTATTATAAGGAGTTGGCTAAAGATTCCGACATCCGTTATATGGGATTAAAGCTCATAGAAAAATACGCCCCGGACAAGTATCCGCTGAGAGAACTTAAAGAAAACGGTCTTTCAAGCGTTCAGGGACGTAGCAAAGCAACCGTACAGCTTATGAAATATTTGAAAGGTAATTAGTCGGCAAAGGAGGATTGTGCTTTGATAATAAAACTTATTGAAGAGATAAATACAGCTTTATCTCATAATTTGTATTTTGCTGCTTTATCATTAGCGCTAACGCTTCCCGATATATGCGGCAAAGCTGAATATCCCAATAAGGGCTCTACAATCCGTTATAGAGCATATCGGGAAATACAAAAAATCTCCTCCCATGGATGGAGTGCCGGACATGCCTTATTTGAGTGGGGAAATTGTATATAATTTTAGAGGTCCACTATTTCATCAAGGGAACCCTAATCTTGATAATGACGAATATAAGAAACGCCATAATCAGAAAAATTGTCCTATTGAACACTTTAAAATAGTTATTGAAACTGAAAAACCTTTTAAAATATATGGTGGTGAAGCAGGAACACTAACAATAGATAATGATGGCGTAGAGCACCGCGAATATAGCGTTAGTGTAAGAAGACTTTGTATGATCCTATGTTTGCCAGCAGAGAATTACTATAAAAAGAACAAGGAAAAGTTCACATTCTTTAATTATTCTATTTTAGATTGGGATAAGTATATAAACAGCCTTCCAAAACAAGATCGTGAAATGATGCTTGAGGATATAAGCTATGACTCAGACAAAGAAAAAATAAGGTGGATACGTTAGCATGATTAATCAAAAAAAAGAAAGTATGCAAGTAATACCGTCACAAAAAATCAAGGTTTTTATCAGTTCAAAGTGCGATAGGGCTGAGGAACCTCCAAAGTATGATCCTATTCGTGCTGAACTCAAAGAATCTATCGAAAAAACTGGTTTGGCAGAAGTGTATACATTTGAGGGTGAAGAAGCATCCACACTTAGCGCGGGAGTACATTATACTTTTGCGCTTGAAGATTCTGATATATGTATTTTTCTTATTGATAATGCTGACGGGATACCGGATGGCGTAAAAGCAGAAATAGATGTGGTACAGCGAAATAAGATCAAAGCATTATACTATTTTTGTGATGAAAATCAAAAAGAAAAAACGCCATTAGAAAAAAGCTTAATGGGTGCAAATTTTACAAAAAGTAAAACTGTGCACACCTTTAACGACCTTAGTAAAAATGGTGCAACAGCATTGTTGAGTGATATAGTTCGCATTTATCATTATTATTGTCAAGGGAAAATCTCAATGTCTGAAACAGAATGGGAGTCTACAAAAGACATTGACATAACTTCTGTAAGTACTTGTCAAAACATGAGTTTCCCAAAATCTGTACTAAAGAATATTGATAAAACTACAGATTATATATTGCGCTCTATTACAGGAATATCATTTTCTCGCTTTCCGGACGATCCTATACAGACCAGTGAACTGGATGATTGGGGAGTTCAGTTTCTCCCAATCATGTTCGAAGGGAAAACTATTAAAGAGTTTAATGTTTCAATGTTTTTAGAGTGCTTGAAATCTATTCAAGACAAAGAGGTTTTTAATGTTGTTAGTTTAAGATGGCAAGCAATTCAATCATATTTTAATGGAAAGATAGATGATAGCGTAAAGTACCTCAGTGATGCGCTTAAGATTGCAAAAGAAACAAAACAACCCTCGTGGATTATAAAGGATATTTTGATTGATCTACGAAATCAACATTGGGAACTGTGCGAACAAAAGAATACCTACTTTGAATCTGAAGCACAAAAAGAATTGGACGAAAGTCAGGATGAGTTGTATTATCCTGTGATTGATAGGTGTAATGAATCGTTACAAGAAAAATATATACAAGGATTATATAAACATAAAACCGAGTCGCCGTATACTGTTTCTTTAGGCGGAAATTTGAACGAATTTGGTAAACTGCTGGCAAGTACATTCATAGTTGCTATGTATAATGGTTCATTAACACATATCCTTATGCTTTTTGATAAAGAAAAAGAATTCCTCTTTTATTTATCAAGCAGATATGATGATTGGTCTTTTCGCAGAGATTTGCTTAAGTATGCAATAAGAGGCGGAAAAGAAAAAGAAGTGATAGGTATTCAAAACACTTTCCCAGAAATACTGAGCAAGCTTTCTGATGCTGACGCGGAAAAAATAATGGATTTTTGTTCATTGCATCCAATAACTCATAAAAGAATACGGCAGCAATTGCTTGGCTTTGCAACGGTTGGATATTATTTAAATGACGAAAAATTCCGCTTTTATGAATCTTCAATGCTAAAAATTATTTACGCTTGGATTGATGATGAAGACAAAAATATTTCAATTGGAGAAAGTGTTTTTAAAAACCTTTCAAATGTGTCTCATCGATTATCACAAGATGTTTTAGCAGAAATATGTTGCAAATTCGTTCAGAAACGCCTTAGCCGATGGTATATGGACATGTTTAAACTTATATCAAAAAGAATTGATATAACTAAAATGCGGGAGGAAAATGCAAAAAAATTAATTGCGAGTATCATTGATGTTTTGCAAAATGATTGTGAATTAGTAAAACGAAGTCCTTTTTTTCTGTGTGTAATTAGAAATCAAAATCGCGAATTAACTAATGAACTCGATAAAACCGTAGAGACATATTTGCCGGAATTTTATTACAATAATTATCGACTTGAAACTACAGAGAATAAAGTTTCAGATTACCCGGTATTCTTAAATAAGAATCTTGAAATAGTCAAGAATAATAACGAAACACAAGGAAAGAACGGCAGGTATTTTGGTCACGGAACAAGAGAAATTGCCACAATTAAATCGATATTATTAGATAGCGATCAACAATATGAAGATGTCTTAATTGATTCTATAATTTTAGCAGTATCTCAAACTTTGCTTGAGTCAAGCGAATCACTATCTACTAAAATGGATGCGGTTGCTCTGTTATGTTGCATAATTGAAAAATATCCTAAATCGTATGAACATAATAAAGATATCTATAGAAATATATTAGAAAATGAATCACAAATAATAGCCGGTGACAGTTTTCCGTTCTCATCTAATATTGATAACATTGCATTGACTATTAGCCTTAAAATATTATTTTCTGCTATGGGTATTGATGTGCATGCGGATTTACTCGAATTATTCCCTTATCTTAAAGATAATATCGCAACAACAATTTCTGTTACGAGTTTTATTGCTAATTACTTAGAACTGTCTTCTAATGTGGCTTTTCAGAAGCCGATAGAAACAACCATACTTCATTATGCTTTTGCGTGGATGCATACAGATTATGTTGATATACGTTGGAATTCCACAAGGATTTTATTAGCGCTATTACGAAATACGGATAATCGAGAAATTATTAATCGCCATATTGTTTCGTTGATCGAGCGTGATAATGTGTATATTAAAAATTTGATTTTACAACATATTCTACATGTTCCTGGCATTACCAAAGAATCGTATGAATATATTATTGAAACCTGTAAACACGATGCAAATTATGTAACACGAATGGTTTGTAGCGATATTGAAAGAAAACAGACCCTTGCGGAATAAATATGTTTTCTATGGACTTCATAAAATCCCTGTGGCATGTTGTTGTACTACAAAGGAGATCGTCATATGCGAAAGATCATTAAGAATGCAATTCAATGCAAATTATGCGGAGATATTATTGAATCAACGGATCGCCATGAATATGTAAAATGTAAATGTGGTGCTTGCGCTGTAGATGGTGGTCACGATTATTTGCGCAGAAGTTTTAAAAGTAAGGATTGTTATATCGATTTGTCAATAACCGAAGAACAAGAATAAAGCGTATTCGCGGTACTTTTGATTTTATATCGGAAAAAAGTTGGATCTGTGAAAGATCTTGTATTATATCTATGTGTTGCAAAAGGAGATACAATACATAGGACAACACTTGAAGATTTATATTACGGCAACAAATTCTGAAGGAATGCAGCTTTAAGCGTGGGAGCTCATACGGTGAAATGTTATGATATATCATCCGATATCAGGATGATTTGATAGCAACACTCAACGAACGGCAGAAAGAGATATTTGAAAAGTTCAAAAACGGTGAATCCAAACTGCACGGTATGAAAAAATTGCAGGTTTTCACCGCCGGCTTCAAACTTGCAGTGCAGCTGCTTATCGAAGTGGTGCAGAACACGGATAATAAATAAAATATCAAGATAGGCAGCGAATAAAATCAACTCGATGTTGACCTTGCCCGCTGCCTGTTTTTTTATTCTGCTGTAATAATACGAAGCGCCTCTTCCGCTGACATTTGGCCTGCGAGATATTCGTCCCGTGCCTGTTTGGCTTTGTTCAACCAATCGTAATACAAGTCCGTGAGAAAGTGAATGAGGAGATTCATTTGCCCGCTCAAACCGTTTATACATCTTTTTTCTTTGTTTTGCCAAATGTTTTAAAATTTACAGAATTTTGTTTAGAGAACGAGAGAGAATTATTCGTTTTGGTTTTTAATAGATCGAATCATCTTTAAGGATGCTTTAGCGACTTCACTATTCGGAAAATACTGAATCGTTTTTAAGTAATAATCTTTTGAATTTTTTCCGTTATCAATTTGCGAATAGCAAAAAGCAATATTTAGGAGCGCCATTTCCCGATATGAAATTTTACTGGAGGAAAGCATTGTAATAAATCGGTACTGATCAATCCATGTATATTTTGAAAAAAACGAATAACTTTTTTGAAATGCTTCTATTGCCTGTTCATATTTTTCTTTTTTAACAAGAGTCATCCCTTTTCTGTGGTAGCGTGATAAGGAAGATCTTAAAGTTATAGAAAGAAACAAATACGTAAGCAATGTAAGGTAAATGGAGAAAAGTTTAGACTCAATAAAGAAACTATAAATTATGTATAAAGCACCTATAAACAATATCTGCGGAATGAGAGACAGCCATGCTGTTTGCCGGACAATCGGTTTTCTTGATGCCATAGATGGGCAGTCCTTTCATATGTGAAAAGCCGCAAGGAATTCCTTGCAGCTTATTTTTTGCGCGGACATAAGCCGCGTTGGCGCAGAGGGCGGGATTCGAACCCGCGTGGGATTGCTCCCAAACTGATTTCGAGTCATTCACGCAAAACAGAAGTTAACTGAATCTGACGGAAGATAAAGGAAGTTACAGGAAGCCTGAAAATCGCCGTGTTTTTAGGCTTTTTGGGACATCTCGAAAACCGTGTCAAAATCAATGTCGCAAAGGATCTATGCTTTTGCTCGAGTTCTAAGAAATTTCTAAAAGCAATTCTTAGAATTTCTCATAGAACAGGGCTACTTTTTACCATAATTATACCGCTTTGGCCGTGCAAATCGGTGCCCCGGTTACGGCGAAGAACACACAAAGTCATGTGCGAGGTATCGATTTTTAGCTTGAAAGTTGTTTTTACGTTAAAGTTTAGAGAGTTATCAATCAAAAATAAAGTTATCGCTTTGTTATGCTGTTGCAATTTGTATAAAATTGTGATATACTATATCTGTAAAACTATATTCCAGTTTTTCGAGGTGTGCTATATGGCTGTTAGTTATAAAAAACTCTGGAAACTACTGATCGATCACGACATGAAGAAAAAAGATTTATGCCGTGTTGCCGATGTCAGTAATTATACCATAACAAAAATGACGAAGGGCGAAAATGTGACCGTAGATACCCTCACAAAAATTTGCGCTGCCCTGAACTGCGATATTGGCGATATCATGGAACTTATTCCCGACGAAACAAAGGGGGATAAATAATATGGCGCCTAAAAATAAATTAGGCATTACCAGCTCGCCCGAAATTGCCGAAGCGGAAGAAAGAATCAGTAAAAAGAAAGCAATCGAACTTTTTGGAAACGGGATTCTCGATAAATTAGAAGCAGGCAAATTCGAATCATTGAAAGCGATTCATAAATACCTGTTTGACGATATTTATTTTTTTGCCGGAGAGATACGCACTGTAAACATTTCAAAAGGTAACTTTCGTTTTGCACCGCTGATGTATCTTGAAGCAGCACTTGCAAACATTGATAAAATGCCTCAGTCCAACTTTGATGAAATCATCGAAAAGTATGTTGAAATGAATATTGCTCACCCTTTCCGTGAAGGCAACGGCAGAAGTACACGCATTTGGTTGGATTGCATCTTTAAGAAGGAGATCGGTAAGATAGTCGACTGGAGCAAGGTAGATAGAGAGGATTACCTGCTTGCCATGGAGCGTAGTCCGATTAAGGATATCGAAATCAAACATATCCTCAAGGCTGCTCTGACAAACGATATCCATAGCCGTGAGGTCTATATGAAAGGCATCGACCACAGTTATTACTATGAGGGGTATTCGACCTTTAAGACGGAGGAATTGTAAAATCCCAAAGTATCATTTTTTAATTCCAAAGTGTCAATTTGACACTTTGGAACATCAATGTAAATCCCTCAGCACCGTAAAACGACTGATGAAATCTTTGCAGGAAAAGAACTATATCCGCAGAGAAAGTGGAAAGAGATACGGCAAATGGGAAGTGTTGATTTGAGCAAACAGTCCTATTAAACATATTCTCAAAGCTGCTCTAACCGATGATATTCATAGTCATTAGGTCTAAATGAAGGCATCGACCACAGCTACTACTATAAAGGTTTCAAGACATAAATCTTGATAAATGGAAGGAAGTACAAAATGCAGCAAACGCCGTTTCATGCTTATTACACAGCAAGAATACTGGATAGCCTGTCCGGCGAGGATGGGTTTGTTCCTGCGTTTGCTTCTTCCGACATTAAAATTTATCCGTTCCAAATTGCGGCAGCAAATTTTGCTTTGCGTTCACCCTATCAAAAAGGCGTCATACTTTGTGATGAAGCCGGAATGGGAAAAAGCCATGAGGCGATGCTTGTCATCACACAAAAATGGGTGGAAAGCCACAGTCGTATTTTACTTGTCACTCCCAACGCCGATTTGCTCATGCAGTGGACGGAGATGATTGATCGCTATTATACAATTCCTTATATTGTTCTGACGAACCGTGAAGATTGGAATGCCAACATCTCCGACGATTATACGAATGCTTTTTTACAGGACGCTATCGTAATTTCCACTTATGATTTTGTCACAGATAATGAGTCGGCAGCAAAAGACGTTCACTGGGATTTGACAATATTTGAAGAAGCAAACGCGTTATCCTCTGTTTACCGTGAAGATAGCAAACAGGCAAAAGCATTAAAACGCATTTCTGATGATTCTTTCAAACTGCTGATAACCGGGACGCCGATAGAAAAGAATATCATGGATCTGTACGGGCTTATTTGGTTTGTCGATGAAACCGTTTTGCCCGATGAGCAGGAATTTCTGTCGCGCTATTTGCGAAAACCGGGGAATTATATCGAACTTGCCGAAAGAGTAAGTAAATATTGCTTCCGCACGCTTCGTTCACAGGCAAAGGATTATGCTAAAGTACCGAATCGGATTCTAATCACAAATGAATATACAGCGTCTCCGAAAGAGCGAGAACTGTATGACCTGCTCTATGCCTACATAAATAAACCGAATAAAATTGCCTTTCCGGAAATGGATCAATACGACCTTGCGCTGCGGCTTTTAAGCTTGCAAAGCTCTTCAACCGCCGCGATTTTGCAGACGATCAAAGGCATTGTTAGACGGCTGGAAACGATGCCGGATGCACAGGACGAGCTATCCGAATGGCAGCGGATGCTGGCCGTTGTTGAAAGTATTACAAAGGACACAAAAGCAAAACAATTGCTTATTGCGCTGAAAAACGGATTTGCACTGATGAAAAAATCCGGCGCAAGGAAGAAAGTAGTCATTTTTACCGAAAGCGTTGAAACGCAGAAAATGCTTTCTGCCTTGTTATCCCCAAAATATAAAACCTGTATTTACAATGGCAGCACGGATTACAGCACGATTCAGAAGTTCAAGACGGATGGTGAAATCCTTCTCTCTACCGATAATGGCGCGAAAGGATTTAATTTAGAGGACGCCGCCTTTGTTATCCATTACGATTTGCTTTATAACACCTTGAAAATGGAACAGCGCATCGACCGATGCCACCGATTAGGGCAGGAAAACGATGTCATTTCCTTAGCGTTTATTGATAAGAACAATTTTGCCGATGTGCGTAAATTAGAGCTTGTTAATAAACGAATGCTTGTAGCTGACGGTGTGTTCGGTATTACCGATGAAGTGATCGGCGGATTTACCGAGAATTTGGATACAGCGTTTGAATCAGTGTCGCAGCGTATCCGCACGAAAGCACAGGTGGAAACCGATTATCAACAGGCACTGATACAGAATGAAGCCAAAAACAGGCAACTTGTTTCTTCTGCTGAGGATGTACTGTTTACTACATTCACAAAGGAACTTGCAGATAAAATTACAATATCGCCTCATTATATCAGTGAAAAGGCAGAGGAAATCAATGTCGCACTGTGGAATATCGTAAAATTCTTTTTTGAGCAATATAATGAGACGCACAACGATTGTACCTATATAATCGACGATGATGAAAAAACCGTTACTGCCACCAATTACAAAGAACTGCCGAAATTGTTCTATTATTGGACAGGCAGCCGCAATAAACCGTATCAAAGCCTGAAATCCTACGGAATGGCAAAGGATTTCAAACCGCGTCACAGCAGGATCACACTGACAAGTATTATCGGGAGAGGAATTATCCATGCACTTACATGTGCGGACAATGGAACTTTGCGCGTAAAGAGTGAAGCTTATGAGCCGTGTGAAATCGGTTTGTATAGTATCAGTCTTTCCTCTTCCGCAAACAGCATATCAACTGAAATCCCCATGTTGGTTGGCAAAACACAGTCCGATAGAATTCTATCGGAGGAAGAATGTCAAGCTATTTTGAATCTTTCTGTGGAAGCCTACACCGAGGAAGGATATAAAAGTCCCCACTGGCTCAAAAACGGCAGCAAAACCCATAAGCTTGACCGTCATGTTGACGTCGATGCTTTAATCGCCCGGCAATCGGAGAAATACTCTCAATCACAGGCGGAAGAAATCGATCAAATGAAACTAAAGGCAAAAGTAAAGAAAACCGCTCTCACCCATGATTTGGATGCGCTTGACAGACAGATAAAAGCGACAGAAGTCGAACGGGAATCGATTACAAATGACCGCTTAAAGCTGCTTGCGTTGGATAAAAAAATCAATCTCCTCCGGCAGGAATATATGAAGAAACAGGAAAGTCAGTTTTTTGACGCCATGCGACTGGATTTGGAATTAGAGGAACAAATCAAAGAATTTACCGAAAAAGAAAAGCTGACCGCAAGGGTCACAAGAGAATTTGTATTGAAAGTGGAGGAAAAAAATATATAATATGCTTGATAAAAAGTCACCTTTTGAAGAAGCTTTGGAGAGGCAGCAACGAATATATGATAGAATTGAGCAGTGCTGCCACCCTCCTATTTTGGATACGATTAGCACTGCATTATCTCAATATTCTATCGCTGCCAATTCTATTTCTATTGCAAATACATTACAACCAATTATGCGGACAATGTCTGATTTTGCATTGAAAATACCTAAAATTGAATTTGAGCCATTAACTTCTGTAGCTCAGCAATTATCTGAATTATATTCTCCATATTTTTTTACGGATTCACTGCAAAGAATGCTTGAACAATGTCAATACCAAATTGGCGAAGTAATTCACTCAATATCCACAAACACCTTGTCATCGCTGGCATTTAATGCTATAGATTTCTCAGAAGTAGAAATACTTTCCGATATGTCTGTAAAGTATGGCGAAATTGTTCTTAGTAAAGAAGAAGTGGCTCAAGAATTTGAATTGCAAATTGAGGAGCTTAAACAAAAGCCAAGATCGTTGTATGACAAATTTGAGGATGTAAAGAAAAAGTTTTGGTTGGTATTGCTTATATTAAATCTGATTATGGTTATCCCACAAATCCCGGAAACTTGCGAGTTTTATACAGACATGGTCGCTCAGACAAAAGCATTGTTCTTTAATGAAACGGAATGTTGTTGGATTATAAAAGAACATGCCTATTTGAGAGAAGCTGCAAATTCAAAAGCAAATATAATATGCACTCTTTCGTACGATACAGAATTGAAAGTTGTATCCGAGATACCACGTTGGTTAGAAGTAAAATATACCAACGAATCGGGTGAGGAATATACAGGATGGGTATCCAAAATCAGTGTGGAAAGAGGTTGATGAGCCGTGAATGATATGTTTGTGTTTACACTTAATACGAAAGCTAAGTTGAGTCGAGAAAATGTGTTGTTTGATCAATCGGGAACTGTAGTCGGCAGAGTATTATCTAAAAATCCGACTTTCAAAGATGATTATAAAGAGTTTGAATATAGCGACAATTATCATTATGAAATAGAATCAATAAAAGAAACATTTGAAAAACTTAAACGCGGAGAAATTCTACTGAATCTAAAAGAGTACAGTGTGGGTTTGTCAAATACACATTGGGTAAGAGGAGAATAAAAACAATGGAAAATAACATATTAGACGGACTCTCGATGAATATAGAGCAAACCAACATGGACAAGCTGAAAGCAATATTCCCCGAATGCTTTGCAGAGGGCAAACTGGATATAGACAAGCTTCTGTCACTCTGTGGTGAGTACATCGATAACGATTTTGAAAAATACAAGTTTGAGTGGAAAGGCAAAGCGGAATGCCTGAAATTGGCGCAAAAGCGTTCCACCGGTACGCTGCGTCCTTGCCCGGAGGAAAGCGTCAATTTTGGCACAACGCAGAATCTCTACATAGAAGGCGACAATCTGGAAGTCCTCAAGCTCCTGCAAACCGCCTACTACCGCAAGGTGAAGATGATCTACATTGATCCTCCCTACAACACCGGCAACGATTTTGTGTATGAGGACGATTTTGCCGATCCTATGGCGCGGTATAAGGAAGTCACCCAGCAGACTACAAAGAGCAACCCCGAAACGATGGGACGCTATCATACAAACTGGCTGAATATGATGTATCCCCGCCTGCGTTTGGCGGCGAACCTGTTGCGGGATGACGGCGTGATTTTTATTAGTATTGATGATAATGAGGTTACGAATCTACGCAAGGTTTGTGATGAGGTGTTTGGGGAGGAAAACTTTATAGGTATGTTTACATGGCAGTCAAAAAAAGGTGGCGGCAGTGATAACAACACTGTTGTACGCGACCAAGAATATATTATATGCTATGGAAAATCCGTTGTTTCAGGTGGCTTTTTTAATCGAATTTTGATTGAAGCTGAACCATTAGACCGTGAAGATGAACAAGGCAAGTATCGTCGTGGACGAGAATTAAACAAATGGGGTTCTAACTCGCGCCGCGAAGATAGACCTACTATGTTTTTTCCTATACCGGGTCCAAATGGTGAAGATGTATATCCAATAAGAAACGACGGAATAGAAGGACGCTGGCGTTGGGGTAAAGAGAATATGTTAGCCGCTGTAAAAAACGGCGATGTTGAGTTTTCACCAAGAAATGATGGAACATATATCGTCTATGAAAAAATTAGAACTACTGAACCTCGACTTAAACCATATAGAACAATGCTTGAAAATGTTGGTTCTACAGCCGACGGGTCAAAACTCATTAAAACGATCTTTGATGAATTAAAAGTATTTGACTTTCCGAAGCCAATAGATTTGATAGAAAAAGTTTTGGAAATGGGTTGTTCTGACAACGACATCATTCTTGACTTTTTCTCTGGTTCTGCCACAACCGCCCACGCTGTTATGCAGCTTAATGCAGAGGATGGCGGTAACCGCCGCTTTATTTGCGTGCAACTCCCCGAAGTATGCGATGAAAAGAGCGAAGCCTACAAAGCAGGATATAAAACCATCTGCGAAATTGGCAAGGAGCGCATTCGCAGAGCAGGCGCAAAAATTCTCGAAAAATATTCCCCTCCCGTGGAGGGGTGCCCGCAGGGCGGGGTGGTGGAAAACACCCAACAATCTCTATTTGAGCCACGCGGCACAGAAAACTATATGTCACTCCCATATAACCCCTCGCTGAAAGAGCGGGCAAAAGAGCTGCGTAAAGCCGGCAATCTTTCAGAAGTTTTATTGTGGCAGCAACTGCATAATAAACAATTCAAAGGACTTGACTTTGACCGACAAAAAATCATTGGCAATTATATTGTTGATTTTTATTGTGCAAGCCGTAAAGTTGTCATTGAAATTGACGGCTATTCACATAACGATAAAGTTGAGTATGACAAACAAAGAGACGCTTATCTTTCAGGGCTGGGATTGACAGTACTGCATATTGCAGATGCAGATGTCAAGAACAATTTAAGCAGTGTGATGAACATGTTAGGCGGACATGAAGTGTTTGCCACCACCCCGACCGTTGGCCACCCCTCCACAGGAGGGGAATTAGACATCGGCTTCAAAGTCTTTAAATTGGATACCTCTAACCTAAAAACATGGGACAGCGCTCCTGTTGCGGAAGAGGAACTGCAAATCCTGTTTGACCGTATGAACGGCATGATCCACCGTGTAAAATCAGACCGAACCGACATGGATATGATTTATGAGATCATGCTGAAATTAGGCGTACCGCTGACATATAGTGTGGGCAAAATTGATGCGAACGGCAAGACCGCTTACACGGTAGGCGAAGATTGTCTGCTGCTCATCTGCCTTGCGGACGATGTTCAGCCGGAGGATGTAGAAGCAATGGCGGAATACGCCCCTGCGAAGCTCATCATCGCCCGCGACAGTTTCAAAGACGACACTGCCATGGCGAACGCCCACTATATCCTGCGGGATCGCGGAATTGAGTTGAAACTTATTTAATTCATAATTCACAATGCATAATGCATAATTAAGGTGGACAAAGTGAAAACGGATAATTTAATTGTCGGAAAAAGCAAAACATTTGCATTGCGGATCATTAAGCTGTCTCAATATCTATGCAATGAGAAAAAAGAATTTATAATGTCAAAACAGCTTTTGCGCAGTGGTACAAGCATAGGCGCAAATGTGAAAGAGGCTATTCGTGGTCAAAGCAAAGCGGATTTTATCTCTAAAATGAGCATCTCGCTGAAGGAAGCAAGTGAAACAGAATATTGGCTGGAACTGCTTCATGAAAGCGATTATTTATCAGATGAACAATTTAACAGTATCTATATGGATTGTGTAGAACTGTTGAAATTGCTCACGGCTATTATTAACTCCAGCAAAGGAGGAAAAGATGCATAATTTTGCATTATGAATTATGCATTATAAATTAACAAAATGAAACTCAAATTTAAAAATCAAGACTTTCAAACTGATGCGGTAAACGCTATTGTTGATCTGTTCGCCGGGCAGGAAAAGACACGCAGTACCTTTTCAGTGGTGGAAGAAAAACAGATTTCACTGATGAATGATCTGGGTATCGGTAACGCGCTGTACATAGACGAAAAAGCGATATCCGATAATATGCACGCTGTTCAAAAGAGAAATAAACTTCCCATGACGCCGGATGCGGATAATATGCAATTCTGTATTGAAATGGAAACCGGTACGGGCAAGACATATGTATACACGAAAACAATCTTTGAATTGAACCGCAAATACGGATTCGCAAAATTCATCATTGTTGTGCCCTCCGTTGCCATTCGCGAGGGTGTGTATAAATCCTTTGAAATTACAAAGGAGCATTTCGGTCTGCAATATGATAATGTTCCCTGCCGATATTTTATCTATAATTCCGCAAAGCTATCCGATGTACGGCAGTTTGCTACCAGTGCAAACATTGAGATTATGATTATCAACATTGACGCATTCAAAAAGGCGGAAAATATTATCAATCAGGCGCAGGACAAACTGAACGGTGAAACGGCTATGCGGTATATACAGGACACAAATCCTATCGTCATTATTGACGAGCCGCAAAGCGTTGACAATACGGCTAAAGCGAAAGAGGCGATCGCTTCACTGAATCCTTTGTGCGTGCTGCGATATTCTGCAACGCACAGAGAAAAAATCAATCTGCTTTACCGTTTGACGCCTGTAGACGCTTATCAAATGGGTCTTGTCAAGCAGATTTCCGTTTCCTCCAATCAGGTGTCCGGCGGATTTAATCAGCCGTATGTGCGGTTAGTGTCCGTATCGAATGATAAGGGATTCCGGGCGAAGGTGGAAATGGATGTGCGTGGCAAGGACGGCACGGTGTCCCGTAAAACGGTCACAGTCAAACCGGGAGATGATTTGTTTCTGCTCTCCGGTGAGCGTGAGCTTTATGAAGGGTATTCTATCGCCGGAATTGACTGCACACCGGAATATGAACATATCGAGTTCGGTAACACCGAGGAAGTTGCGCTGGGAAAAGCAATTGGCGATATCGATGAGAATATCGTCAAACGAGCGCAGATTCGCCGCACTATCGAAGCGCATTTGGATAAGGAATTGCGGTACACTGACAAGGGAATCAAAGTGTTGTCGTTATTCTTTATCGATAAGGTTGACAAGTACCGTCACGAGGACGGCACGCCCGGTATCTATGCGCAGATGTTTGAGGAATGTTATCTTGAACTGCTTGCAAAACCGAAATATGCACCGATTCGAGAACGGTTTGCAGCGGATGTTTCCAAAGTACATAACGGCTATTTTTCTCAGGATAAAAAAGGGCGTTTGAAAGATACCAAAGGCGATACGCTGGCAGATGATGATACTTACAATACCATTATGCGAGATAAGGAATGGCTGCTCAGCTTTGAATGCCCGCTGCGGTTCATCTTCTCTCATTCGGCGCTCAAAGAGGGTTGGGATAATCCCAATGTGTTTCAGGTATGCACATTGATCGATCAGAAATCCACCTTTACATGTCGTCAAAAAGTCGGGCGTGGGCTTAGGCTCTGCGTCAACCAGGACGGAGAGCGGATTGAGGACAAGAATATCAATATTCTTCATGTCATGGCAAATGAGAGCTTTGCAGAGTTTGCCGATACGTTACAAAAGGAAATTGAGGACGAAACGGGCGTAAAATTCGGCGTATTGCAGCTTGATCTGTTTGCCGGAATGGTCTATGAAGACAAACGGGAAGTTAAGAAAACAGTAACGCCGGAACAGGTGCAGCAAATTTTAACTACGGTTGAAACAGTTATGCCGAGTAAAGAAAATAAACCTTCTATTGCTGATGTGCGTCGGGTACTTTCGGAAAATCAGGTGGAATTTGCGGCAGAACTTGCGCCTGTATTGCCTAAAGTACAGGAAGTTTTAGAGCAAAGCAACTCGGATGAATTTGTAAGTGTTGAATCTTTGTCGACTATTTCTTATATTGAAACCGTGATCGAAGAAAAAGAAGTTACCTATGAAGATGCGCAGGAACTTATGGCGCATTTTGAGAGTAAAGGATATATCACCGAATCCGGTAAGATGAAGGACACGATGAAGAACGCCCTCAAAAGCGGAACACTTGATCTGCCTCAAAAGTATGAAGCGGCAAGGCAGCGTTTTGAGAGCATTATCACAAACGCTGACCGTAAACCGCCCGTGCGTGATGCTTCAAAGGATGTAGTGGTGCGCATTAACAAACAGGTTATGATATCGCCGGAATTTTTGGAGCTGTGGAGCAAAATCAAACAAAAAACAGCCTATCGTGTTTCTATTGATACGGATACGCTGATTGAAAATGCTGTCAAGGCGCTGAGGGACATGCCTGCCATTCCGAAGACGCGGCTTATCTCGCAAACAGCCGATATTCATATTGAGAATGCGGGCATCTCGCATACCGAACGGGAAATGCGGACAGCGGATATTGAAAACTCGTATCAGATATTGCCGGATCTGATCACATCGATCAGTGATGAAACGCTGCTCACACCTGCAACAGTAAATGAAATTCTGATCCGCAGCGGACGGCTGGATGATTTTCTGAATAATCCCGAAACATTTTTGGAGAAAGCAACGGAAATTATTAAGAACAATCGTCATATGCTGGCAATCGACGGTATCAGTTATATCAAGCTGGACGGACAGGAATATTATGCGCAGGAGATTTTTGATACTGAGGAATTCCTTGCCAATCTTGACCGAAATGCAGTAAAGGTCGATCACAGTGTATATGACTATATCGTTTATGACAGCAGTTCTATCGAGCGTCCATTTGCCATAGCGCTTGATAACGATCCCGATGTAAAAATGTTTTTCAAGATCCCAGATCGTTTTAAAATCGAAACGCCAATCGGAACTTATAATCCCGACTGGGCAGTGTATCTGACTAAGAACGGTGAAGAAAAACTGTACTTTGTTTTAGAAACGAAAGGCAGCACCAGCTTTATGGATCTTCGAACAAGAGAACAACTTAAAATACACTGTGGTAAAAAGCACTTTGAGGCGCTGGATAATGGGATTGAACTACAGGTAGCAACGGATTGGAATAAGTTGAAGTCTATATTGTGATAAAAGAGGATTATTAATGAAAGATAAATTCAGTGTGTTAAAAGAATATTTCGGACATGATTCTTACCGTGCCGGGCAGGAACAAATAGTGGATTCCCTGCTTTCCGGCAGAGATGTTCTTTGTATTATGCCAACAGGTGCAGGCAAGTCTATTTGCTATCAAGTCCCTGCATTGATATTTGAGGGAATAACTATTGTTGTTTCACCTTTGATATCTCTGATGAAGGATCAGGTCGGTTCTCTTGTACAA
>CAOJUB010000001.1 GCA_948443805.1 uncultured Clostridia bacterium | reverse complement strand
CAAATACCCTTCCTCCAACGCTCGAGCCAGAATGGCTTTGCCATATTTCCATAATCTCTCCGAACCGGCTTTTACGGGCGAAAGCCTTTCGATCGGTTTTTGATAGGAAATACCATGCTCTTTCCAGGAACGTCCCTGCGTTTCATAATTCAACAAAAGAGGCTGAATCCGGTCAAGCGCGTTTGCAAATTTTGCCTCTGCCGTTTTCCCCTCTTCAAATTCCTGCCACAAAGACCGGTATTCCGAACAGGCTTCATCCGGCAGCAAACCGAAAATCCTTTCGGCCGCCCGGTTTTCCCGCTCCGCTTTATCTTCATATCCTTTCGAGTCATAACAATAGGTATCGCCGGCGTCAATCTCCACAATATCATGAACCAGAACCATCTTCATCACCTTTACGCAATCCACCGGTTCGTTCGCATAATCGGAAAGAAGCGCAGCCATCAGCGCAAGATGAAAGGAATGCTCCGCATCGTTTTCGGTACGGTTTTCATGAATGACATAAGTCTGCCGATAAATATTCTTCAGTTTTTCTGCTTCCAGAATAAATGCGATTCTTTTTTCCAAGTCCGTCATAAACAACCCTCTCCTTCTCAACTGTCTACCATATAATATAGCATATTTTATTTATCCTGTCAATCCTATTGACAAAAACAGGGGATTCATGATAAAATAGAAAAAAACAACAACCGGAAAATCTCCGGCAGCAACAAAGGAGCTCCGAATGGAACTGTCACCGATCGAAGGCGCAATTTCTTTAAAAGCGGTTCTCGAAACCGGAACCAGAGAGATCAGCGAAATTTATATACGAGAAAGAAAACCCGATAAAGACCTCCGGTATATTCTTCGCTTGGCGGAAGAAAAAGGGCTGAAACCCAATTTTGTATCGGAAAAGTTTTTTGAAGAAAACGCACAGGGAAAAACCCACGGCGGAATCCTTGCCTTTGCGGGCGAACGGAAATTCGTCCCGGAAGACGCGCTTTTCGAAGATGAAAACCCGATGATCGCATTACTGGAAGGGATAGAAGACCCCTACAATTTCGGCTGTGCGGTCCGTTCGCTTTACGCGGCGGGAGCAACCGGACTGCTGTTGCCGGAACGAAACTGGATGTCGGCGGCGGGAACGGTCATCCGCTCCTCGGCCGGCGCTTCGGAACGGATCAAAGCGGCAAAAACCGAAAATCTGCCGGGCTTTCTGCAAAAAGCAAAACAGCACGGAATCAAAATCATCTGCGCTGAAAGAAGAGACGCCGTTTCTCTTTATTCGGCCGACCTGACCGGCGGAATACTACTTGCAATCGGCGGTGAAAAGCGGGGCGTGTCTAAAACCGTTTTTGACGCGGCCGACAGCCGGGTTTTTATCCCCTATGGAAGAGATTTCCGCAATTCCATCTCCGCTTCGGCAGCCTCGGCGGTGTTTGCCTTTGAAATTTTAAGACAACGGCAGAAAAACAAAGCGAAATAAAAAATCAAACGTCAAAGGAACTTTTTTGAGATGAAAGAATTGGAATTTACGATCCGGCCGTTAGCCCCGGAGCTCTGCGAAGACTGGTTGCTGTTTTTTGACAAAATTGCATTTGAAGATCATGGAGAATGGGCATTCTGCTACTGTTTGGAAGGATATTTAGATCCGGAAACACAGGAAAAATGGACAGACCCAAAAGAACGCAGAGAAAAGGCTGTTGAATTCATTCAGACAGGGAAAATGCAAGGATATCTTGCCTATTCAGGAAATACAATCGTCGGCTGGTGTAATGCTAATGACAGAGAACAATATAAATATGTGACAGAAATGTTCCGGAAAGTCGGTTACAAAAATAACGAAACAAATGAAAAAGTGAAATCAATTTTTTGTTTTTTGATCGCTCCGAAATATCGGGGACAAGGTGTCGCGCAAAAACTACTTCATCAGGTATGTGAAGACGCGGTACGGGACGAATACAATTATGTAGAGGCATATCCGTTTGGAGATAAGGAGTTTCCGTACCAATATCACGGAACTGCGAAAATGTATAAACAAAACGGTTTCCTTGAAGTTGCGGATTTAAAATATGTAAAGGTTATGCAGAAAAAATTGTCCCAAGAATCAATCCCGGCTTGTCAGACAGTATCCGGTCTTACCGACTAAACAAACAAAAAAACACACAAAAAGCAAAACGCCCTCTGTCCCGAAGCAACCCAAATAAATGAATCAGAGTTATGAGGATGAATAAATGAACCATATCAGACCGGCAAAAAAGATTGATTTAGCCAGGATTACGGAAATCGAAATATTCAACTACCGGCTGAATTTTTATCCGATATTTCAGAATGACGTGTTTTATTTCCGAGAACTTCAGGTTTCCGGACAAACCGGGAAATACCGAAACGCGCTTGACAGCCTCCGGGTTTATGACGACGGCGTGGTAAAAGGCTTTATTCATGTCGAAAACCGGGAAGTGAAAAAATTATTTGTGGAGCCCGTCCTTCAGGGAAACGGAATCGGTTCAAAACTGCTGGATTACGCAATAAAAAAAATGGACGCGCAATTTTTATGGGCATTAGAAAAGAACGCTGGGCTGTTTCTTTTTATAAACGGCATGGATTCCAGGTTACCGGGGCAAAAAAATTCGAAGAGGGTACAACGGAAACGCTCGTTCGTCTGGAACGGTAAATTTCAATTCAGGAAAGTGATCGTATGAGTGAAAGACCTAATTTAGATAATAATTTAGATGGTAAAACATTTAAAGAATATTATTACTTAAAAGAAGAATTAATTACTTTTTGCAGAAAGAACGATTTGCAAATAACAGGTAGGAAGTCAGAACTGACAGAAAGAATTGCCACCTTTTTAGACACCGGGAAAAAAACTTATAAAATTCATACGGCCAAAAAAACGAAAGTTGCCCAGGATATAACCCCTGATACAATAATAGAAGAAAATTTTGTTTGTTCTGAAAAGCACAGAGCATTTTATAAAGAACAAATAGGAAATAATTTTTCATTTAATGTCGCATTTCAGAAATGGTTAAAAAGTCATGCTGGGAAAACCTATCAGAACTCAATAGATGCTTATTATCAGATATTAGAAGATAAAAAAAAGAATAAAACAACCATTGATAAACAATTTGAATACAATACTTATATCCGAGATTTCTTTCATGATAATAAAGATAAAAGTTTAGATCAAGCAATTCAGTGTTGGAAATACAAAAAGAGTTTAAATGGTTGGACATGCAATTATAGATAGCGCTACAGCATTACAAATATTAGCAACCTCTATCATTCCTGGATTGTATGAAACAATGTGTGGATTATAGAGAATTTAACAAATTGTCCCGCAAAATATAGCATCAGAACATTTGAAAATCTCCTGCTTCTTTTTGCCGTCGGCATCGGATTTGCCGTAGCCTTCCGGTTATCGGGAAACAATTTGTTCGTCTCTTATTTTGTCAATTTGCCCAACGCTTTCATTACCTATATTTTAAAACACGATCAATTTCCTGAAATGACGACAGAAAGTACCGTATATGCAGGAATAACCATTCTGCTGTTATGCTTCCTCCTATACGGTTTCAGCAAAAAAACAAAAAAAACGGATGGACAAAACTGATAAGCAAGATGTCCGAAACAGGAGAAACAATAATGCCGAATAGCTATCTCTGCAAAATTGCCACCCCGGAAGAAATGAACCGGAAATGGGACGAAGAAATCGAGCGAAATGCCGACGACCGGCAGAACTGGATCCTATGGAAAAGGCAATTTTTAGAAAATTTCAAAAAAGGCGCCATCCTGTCCTATTACGGAATCCTCAACGGCGCCATCATCTGCGAGGCGACCGCCGCAGTCAGACCCGAGGCGTTTCCAAACAGCGACCGGCTGATCGGAGAGAAAACGGCGTATCTGTATGCATTCCGAACCGTGGAAGAATATCAGGGAAAAGGCTACTTTTCAAAACTTTTCCAATTCATGCTCAAGGATCTCCGCCGAAAGGGATTTGAAAAGGCAACGCTCGGCGTAGAACCCGCAGAAGAAAAAAACAGGAAAATCTACGAACACTACGGCTTTACCGAAAAAATCAAATCATCCACCGAGACCTACCCCGACGGAACGGTCATTCAGGTAGATTATTACGGAAAATCAATCCAATAAATCAGGAAAGGAACGGCCATTGACATGCCGCATATTTTAGAAGGATTAAACGACGAACAAAAGCAGGCCGTAACCGAAACCGAAGGGTTCGTCCGGGTAATTGCCGGAGCCGGTTCGGGAAAAACCCGCGCGCTCTCCCACCGTTTCGCTTATCTGGTTGAAGAAATCGGGGTTCTTCCCGGAAACATTCTCTGCGTCACCTTTACCAATAAATCCGCCGGCGAAATGAGGCGAAGGATTCACCAGCTGACAGGAGACAACGACACCGGCTATATCAACACGTTTCACGGCTTCTGCGTTTCTGTTCTGCAGGAAGACAGCCATGCCGTGCAGTATCCGAAAAATTTTCTGGTTCTGGACAACGCCGATATCGACTCTATGCTGAAAATCATTTATGAAGAACGGAACCTGACTCTCCGGAACATGACGTACAGCAAAGCGCGGGACATGATTGAAATCCGAAAAAACAAAACACAGCCCGATTATTATCTCGATATGATCGCAATGTCGCAGGAAGAGCTTTTCAAAAAATATCAGGAAGCAACCGACCCTTCGGATATTATTTTTTACGGCTACCTCTATCAGGAAAAAAAATGTTTCGGATTGGACTATAACGATTTAATCCTGTTTTCTCTCTATATCTTCGATCAAAACGAAGACATCCGCCTGAAATGGCAGAAACGCCTGGAATATATCATGATCGACGAATTTCAGGATATAGACGAATTGCAGTACCGGCTCATGGAGGTTTTGTGCGGTTACCATAAAAACCTTTTTGTTGTCGGCGACCCCGACCAGACAATCTATACCTGGCGGGGAGCAAACGTCCGCTACCTGCTGGATTTCGACCAGGCATTCCCCCCGACAAAAACCATCATGATGATGAAAAACTACCGTTCCACCCCGCAGATTCTCGCGGCGGCAAATGCATTGATCGGTCAAAATAAAGTTCGGATCCGCAAGGAACTTCTGCCAATCCTTCCCGACGGAGAAACCGTCGTCTGGCACCATGCAAAAACAGCCGAAAAAGAAGCGGAATGGATCGCTCGCCAAATCCAGGTGCTCAGCGAAAAAGGCGTTTCGCCCAAAGACATCACCATTCTTTACCGGGCGCATTATATCACCCGGAACCTGGAGGAAATCTTCCTCCGGGAAAAAATCCCCTACACCATTTACAGCGGCGTTCAGTTTTTCGGCCGCGCAGAAATCAAAGACGCGCTTTCCTATCTGCGGATGGTCGTTTACCGGGATGATCTCTCCTTTCTCCGGATCGCAAATCTTCCCAAACGGAACCTCGGCAAGCGGCGGATGCAGTTTTTGCAGGAATACGCGGCGGAAAACCGCTGCTCGCTTTACGAATCGCTCTGCCGCAATCTGGAACATGATCTGCTGAAAGGAACGAAAGCCGCTGCTTTTGTTTCGCTTATCGAAACCTTTTCGGAAAGCGCCGCCCACGCGCAGTGTTCCGAACTCCTTTCCGCCCTGCTCAACAAAAGCGGATATGAACGGATGCTCCGGACAGAAGGGAGTCAGGAACGGCTGGATAATCTGGCGGAACTCAAACAATCGGTCTACGAATACGAAATTTCCTGCGGAGAAGAAAGCACGCCGGAGGACTATCTGCGCCATGTCGCGCTGTTTACCAACAGCGATGCCGACGGCAGCGGAGAAAAGGTTCGGCTGATGACTGTTCATACCGCAAAAGGGCTGGAATTCCCCTATGTTTTCCTGGGCGGAATGAGCGAGGGGATGTTCCCCGCTAAAAAAACCGACACAATGCAGGCAATGGAAGAAGAACGCCGGCTTGCCTTCGTCGCCTTGACGCGGGCGGAAAAAAGCTTGATGATCTCCGATGCGGAAGGCCGGAACTTCGACGGATCATTTCGTTATCCCTCCCGGTTTATTTTCGACATCGGCGACCAAAATCTCTGCTGCGATCAGAAACCGGCCGACAGTCTGATTGCCGAAGCCAAAGAACAAATCGTCTGGAACAACCGGTGCATGGCCGCAGCCGAAAGACTTCCGGAATTTTCGCCCGGAGACCGGATCCGGCACAGCGTGTTCGGCGTAGGGACCATTACCGGAACCGACCCGGAAAAATCCGCCTACCTGATCCAATTCGACGGCCTGTCAACCCCGAGGACAATCACCTTCCGGGCAAAACTGCAAAAAGAACCGTAAAAAGTAAATGACATAGCTTGCTGTCAACACAAGATATAGTGCGCAGCCCGGGAAACCGGCTGCGCACTTTTTTCCCTGCCGAAAACGATCTGCTCCCTGTCCAGAAAACGCTCTCCATTCAGAAAGAAAAAAGAAAAACAGAAAAAATATTCAATATCTTGTAAAAACCCCTTGACAAACATACAATATCTTGTTATAATAAAAGCACTGGCACTTTGCACAAAAGAAGGAATCTGCGGAATCACCGCCGAGTTACGAACAAAAAACGTCCTCTGCAACAAATTTCTGCAAAAAAGAAAAAATACAAAATATAGATTTTGAAATCAGGAGGAGAATCATGAAAATCATTAAACGGAGCGGAACAGAAGTTATTTTCGACCCCGAAAAAATTGTTGTTGCCGTAACCAAAGCCAACGACAGCGTTGTTCCCAGCGCAAGAATGTCCAAAGTTCAAATCAAACGGATTGCCGAAGACGTGGAAAGCGCCGCGCTGAATATCAACCGCGCGCTCACCGTTGAAGAAATCCAGGACATGGTCGAAGATCAGATCATGAACCAGAGAGCTTTCGACGTTGCCAGACGGTATATCACCTACCGCTACAACCGCGCGCTCGTCCGGAAATCCAACACCACCGACGATCAGATTCTGAGCCTGATTGAATGCAACAACGAAGAAGTCAAGCAGGAAAATTCCAATAAAAATCCGACGGTCAACAGCGTACAGCGCGACTATATGGCCGGCGAAGTCAGCAAAGACATCACCAAAAGAATCCTGCTGCCGAACGACATTGTCACCGCTCATGAACAGGGAATCCTCCATTTCCATGACGCAGACTATTTTGCCCAGCATATGCACAACTGCGATCTGGTTAATCTGGAGGACATGCTGCAAAACGGAACCGTCATCAGCGGAACCATGATCGAAAAACCGCACAGTTTCTCTACCGCCTGCAATATCGCTACGCAGATTATCGCCCAAGTGGCTTCCTGCCAGTACGGCGGCCAGAGCATCAGCCTGACGCATCTGGCTCCATTCGTTGACATCAGCCGAAAGAAAATCAGAAAACAGGTCGAAGAAGAAATGGCGCAAATCGGCGAAGATATTTCCGAAGAAAAGATCGCCAAGATTACCGAAAAACGGCTGCGCGAGGAAGTTAAAAACGGCGTGCAGATGATCCAGTATCAGGTCGTTACCCTTATGACGACCAACGGACAGGCGCCTTTCGTCACCGTGTTCATGTATCTGAACGAAGCAAAAAATCCGCAGGAAAAAAGCGACCTTGCGCTGATTATTGAAGAAACCCTCAAACAGCGCTACCAGGGCGTAAAAAATGAAAAGGGAGTATGGATTACCCCCGCTTTCCCCAAACTGATTTATGTGCTGGAAGAAGATAATATCAAAGAAGACAGCCCCTATTTTTATCTGACGAAACTCGCAGCCAAATGCACGGCAAAACGGATGGTTCCCGACTATATTTCCGAAAAAATCATGCTGCAGAACAAAATCGACAAGAACGGCGACGGCCATTGCTATACCTGTATGGGCTGCCGAAGCTTCCTCACACCGTATGTCGACGAAGAAGGCAAACCGAAATATTACGGACGGTTCAACCAGGGCGTTGTTACGGTCAATCTGGTCGATATCGGCCTTTCCGCCAACAAAGATATTGATAAGTTCTGGGAAATTTTCGACGAACGGATGGAAATCTGCCACCGGGCGCTGCAGTGCCGCCATGAACGGCTGACCGGAACCTATTCCGACGCCGCGCCGATTCTCTGGCAGTACGGCGCGCTGCTCCGCCTGAAAAAAGGAGAAAAAATAGACCAATATCTCCACGGCGGTTATTCCACCCTTTCCCTTGGCTATGCCGGTCTCTGGGAATGCGTTTACAGCCTGAACGGCAAAAAACTTACCGAACCGGAAGGCGAAAAACTCGGCCTGGACATCATGAAAAAGCTCAACGAATATACGGCTAAATGGAAAGCCGCCGAGAACATCGACTACTCGCTTTACGGAACGCCGCTTGAAAGCACCACCTACAAATTTGCAAAATGCCTGCAGCAGCGTTTCGGTATCGTGAAGGGCGTTACCGACAAAAACTACATTACCAACAGCTATCACGTGCATGTTACCGAAGAAATGGACGCGTTTGAGAAACTGACGCTGGAAGCAAAATTCCAAGCGCTTTCTCCCGGCGGCGCCATCTCCTATGTTGAAGTTCCGAATATGCAGAACAATCTTGACGCGGTTCTTTCGGTAATGAAGTTCATTTACGATAACATCATGTACGCCGAGCTGAACACCAAAAGCGACTATTGCCAGCACTGCGGCTACGACGGCGAGATTGAAATCAACGAAGACGAAGACGGAAAACTGGTCTGGCGATGCCCGAACTGCGGCAACACCGACCAAAACACCATGAACGTTGCCAGAAGAACCTGCGGTTATATCGGAACCCAGTTCTGGAACCAGGGCCGAACCCAGGAAATCAAAGAGCGCGTTCTGCATCTCTGATCCGACAAAAAAACGGGGCGCAAAAGCGCCCCGTTCCGAATCAAAAATACTCCCCGCCGCTTTAAAAAGGAGGAACACCGCATTGAATTACGCGGCCATCAAAAAAAACGATATCGCTAACGGACCGGGCGTCCGGGTCTCCCTGTTTGTCAGCGGATGCCGGCATCACTGCAAAAACTGTTTCAACCGGGAAGCCTGGGACTTTGCCTACGGCGCTGAATTTACCGAACAGACCGAAGAAGAAATTCTTTCCGCTCTCCGTCACGATTATATCGCCGGGCTCTCCCTTTTGGGCGGAGAACCTTTCGAACCGGAAAATCAGGAAGGGCTGCTGCATCTGGTCAAAGAATTCCAAAAACAATATCCGCAAAAAGACATCTGGTGCTATACAGGCTTTGACCTTGACAGAGATTTACTCCCCGGAAGAGTCGGGAATCCGGAAACAGCAACGGCTCTCCTCTCTCAAATCGACGTGCTGGTGGACGGAAAATTTATCGAAGAACAAAAAAACCCGGCGCTGCTGTTCCGGGGCTCGGCGAATCAAAGAATCCTTGATGTAAAAAAATCGCTGGCAGAACAAAAAGGGGTTCTTCTTCCCGGCGTCTGGGAAAGAAAAATGGGCAGCGGAAACATTGAAGACGCATAAAAATAAAAAATAGGAAAGGAAATGAACAATGAATCAAAAAATACCGGTAAAAATAAAAAAATTAAAGCCCGAAGCTATCATGCCCGCCTATGCAACGCCCTTTGCCGCCGGCGCCGATCTGTATGCCTGCACGGAGGATGCCGCCGTCGTCATCGAGCCGCACCAAACCGCCTTTATCCCGACCGGACTTTCAATCGAAATCCCCGACGGTTACGCAGGGCTGGTCTATGCCAGAAGCGGGATTGCCTGCAAGCGCGGCTTAGCGCCCGCCAATAAAGTCGGGGTAATCGACAGCGACTACCGGGGAGAAATCATGGTCGTACTCCATAATCATTCCGATCAGCCGCAGCAAATCGCAAACCGAGAGCGCGTTGCCCAGCTGGTCATTACCCCCTATCTGACAGCCGAATTTACCGAAGCCGAAACCTTAGAAGAAACCGACCGGGGAGAAGGCGGATTCGGCTCCACTGGCAAATAAGAAGAAAAGGACCATAAAAATGGGGAAAATATTGAAAAATTGGAGACGAAAAAGCTTGTCTTTTTTCGCCATGGTGTTGGTTACAGCGCTGATGATCGGTTTGCTGCCGACCGTTGAACTTCCCACAGCGGCTATAGAAACGGTTTCTGAGGCAACGCCAGCTTCGGATTTCCGGTTTCACGCAGCAACCGGAACAATTGAAGAATATATCGGTTCTGCGGCTGAGGTCGTTATCCCGGAAGAGATTAACGGCGTAAAGGTGACAACAATCGGGGATTCTGCTTTTGAAGGTTGCACCTCGCTGACAAGCGTAACGATTCCGGACAGTGTAACGGAAATCAAGTATTCTGCTTTTAATGGTTGCACCTCGCTGACAAGCATAACAATTCCGAACAGTGTAACGGAAATCGGGAAATCTGCTTTTTACGATTGCACCTCGTTGACAAGCGTAACGATTCCGGACAATGTGACGAGAATCAGGGAAAGTGCTTTTTTTTAGTTGCACCTCGCTGACGAGCGTAACGATTCCGAATAGTGTGACGACAATCGACGATTATGCTTTTACCCGATGCTCCTCACTGACAGAAATCAATGTGGCGGAAAAAAAATACCGCTTATTCTTCTATCGATGGTGTACTTTTCACGAAAGATAAAAAAGAACTCGTTTATTTCCCCAGCGGGAAATCCGGAAGTTATTCGATTCCGGATAGTGTGACGACAATCAGGGAAAATGCTTTTTTTAGTTGTACTTCGTTGACAAGCGTCACGATTCCTGACAGTGTGACAACAATTGGTGGGCTTTTGGAGGCTGTACCTCGTTGACAAGCATAACAATTCCGAATAGTGTGACGACAATCGGGGATTCCGCGTTTTCCGATTGCAGCTCGCTGACAAGCGTAACGATTCCAGACAGTGCGACCGAAATCGGGTCTTCTGCTTTTTTAAGCTGCACCTCGCTGACGAGTGTGACGATTCCAAATGGTGTGACGGAACTTGGGGCTAATGCTTTTGGAAATTGCGCCTCGTTGACACAAGTGGCTATTCCAGACAGTGTGACGACAATCAGGAATTCCGCTTTTTGGGGCAATTTCTATTTAACGATATACTATGCCGGAACAGAAGAAGCTTGGCAATCAATTTCGATGTCAACAGATGACCGTGATTTTTTGACTCCGAAAGTAAGCTTTCTTTCTTTTCTCCAATCTGATTTTATATTTGATGTAGCAACCGGAACAATTACAGATTATATCGGTTCTGAGGCTGAGGTCGTTATCCCGGAAGAGATCTACGGCGTAAAAGTGACGGGAATCGGGGATTATACTTTTTACGGTTGCACTTCGTTGACAAGCGTTACGATTCCGGACAGCGTGACGACAATTGGGTGGATGGCTTTTGAAGGCTGTACATCGTTGACAAACGTGACAATTCCGGACAGTGTGACGACAATCCAGTCAGAAGCTTTTTTCAACTGCACCTCATTGACAGAAATCAAAGTTTCTGAATCCAACAAGAGTTATACTTCTGTCGATGGCGTACTTTTTTCCAAAGATAAAAAAACTTTAATTTCTTATCCCGCAGGGAAAAAGGCAAATTCTTATACAGTTCCGTCAAGTGTGACGGTAATCAGAGAATATACTTTTAGCAATTGCACCTCTCTAACAAATGTAACAATTCCTGCCAGCGTGACGCGTATTGGGGATTTTGAGGCAACAGGCACGGCACTTGCTATCTATCCTGCTTTTTTCGGTTGCTCTTCTTTAAATACAGTATTTTATTCCGGCACGGAGGAAAATTGGCAAGCGATTGAGATGGTCGCAGATGATTGGGAATTCCTGACCCCGAAGGTCGTGTTTGTTTCTTCGAACCCTGCTGATTATCAATTTGGCGAAACCGCCGGAACGGTTACAAAATATACCGGTTCTTCCGCCAATGTCATGATTCCGTCGGAGATCAACGGAGTGAAAGTAACGGCAATCGGAGATTCCGCTTTTCAAGACTGCGCTTCGCTGTCTATGTTAGTTCTTCCTGACAGCATAACCGCAATCGGAAACAATGCGTTTTCCGGCTGCACCTCGTTGACGAATGTTGTAATTCCTTTGAATGTAGCTAAAATCGGGGAAAATGCTTTCACTGGCTGCGATGCGTTGAGTGAGATTCACTATGCCGGCACAGAGGCGGAATGGAAAGTGATCCAGATGCCGGAAAATGTTCGGTCATTCCTGGCTTCAAAAGTCGTTTTTGCGACGGTCGGCACGCAGTCCTTTGTCTGGGGCGATGTGGACGGCGATGAACGGGTTACTTCAAAAGACAAGGTTCTGACCTCCCGCTACTTAGCAAAATGGGTGATGAGCGACAATTTCAACAAAGTCGCCGCCGATTTCAACAACGACGGCAATATTTCCTCAGCCAAAAGCGTGGTTCTCGCCCGCTATCTGGCGAAATGGACGAATCTGCCCTATCCGATCGGCGTGAAGGCGTCCTGATAGTAAGGTATAATCCTATTCTGAAGACGATCACAGCCCGACCGATAACGCAATAAAAAATGAACCGGTGAGGGACAAAATCCGTAAAGGATTTTGTCCCTCATAAAAAATGAAAAGCGCTTTCTTCAAAGAAAGCGCTTTTTTTTATTCTTTTTGTATCAATTCAATTACATCAGTTCCAGAATATTCAGAACCAGAACAATCAGAACAAACAGAATAGAGAAAACAACCGTCAGCCTTTTCATCAGCATTTCACGGGTCATTCCCTTATTCTTGCCGTAAAAATTGTTGTTGGCAGCGCCGGCGCCGGCAACGGCTCCCGACATATTGGCCGAACGGTTCGACTGGAAAAGAATAACGGCGACAAGAATCACCGAGAAAACAATCAAAGCAATAGACAATGCGATAATCATGATATTCATAACGTAACACCCCTCCCGAACTATGGAATCAATAACATACTGCGTTTATTTTACCACAACCAGACCTCTTTTGCAAGAGTCAAGCCTCATTTTTCGGAAAAATTTAACACTTACGACAAAGATAAAAACGTCACGACGGTCGGTGAAGCGTCACGCAGATAATTTCAGGCGGAATCACCCGAACCGGGAAACGGGCGGTCAGCCCCAGCCCCTGAGAAACAACAAGGCGGCCGGTTTCATCGCCGTATACCCCTTTGGTATATTTGGGGAAAAAGAACTCCCGGGAAAACCGCTTCAGAAAAGAAACGCCTGCGCCGGGCGCAAATACGCCGCCGATCAGAGGAAGCCGGACAAAACCGCCGTGCACATGTCCCGACAGCATCAAATCCGGTTTTTGAGACAACTCGTCAAAACAGAACGGATTATGCAAAAGCAACAGGTTAAAAAAATCTTCATCGAAAGAAAGGCAGTCTTTTGTATACGCATGATAGCTGATGCCGGTCAATGCGATTTTTTCTCCGGCGGCGCTCTCCAGAAATACCCGGCCATTCAAATTGCGCATCCCGCTGGCCTCGGTTTTTTTACAATATCCGGCATAATCGGAACGAAGATGATAATACGCATCATGGTTTCCTTCCGAAGAATAAACCGGTGCAATACCGGAAAGCGCTTCAATCAGGCGGCAAAACGCCCGGTCATCCAAGGTCTCATGCATATCGCCGCCGAATAAAATCACATCCGGAGACAGCGTCTTCACCCGCTCAATCAACCGCCGGTTGTCACGGCCGAAATTTTTATCATGAAGATCGGTCAGCAGCACAATCCGATACCCGTCAAAACTGGCGGGAAGCCGTTCGCTTTCCACTGCAATCTCCGAAACGGTCAGAATATTGGAAACAATCATGCAGTATGAAAGAAACAAAAGAAACAGCGCGCAGAAACAAATCAAAAACACTTCCATAGTCAACCTGTTTTCTTTCCTTTCTTTTCGACACTTTCTTTTACACTTTTCCATCGGCACCCCGGCTTTCTTCCGGAAACCGCCAAGGGAAAAACAGCGGGATTCCGTTTATCATCATACACTATTTTCCCGGAAAAGTCAACGGGGAAATAGAAGAGTTTTTTTCTTTTCCCCTATTTGCAAAAAAATTATGGCAGTTTGATTTTTACACTTTACAATTGGGGAAAAATGATGTATAATATTAAGGTATTCCAACAGCGTTTCGCCAAAGAATCAAAACGGTGGAAACTCAAAAAAAAACAGGAATTCGGAAAGGCGGAAACCAATGCTTCTCGACTATTTTATGAATCCGAAACTGTATACCGCTGCCGATTTCTGGCAAACCCTGTTTTTTACCGCGGCGGGATTCCTTTTCGCCGCCTATCTTTTCGCCGCCGTTCAGGCAGGCGCAGCACTTCTTCTCCGGGAAAAAGAAGCAGATCTTTCCTTTCATCCGATCCGACTGTTTACTCTCCGGAAAGGGATCCTTGCAACGCTTTATCTGCTTTTCGGAACAGCCTTCATTTCCGCCGGAAAACCGACCGACTCCAGATTCAAAACCTTTCTTATCGCGGTTTCCGTTCCTCTTTTCGGGCTGCTGGCGGGTTGGGGCTGCGTTATGTTATATGCAGCAACAACGGTCATTATTCTCCGGAGTTTTCTGCTTGCGCTGGCAACCGCTCTGGTATCCGGGGGAATTTTCTCGCTCTGTCCCCTCCCCGGTCTGCCCGGCGGAAATCTCGTGGCCTGTCTGCTCCCGGAGAAATTAAAAAACAAATGGGAAACATTCAAAGAATATCTCCCCCTGGCTGCAACGATCGCCGCAGGGCTGCTGGCCCGCAGCGGAATGGCCGATACCGTGATTGCCGCCGTGATCGCCAGATTTTAAAAAACCGCAGAAAAGGTTGGTGCTTCTATGATTTTCAGTTATCTTTTCGGCATGCCGAACACGCCCTGGTCGCTGCGGATTCTGGCGTTTCTTTTTTCCGCAATTGCCGTGGTGTGCACGCTGTCGGTTCATGAATTAAGCCATGGGCTTGCCGCCTGGGTCTGCGGGGACGACACGGCAAAGACGCAGGGCAGAATTTCACTGAATCCGCTGCGGCACCTCGATATTTCCGGCGCGGTCATGCTAATGCTGTTCGGCTTCGGCTGGGCAAAACCGGTGATAATCAACCCGTACCGCTTCCGGCATGCAAAAGCCGGAACCATTATCACGGCGGCGGCCGGCCCGTTATCCAACTTTATTCTGGCGCTATTCGGCTTCTTTTTTTACTATCTGCTGAATTTCGCCTTTCCGACCAATGAGATTCTTGCCAACGTGGCCTTTTTCTTCTATGTGCTCGCGGTCATCAGCACCGGTCTCGGCGTTTTCAACCTGATTCCCCTGCCGCCGCTTGACGGCTCCCGGATACTCGGCGAACTCCTGCCCTACAATGCAAAACTGAAATATCAGCGGATCGAACAATATTCCTTTTATATTCTTCTGGGGCTGATTGTTCTTTCCAACCTAACAAGTATCGATCTGCTGCAAATCATCCGAATTCCGGTGCTGACTTTTCTGAACTGGGCGGGCATGATGCTAGCAGGAATTTTCTTTTAAAAAATTAGTTTTTCAAGGAGACGGAAACCTTGCTCAGTTTTAAACTTGAAGTTTTCGAGGGGCCGATGGATCTGCTGCTCCGTTTAATCGAAAAACATAAAATTGATATTTACGATATTGAAATCTCCCTGCTGACCCAGCAATATATGGCCTATATTGAAACAGCAGAGAAATACAATCTCGATCTGGCGGCGGATTTCCTGGAAATGGCGTCCCGGCTAATGTATGTCAAATCCTGTTCGCTTCTTCCCCGCCAAGAAGAGGAAGAAGAAGACCCGAAAGCCCTGTTGGAAGCCATGCTGCAGGAATATGCCAAGCATAAAAAAGCCGCGGAATTTCTCAAAAACCGTTATGTGGGCAACCTTCTCTTTTTCCGGGAAACCCTTCCCGAAGGGCTTCCGCCGGTTTACGACGGTTTTCCCGGAGAAAAAAACCTGCTTGCGGCATACCACCGCGTAATCGAACGGAACGAACGGAAAAAACCGGTTCCTGTATCGGCCTTCAAAAAACTGGTCGGAACAAGGTTTGTAACGGTAGCAAGCAAAGTACTGTTCGTTTTAAAAAACCTGTTCCGGACAGGCCGGACCAATATGAAAAATCTGTTTCAGAAAAACAGAGACCGTTCCGAAATCGTCGCCACATTTCTTGCCTTGCTGGAACTGATCCGAAGCGGTCGGGTAGATGTGATCGAAGAACAAAATAAAACCGAAATCATACTCAACCGGAAAAAAAGGGAAAACGAGGTGCCGGATGCCGATATCTGATTATAATCCCATAGCGCTGATCGAAGCCATGTTGTTTGCCTCGCCTGAACCGGTTCCGGAGGAAAAGATACGGGAATACCTGCAGCTTGACGGCGCCGAAACAAAAAAATATCTTTCGATGTTATCCGAACGGTATGCTAGGGAAGAAAGCGGCCTTTCCCTGATTGAAAAAAACGGGAATTATACCGTCGGAACCAAAATCATTCTGGGCGAAGCGGTGGCAAGGTTCCTCAAATCAAGAAAAAGTCCCTATTTATCGCCTGCGGCGCTTGAAGTTCTTTCCATTGCAGCCTACAATGCGCCGGTAACCAAAACCTATATCGCGCAGATCCGAGGAATTCCCTCCAGTGAAATTGTTGAAAGCTTGGTGGAAAAAAACCTGCTTCGGGAAAACGGAAAACTGGATCTTCCCGGGAGGCCGATGTCCTATGTAACGACCGAAAAGTTTCTCGCGGTCTTCGGCCTTGACAGCCTTGATGATCTGCCTCTCCCAGAGACGCTGCTTCCGGCAAAGGATGAGGAAAATGACAATCCTGCTGACAATTCTTAAAATAACCGGTATCCTGCTGCTTTCGCTGCTGGGATTCCTTCTGTTTCTTCTGGCGGCAGCGCTTCTTCTTTCCGTTTTTAAAGCAAAACTGACCCTTTTGTACCAAGAAGAAAAATTTTGTTTCCGGTTTCGGTATCTATTCTTTTCTCTCGGAAAAAAACAAGCACGGAAAAATAAACCCCAAACCCCCAAAACAGACCCAGAGAAAAAGACAAACAAGCCAGAAAAAAAAGAAGAAGAAAAAGAACAAAACGAACCGGAAGAAAAAAGTTTTTTTGAAAAAACCGTTGACGGGCTTACTTTTTTCGACTACCTTGCCATTCTCAAACTGATTTTCCGCAAAGCAGTGTCAAAAATCAAAATAGACGAATTTTTCGCCGACGTCAGAATCGGCGGCGACGCCTACGATATCGCTATGGAATACGGAAAAATCAATTCTGCGCTGTATCCCCTGCTGGGACTGCTGTATCATACCGGCGTGCTCAAACAGGCCGAGATAAACATTGTCCCCGACTTTCTCCGGCAGAAAACGTCCTATAATGCCCGCGTTTCCTTTTCCATCCGGCCGGTTCATCTGCTGGTATGCGCGGCGGCGATCGTATCGTATATTCTCCGGAACAGAAAAAAAGAACAATAAAGCGTTCCGTTTTACCATGCCTTATTTTTGAATAAAATCCTGAACGGATTTTAGATAGAAACGTTTCAAATTTATTCAAACCAATACGAAAGGAGATATCCTATGAGCGGAAGAGAAAACCATCCTCTTCAGGGGGTTATGGCGACAGCAATGAAGGAATTAAAAGAAATGGTTGACGTGAATACCATTATCGGTGATCCGATCACGGCACCTGACGGAACAACCATTCTTCCGGTGTCAAAAGTCAATTTTGGATTTGCTTCGGGCGGCTCGGATTTTGCAACCAAAGCGCACCGGACCAACGAAGGTCCGACGCCGGACAACCTTTGTTTCGGAGGCGGAAGCGGCGCAGGCGTATCGATTGTCCCCATCGCATTTCTTGTTGTTTCCCCGGAAAAAGGCGTGTCGCTGATTCCGATCGATCAGTCTGCAACGTCGGCCTTCGACAAAGTCATCGAAAAAGCGCCGGATCTCATAGAAAAAGCAAAAACTGTTTTTTCAAAAAAAGAAACAGCTCAGGAAGAATAAACCCTGAGTAAAAAACGCAGATTCCCAACCGGAAAAGATGCGTTTTCATGTTGTCGTTACCGACACTAAGGAGGAAAAAATGAAAAAAACAGCTCTCATCTTAATTTTAGCCATGCTGGTTTCCCTCTTCGCCATTCCTGTTTCTGCGGAAACAGAAACACCCGTTGTTCCGCGTTACGGAGATGTGAACGTCGATGGAAAAATCAACTCGACCGACGCAGTTCTCATGGCAAGAAAACTGGCGAAATGGGAGATTAAAACTTTTGCGGAAAACGCCGCAGATATCAATAATGACCAAAAATTCAACAGCACCGATGCGGTTCTGCTCAAAAGATACCTTGCCAAGTGGTCGCTGACCGGCGTTCGGATCGGAGAAGAAATCGTTCTGCCTGCCAGCCTGACGCTGGAAGGAAAGCCGATCACAGAATATAAAATCGTTATCCCGGCCACAACGCTGTCACTATACGACAAAACAAATCGGAATGGAAATATTCTGCTGGATGCCGACAAATTCAAAGGCGTTGACCTTCCGAATCAGCTTGCGGAAAATGCGGCAGATTATATTAATGATGAAATTGAAAAACTGACCGGAACGCGGCTTACCGTTATCACTGATGCAACCGAAGACACCGGCAGTGAAATTGTCATCGGCAGCACGTCCAGAGTGATTGCAAAAGAATATAACAACAGCGAATTGACAGGGATGAAATTCGGGATTTCGGCAAATGAGGAAGACGTCCTCCTTTCCGGTAAGGATTTCCTTATCGCCGGTGCGGCCTATTACTTTGTCAATACGCTGATTGCCGGAAATGAAGCGGCAGAAATCGATATCCCGGACGAGGGGATCGTGGAAGAACCCACACCGGAAACACCGAAAAATTTCATTTACTTTATCGGCGACGGTATGGGGCAGAATCATCCGAAACTGCTCGGAAGCAACCTGCCTCTGGTGGAAAACGAATATATCCTTATGCAACACACCTTCGCCGGATACCGTTTCCCCAACCAAGGCTTAGCAAAAACCCGTTCGGCAGACAATGAAGTAACCGACAGCGCGGCAGGCGGAACAGCGCTCGCTACCGGTTATAAAACCAACAACCATTACGTTGGCCTGGCGCCGGACGGTAAAACGGTTCTGACCAATCTTTCCGAACTGGCGCATGGCCTCGGATACAAAACCGCCGTTCTTTCCACCGATACACAAACCGGCGCAACGCCGTCCGCATTCTCCGCCCATGTTCTGGACAGAGGAATGGCAGAAGACATCAAAACCATGCAGGATCAGATGCTCGCCGACGGAACCATCGATATTCTCCGCTGCGGCTTTGGCGACAACTATTTCCTGACCACGATAGAAAATACGCTTTCCTCCCTCACGGCGGATAACGAAAAAGGCTTTTTCATGATGTATGAAGAAGCGCACATCGATAAAAATTCTCACCAGAGCATGAGAAACGAAACTTACTGGGCGATGGCGAGAGGAAACATGGCAATTATCAAATTCATGGAATTCGCCATGTATCACCCCGACACGATGATGATTATTACAGCCGACCATGAAACCGGCGGCCTGACCAAGATGGGAACTTACCAGTTTACCTCAGGAGGCAAACATACCGGCGCGGACGTTCCGGTAATCGGTTACGGCCTCGGAACCGAAATATTCAACGGAGCTACCGTAGACAACACGGCGATTCCCAAAGTCATCGCAAAAATGCTTGGCTTTACCGAGCCGTTCGGCGACCCCGCTATCAGCGGAGAACCGCTGACCGAATAAACAAAAAAGCAAAAATACGGGCGGCCGCACTGCGACCGCCCGTCCACAAGGACCGCTTGTCCACAAGGACATCTTGTCCTCAGGGAAAAGAAAACAGAAATAAAGGAGATAGCATATGAAACTGATACCGATTCCGAAAAAAATCCGGCAGGGAGAAAAAACGCTCTCTCTTAGCGATATTTCGATTTTTCTCTGCGACGGATGCGACCAGAGACTGACCCGTCATGCCGTTACCCTGAAAAACGAAATTGTTGAAAACATAAAAACACCGGTAGCTGTAAAAAATTTATCTGCGGAAGTCTTTGCAAAAAAAGAAGAAAAGGGTATTTACATATCGCATAAAAACGAACAAAGCGACGCCTACACGCTGACCATCAGCGAAAACCGTGCCGATATCAACGCAGCCAGCGGCGCCGGCGCTTTCTATGCAATTCAGACCCTGCGGCAAATTCTCCGGGAATATCCGGCCGCATTACCGGAAGTAACCATTGAAGACGAGCCGGATTTCAAAGAAAGAGGATTTTACCACGATGTTACCCGGGGAAGAGTCCCCACGCTTTCCATGCTGAAAAAAATTGCAGAGGAACTTTCTTTTTATAAAATCAATCAATTGCAGCTCTATGTAGAAGACGCCTTTGATTTTGTTGAACTGGAAGGCATTGTAACCAAGCATGATCTGCTCACCGCCGAAGAAATCCTTGACCTGGACGACTTCTGCTACAACCATTTTATCGAACTTGTCCCATCTCTTTCTACCTTCGGCCATCTTTACAATCTGCTCCAGAGTGAGAAATACAAACACCTCTGCGAATATGAAAATTATAAACCGACCCAGGTTTACTGGCTTGAAAAAATGGGGCATCACACCATTGACGTCTCCAATGAAGAGAGCATCGCTCTGGTCGGCAGCCTGATCGATCAGTATGTTCCTCTCTTCCGGAGCGAAAAATTCAATATCTGCTGCGACGAAACTTTTGATCTCTGCCGGGGAAGAAACGCCGGAAAAGACAGCGGAGAAGAATACTTCAAATTCCTCAAAAAAATTATCGACCGGGTAAAAGCGCACGGAAAAACCGTTCAGATGTGGGGCGATATCGTCCTGAACCATCAGGAAAAAATGAATGAGCTGCCCAAAGACACCGTTATGCTCAACTGGTGTTATGAAAAAGAACCAAATGAAGAAAATGTCAAAACCTTTGCCAAAAGCGGTCTGGCGCAGATCGTCTGCCCCGGAACCTCTTCCTGGAACCGTTTTATCGAAGAAATCGACCGTTCTTTTGACAATATTTCCAATATGGCAAAATACGGCCATGAAAACGGTGCTGTCGGCATTCTGAACACCAACTGGGGCGATTTCGGCAATATCTGCCCGTGGAATGCGGAAAAATACGGCATGGTGATCGGAGCAGAAAGAGGCTGGACCGCACAAAACAACCTGGACGAAGATTTTGAACGCGCGGCAAGCGATCTGCTGTACGACAGCAAGGAAGAAAATATCATCCGTTGTATCATTGAGCTCGGCCGGGCAGAAAGAACCTGCGACTGGATGCATTTTGTCTACTGGTTCAGCGCCAATACCGTTGAAGGCCGAACCACAACCTTTGAAGTTGACCCGAAAAAGGCCACGGAAAACATTGAAAAATGCGAAGAAATCCTTAAAACGCTCGACCGGATCAGCGCTTCCGGCGACGACCGGATCGAAGACCTGAAACTCGCGGCAAGAGCAATTCAGCTGATGAACCGCGAAGTTATGATGATCAATCATGTCGGAGATATTGACCGCGACTTGCTCAAAAAAGACTTCTCCGAATGGATGGCGGAATACAAAACGGCATGGCTCAGAGAAAACAAGATTTCCCAGATCAATCTGATTGAGAAATTCATCAATGAAATTGTAGAACTGGGCAAAGAATAAAGACAAAAGAACCGGGAAGCGAATGCTTCCCGGTTCTTTTGTCTGAATTTTTCCGCCGCAATTTCTCTGTAACCAAAAAATCTTTTACAAAAAAAACGGATACAAAGGATAAACCAGATAAGAAAAGCAGCCGGCTGTTCGAAAAACTTTTGAAAATTGAAAATCACGATTCGGCAGCGCTTTCAAGATTCTCCTGCAATTTTCGGAGAAACTTTTCCGCCGCTTTGGTAATCACCTGATATTTTTTCCAAATAACATGCATATTGGCCTTCAACGACGGTTCCAACGGCCGGAAACACAGCGCCCGGTTGCCCGACAGATTGATAATTTTATCAAAACTGACGGCATACCCCATGCCCTCCTCTACCATCAGCGAACCATTAAACAGCAAATTATAAGTAGCGACAATATTCAACGACTCCTGGCCGCAGGGAAAAAATTTCCGGAATTCCTGATTCCGAAACGCCTGCCGGGAAAAAATCAGCGGTTTATCCATCAAATCTTCCGCCGTAATTGTTGCTTTTTCTGCTAGAGGAGAATCCCGGCGCATAAAAACACCCCAGGTATCTTGATAGGGAATGGTAATTTCCTCATACCTGGCCTCATCAACAGCACCGAAAACAAGGCCAAAATCAATCAGGCCCCGGTCCAATTGTTCGATAATCGTTGCTTTATCGCCGCTGAAAACATGGAAATGTACCAGCGGATATTCTTGCTGCAACGAGTGCATGGCCTTGACCAAAAACCGCATACCGTCGGTTTCTCCCGCACCAACGGTAATCTCGCCGGCAACTGTCTCCTCTGCTCTGGAGATTTCCTCTTCTGCCTTTTGAACAAGTTCCAGAATTTCTTCCGCCCTTTTGCGAAGAATCATTCCTTCTTCGGTCAGCGTAACACGGCGGTTGCCGCGAATTATCAGCTGCTTGCCGAGTTCCTCCTCCAGTTCCTTCAACTGCCGGGAAAGCGTCGGCTGTGAAAGGTAGAGAGACGCAGCCGCCCCCGAAATACTCTGTTCTCTTGTCACGGCGAGAAAATACTGTAAAACTCTGAGTTCCATCAATTTTCCTCCATTTATTATCTCTTGAATTTTTATAAGAACAGTTTACTGTTCTAAAGAACAGCTTGTTGTTCTTTTTCTTTCCATGAATTTTGCACCGGAAAAACACCGGCGGCGCAGCGCGCTGTTCGGCTGGATAGCCGAAAGGTGTTGTTCTTTTTCTATCCCCGAATTTTCGCACCAGAAAAAAGCGGTTATCCGAAACGGATTTTCAACCGAACGGTTGAAACGTTTTTTTCCAAGAACAGTTTACTGTTCTTTTTATACCATGAAGCAAAAATGTTTGCTTGCATGCAAATAGTGTTTGCATTGGCGTTCTTTGCGACATGATTCAATATCGCAGCCGTGCTCCGCACGGAGTGGCAAAGCCACAAAGTCTTGCTATGCAAGGCTTTCTGCGTATATTATACCATGAATTTCGCACCGGAAAAACACCGGCAGCACAACGCGCTGTTCGGCTGGATAGCCGAAAGATGTTTTTCCCAAGAACAACTTGTTGTTCTTTATTATACCACAACAATCCATAACTTTCAAGCATGGATCATTATTACATATAAGTATTTGCTATATAGGAAGATCTATGATATACTATAAATAAATCAACAAAAACGCTTAAAAAGTTAAGCCCGGCAAGCCAAAGCGCCCGGCCATAAAAAAGGGGATTATCTATGTATGCGAACCAAAATAAGGAAACATTTATTCAGACGCTGCAGGACGCAGGATGTGATAATAAAACCATTGACATGTTTATCAATAGCGTCAAAAACGGAAAAACCGACGAAGGCCTAAAACTTCTGGAACAACACCGGCGGTCTCTGCTGAACGGAATTCATAAAAAACAGAAACAAATTGACTGCCTGGATTATTTCATCTATACCATACAAAAAAAGCCTGAAACAAGAGGAAAGGAGAAATGACATGACAACAATCACCGACCAAATTTTTGATGAAGAACGGGCACTGTACGGCCTGATGGACATTCTTGTAAAAAACTGTACTTTTGATGGTCCGGCAAACGGAGAAAGCGCGTTTAAAGAAGGCCGAAATCTCACCGTTGACAATTGTTTTTTTAATCTCCGCTATCCTTTCTGGCATGACGAAAATCTGAATATCCTGCATTCAGAAATGACAGAACTTTGCCGCGCGGCTCTGTGGTATTCCAGAAACATCACAATTACAGATACAAAACTGTACGGAATCAAAGCCCTGCGAGAATGCGCAGAAGTCAGTATACGAGACTGCGATATCATCTCCCCGGAATTCGGCTGGTCCGTGCAAACCGTCAACATGAAAAACTGTACCGCAGAGAGCGAATATTTTATGATGCGTTCCAGTCATCTGAACTTTCAGGAGGTACAGATGAAGGGGAAATATTCGTTTCAATATATCACAGATTCTGTCTTTGAAAACTGTACCTTCGATACCAAAGACGCTTTCTGGCATGCGAAGAATGTCACCATCAGAAACAGCACCATAAAAGGAGAATATCTGGCATGGTACAGCGAAAACATCACCTTTGAAAACTGCAAAATCATCGGCACTCAGCCGCTTTGCTACTGTAAAAATCTGAAACTCATCCATTGCCAGATGATCCATACCGATCTTTGCTTTGAGCGTTCGGAAGTCGAAGCCACCATTATAACGCCGGTTATCAGCATAAAAAATCCGCTCTCCGGCCGAATCTGCGCACCGGAAGTCGGTGAGATCATCATGGATATTCCTGAAGCAAAAGGCAAAATTCAGGTGAAGAAGAGCTGCTGCGCATAGAAAATATTCGCCCGCCGAAAGCAAACCAAGAAAAAGTACATACAGAAAAAAGCGAAACCAAGGTGTCCCATACCGCTGATCCTACCATATTTATCACAGAAATTCAGCATTCTTTTTTTGAACGGAAAACTGTTTTTGTACTGTCCCCCGCCTGATTCAGGCGGGGGACAGTTTTATGCAGCCGACATAAAATAGGCCCCGAAACCTTATCCGGCAAAAACCACCGAACTATTGAAAATAAAAAATTTACAAAAAAATCAAAAAATTGACCGATTCCGGCATTGACATACTACACGATATGCGATATAATAGAGATAAATAAATCACTGATTGTGATTAAAAAAGTGTAAGGCAAAAAGTGTCTTTTCTTTCTCACTTCGGACAATACCGGATAAACAACTTCATTCCGGAAGATTCGGTTTCGCCCCTGAAATAGAAAAATCAGCATTTCAACCACAGTTGCAATGCTTTCAATAATTTTATACAGGGAGGTTTCTACCTTGAAAACAAAAATTTATCAAGGCGATTATCAAAAAGAACGTACAGAAGAAGAAAAAAAAGCAATGCTCCGCGAAATGGATCAGTTGGCTAACCTGCTCCAAGACGATGCGCAGAATCACCTGAAAACAGAAAAAATGATTGTTAAAGAAGACAAGCAAACATTTGAAAGTCTGCTGCAAAAGCTGAACGATTACGCACAGCGTCATCAGGGAACGATTCAAGCAACTATCGACTGCGAACAATGGGAATCCCGTATTGAACTGTATACCGATTTTTTTGAAATTTCAAGCGAAGAAGAACAAACACTGCTGCGCGAAATCGCTTCCGGTACGCATAGCTTTAACATTACGGCAGCCAAAGACGGAAAAGTGCGGATTTTTCTTATGATCCGCTATTTTGAAGATATCGAAAATGAACCGGCAAAACCGTTCCGCGCCTCCTGAAAAGAAAAAAGGAGAACCGGGTCAGACAAAAAAATCCCCTGTTTTTCATCGGTTTTGTCAGAGAAAATAACGAGAAAAACGAAAAATGAAAGGAGCCGTTTTGTCAAGTAGTCAAATTGCACAAATTTCTGTTTTTTTGCCAAAACCCCCTATATTTGAAGAAGTCTAAAAAGTGAATTTTTTGAAACGAAAACCCCGAAAAAGGAAAAAATCACCTTAAAACCCCTCAAAAATAGGGGGTTTTGAACGTTATCAACAGAGTTATCAACAGACAAACAAAAGATTTCGACAAGGAGATACAAAATTTCATTTTTGTAAAGCATTTTTATCTAAAAAACAAAGTTGTCCGCAAACAGACAAAAACCTTATTTTTATTACTATATCAATAATTATTAAAGCAAGTAATTCCCTTTACAAATTGCATATAAATTTTGTCAAGCAATGTCCTTTAATATTCTAAAACCCTTCATTTCAATGGTTTTGAACGTTTTCAACAGACTTTTCAACAACCGGTCAATGTATACCGAAAATCCCCATTGTAAAGCTATAAACAACCGATTCAGACAAAGAAGACCGAAGATTAAAGAATTTTGCTTTGTGCAAACTAAACAAAATTAAGGCTCGGAACCAAAAGAACCGTCTTTTCGAAGAAATACATTACTTTTTTCATTCATAATGCGCAGGGCTTCCCGCTTCAGCGCCCGCCGACCAAAAACTTTTTTCTGCGGTTTTAAAATAAAAATAGCTTCTTCAAAAATATCGCTTCCGGTATCGGTAATGGTTATAATATTTTTATGAATCCCCCGTATCATCGTTTTTCCCCCTACTTTCTTCTTTTTCCGGCACGGAAGGGAAAGAACCCACCCAGCTTTCGTCCCTGGCAAAAACGCCGGATTTTTACAATCATACTATGCCCTGAAAAAGCATTTTTAAACATCGGAAAAACCCGAACCGAAAAAGCGTCTTTTTTCAAAAAAAGCAGGAAGCGAAGAGACACCCCTCGCTTCCTGCAAAAACAATCTGCTGATTGCAAACAGAACTTTATTTCCTCGGCAAAACACCGCTGATCGCGCCGGCAACAGAACTAATCGGCATGGTCTGCAAATAAACTTTACCGGGGCCTTTTACCGCCGTGTTAAAGAATCCTTCTCCGCCAAAAAACATATTCTTCAGGCCGGGAACCGTCCGGACTTCTACACTGCAGGTCGCGTCCATCGCAGCAAGATAACCGGTATCCACAATAATTTCCTGCCCCGCTTCCAGCGTATATTCCATAACATGGCCGTCAATTTCCAGAAAAGCCAGCCCTGAACCGCTGAGTTTCTGCATGATAAAACCCTCGCCGCCGAAAAATCCGGAGGCGATTTTTTTCTGAAAGAAAACCGACAGTTCCACCGTCGATTCACTGGCAAGGAAACCAGATTTCTGTACGATCATCGGTTTATCCGGCGTAATCTGCATCGGGATGATCGAACCCGGGAAAGACGAAGCAAATGCAATCAGTCCCGCGCCGCCCATCGCCGTATAGCGATTCTGAAAAAAGGATTCGCCGGCAAACATCCGGCCGATCGCCTTTCCGACGCCGCCGTTGCTGGTCGTTTCCATCTTCATGTTCGGGCTCATCCAACTCATCGAACCCTTTTCGGTAATCATTGTTTCTCCCGCCGCAAGATTACAGATTACCACAGGAAGCGGCGTTCCTTCAATTTTGTACTGCATGTGTTTTTCCTCCTTAGAATTATATAAAACGCTTTTTACCTTTGCAGGCAAAAGCTTGATAAACAAGAAAAGCAAAAAAATGTATCATGATTATTTTTTCTTTTTACAATACCGTTCTTCTTCACTGAAAATGCAGCCGCAGTATTTCTGCATATAAAACCCTTTTTCCCTTGCGCGCTGCTGTCCTTCACGAAAAAGCGGCCGGAAATCCCGTTCCAGAAACCGGACGCCGTATTGATCGCCGGCAAGCCGGCCGGTCTGAAGAATCTGCTCAAAATTCTGATACGGGCTGATCAGAAGCGATGTGGTAAACGAATCAAAGCCGTTCTCTTTCGCAAAAGCCGCAGATGCAAAAAGGCGCAGGGAATAACAGGTTGCGCAGCGATTTTCCATTGCAGGATAAACAGACGAAAGAAAATGACGAAGGCCGTATTCATCACGCAAAAACAGCGGCATACCGATTTCCGCCGCATAGGTTTTCAGCGTTTCCCGGCGGGATCGGTATTCGGTAAAAGGATGAATATTCGGATTATACCAGAATCCGGAAACCTCCCGGCCCTCTTTGCGGAGAGATTCAATACACATCAGCGAACAGGGCGCACAGCAAATATGTAACAGCGTTTTCATTTTCCGATCTTTTTGATCCTTTCAAACATATCCCGGATAATACCATGCGGATCAATTGCATCGGCATATATCATCTTTTTTCCGCCGCAGGATGAAAAATCATAGGTATAATCCTGCGGATGAAGCGCCGGTTTTTCCTGAATCAAAAAGGTCGTAGCCTCCGGCACGGTAAAGCATCCGCTTCCGGCAATATCCCAGATAATCCGGCCGTAATTTTCCTTTTCGCCCTTGAGCCAGAGGAAAAAACGGTGCAGATAGGAGCAGAGCGGATTCTCTCCCGCCGTCAGTTCCTCCCGCATGGTATTTTCGTTGATCCAAAGCGTGGAGGTCACGCAATTGGCAGGATACTGCACCAACGCAACATCGCTTTCAAAAAGAACCCGCGTTGCATTGAAATCCTGATCCATATTAAATTCTCCGGCATTGCTTTCCAGCTTCACTTCATTGCCGCCAAGCCAGACGACAACCACTTTATCAATAATATCCGGTGCTTTCACCAAAGCCGATGCAATATTCGTCGGCGCGCCGATACCTAAAAGATACAGCGGTTCGTCCGTCATCATTCTGGCCGTCTCGATGATAAAATCTGCGGCCGGAGACGAAACTGCGGTTCTGATATCCGGCATCTGGCAAGCCGACCCCATCCGAACCGGAATTTCGGAAAACGGATCGACCAGCGACCGGATCTTAATCATCTCTTCAAAGCTTCGTCTCGCGCCATCGCCGAACGAATCACTTCGCCAATTATAAAACGGCGCCGCAGTCATACCGCAAATCTCTACCCGGTCCTGCGTCTGCATCAGATGCGCAATGGCAAACTGATCATCGATTTCATTATAGGTATCAGAATCAATAATAACCTTTTTCTTCCGTTCCGAACGAAGATCCGCCAGAACTTTTTCTATCGAATACATAATAAAAACCCTTTCTTTTCAGCCTTTCTATTTGGAATACCTCCGGACCGCCTGTTCCATTTTACCGAATAAATCAGAAAAAATACGCGGCGCGTCGATTTCGCGGAGCATCAGCATCTGGTTTTCGGTTTCCCGCCGCACATATTCGGAATCATCACCGAGCGCAGGGGTGGGAAGAATCTCAAAACGGCAACATCCGGGAACAGCGGCAGCGCCCGACCCGGCAAGATCCCAGATCACCTTTCCGTGCGCCTCTTCCCCCATATAGCCGCACCATTCCTCATGCAGATAAGAACAAACCGGAAGCGAAGACCGCTGCAGAAAATCTTTCATTTCGGTCTGCGCGATATACACATTCGCCGTCACTGCCATCGGCAGAAGAACAATGACCGCGCCGCTGTCAAACAATACCTGACCGGCCGAAATATCTTCACGAAGATTAAATTCATCGATATTTTTTCCCACTTCGGGAAGGTTGGCGCCAAGCCAGATAACAACCGTATTTTCGCGAATCTCCGGCGCTTTCAAAAAAGCCGATGCCACATTGGTGATTGCCCCCAGCGCCACAATATAAACCGGTTCCTCCGGATATTTCTTGACGGTCTGAATCATCCAATCGGCCGCTTCAGAAGGTTCTGGCGTATAACGGTCGGATAAAAAATTTGCCGAGCCGTGCAGAACCGGCAATTCCGTATTTTCACACGTCAAGGATAAAAGCTTAACAATCTCATCATAGCTTTTTCTTTCCCCGTCCGCAGCCGAAACGCTCCGGTCATTCAAATAAGGCGTAGCACAAATCCCCAGCAAGTCGCACTGGCCAGGTGAAGTCAAAAGATGAACGATGGCATACTGATCGTCGATTTCATTAAACGCATCACTGTCAAGAATCACTTTTTTACGGCGTGAAGAAGCCAAATCTTTTTTTATCGAATCGGCGGTAAACAAAAAAACACCCCGTTTCAAAATCATATCTTTTATAGAAAACTATTTGATGATTAAGGGTAACACAAAAACATGAATTTTTCCGAATTTTTATGTTACAAAACAAAGAAACCTAAATATTTATAATAAAAAATCCGCCGCTGTTCTTTGCGGCGGACTTTCTTCAAACCATTAAAAAATCAAATTTTTTTTACAGAAGAGAACGATACAGCTCGGAAATCTCTTCTACACTGGTATCTCTCGGATTCCCCGGACGGCAGGCATCGTCGTACGCCGACTGGGAAAGGAAAGGAATATCCTCTTCCTTGACGATTTCTTTCAGATCGGCCGGAATACCGACGTCGGCAGAAAGCTGTCTGACAGCATCGACTGCGGCTTTCCGGTATTCTTCCACCGACATGGCCTCGGTTCCTTCTACCCCCATAGCCTGCGCGATATATTTATATTTATCCCCGGTTTCCGGCGCATTGTATTCCATCACCGTCGGCAGAATAATCGCATTAGCTACGCCATGCGGCGTATCATAGAGCGCGCCGAGCGGATGCGCCATTGAATGAACGATACCCAGCCCGACATTGGAAAAGCCCATACCGGCGACATACTGACCGAGAGCCATGCCTTCGCGCCCTTCCGGCGTATTGGCGACCGCGCCGCGAAGATTTTTGGCAATGATCCGGATGGCCTCCAAATGGAACATATCCGAAAGAGCCCAAGCCCCTTTTGTAATATAACCCTCAATCGCGTGTGTAAGCGCATCCATACCGGTCGCGGCGGTAAGACCTTTGGGCATCGTCGCCATCATATCGGGATCCACCACGGCGATGACCGGAATATCATGAACATCCACGCAAACCATTTTCCGGTTTTTTTCTTCATCGGTAATAACATAGTTAATGGTAACTTCCGCAGCCGTTCCGGCGGTAGTGGGGACTGCAATAATCGGCACAGCCGGATTTTTTGTCGGCGCAACCCCTTCCAGACTGACGACATCGGCAAATTCCGGGTTGGTTACAATAATGCCAACAGCCTTCGCCGTATCCATCGACGAACCGCCGCCAATAGCCACAATACAGTCCGCACCGCAGGCCTGAAAAGCAGAAACGCCGGCTTTGACATTGGCGATTGTGGGGTTCGCCTTGATCTCAGAAAACAGTTCATAGGAAATCCCGGCCTGTTCCAGAAGATCCGTCACTTTTTTCGTCACGCCGAATTTGATCAGATCCGGATCAGAGGCGACAAAAACCTTCTGAAAGCCCCGGGCTTTGATCTCGTCGGGAATCGAACCGATCGCCCCGGCGCCGTGATAAGAAGTTTCGTTGAGTACAAATCTGTTTGCCATAGGAATCTCTCCTTTTTCTTTAATTTCTATTGCCATCATTTCCGGAAATTTCCGGAATATACCAACCCCAGAGAAAAAGCTTGCTGTTCTTGATTATTATAAGCAAAAATGCTTGCAGAGGCATTTTTATGCGGTGATTCATTCCTGAGGCAAAGCCGCAAAGTTTTGCGCTGCAAGACATTCTGCGTATATGATACCACATGAATTTCGCACCAGAAAAAAGCGGGCATCCGGAACGGATTTTCAACCGGATGGTTGAAACGCTTTTTTCATAAGAACAGCTTGCTGTTTTTTATTATACCATTCCTGTATAAAAATGTCAAGTTGCTGTCCGGCGGCGGACAATTTCGGTGCAAAACGTCATCAGAAGAAGCGCCACCGCAACAAAGAAAGGAAAAAGGCGCATACTGAAAAAAGAAGACAAAAAACCGAAAACCGGCGGCATCAGAGAAGAACCGATATACGCGCTCGCCATCTGAATCCCCATCATAGCCTGCGAATTTTCTTCACCGAATGTTTTCGGCGTCTGGTGCAGCATCGCCGGATAAATCGGCGCACAGCCAAGCCCAATCAGAACCAACCCCACCGGAATCCGCCAAAGCCCAACCGGAACCAGCAAAAACAGAAGCCCGGCGCCGATCAGCGCCTGACCGAGACGGATCATCTGAAAATTGCCCCATTTTACCGAAAGAAATCCGGCAGCCGCACGCCCCGCCGTAATGCCGAAATAAAAAGCGGCGGCATAGGAAGCGGCAATTTTCTGAGAAACACCGTAAAGAACCGAAGAAAAACTCGCACTCCACAAACCAACGGTGGTTTCAACCGCACAATAGCAAAAAAGAGAAACAAACATCGGCTTGGCAAGCGGAATTTGCAGAATCTGATTCGCTGGGATATGCCGAAACGGTTTTTCTTCCGCCCCGCCGGGCAAAGAAGATACCTTTTTCCAGGCAGGCAATGTTGCAAACAGAACCGCGGCGAGCAGACACTGAATCAGGGCGACCGTTCCGTAACCGCCGCGCCAGCTGCCGGCCGAGATCCAAAAAGCCATCACCACCGGACCGGCAGTCGCGCCGATCCCCCAGAAGCAGTGCAGCCAGTTCATATGCTTCGCCTTATAATGCAGCGCAACAAAATTATTTAAGGCCGCATCAACCGAACCGGCGCCAAACCCCAAAGGAACGGCAAATAAAAAGAGCAGCCAGATTTGTCCTGCGAACGAAAAACCGATCAGGGAAAGCCCTGTCATCGCCACGCTGACAGCGGTGACCTTCGCTGTACCGAACCAGGAAATCAGCCGAGAACTCCAAAAACTGGACACCACCGTCCCGACCGAAACCGTCATAGCAATCGCGCCGGCAAAAGAGATCGGCGCTGAAAAATCGGCATACATGACCGGCCATGCGCTGCCAAGCAGCGAGTCCGGCAACCCCAGGCTGATAAAGGAAAGATAGATCAGAACCAGTAAAAACGTCATTTTCTTTCTCCAAAAGCCAGATTTTGCCCCGGCTTGCAAGCCGGCAGACTTGACTTTTGGAACATTATAGCATATAATAAAGAAAACTGCAAGCATCTTTTTTAAATTATCATATCGTCAAAAAAATCGGAGAAGAAAATGTTTTATCAGATTGTCAACGGTTCGGTTAGTTACGGAGCCGATACCGTTCTGGAAGAAATCAATTTTGAAATTCGGGAGAAAGAAAAAATCGCGATCGTTGGCCGAAACGGCTGTGGGAAAACCACGCTGCTGAGAGTGCTGACCAATCAAATCACCCTTTCGGAAGGAACCGGCGAGGGAAAATTAGCGGTGACAAAAAGCGGCAATCCAGTCGTCGGTTATCTCGAACAGATCGCCTTTACCGACAATACGGTGCGGATGATAGACGAAATCAAAAAAGTTTACCAGACTCTGCTGGATCTGGAACAAAAAATCAGCCAAACCGCGGAAAAACTGCATACCGACAGCAGTAAAGAGACCGTCGCCGCCTATTCGGACATGATGGACCGGTTTGAATTCCTCGGCGGGTATTCCTATAAAAAGGAATATGAAACGGCAATCAAAAAATTCGGTTTCACGGAAGAAGACAAGCAAAAACCGCTTTCAGATTTCTCCGGAGGGCAGCGGACAAAAATAGCCCTCATTAAACTGCTGCTGAGTAAACCGGACATCCTTCTGCTCGATGAACCGACCAATCATCTTGACGTGCAAACCGTCGAATGGCTGGAAGAGTATCTGAAAAATTATAAAAAATCCATGGTCATCGTTTCGCATGACCGGATGTTTCTGGATAAAACCGTTAACGTTGTTTATGAGATCGAATACGGCGTTACCACACGATACCCGGGCAATTTTACCGATTTTACCCGCCGGAAACGGGAAAATTATGAAAAGCAGCTCAAAGACCATGAAGCCCAGCGCAAAGAAATCGAACGGCTTAACCGGATTGTAGAACGGTTCAAATATAAACCGACAAAAGCCTCCATGGCTTTTTCCAAAATGAAGCAAATTGAACATATGCAAATTATCGATGCGCCCAACAAATATGACCTGAAGACTTTCCACGCCGATTTTCAGCCTAAAGAAGAAAGTGTCAAAACAGTGCTTCAGGCAACCAAGCTTGCCGTCGGTTATCAGCCGGAACAGCCGCTGGCAACGCTTGATTTTGAATTGTTCCGCGGGCAGAAACTAGCCATTATCGGCGCAAACGGAACGGGGAAATCAACACTGTTAAAGACGCTGACGGGAAAACTCTCCCCCCTTTCCGGCAGCTATGCTTACGGGCTTCGGGTACAGCCCGGATACTTCGACCAGCAAATGGCGCAGATCACCTCAAATAAAACGCTTCTGGATTATTTCTGGGACGAATTTCCGGGATTGAGCCAGACCGAAGCAAGAAAAGCGCTCGGCGCGTTCCAGTTCACGGGAGACGACGTTTTCAAAACCGTGGACAACCTTTCGGGAGGAGAAAAAGTACGCTTAGCGCTCTGCCGAATCTTCAAGCGCCGGCCGAATCTGCTGATTCTGGACGAGCCGACAAACCATATGGATATTGTCGGAAAAGAAACCCTGGAAAATATTCTCGCGGCCTATGAGGGAACGCTGATTTTTGTTTCCCACGACCGGTATTTCGTTAACAAACTGGCCGACCGGCTGATTGTTTTTGAAGAAAACGGCGCAACATTCCTCCCCTATGGCTATACAGAATATGAGGAAAAGAAAAAGAGCGCCGTGCAGCCCCAGCCAACCGCATCCGAGAAAAAAACGGAAAAACAACTGAAAAAAAGCTTCACCACGCCGTTAAAAGAAAAAGGGAAAAAAGAACGGCGTATCGCAAAACTGGAAAAGGATATCGCCGCCTGGGAAGAGGAAACGGCAGCGCTGACAAAAGAACTGGAAAAACCGGAAATCTTTTCCGATCATATCCGGGTCGCTGAAATTCAGCAGACCATAGAAAAAAACGAAGCTCTTCTAACGGCGGCAATGGACGAATGGGAAACGCTTTCCACCGAACTGGAAGAATTCGGAAAACCGGAACAGCAAAAAAGAGCCGGACTGATTCATGAAAATAATTAAAAAAATAGGAATTGCAGCTGGGATTTTTCTGCTGATAATTGCGGTAATTCTCCTCGCACTTTCCCCTGCAACCCGAATCTTTTATCAGGATTTTTTTCAAAATGCACAAAAGGAATTCCCGATTCCCGGCCTTTCAGAAGGTTTTGTTCCGCAGGGGCTCGACAAAATGGAAGAGCAAAACATCTTTCTGACCTGCGGATATATGAATAACCAAAAAGCCTCCCGGGTCTATGTTATAAAAGACGGCCAAACAACCAAAGCCGTTCTGCTGAAAAATCAGGACGGAACCGACTACACCGGGCATACCGGCGGTCTTTCGCATTCGCAGAATTTTCTTTATATCACCGGAGACGAAGGCCTTGACGTTTTCCCGCTTGACGAGGTCTTGGCAGGAAAAGAAAGTGTGCGGCAGCTCGGCAGTGTGAAAACTGGGCTAAATCCGGCCTATTGCCAGATCCAAAACGGCTTTTTGATCACCGGCGCCTTTTACCGACAGGGAAATTATGAAACGCCGCCAAATCAGCGTTTGACCACCCCCTGCGGCGATGAAAACAAGGCGATCGCCGCCGTCTTTCAGCTGTCAGAAAACGCGCCCTTCGGCATAGACCCGATCCCTGTCGGCGCAATCTCCACGAGAGGGCTTGTACAGGGAATATGCTTTACAGACGACAAAAAAATGGTTCTTTCGACTTCTTATGCGCTGGCTTCTTCAAACCTCTACTTCTACGATCTGGAAAAGGCCTGCGAAAAAACCGGAACAACCGAATGGCTCGGGACGCAGGTTCCGCTGATCTGGCTGGATGAAACCAGCCTTGTCAAGACGGTCAAAGCGCCGCCGATGGCAGAGGAAATTGCCTTCCGGAACGGCCGGATTCTGATTCTGACCGAATCGGCGTCCAATCTCTATCTGTTTGGCAAATTCACCGGCGCAGGAACCCTCTACAGTTATGCAGAATAGGAAGAAAAAGGGGATAACCTTGACAAAAAAGATGACGGGAAAATTATTCCGTCATCTTTTTTCTATAATAAAATGAACCCCTCAACTGCTTCGGAGTCCTCTTTTTTTACTGCCGCCGTATCTTTCGGCAAACGCCTTCAACCGAGAACGGTAATGCTCCGATTCGGCAAACATACTCATCGCATGGCCGGCCTTTTCCGGAAGAAATAATTCTTTTTCCGCCATACAGCACCGGTAATTTTCTTCGGTCATGCGGCAGGGAACAAACCGGTCGGCCTTTCCGTGAATAAATAAAACCGGCAGCCGATTGGTTTTCAGCGCGTCAACCGTAGAAAACGCCTCCGGTGAATAACCGGCAAACAAACGGCACAAATGGTTGGTAAAAAACAACAGCGACCGGTGAAATACGCGGGGAATCCGAAGATTTTCTTCGGCGACTTTTCGAAAAATAGCGTCCGGTTTGGTATATCCGCAGTCGGCAACAATGCCATGAACCGTTTCGGGAAGCGGAAGGCCGCTTGCCATCAGCACTGTAGCGCAACCCATCGAAACGCCGTATAAAAAAACAGGAAGAGACGGGTAGCGAAGAGAAATCCACTTGACCCAGCGCAGACAATCGTCCCGTTCCAAAGCGCCATAACCGATATACCGTCCCTCGCTTTTTCCGTGCGAGCGCTGGTCGATCAGCAGAATAGAATAGCCCTCCTGCTGCAAAAAAGAAAAAACACCGCAAAAATCATAAAAACCGCAGCTGCGGTAACCATGAACCAAAAGGAACACGCCTTTCGGATCAGCAACCGGATAGAATCTGCCGAAAAGCGCCAGTCCGTCCTGACTCTGAACCGAAACCTCATCACAGGAAGCGGCGCGCATTTTCCGGAGAAGCGGCAACGCCGTACCGGCATAACGGCCGAAATGCACCTGCTGCATTTTTTCGAAATCAAACCGCCGGTCAAGTTTCCGTATCCGCACAAAAATCACCCGAAAAAAGAAACCGACCCAGAAAATGAAACCGATCAGAAAAAAAGCAGAAAAACCGATCAATACCCATCCGTACCACGCCATCGCCGGCCTCCTCCTTTTCTCCTGCCAATCAGCGGCTAAAAAATAAAATATAAATCAACGTCAGGCAAATGCCGATACAGGCCATCAGCAAAGCAAACGAAAAATTCAAAATAATCCGTCTCGTCGTATTGGAAAAGGCCGAATGAACGCGGGCAAGCCGCAATTCCAAATCCCGCTTTCTCGGGTTCTGATGACGGATATGCCGGTCACTGAAAGATAAGACCCCGTCCGCGACCGACCCTACAAGATGGGCAAGCGAATCGCCGGATTCGGCTGTTTCTTTCGGTTTGGATGGAGAAAAGAAAACCTTGCTGAAAAACAAAACAATCCAATCCGGCAAAGAATACACAATCCGGCAGACAGCTGTCAGCAAAAAACCGAGCGACCGGCCTACCGGCCAATAAAAAACGGTTTCCAAATCCAGCCATTCCGGCCACAGGGCAAGATATTTTTTCCCTGTTTCGGTCTTCCGATACAGTATATTCCGAATCACGAGAAAATAAACCAATGCGCCGATTGCCGCAGAAATCATGGCGCCGCTGAGATTTTCCAGGGAAAAGAAATTGACATTTTCATGAAAATCCACAGAAAAAAACGGGAGGCACGAAACCGCAAGCCCCAGCGTTTGGGAAGAAAACAAACCGAAGATAAGAAGCGCCGCCGCGGGAAGCGCAATAGAGCTGAACGAAAGAGGCGTCATCAGCCGCCGTTTTTCAATCTGCTTTTCCGGCGGAAGATCAAGAAACAGAACGGCAAAAAGTTTCGCCATATAAGCAACGGTACAACCGCCGCCGATCAAAAACAAAATTTCCGCCGCTTTCGTCGGGAAGAAAACCCCTTGTGAAGCAGCCAGTTCCCCGTATTCAAGAATCGATTCATGAAGCAGTGTTTTTCCGGTATAGCCGGCAAACGGAGGAATACCGCAAAGACTGCATGCGCCGAACAGAAACAACAGCATAAAAAACGGATGTCCGCGCCCGATCCCCTTAATCTCGTTCAGATCAAGCTTGTTCAAATTGGCGACCACAACCCCGGCGCAGAGAAACAAAACGATTTTCACCGTAGAATGGTTCAGCATATAAAGAACCGTTCCGCTTGCCGCCATGCCTCCATGCTCCCCCATCAGACCGACAAGCGAACAGCCGATCAGAATAAATCCAAGCTGAGAAACCGAAGACCAGGCCAAGGTTTCTTTCAGCTGACAGGAGAAAATACCCCGGACGCCGCCGAGAAGCATGGTAATATAACCAAGAATCATCAACGTATATCCCCAGTAAAAATCCCCGCGGAATAGCGAAACTGTCATCAGGAACAAACCAAAAATCCCCGCTTTGGTCAAAAGCCCGGAAAGCAGTGCGCTTGCAGGCGCCGGAGAAACCGAATGAGCTTTCGGAAGCCAGATATGCAAAGGGAAAGCGCCGGCTTTCGCCCCGAAGCCAATCAGCAGAAAAATCCCCGCAGGGAAAAGCAAATGCTGCCGGGAAGAAACCAGCAAAGCCGCAGGCAATGCGGAAACAGAAAGCGTACCCAGCGCATGATACAACAAAAACAAGCCCATTAGCAGACACATCCCGCTGATTACCGTTACTGTCATATATGTTCGGGAAGCGCGAAAAGCAGAAGTATTTTCGTCATGGATTACCCAGACAAACGAAGAAAACGACATCAGTTCAAAAAAGACAAAAAGCGTAACCAGATCGCCTGCGAAAAAAACGCCAAGCGTTCCGGTCAGAGTCAGCAGATAAAAAAACCAAAACCGGCTTTTATTGCCGTGTTTCTGAAAATACTGCACACTGAACAGCCCGGCAAGCAGCCATCCGAAAGAAATCACCGCGCAATAAATTCCCCGAAACCGACCGAAAGAAAAAGAAAACGCATCGCCGAGAAACGGGCCGGCAACAATTTCTGTTCCGTCACGGAACAGAAAAAGCAAGACAACCGAAAGCACCGCCGAAACCGCCGTGCCGCCAATCGCAACCATCTGCGAAACCGCAGGGTTCTTTTTTCCGCACCCCCAGGCAAAAAAGCCGAATACAACCGGCGAAAGCAAAAATAACAAAATCCAAAATATTTCCATAATGGGTTTCCTTTCTCAGGAATGAAAAATCAACCGGAAAATCAAATCATAAAACGGTTTTGAAAAAATGCCGAGAAGAAGAATCGCCGCAGCATAACCCACAATGGGAATCAGCATCTGGCGGCAGGATTCCTTTACCGGAACACTTCCTTCCCGGAAGGGCGAGAAAAACGCACGGAGAAAAACGGTAAACATATAAACGGTTGTCAGAAGCGCGGAAATAAGCAGCACAGCAACGCCGGCAACCGAAAGCCAATCACCGCAGGCAAAGGCAGCCTGACAGATATTCCATTTACTGAAAAAACCGCAAAAAACCGGGATTCCGGCAAGCGACAGCGCAGAAACGGTAAAACCGGCAAAGGTAACCGGCATCTTTTTCCCAAGGCCGTCAAGTTCAAACACATATTCCCTGCCGGTGCTGTGAAGTACGCTTCCCGCGCAGAAAAAAGCAGTAATTTTGGTGACGGCATGAAACAAAAAATGAAGAAATGCGGCAGCCAGCCCCTCCGGCGACAATAACAACAGCGCAAAAACAATATAAGACAGATTGGAAGCGGTGGAATAGGCAAGCCGGCGTTTGAAATGCGAACGTTTCAGCGCCATCGACGAACCGTAAAGAATTGTAAACAGCGCCATCACGACAGCCGCATACTGTACCCAGGTTCCCCGGATAAAATCCGAACCGAAACTGTAATAGGTCAACCGGATCAGGGCAAATACACCGGATTTAACCACCGCAACGGCATGCAGCAGCGCCGTGACAGGCGTGGGCGCCACTGAAGCCGACGGAAGCCAGGAATGAAAGGGGAAAACCGCGCTTTTTACGCCGAAACCGCAAAAGGTCAGGAAATAAACAGCAAGCAGAACCTCTCTGGAAAAAACCGTTTGTCCGCCGAGAATTCCGCCGTAAACGAAATCGGTTCCGCCGCCGCAGAGCAAAAGGAAAATCAGACCGATAAAGGCCATCGCCGAACCGGACAAAGAAAAATACAGATATTTCCGGCTTGCCCGCTGCGCTTCCTTGGTCATCGGAAAAAGAACCAGCGGGAAGGTAACGAGAGTAATCATTTCATAAAACAGATACATCGTCATCATATTCGCCGCAAGAGCAATCCCCAGCGTTACGCCATAAGAAATCAAATAAAAACAATAAAACATATTCCGGCGGTTTTCGTGTGCCATATATCCGAATGCATAATAAACAGCACCCGGCCAGAGCAGAGAAATCAGACCGCAGAAAATCCGGCTCGGTCCGTCCATGCCGAAAGCAATGGAAATCCCCCGCCCCAGATCAAAAAGCACCATTTTTTCTGCCGGCAAAAACAACAGCGCCCAAACAGCCGCAGAAGTCAGCAGCGCAACCGACAAAACAGCAATTTTCTGATAGCGTTCTTTTCTTCCCCGAAGAAAATAAACTGCCAGCCCGCCGGCAACCGGAAAAAGAATAACAAACAAATAAAAAAACAGATTCATGAACATCTCTCCAAAATTACAGACCGAAACATCCGGCAATCCATCCGGATAATACCCCCGAAAAAAGGCCGGCAATCAATGTCAGAACACTAAGAACACCCAGAGGCACCGTCATCAGCGGTGAAGCTTCCCTTCTTTTTTCCTTTGCGTCAGCAGTCGCGCCGGCAAAAAAACTCCGGACCGAAACCGGAAGTAAATATCCCGCAGTGAAAACAGCGCTGATAAGAAGAATAACAGGAACAGCGACACCCCACCCGTACAACCCGCCGGAAAGCGCGCCCGAAGCAAGATACCACTTGCTTGAAAAGCCTACCGTCGGGGGGATACCGATTAACGCCAAAGAAGCCAGGGTAAACGCGCCCATCGTTACCGGCATTTTCTTTCCCAAACCGTCGAACAAAGAAACATCCCGGGTATCGGTCTGATAAATAACCGCGCCGGCACAAAGAAACAGCGCCGTTTTTGCCAGACAGTGCAGAATCACATGAAGGAAACCGCCGATAAGACCGGCCGGCGTAAAAGAAAGAAAACCCAGCAGAATATACGACGTCTGGCTGACGGTAGAAAATGCCAGGCGTTTTTTTATATCCTGCTCCTTGAGCGCCAAAACCGAACCGGTCAATACCGTCAGCAAAGCAAGCGCAAGCAGCCAATATTGCGCCCAGGTGCCTTGAATGAGTGAACCTCCGCAAAAAAACAGAATCCGGACAATCATAAAAATACCCGCTTTGGTAAGGATGCCGGAAAGCAGCGCGGAAGCCGGCGCAGGTGCCACCGGATGCGCCGACGGCAGCCATGACTGCATCGGGAACATCCCGGCTTTCGCTCCGAATCCGACAACGCAGAGGAAAATGCCGGTAACCGTTAAAGGCGATGCGGAAACCTCAGTCCCGGCAGAGAAATCGGAAACCCCGCAAAATGACAGAAGAAAAACGCCGAAAAGCGCAGCCAGCGAACCGCCGATCGAATAAAACAAATATTTTTTTCCGCCAAAAAGCGCTTCTTTGGTTCTTTCATGCAGCACCAAAGGGAAAGAACAGAGCGTAATCATTTCAAAAAAAACATAGGACGAAAAAAGATTCCCGGAAAAAGTCATACCGAGGAAACCGGAAAAAGAAAGCAGCATAAATCCGTAAAAAGAAGCTTCTTTTTCCTCTTTTTTCATATATTCAAAAGAAAACAGGCAACACATCAGAAAAACAAGACAGGCAGCGGCTGCAAAAAAGAAAGAAACGCCGTCGGGAGAAAAACAAAGAGACAAACCGCCAGCAAATTCAGGAAATCGTATTTCTTTCCCGAAAAAAAACGTACCGGCGCAGCAAATGACCGACAAAACAAACGACAGAAGGGTCATCCCCCGGAGTTTTTTCCGGTTCCATTTTTCTGCAAACAGCAAAGCTGTTCCCGAAACAGCCGGAATCAAAACAGAAAGGGCAGGCAAAGCCATACCTCCTTTACAACGAAATAAAAACGATGCCTTATCCAAACATCGAAAGGCCTTTTTCAATCAAATCCAGAACCGGACCGGGGCACACGCCCAATAAGATATTGACGGCGGCGAACCCCGTAACGGCAAAAATAAACGGCCAGCGGTTACCACTCCGAGCAACCGGGTTCCCGGCGGTTTCAGCCGGCATATAAATCCGCATTACCGTGCGAAGGAAATAAATCGTATTCAAAACTGTACTGATTGCCAGAACAAGAATCGTGGGAATCATCCGCTTGCTGTCGCCGACGGCGGCCGTAGCAAATGCAACTTTCGCGGCAAATCCACCGAAAAGAGGAATTCCGACCATCGACATCGCCCCGACGGTAAAGGCAAATCCCGCGAGCCGATTCCGGTGCGCAGAACCCTGCAGATACGAAAACTGTTTTTTTCCGCCCGAAACATCAACCAAACGAGACGCGCTGATAAACAGCATGGGTTTAGTCACGGCATGAACAAAAATCTGGAAAATCGCGGCGACCATCCCGGCCATGGTTCCCGTGCCGATCCCGACAAAAATATAACCGATCTGCGCGGCAGAGGAAAAGGCGATCATCCGGTTGATATTGTTTTCGCGGATTGCGCTCAGCGATCCGACGATGATTCCGGCAAGGCCGAAAATAAAAAGAACGTTCAAAATATGCGTTGAAGCGACAACATCAAAACCAATTACCCGGAAAATCACTTTGATTCCGAGAAAAATATAGGCTTTAGAAACCAATCCCGACAGAATTGCCGCAGAAGAGGTCGTCGCATAACCGTAGGTATCCGGCATCCAAAAATGAAAAGGAAACAGACCGCTCTTAATGGCAAGGCCGATCAAAATCAAAGAAACGGTAACCAAAAGCGGCTGCAGATACTGCCCGCCTGAAACAATGGAAGCAACCTCGGTTTTGATATTTTCCATCAGCAAATGCCCGGTAATATCGTAAAGAAGGCTAATACCGATTAGAAAAAGACCGGAACCCAACAGATTGAAAATCAAATACCGAATCGTCGCCAGTGTGGTTCTCCCTACATTCCGGATCATCAGCAGGCCGCAGGAAGCCAATGTGCAGATTTCAATAAACACATAGCCGGTAAAGAGGTCGTTGGTATAAACCAGCGCCAGAAGGGCCGCCTGGATTAAGTTTATCATCACAAAATAATACTTTGTTTTTTCTTCCGGGATATCTTCCTTCCTTCGGGAACGGCCGCCGAGAAAAGAAAACAGAAGGACAAAATCAAAAACCGTCGCGGCAAGCCCTTCCAGCACGCCGCCCCGGATCTCATTTCCCCACGGCGCAGGGAAATGCCCCATCATATACGTGAAACTTTCTCCAGTAGTAAGGGTATAAAAAAGAACCGAGAGAGAGAAAAACGTAGAAAGGGCAATCGAAAAAACGGCCAGCCACTCGCCGAATTTCGGTTTTAACACAGAGGAAAGCACGGCGAAAAACAGCGACATAACAATAGAAAAAAACGGAAAATTTTGAATAAAATCCATCATGAGAGACAGCGCCTTTCCAACAAAGAATCGCCGGCGAATCAGCCGATATCTTCATTTTTTGCAAACATATAAATTTCGTCCAGATTCAACGTATGATAGCGTTTATACAGCTTGATCGTCAGCGCCAGCATAATGGCTGTAACACTAACCGAAACCACAATCCCCGTCAGCACCAAACCGCTGGGAATCGGATTGATAAACGCCGAGACCGAAGCCGGGACAGAAGGGTCGGCAATCGGCGACCGGCGCCCCTCAATATACCCCATCGAAGCGAGGAACAAATAAACGGCGGTGTCCATAATATTCAGCCCGATAATTTTTTTCACCAGATTCCGGTGAAACAAAAGCGTGCAAAAACCGATTCCAAAAAGAATCATTGCCACCGCTTCTTCATAATTGACAGCCAGATTATTCAGCATAATCTCCATTCCTTTCCCGGTTTCCGCATCAAATGCCGCCTTTTCTGAAAAGCGTATAAAATCCGTACATCGTACAGGCAACGACAAGCCCAACGCAGATATTCAGCGGAAGAATCAGACCGCCGCTCAGAATATTTCCGGCAATGCCTTTGGGAATAATATTTTCCAGATGATTTGCGCCGGTAAAGAAAGAGTAGCTTTTTGACAGACAATAAAAAGACAGCGCACAGGTGCTGACGACCTGAAAGGTTCTCTCATTGAACAGCCGCTCGGTTTTCTCTTCCCCGAAGGCAAGGGAATACAGCATCAGCCCCGCCCCCATCACCGCGCCGCCGGCGAACCCACCGCCCGGCCCGAGATGTCCGTTCAGCAGGATATAAACGCCGAACAGCATAATGACCGGAAAGAGAAACGTGACAACCTGATGCAGAATTACATCGTTCGACATATCATACATAATATCTTTTGTCAGCGGAATTGTCCGTTCGGAAGAAAGGCTTTTCATCAGAACAAACACGCAGGTCACAGCCGTAAACAGCACGCAGCTTTCGCCGAGCGTGTCAAACGCCCGGTAATCAAGGATCATCCCTGCAACCAGGTTCACGGCTCCGGTTTCGGCAACGCCGTTTTCAATATAACGCTGTGCAACTTCATTGTTATCCGGATTATGATCGCCGCCAAAACGGGGAAGATAGGAAACGGTCAGCAGCAAAACAGAGATAAAAATTACGCAGACCAGAACGCAGAGAACCTGATACAGCCGGTTAAACGAACGGATTTCCATATTCTCCATTTTTTTACGGTTTTCCGGAACAGCCTCCAAAAGCGCATACAGTTTTTCCCGGGAAGAGGGGGGAACCGCTCCGTCCCGAATCTCCGCACCGGTATCGATCTTCTGTTCCAGACTATCTTTTTGGCCGCCTTCGATCCAACGGAAAAAGCGGGAAAATTTATTCTTTTTCATGCGGCGTCTCCTTTTTCCCGGTACTGATCAGGCGAATTTTTTTCAGCGTAATAAAAAATAACACGCTCGTAACGCCGGCACCGACCGCGGCCTCGGTAATTGCCAGATCCGGCGACTGCAAAATCGCCCAGATAATTGACATCACAAGGCTGTAGGACATAAAAATAACAATCGACGTTAAAATATTTTTGGAAAAGCTTGCCGAAAGCGCGCAAACGACCAGCGTTACCAGAAGAATAATTCTAAAAATTTCCATCGTACAGAAGGTCCTTTCTTTTGCCGGAAAATTTTCTATTCCGAATCTCCCCCGTTTTTTTCCTCCGGCAGAGAACAGTGCGCGGCAAGATTTTCATTGGTGGAATATTCCAGTTTGCCAATCAGATGGCCGGAAATCGGGCTGGTAAACCATAAAAACAAAATTACCAGAAACAGTTTTAAGCTATCCCAGCCAAAACCCCGGATGACAATCAGTCCGGCCAAAACAAGCGATAAACCGAGCGTATCGCAGATGGCGGAAGAATGAATCCGGTTCAGAACAAAATCAAACCGGAAAACCCCGAAAATTCCGCAGAAGATAAAAAACACACCGCCGAGTATCAAAGCAGCGCTCACGCCGAAACGAAACCACTCAATCATGATGTTCCCTCTCCTTTTCAACCGACGAAGTTTTCTTTTGTTTATCATAATAAACGGTAATAAACACTTTGGTGAAAATAACCACAGCAAGGAAACTGATCAGCACATAAATCAGGCAGACATCGGCAAGATATCCCTGATTAAACAAAACAGACAAAACCGCCAGGCAAATCACCGTCAATGTCCCCGCCATATTGACGGCAATGATCCGGTCGGCGATACGCGGTCCGATTACCGAACGGATAATCGCGGCGACAATTCCGCAGCCAAGAAAAACAAGAACGCAAACCAACAACACAGAATAAGCAAGGTCAACCGACGCCATAATAACAATCCTTTCAGGCAGGTTTCAAATAAAAATAAACAAAGGGCCGCTATTTTTCCATCTTTTTCAGAAGGGAAACAAAAACCGACGAATCAATTCCGTCAGCAAAATCGGAACAAAGAGCATGAACCCGAAACCGGTCGCCTTCGACCGAAACAGTTATGGTCCCCGGCGTAAGCGTGATCGCATTGGCTAAAAGAACCTTGGCCCATTCGGTCTGTAACGGCACGGAAAAAACAACAATCGCCGGGTCCGGCTTCCGGCCGGAAAGAATCACCCGGACCACCGCACAGTTCGCTTTGACAATCTCCCAGAAAAGAACGGCGGCATACGCAATGCCATAAGGAATCCGGCGAATAAAAAACCAGTCTTTTTTCACTGAAAAACCGGTAACGCGGCAGGCTGCAAAATAAATCACCGAGCAAACAGCCACCCCGAACAGACAAATTTCAAGCGTAATCTTTCCGTTCAGTATGAGCCAAACCGAAAAAAGCATCAAAAACAAAAAAAGCGCCTCCGATTTTTCAAAATCCTGTTCAGGCCGTCCGCTTCCTGATAAAAATACAAAAAAGAAAAACGTTTTTTGTAGGGAACAGAAAAAACAGTCTTCCTATTAAATATAGCGTCTGAACATTTCGTCCTATAGTTTAACACCATCCCACAGCCGTGTCAAGAGGAAAGCATTGAACTCTTTTCAACTTTTTTGCAACGGAAAAATCCGCCCGGTCACAATACCGGGCGGAACTGTTTTTCTTTCTTTTATTTTTCAAAATCAACCGGTTTTCCCGTACGGTCGGAAAGAAACGCTGCTTCCATTGCCTTCATTACCCGCATGATCTGCGGATGAGTAATCAGCTGCGGTTCTTCCCCGTCAATCGCTTTGCAGAAATTCCGGTAAAAATCATGCACGTCAGAAGGAATCTCCTGCATGTCATGCGTCCGGACGGTATCCTTATCACGGGGCGCCATCGTTTTAGTCAGCCCGGCTGCGGTTTTAACCGGTATCACGTTTTCCTGCTTCCAGTTTTCGCAGCAGACAATCTTGCCTTCGGAAACTTTCCAGCCAGGCATCATCGCCGTACCGTTTTCTCCCTGCATATACCACCGCGGCATGGTGATAAAATTGCTTGTCCCGACCTCTACGAAATAGCGTTTTCCGGATTCAAACAGAATTTCCATTTTAAAACCGTCGTCAACTTCATAGTTCGTCACATGATCCATCCTCGCATAAATCTGAACGGCCTTTTCTTTGATCATCTGAAAGGCCTGGTCAATCAGATGTACGCCCCAGTCCAGCATCATGCCACCGCCGTATTCCTTCTTCGCCCGCCAGTCTCCGGGAATTCCGTGAGAACCCTGCACCCGGGATTCGATATTAAAAATATCGCCTAGTATACCGTTGTCATAAATCTTCTTCATTGCCAGGAAATCGCCGTCCCAACGCCGGTTCTGATGAACCGTAAACAGCTTGCCGCTTTTTTCCGAGGCGGCGATCATATCCGCCAGAGACGAACTGTTCAGGCAAACCGGTTTCTCGCTGATGGTATTTTTTCCTGCCTGAAGAGCCTGAATCACAATTTCCGGATGAACATGATTCGGTGTTGCGCAGAGAACAATATCAACCGCAGGATCGCGCAGAACTTCTTCCAGAGAAGCGTAGGTACGAATCCCCTTTTGACGGGCATATTCCATTCTCTCTTCCGAAATATCATAAATGCCGGCCAGATTTACCACGTCGCTTTTCAGAATGTATTCGGAATGCCATCCGCCCATTCCGCCGAAACCGACGATCGCTACATTTTTTTTCATAGAAAAACCTCTTTCCGCAACGGAGAGATCTCCGTCCCCGCGCCGCCGAAGCGAAACGCGGATTTTTCTTTTTTCTCATTTTCAAGGGAATTTTTTATCGTACCTATTATACTATTATAAAATCAAGAAATCAAGGACATTTATGAAAACTTTTTTCCAAAACCCTTCTTTTTTCAAAAAAAAACAGAACGAAACAAAAAAAGCGGAACTCCGAATGGAGTTCCGCAAAAACAAAGTCCGGAAAAGGACTTATTTCTTTTTGATAACAACCAGAGCGCCAAGAGCAGCTACTGCGGCAAGACCGCAGAAAACAGCGTCAAACGTATCGGCAGAATCGGTGTTCGGCTTGCTCGAAGAACCGTTTGAAGATCCGTTGGAAGAACCAGGATTGGAAGTTCCGGAAGAATTATTGGAATCAGAATAGGTGCCATCGGTCGAATTATTGCCGCCGGAAGGATTATTATTGTCGCCCGACGGAGTCTGGGTGTCGGTAACGCTGCCGACAGAACCTTTTTCACCGGTCAGAACCAGATTCAGAGATTCCCAGATATCTTCTTTCATCTGATCGAAAATACCCTGTCCGATCTGGAAACCGTTGTAGTTCGGATACGGTTTATCAGTTTCGGGGCTGCGTTCGATAACATCCGGACCGATATTGATATTCAAAGCAGTAGCAAACGGAATTTTCTTGTTGCTTTCCGGAGAAATGCCAACTTTGTCAAACGGCAGAGCCATTTCGTAAACCTGAAGATTCGGGTTACCAACCGCAACAATCTGTGCGCCTCTCAGAGAAGCGGAAGAAGAACCGAATTTACCCTGCGTAACGGTGGCTCTTGTTTTACCGGTAGCCGGCGCAATGGTGTATTCGTTTCCGACATAACCGCCGACATAAATACCGTCTTTATCCGGGTCGTTGGCCTTATCGGTCCAGTTTGCCTGTCTGTCATCCTGGCCAAGGGTCAGCTGAATGCTGTTGCCGTACCATACGCCGACCGTATTCGGATAGAAATCTTTCAGACCTTCTACCACATAACAGAAATACAGATTGGCGTCATCCCATTTAGCATACACTTTCATGGTGATACCCTGCATAGCTTCCACCGAACCATCGGTTCTGTTGACATAGTTTTCTTCCATAACAGCCCAGGGAAGATATCTTTTGTCAGCAGAAGAAGTTGCATAGTCATACATTTCCTGACCTGTTACTTCAATAATGGGGGAACCCCATCCTTCTGCAGCGTCAAAACTGCCATCGATCGTCGGAACGGTGGAAACTCTCGTTACCGCAAAATCGTCCAGCGGAACCGCAGCAGAAGACGTAACCGCCATCGCGCAGATCAGACTCAGCGCAATGACAAGCGCAAAAACTTTTTTCATTTTTTTACCCTCCTACACGAAATAAACAAATAGCACGGCAAAACGCCGCATACTATATTGTTATGAGAGAAAAACGTGCCCGTAAAAAACGCGCACTTCTTTTCAAGTATCATTATATCAGCAGGAAGCCGATTTGTCAAGTGCAATTTCAGGAAGGATTCATTTTTTACCCTTTTGTCAAAAAAAATTAAACAAATAAACCTGAAAAAGTATAAAATCGCTGTCCGCAGGCAAAAAATACCGACAGAGGCCTTCTTTCCGACCGGTTCCGGCAGCTAAAAATTCGCCCCGGATTAACGGGAAAGAACAGAAAAAAGCAAATTTTCTGTGATTTTCCTCTTTTTCCGTTGACTTGACAGAAAAATTATGGTATAATCAGAGAGCCGCATAGAAAAGGTTTAAATTTCCGGAACATCCGGAAAACCTTCATAGCGAGACTTAACAGATTGAGGGATAACAACATGTACGCAATTTTCGTAACCGGCGGAAAGCAGTACAAAGCTTCCGAGGGCGATGTGCTCTTTATCGAAAAACTCGATGCAGAGCCGAAAGCCACCGTGACGTTTGATCAGGTATTGCTGGTTTCCGCAGACAGTTCCGTAACAACAGGCGCCCCCTATATTGCAGGCGCAAAGGTAGAAGCGGTTGTAGAGAAAAACGGAAAAGGCAAAAAAATCCGTGTTTTCAAAATGAAACCGAAAAAAGGCTACCGCAGACGCAAAGGTCACAGACAGCCCTATACAAAGGTTGTCGTATCGAAAATTTCAGTATAATCGGGGAGGTGCTATAAATGGCTCATAAGAAAGGTGTCGGCTCAACCAAAAACGGTAGAGATTCCGAATCCAAACGGCTCGGCGTGAAAAAATCCGACGGACAGTTTGTTCTTGCCGGAAACATTCTGGTCAGACAGAGAGGGACGAACGTTCATCCCGGTGAAAACGTGGGCAAAGGCTCCGACGACACTCTGTTTGCTTTGGTTGACGGAACGGTAAAGTTCGAACGCTTTGCAGGAAACAGAAAAAGAGTACGGGTTTTAGCTGATTAGTTTCCGGATCACCCAGCGACGTTTACAGCTTGCGGGCTTTTCCAACCGAAGAGCCGGCAGGCTGTTTTTTTATCCGAAACAAAACAAAGAAAGGAACAGCGCAAGATGTTTGCAGACAGTACAAAATTATATGTCAAAGCCGGAAACGGAGGAGACGGAGCGATCTCTTTCCGCCGGGAAAAATATGTGCCTGCGGGAGGTCCCGATGGCGGTGACGGCGGCAAAGGCGGCGATATTGTTTTTGTCACGGCGGAAAATCTGAATACCCTTGCCGATCTGCGCTTCAAGCATAAATTCCTCGCCCCGAATGGGGAAAACGGCAAAGGCGGAAAAATGTACGGAAAAAGTGGCGAAGACCTGATTATCAAAGTGCCGAAGGGAACGGTCATCAAAGACGCTGAAAGCGGAAAAATCATCAAAGACATGAGCGACGATGAACCGTTTATTCTGGCAAAAGGCGGCAAAGGCGGCTGGGGAAACCGGCACTTTGCAACGCCGACAAGGCAGTGCCCCCGTTTTGCACGGCCGGGGATTCCCGGCGAAGAGCGGGAAGTCATCCTGGAACTGAAACTGATCGCCGACGTCGGCCTGATCGGTTTTCCGAATGTCGGAAAATCAACCCTGCTTTCTTCGGTCAGCGGCGCACGGCCGAAAATTGCCAACTATCATTTTACCACTTTGACGCCGAGCCTCGGTGTGGTCAGCCTCGACGCCGAGCAGTCTTTTGTCATGGCGGATATCCCCGGCATTATCGAGGGCGCATCCGACGGACTCGGGCTGGGACACGAATTTCTCCGGCATATCGAACGCTGCCGGCTGCTGCTGCATATCGTTGACGTTTCGGGCTGTGAGGGAAGAAACCCCATCGAGGATTTTGAAACCATCAACAAAGAACTGACGGCCTTTTCTCCCCTGCTGGCCTCCTGTCCGCAGGTTGTTGCCGGAAACAAGGCCGACCTTCTGACAGAGCCGGAGCAGGCGCAGGCTTTCCGGCGTTATCTTGAAGAAAAGGGGATTGCCTATTACGAAATTTCCGCGGCGACCCGCACGGGAATGAAAGAACTTCTTTACGGCATTTACGGAAGAATCAAAGACCTTCCGCCCGTTAAAGTTTATGAAAGCGAATACGAAGACATTCCCAAAGAGATCCCGAAGGCGGAAGACGTTACCGTACAAAAATACGATCATCTTTATATTGTGGAAGGCGATTGGCTGCTGAAACTGATGCGCGGAATCAATTTTGACGACTATGAATCCCTGCAGTATTTCCAGAAAGTGCTCAAAGTTTCCGGAATTATCGACAAACTCCGCCAGGCGGGAATTCAGGAAGGCGATACGGTAAGTATGTACGATTTTGAATTCGATTTTGTTCTCTGATTTAAAACAGGCTGCTTTTCGGCGGCGGAAAGGGTGATCCACGTGAAAAAAAGAATCTGTTCAGCGGCTTGCCTGCTTGCCGTCATGATGTTTTTCTCCTCCTGCGGCAGTCCGGCGCTGGAAACAATTCCGGGACGGAAAGGAATTGAAATGACCGACGGGAACACGGTGTTTCTGAAAGAAATCGATTCGGAAGAATTCTTCGCCGCAAACTTTTTCGTTTCGGCAAACGGCGCAAAGGCCAACGGAAAAAGCGATGATACCGCAGCCATCCAGAAGACGCTAGACAAAGCCGGACAGGCCGGCGGAGGAACCGTATATATTCCCTGCGGCAGCTACAAAATAACGGCACCGCTGCACATACCTGACCAGGTAACGCTGAAGGGAGACTTCACCTCGCCTACGGCAAAAAATCCAACCGGCGCCAAAACCCGGCTGATCCTTGCCGATACCGAAGCCCTCCGGCAAAGCCCGGCGATCACACTCGGCAACCGCGCGGGAATCTCCGGCCTTTCCATTCAATATCAGGCGCAGAATACGAACGAAATCCGGGAATATCCGTTTACCATCGCCCAGAACGGAACCGAAGCGGTTTCGCTTACCGATCTTGAACTGGTCAACAGTTACCGGGCTATTTTGCTGGGAGAGGAATCCTGCGATTCCGCCCTGCTGGAAAACCTTTATATCACCGCCCTGCAAACCGGCATTCAAATCGACCGCTGCAGTGGGCTGCTCCGCATGGAAAAGATAAAAATCAGCCCCAAATACTGGAGCAACAAACCCAAAGACAAAAAAGAAAACTATGACGCAAACAGCGTGTCGGACTTTCTTACCGAAAATCTGACCGCCATGGCTTTCGGCGATATTGCCGACGCCCAGCTTTATAATATAGAAATTGACACGGCAAGAAAAGGAATCGCGGCAAACATTCCGCAGCAATCCCCGGGGCTTCTCTCGGTTACCTCGCTTTTCACCGCCAACAACGTTGAAGTCTTTTCGGTGGAAAGTCTCGGCCAGGGCGGCATGGCGGTCAATCTTTCCGACCTGCGCTCGACCGGATTGATGGATTCCAGTATTGTCCGCGCGGGAGAAAATTTCAAAACGCAGATCTGTTTTAACACCTGCACTTTTCCGAACCGAACCTATGAATGTTTTGTCTCTGCCGGAACCGGCGACATGTCCTTTGCCAACTGTACGGTTTCCAGCTGGAGAAAGGGCGCCTTTCATCTGACCGACGGCGTTGTGGCAGCCATGAACAACACCTTTTCGAATCAAGAAATCGTCGGCGTTTTTGAAAACCCGGCGCTGGGCGTTTTCTATAACAACCGCTTTGCCAGCGACCCCTACGCCAACGCCGACTACTTCTTTGCGCAGAGCAGCCAGGAAGAAATCGCGCTGACGCCGCAGAAAACCGAAGATTTTTCCTTCCTTGACAGAACGGCGCCGGCAGCCGCCAGCGCCGTTTACGCCAAAGACTTCGGTCTGTCGGCCGATGCGGAAAGCAACAATGCAGCGCTGCAAAGCGCCATCGACTCGCTCGGAGCCAAAGGCGGCGTGGTTCTGATTCAGGAAGGCGAATACTATTTCGATCCGGAAGCCGTTCAATTAAAACCGAATGTTGCGCTCTGCGGCGTAGGACAGGGAAACGGTTCCGCTTATGCTACCGTATTCTCTTTCCGTAATGCCGATGCGGAGAAATCGGCAGCAATTCTCGCAGAAAAAGGCTCGCAGATTACCGGAATCAAACTAGTCTGCCAATCGGCGGAAGACATGGACGGATATCCTGACTATGCCGTCCGGGTCGGCAGAGATTCTTCCGGTTTCCGGCTGAAAAACACCGAAATATCCGGTTTCGGAGGCGGCATTTATCTGGAAAATCATACCGGCGCAATGATAAAAAACTGCACGGCTCAGGTTTCCCAGTTCGGCGTTGCGGCAATCAACTCTTCGGATATCCTGATAAAAAACTGCAATTTCCTGCCGCAGGACGGACAAAATCCAAACACGCAAACGGCAATCTACAGCTACGGCGGAGAAAATCTCCGGATGTTTTCCAATTCCGTATCATTGGCGCAAACCGGCCTTTCCCTTTCGGGACAGACCACGTCAAATTCCGGGAAGCCGACAGCAGCAGCCGCAGGGCTGTTTCTTTCCGGTGTGGAAAGCGCTGTAACCATTGAAAATACCACAACGGCGCTGCTTTCCAACCTGCATATCACCCTCAAAGCACAGGCCGGAAGCTGCCTGACAACAGAAAAATCGAACAGCGGCACGGTCGTTGTTGCCAACACCGTATTTTCCGGAGAAGAAGGCGAAAAAACCTATTGGGCCATGAACGCCGGAAAAGCAGAGATTCAGACGTCGGTGTTCCGTAGCCCGGTTTCAGCGGCCTTTACCGTGTCCGGAGGGAATCTTTCCGTTGGCGCCAATCTCTTTTACTCGGTTCCGGAAAACCACATCGCCGCAGACGGCGGCCATATCCTGTTCACCGGAAATCTGATTGAATCCGCCAAAGATTTCGCAGCGATTGAAGGTGATTACGTAACGGAAGACCTTTCAGGCAGCGCAGAAACGACCCTTGCATGCAATTCAAAACGCTGCGACATTCCGAAAAACCTCACGGTAGAAGAAATCCAATAAACATACCGGAACGAATCTTCCCCCGGTCTCGGCATAAAAGAAAAAAACAGGGCGCTCCCGTAACCGGGAGCGCCCTTTCCATAGATACGATGACGATTCAATGAGCAGCCGTACAGAAAATGCAAAAATCAGAAAACCGAGTTTCACCGCCGTAACGGCTGAAACCGGCCCGTCTGCCGCCGAACAATCTGCTTACGGCAGCTCATTCCCGGCGGAAAGATAGATCTGATACCATTCCTCTCGTGTGAGAGTGATATCTGCGGCTTTCAAACATTCCTTCAGTCTTCCCTCGTTCATCGTACCGATTACCGGCTGCATTTTTGCCGGATGGCGAAGAATCCAGGCGAGCGAAACGGTTATCGGAGAAACGCCGTATTTTCCTGCGATTTCATTCAGCGTTTCATTCAGCGCCGGGTATTTCTCACTGCCTATAAAAACGCCCTCAAAAAATCCGTACTGAAAGGGCGACCAGGGCTGTATGGTGATATCGTGAAGACGGCAGAAATCCAGCACGCTGCCGTCGCGGTTGACGGCGGCGGCATCTTCCATATTCACATGAAACCCCGCCGTTATCATGGTTGAATTGGTTATGCTGAACTGAAGCTGATTTGCCGCAATTTTTTGATTCAGATATTTTTCAAGCAACATCATCTGCATCGGATTATGATTGGAAACGCCGAAATGACGAACCTTGCCCTCACGATAAAGCTTATCAAAGGCTTCCGCCACTTCTTCGGGTTCAACCAACGTATCGGGACGGTGCAGCAGCAAAACATCAAGATAATCGGTTTTCAGCCTCTTTAAAATTCCATCGACAGAGGAAACGATATGTTCCTTAGAAAAATCGTACCTGCCGCTTCTTATTCCGCACTTTGACTGTAGAATCAGTTTTTGGCGAACGGCGGGAGACATCTTAACGGCCTTAGCGAAAATTTCCTCGCTGCTTCCGCCGCCGTAGATATCTGCATGGTCAAAAAAATTCGCGCCGTTTTCAAGCGCAGTGTTTATGTATTTCTCCGCTTCACTCACGGTAAGTCGGCTCATCCGCATACAACCGATCGCTATTTGCGGCACCGACAGTTCCGTTTTGCCTAACATGATATTTTTCATCATACTACCTGTCCCTTTCAAAAAACAACGGCACATCATTTTATAAAAAATTTCTCACCGGTTCAAAGACCGATTCCGTGGCACATTTTCGTGGCACAAAACGTTTGTTTTTGGCACAAATCATTCCCATTTTCAAGAAAATATTTTTCTTTTTTGAGAAAACAGAGGGTTTAAAAATATTGAAATTACAATAAAAAATAAAAGAAACAACGGTTTCTCGTTGTTTCTTTTTTTGGAGCGGGTGATGGGAATCGAACCCACACAACTAGCTTGGAAGGCTAGGGTTCTACCACTGAACTACACCCGCAAATCAAGAACGCTATCATTATACAGCAAACAGACCCATTTGTCAAGTCTTATTTCGATAGTTAACAATTTCTTTAAAATTGGAAGAAGTTCTGCTTTGACAGAACTTCTTCCCAGCCCAATTATACTTTTATTTCTTCCCGTCGGCTTCCAATTCATCATCGGTCCGCCAGAGGAAACTGACGCCGCTGAAATCCGGTTCGGAAACCTCTTCCATCGGATGAAATTCGCAGTTATGCGTAATCCCATATTTCCGCATATATTCAAAAATCTTACGGTTCAGAGAAACAATTTCGGCTTTGAGTTCCGCAATTTTCTCCTCATTTCCCGGCTGCTGTTCTAATTCATTTATATGATCTCGGCAGATAAACAGCTTATAATCAATCAACTGAATCCGGCTGCGGCGGATATGCGCAAGAACGATATCGTTCTCGGCCTCTTTTTCCGCCCGGTCAAAGAGTTCGTCACCCTTTGCGGCAAAATCATAGGCGCCTTCCAATCTTGTCGGACAATCGTGATTATAGACATAAAGCGTCGGATTATCAAAATAAATACCGAAATGAGAATCTTCGGAATGCTGATGCGCCGCGAGCAAATATTCGCCGACCGCCTTTCCGCCCCGGCCATAATAATCGGAAAGAAACTCCTTTATGTAATTTTCATAGGTTTCCTGGCTCATATACGGATCCCAGAGAAGCCGTGCAAGAAGATAGCCCCGCAGTTCTCCGAACTCCCCGTTCGGCGAAGCATAATTTCCCTGCTCAAAAAGCCCCTGCGCGCCGTGGCGGGCAAAAAAGGCCGCATCTTTACGCAGCGCTGCAAAATTCGGATAAAGAACCGGGAAATTCGTAAAGTCGGTGGTATAATTCCATACATACAGATTTTTCGCCAATTTCGACCAGGCCAACAGATCGTCGGAAAATTTATCGGTCAGTTCCGGATGTCCCGGCGTTTCGGAACATTCTTCAATCGGATGGCGAAAACAACATTCAATCGAACACAGCCGGATAATCACATTATCGCGGGGAACAATGCCTTTGGGCGGACGGCGGGTCGAGCGGTAAGCGAAGGTATCGAATTTCAGGTTCGGATATTCCGGCCCGAGTTCGTCTGCAATGCGGTTGACAAAAGAAAGCATCGTACCCATATCACTGCCGGCAGGTTCGTTGATCTTCCGGCATTTTTCGCACTGGCATGCGCCGGTGGTTCCGTCGTTCTGTGTAATCGACACCAGGCGGGCGTCGGGATGCTGCTCCAGCTTTTTCCGGATATTGCCGATAACGGTCTGATACACTTTTTCATCACACAGACAGGGCTGCGTCCAGGCGCGTTCCCCTTCGGGACACTGCCCGCTCAGCCAGCCGATGGTGTGTTCAAAACCGCCGACATAGACAATTCCGCCGCCATATTCCGGAGAAATCTCTCTGCCATGACAGCCGTTGATCTTCAGTTTTGCGCTGATCTTTTCATCGGTAACCGGAAACCAGTAGGAATTCCGGTATTCAAAAACCGGCGTTTCCTTCAGGCAGAAGTTTTCCAGAGCAAGCGTTTCTTTTCTCGGAATTTTCTCAAAATCATTGGTATAAAAACGGCAGCCGAGAATTTTTTCAAGGAAGGTATAAACGCCGTAAAGAACCCCGCGGACAGAGCTGCCGAGAATAAAAATCTTCTCCGCTTCATTTTTAATCAAAAATCCTTCCTCACCCAGTTCCCGGATATCCTCTTCGGTATAACCGCCGCGGCTGGTATAACCGAGAACGATCTCATGCGCCGCTTCGGAATACCCTTCGGTATAATGGGGGAGCATCGCGCCGGAAATCTGAAAAAGATATTTTTTCAGTTCCTTCATCGCCGTTTTTTCGGAAGGGGAAGCGTTCCGGCGAAGAATAATTGAATAATCACTGTCTCTGTTTTGGGAAATAACAAACATCATAAACTCCATTCCGCCGCCTGTAAGCGGCATAAAAATGATCAAAAAAACCGTTTTACCGTTCTGATTTAAAAAAGATGTGAGAGAATTTCATTGGAAACCAAAAAACCGGAAGGCGTAAGGGAAAACCGGCCGTCCGAAGCTTTGACCAGCCCCGAAGGAATCAATCCGTTCAGGTAGGCGGCCTGTTCATATGTCAAGCCATCGACCTTTACGCCATCCGACGTCCGAAGAGAAAGTATCCGTTTTTCCCTGCGGATATCCTCCGCCGACAGCCGTTCCTCTATAATTCTTCGGGGTGTTCCCGATAAAAACCGGGAAAGATCAGCCTCCCAGAAAAACCGCTCGCCGCAGAGATAGCCATAGGAACCCGGGCCGAATGCATAATATTCCCGGCCCTGCCAATAGGCGGAATTGTGTTTTGCCCGGAACCCTTTTCTGGCAAAATTCGACACCTCGTAATGTTCATAACCTTTACAGGAAAGAAATTCAGAGGCCAGCAAATACAAATCTGCGGCCAAATCATCGTCCGGCAAGATCGGTCTGCGAGAAAAAGGCGTGCCTTCCTCGATTTTAAGAAGATAAGCTGAAAGATGTTCCGGCGAAAGTTCAGCAACAGCCTGAAGAGACCGTGTCAGGCTTTCTTTCGTCTGTAAAGGAATTGCCAGCATCAGATCCAAAGAAATATTGTCAAACCCTGCGTTTCTTGCCGCCCGAAAAGCCCGACGGGCATCCGCGGCCGTATGCCGGCGGCCAAGCTGCTGCAGTTCTTCCTCAACAAACGACTGACAGCCCATACTGATCCGGTTCACGCCGGCATGCTTCAGCCGCTGAAAAAAATTCTCATCCGCACTGTCCGGATTACACTCCACCGTAATTTCCTCGGCCTGAGAACAGTCAAACGCATGCCGGAGCGAACAAAAGATTCGGTCAAACGCATCCTCCGGCAAAACCGAAGGCGTTCCGCCTCCGATATAAACCGTAGCGATTTCTTCCCCCGTACCGGCTGTCTCCACCGCACGGCAAAGAGCGGAAACATAGGTTTCCTGAACCGACCTCGCCGCAACGCAGGAATAAAAATTGCAATAACCGCATTTAGAAGCGCAAAAGGGAATATGCAGATAAACGCCCCGGCGCAGTCCTTCCCCCTGCGACAAGGAGGAACCGCCGCTACTCATCCAGCTTCAGTACAGCCATAAATGCCTCCTGCGGAACCGAAACGGAACCCAGCTGACGCATCCGCTTTTTTCCTTCCTTCTGTTTTTCAAGAAGCTTTTTCTTCCGGGTAATATCGCCGCCGTAACATTTTGCCAGCACGTCTTTCCGCATGGCCTTAACGGTTTCCCGCGCAATCACCTTTCCGCCGACGGCGGCCTGAATCGGGACTTCAAACAGCTGGCGGGGAATGTGTTCTTTCAGTTTTTCGGCAATCCGCCGCCCCCGGGAATAGGCCCGTTCGCTGTTGACAATAAAGGAAAGCGCATCGACAACCTCTCCGTTCAGAAGGATGTCCAGCTTTACCAGTTCGCCCGGCACATATCCCTTAAATTCATAATCAAAAGAAGCATATCCCTTCGTGCGGGATTTGAGCGCATCGAAAAAGTCATAAATTATTTCATTCAGCGGAAGATCGTAATGAATATTCACCCGGTTTTCATCGATATACTGCATATTTTTAAATGTTCCCCGCCGTTCCTGGCAAAGATCCATCACCGCGCCGGTATATTCCGAAGGGGTAATGATATCCGCATTGACAAACGGTTCTTCCGATTTCTGAATCTCCCCCTGCGAGGGATAAGCCGAAGGATTGTCAATATAAACAACCTCGCCGTCGGTTTTGGTGATCCGGTAAACCACGCTCGGCGCGGTGGTAATAATATCCAGATTATATTCCCGTTCAATCCGTTCCTGCACAATTTCCATATGCAAAAGCCCCAGAAATCCGCAGCGGAAACCGAAACCGAGAGCGGTTGAATTTTCTGCCTCAAAAGTAAGCGAAGCGTCATTGAGCTGTAATTTCTCCAAAGCGTCCCGCAAATCGCCGTATTTCGAACCGTCGGCAGGATAAATACCGGAAAAGACCATGGGATTTACCTTTTTATAGCCCGGCAGCGGTTCTTCCGCCGGCGCCGAAGCCAGCGTGACCGTATCGCCGACACGGGTATCCCGGACGGTTTTGATGCTCGCCATAATATAGCCGACTTCCCCGTCGCAGATTTCCGGCGCGGCCTCGTAACCGAAAGGCCGGAGATAACCGACCTCAACAACATCAAACTCCGCCCCGGTCGCCATCATGCGAATCCGGTCGCCGGCGCGGACTTTTCCGCCGAACAGACGGACATAGACGATTACGCCCCGGTAAGAATCATAAACCGAATCAAAAATCAGCGCGCGGAGACGGTCGCCCCCCTTTTTCGGCGCGGGGATCATGGCAACAACCTGTTCGAGAACCTGTTCGATATTGATTCCGGCCTTGGCCGAAACCAGCGGCGCATCCTCGGCGGGAATCCCGATAATATCTTCAATTTCTTTAATAACCCTTGGCGGATCGGCATTGGGCAGATCGATTTTATTGATGACGGGAACGATTTCCAGATTATTTTCAATGGCCAGATAGGTATTCGCCAATGTCTGCGCCTCAATTCCCTGCGAAGCGTCGACAACCAGAATCGCGCCGTCGCAGGCGACCAGAGACCGGGAGACCTCATAATTAAAATCGACGTGTCCCGGCGTATCAATCAAGTTAAAAATATAATCATTGCCGTTGCTTGCTTTATAATGGAGCTTAACCGCCCGGGCTTTTATCGTAATGCCCCGTTCTTTCTCCAAATCCATATTATCCAGCAGCTGCTCCTCCATATCCCGGGTTGCAACCGTGTCGGTATATTCCAGAATCCGGTCACAGAGGGTAGACTTTCCGTGATCGATATGGGCGATGATACAAAAATTTCGGATATTTTCCATTAAAGGCTCCTTTTCGGTTTTCAGGCGGAAAACCGCCCTGAACATTCATAATCTTTATTATATATTACCAAAGAAAAATTGTCAATCTTTAAAGAAGGAAAAATATTTGATTTTTTTTCAAATTAACCCGTCTTTTTCCTCTTGACTTTCCCGGCATATTCAGTTAAAATAAGGAAATAGGAAATAAGAGACGAAAGATATTGGGAGGAATAGAATATGAAGAGCGCCAAACCGGTCGCGATGCAGCTGTATTCGCTGCGCAACGAAATGGAGAAAGATTTTTACGGAACACTGGAGCAGGTGGCACAGATGGGATATGACGGCGTTGAATTCTGCGGTTTTTACGACCAGCCTGCGGAAAAAATAAAAGACGCGCTTGACCGGCTGGGATTACAGGCGGTGTCAAGCCACCAGGGAATCAACACCTGGATCAACGAATTTGATTTCTGGGCGGATATGTTCCAGGGAATCGGCTGCCGCTATTCGGTCATTCCCTACGAACCGGAGGAATACGCGCCGAACGGAGAACATTATGAAGAACGCCTTGAGCAATACCGGGAAACCGGGTTAAAGCTTAAAGAAGAACTGGGCATTCAGCTTTTCTATCATAACCACGACGGAGAATTCCAAAATTATAAAGGCCGGTACGGGCTCGATTATATGTTCGAAAAAATACCGGAGCTGAATCCGGAACTTGACGTATGCTGGATCAAGGTATCCGGAGAAGACCCCGTTGAATATATCCGGAAATACAAAGGCAGAGCCAAACTGATCCACCTCAAGGACTATGCGATTCTACCCGACGCCGATCCGGAAAAAGTTTACTATATGCGGGACGGAAAACAGCGGACAAAAGCCTATACCGAAGGGTTTGAATTCCGGCCTGTCGGCCAGGGCTGCCAGGACATGCCCGGGATTCTCCGCGCCGCGGAAGAATGTCAGGTAGAGTGGCTGATTGTTGAACAGGATGTTTCCCCCGACAGCACGCCGCTGCAAGACGCCCAGAAAGGGATTGATTTTATGCGGCAGGCAACGCAGACCGCGTTGGCTTAACGTTGGATTTTTGTCGGATTTTCGGTAAAAATTTGCTTGAAATAGCGATAAAAATGTGATATACTATACACAGAAAGTCTGACAGAAAAAGACTTTCCGGGCTGCGTCTTCTTTTTTTTTCAGAATACGATCCGGAAAAAAGGACGGCCTGAACCCAACACATCAACCGGAGGAATTAACATGGCAAGAAAATACAGCGCGGGTCCGACCGAACATATGCGGCGATTCCGTTCAGGATTTCTGTTTTTTCTGATTACGGCAGTTTGCGCCGTTCTGATCGCTTCGGCGGCTGTGGTTTCCTTTTTCTTCGCCTCAGCCGAAAAAAACAAAGCGGCAGAGACCTACCAGGCGGCGGAAACGGCAAAAGAAAACGCAAAGCATCTCCAGGAAACAAAAAACGAAGCCTATCAGACATTGATTTCGGAAATCGACGGTCTCAAACAAAAGATCGCCGAACTTTCATAAGGAGGATCGACCAATGAAAATTCTTTGTCTGGTCATTACCTTTCTGGGTCTGCTTCTGGCCGTTGTATTCGGTTTTGCCGGAATAAACCAAAAAGACGCCGCAAAAAAATATCTTGCCGATGCGGAAAACCTAGCGGAAATCCAAAAAGGATATGAAGCGGAAATCGGCGAACTGGAACAAAAAATCGCCGAACTTTCCCCCGAAAAGGAAACCCTGACGGTAAAAAAAGAGTATCTGGAGGAAATGGCGCGGTACCGGACGGAAAAAACCGCCTTTCTGACCTTTGACGATGGCCCGTCGACCAACACGCTGAAAATCCTCGATATTCTCAAACAATATGATATCAAGGCAACCTTTTTCGTCGTTGCCTCCAAGCTGGACAACCTGGCCTCGCTTCAAGCGCTGCAGCGGATGGCCGATGAGGGACATACAATTGCGATCCATGCTTATAACCATGTTTATTCCGATCTGTATCAGAGCAAGGACGCTTTTTTCGCCGACTTTGACAAAGCCTCGGCGCTGATTGAGGAAAAAACCGGAAAGAAGCCGGAAATCGCCCGTCTTCCCGGAGGCACCTATTCGGCCTGGCAGTTTTGCCAGCAGTACGGAGGCGACGGCGCGATCTTTGATGAAATTATGGATGAATTTGAGAAACGGAACATCATGGTAGCCGACTGGAATGTCGATTCCGAAGACTGGAATTCGGCGACAACCGCCGCAGCAGCAACCGAAAATATTGTTTCCGGCGCACGGAAAAGGCTGAGCGGAGAATATAAAACAGCGCTGATTCTCATGCACGATTTTTCAAACACCATCGCTTCGCTTGAAAATACGATCGGACGCCTGAAAGGCATGGGGTTTTCTTTTGAAACCCTGCATAACGGCGGCTATTATTACAGACAAAAATAAGAAAGACGGAAAAACATGCGTATCATTATCAAAATCGGTTCTTCAACCTTAACCCACAAAACCGGAAAACTCAACCTTCGGCTGATCGAAAAATATATCCGCGTACTTTCCGACCTGAAAAACCAGGGACACGAAATCATCCTGGTCTCCTCCGGCGCGATGGCGGTCGGTGCGGCAAAAATGAATCTCCCTCAAAAACCGGAAGAAACCCCGAAAAAACAGGCGATTGCCGCAGTCGGGCAAAGCGAACTGATGAGCATTTACAGCCGGCTGTTCGCCGATTACGGATGTCAGGTCGGGCAAATCCTGCTGACCAAAGACGTCACCTCCCGCGAAGAGCGGAGAAACAACGTAATCAACACCTTCAACGCCCTGCTTGGCTACGGATGTATTCCCATTGTTAATGAAAACGACTCAGTCGAGGTCGAAGAAATCAAATTCGGCGATAACGATACGCTGTCGGCCATTGTCGCCGAATGTATCGCCGCCGATCTTCTGATTCTGCTGACCGATATCGATGCGCTTTATGACGGAGATCCGAGAGAAAATCCAAATGCAGAAAAAATCCATACCGTAGAAGAAATTACCGACCATATCCGCCGGATTGCCGGCGCACCCGGTTCCAACAAAGGAACAGGCGGCATGTCAACCAAGGTAAAAGCAGCCGCGATTGCTACTGAACAGGGAATCCCCATGTACATAGGAAGCGGAGAAAATCCGGAAATCATCTATGATTTTCTGGAAGGAAAACCTGGGATCGGCACCTATTTCAAGGCAAAAAAGACAGCAAAGGAGCAGGCATAATGTCACTGGAAATCATGGGACAAAAGGCAAAAGCAGCGGCACGGACCGCCGCGCGCCTCAGCCAAACAGAGATTAATCTCGCGCTTTCCGCTATGGCCGACGCGCTGGAAGAAAACAGCGAAGAAATTTTAGCGGAAAATCAAAAGGATATCCTCGCAGCGCAGGAAAACGGGATCAGGGAAATCATGATCGACCGCCTGCTGCTCACCGAAGAACGAATCCACCAGATCGCACAGGGCGTGCGGGAAGTTGCGGCGCTGAAATCGCCGGTGGGAGAAATCCGGGACATGAGGAGAATGGAAAACGGTCTGCAAATCGGGAAAATGCGCGTTCCGATCGGGGTCATTGCCATTATTTATGAATCCCGCCCGAACGTTACGGCAGACTGCGCGGCGCTCTGCCTGAAAACAGGAAACGCCGTTATTCTGCGGGGAGGAAAAGAAGCCATCCACTCCAACATCGCCATTACCAAAACCATTCAGAAAGCGCTGGAACGGACATCGGTTACGCCGAACGCCGTACAGCTGGTCACCGATACATCCCGCGAAACGGCGCAGCAGCTCATGAAACTGAACCGCTACGTTGATGTGCTGATTCCCCGCGGCGGCGCCGGGCTGATCCGGACGGTCGTAGAAAATGCAACGGTCAGCGTGATTGAAACCGGAACCGGGAACTGCCACATTTACGCCGATGACGGCTGTGACTTCAGCATGGCGACCGAAATCGTCTACAATGCAAAAACACAGCGCCCTTCGGTCTGCAACGCCGCAGAATCACTGCTGATTCATAAAAATATTGCGGAAAAATTGCTGCCGCTGATCTGGGCGGCGCTGAAAGAAAAAAACGTGGAATTCCGCGGCTGCGACAGAACCGCAAAAATCATTCCCTGCAAAGCGGCAAAAGAAGAAGATTATTACACTGAATTCCTGGATTATATCATTTCGGTGAAAATTGTAGACGGGCTTGAAGAAGCGATCAATCATATCAATAAATACGGAACCGGCCACAGCGAAGCCATTATCACAAACAGCTATGAAAACGCCCAGCGGTTTCTGCGCGAAGTGGATTCGGCTGCAGTTTATGTGAACGCATCAACACGGTTTACCGACGGAAACGCTTTCGGTCTCGGCGCGGAAATCGGAATCTCCACCCAGAAACTGCACGCCAGAGGGCCGATGGGTCTCGAAGCGCTGACCAGCGATAAATATATCGTTTTAGGAAACGGCCAGACCCGATAAACTATCATCCGGAGAAAGGCGGCGTACTTATGCCAAACGAAACCATAAACGAACAAAAAGAACTGTTCATTAACCTGCTGCGGTCAACAAACCGCGAAGGAATTGAAGACCTGATCGATTTTCTTGAAAATAAATCAGACTTCTTTACGGCGCCGGCTTCCAGCAAGTTCCACAACAATTTTGAGGGCGGGCTGCTGGATCATACGCTGAATGTTTACAAGAACTTCAAAAAACTTCTCGAAATGAAAAATATCCAAATGGAAGAGGACAGTATCATCATCACTTCACTCTGCCACGATCTTTGCAAAGCAAATTATTACATAAAAGAATCCCGAAACCGCAAAGTCGACGGAAAATGGGAAGCATACGACGTCTGGAGCACCAATAAAAACCCGGCGGTTCCCCTGCCCCATTCCCCCCGGTCGGTTCGGATGCTCCGAAAATTCATATCAATTAAATTTCAGGAAGAACTGATTATATACTACCACATGGGGCCTTACGGGGGCGAAGATTACGAATACCGGAACCTGCTGCAGACCGTCAATGAAAAACATCCGGAAACGCTGCTGTTTTATGCGGCGGATCTGATCGCTTCGTATTTGGACGAAGAAAAAGAGGTCTGATATTTCTGTTTTTTGTTACACAAATAACCAAAACATGTAACAAAGAGATATTGACAAAGAATGAAAAATCCTGTATAATATATAGGCGTTCCTGTCGGAGAAGCCCTTTTATAGGAACAGCCTTATGGCGGAATAGCTCAGTTGGCCAGAGCATTCGGTTCATACCCGAAGGGTCGCCGGTTCAAATCCAGCTTCCGCTACCAGCATGACGCTGGACCTGTTGAGGATTCAGCGTCATTTTTTTCCGGCCCGTTGGTCAAGTGGTTAAGACACGGCCCTTTCACGGCTGTAACAGGGGTTCAACTCCCCTACGGGTCACCATTTTTCCCCGGCAAAGAATCTTCTACCCGGCGCAGGCGCGTCAAAAAATCCGGCCCGTTGGTCAAGTGGTTAAGACACGGCCCTTTCACGGCTGTAACAGGGGTTCAACTCCCCTACGGGTCACCAGAAACCTGAAAAAGCCGACAAAACAATCTGACGCATCGCTGGTGCTTTGCAGGTTGTTTGCGGCTTTTTTCTTTAAACCAGTCTGCCGTCCGGCAGTTCCATTTTTTATTCTGAAAGGAGATTTATCAGAAATGTTTTGTCCGAAATGCGGCGCCCCATTGGATGACGGCGCAAAATTCTGTTCCTCCTGCGGAGAAACGGTAAACAACGAACCCGAACAAACCGTATCCGCTGATCCTACCCCGGCAAACGCCTACACCTACACGATTCCGGAAAACCCGAATCAGCAGGTGTTCAATGCAACGATTGTAAATGCCAACGGAAATACCAGCGGCGGCGGAGCAGCAATCGCCTCACTGATTCTCGGTATCGTCAGCTTTGTTTGTTGCTGCTGCGGAATTACCGCAATCCCCGGCATTATCTGCGGAATTCTCGGTCTGAAATCCGATAAACGCGGCATTGCCATCGCAGGTTTGATTATTTCCTCAATCGTCTTCGGGCTCTGGCTGATCAGCGTGATCACCTCGGTTGCAACCGGTTCGTACAACGAATACTTTGAAATGTTTGAAGAAATCCAGTCGCAGTATTATTGATTCATCAACCCATAAAAAGCCTTCATGCTATGCATGAAGGCTTTTCTTTTTATGAAATCAGTTTTGTCTGTCTTTCTTTCCGGAAAGAAATAGCGTCGTGTTCAAAATCGCAAGCAGGCAGGCGCCCACATCGGCAAAAACCGCGCCCCACATCGGAAGGATTCCCAAAACGCCGAGAGCCATTGCGATAAATTTAATGAACAAAACCATGGCCACATTACCCTTTACAATCCGGCAGGTTTTGCGTCCGATCTCTTTCAGCACGGTAATCCCCGACAGATCATCCCGCATCAGAACCACATCAGAGGCTTCGACAGCAGCGTCACTGCCCAATCCGCCGACAGAAATCCCGATCGGCGCAACGGTAAGAACCGGCGCGTCGTTAATCCCGTCTCCGACAAATGCATAGACCTTATCTTTTGAAATATTTTGAAAAACCTCGGTTTTGTCCTTCGGCAGAAGCGCCGGATAAACATCGGAAATGCCCAGTTCGGAAGCGATCTCCCGCGCTGGTTTTTCCGCATCGCCCGTCAGCAGGGCAAGAGACGGAATACCGGCCTTTTTCAAAGCTTCAATGGCCAGCGCAGAATTTTCTTTTATCCGGTCGGAAACCGTCAGCGTACCGAGATATTGACCGTCGCAGGCAACATGAATTTCCGTCCCCGAAGTTTGCGGAAAAACTGCGGCAATCCCGTTTTCCTCAAAAAATTTCCGATTTCCTGCGAGCACTTTCCGTCCCCGGTAGCAAACCGTAACCCCCCGGCCGGCAATTTCGGAAAATCCGGAAAGGTCGGAAGGATCGATTTTTCCCTGAAACCGTTCCCGTACCGCCTCAGCAACTGGATGATTCGAATAATATTCGGCAGCGGCGCAGCATTCCAGAATCGGATCGGCGGCCGATTCCGGGACAATCTCCCGCACCTGAAAATCCCCGTAGGTCAATGTTCCGGTCTTATCAAAAGCCACGCCGGAAAGTTTTGCTGCGGTTTCCAGATAAACACCGCCCTTCACCAGGACGCCCTTTCGGGAGCAGGCGCCGATTCCGCAAAAATACGATAAAGGCACCGAAAGAACCAGCGCGCAGGGACAGGAAATAACAAGAAAAGTCAGCGCAGCATGAATCCAATGCGCCCAGTCTCCCCAGATCAGCGAAGGAACAACGGCAACGGCAACGGCGGCAGCCACAACCGTAGGCGTATAATAACGGCAGAATTTTGTGATAAATTTTTCGGTCGGCGCTTTCTGCGCCGAAGAGTCTTCTACAATTTTCAGGATACGGGAAACCGTGCTTTCGGCGAAAGGCCGTGTAACCCGAAGAAGCAGTACGCCGTCGCTGCTGATACAGCCGCTCAGCGCCTCATCCCCTTCCGCAACACGTTTTTTTACCGGCTCGCCCGTAATGGCCGAGGTATCCAGATATCCGCCGCCGTTTTCGACAACGCCGTCAAGCGGAATCCGTTCCCCGGCACGGACTTCAATCAGCTCCCCAACAGAGACCTCGGCAGGAGAAACAGAAATACAGTTTCCGTTCCGCAAAACCCTTGCAAAATCAGGACGTACAGCCATCAGGCTGTGAATAGAACGGCGGGACTTTCCGACAGAAATCCCCTGAATCAATTCTCCGATCCGGAAAAACAGCATAACCCCCACCGCTTCCGGAAACTCCCGGAGAAAAAAAGCACCGATCGTAGCGATTGTCATTAATGAATTTTCGTCAAAAAGTTGGCCTTTCCGTACATTTTCCAAGGTCTCCCGCAAAACCGGATAGGAAATGACAAAATAGGCGACCAAAAAGAACGGAAGCGCATAATACCAGGCCGTAACTGACTGAACCGCGATTCCGGCCGCGGCAAACAGCAGGCAAACAACCGTCTCCGCAACCGTTTTTCGGTCGAATTTTGCATCCCCGTGCGAACAGCCGCAGCCCTCTTCATGCGCATGGCCGTGACAGCAAGATTCATCATGATGTTCCTTCCCACAGGAATCCGCATCGCAGCAACCAGCGTTGTGACAGTGCTCTGATTTCGGTTCGCTGCAAATATGCGCCTCTTTCTCTTTTTGTTTTTCAAAAGACTGTTCCATCTTTTCTTCTCCCCCTTTACGCTTCTTCGGTAACATGATCGAACGCCTGATTAAAAATCGTCTGAATGTGATCGTCGGCCAGCGAATACCAAACCGTCTTACCCTCGCGACGGCCTTTGACCAATCCGGCCTGTTTCAGAATCCGGAGCTGATGAGAAATCGATGACTGCGTCATAAAAAGCTTTGCGGCAATATCGCAGACTTTTGTTTCGCTCTCAAAGAGAACATATAAAATTTTAATCCGCGTTCCGTCTCCAAAAACTTTGAAAAGATCGGCCATCGCTTCCAAGACCTCCGGTTTGTCGCTTTTCTTTATCTGCGCCATAAAATCCTCCGTTCCTGCTCCGCTCCTGAAAAAAAGAGCAGTTCAATATATGATTGATTGTTCATGTATTCATGATATCATATATTCATGTATTTGTCAACAGAAAAATTTCAAACTATTTTTGTCATTCAAAAAAAGGCACGGTTTTGCCTTATATATATGATACAATAAAAAACAGAAATTTGTTCTTTATTCACGATTTCACGCTTTTTCGGGCAACCGTTTCAAATATAAAATGTCAAAACTGTAAAATAAGCCAACAAGACCTTTTGAAGCAAAAAAAGAAAAGGAATTGCGGATGAAAAATAAAAAAATAAAAATTTTTGCTAAAATTCTGTTTTCACTCTTTGTTATCGCCGTCATGACAGCCGCCGTCGGTATCGCGATCCTGGTTGGAGAAGGTTATTACATCTATGACCGTGTTACCGCGCAAAGAGGAATAGAAGATATTGTTCAGCAGATTCAGGACGCCGAAGATTATGTCCCCTACGAAGAAATTTCCCCTTATATGAAAGACGCGATTGTTGCGATTGAAGACCACAGGTTTTACAGTCATGCCGGCATTGATCCCTATGCAACGGCAAAAATGGCGATTATCAACATGATGAAAGGCGAAGTCGTCGGCGGCGGAAGTTCGATTACGCAGCAGCTGGCGCGGAATTTTTATTTTACACAGGAAAAAAAGATGTCCCGCAAGATTGCCGAGGCCTTTGTCGCTTTTGAACTGGAAAAACGCTATTCCAAAGAAGAAATCCTGACGCTTTACCTGAATATCATTTATTTTGGGAATAATCAATACGGAATCCAAGCCGCCGCCGAATATTATTACGGCATAACGCCTTCGGAACTTACCCTGCCGCAGGCAATTTGTCTCGCCGGTTTTCCGCAGGCGCCGAGCGTGTATCCCGATGATCCGGTAAAAGCCGAACAGCGAAGCCGGAAAGTATTCGGCGCCATGCAGAAATATATGCCGCAATATACCGGCGAAGACGCCGAGGAAGTATTTCGCAGTCTGCCGGTTCCCCAAAGCGGGGGAAATCCCGAAAAATCTTGACAAACCAGGGGTTCTGTGATAAAATAAAAAAATAAACGGACGACTTTCACCGACAGAACGGGCTGCTTTATCGAACCGAAAAAAGAAAGGAACGACTTTCATGAAAAAAACAAGATTTTTTTTGCTTCTTACCGCCGCGGCGGTTTTTCTTTGCACCGCTTCCTCCTGCGGGCTGAGCCTTGACCAAAACAATATAGAAAAAACCTTCAACGAAGCCGCGCAGAAAACCGATGCGCTCCCTTATATCGATATCTCATCGGAAGAAAACTACGTGATGAAAGCAGATATTCCCCAGGGCGAAACAAACAGCACGCTGGCCTCAATCACCACAACCGACCTGCAGGCAACCATGACCGATGGTGAAATGACCGGTTTTACTGCGGCAGCCTCAACCAGCCTGTACGGATTTACCCTTGCCTCGAATGTCTACTATAAAGACGGCACGCTTTATACCGCCACGATGAATGAAAAAGCAAAACTGTCCAATCCGACAAAAGACGACCTGAAACCGTACCGTTATGTTTTCAAATATCTCCGGTATACAAACGATATGCTGGCGCGGGCATCGATGTCTGAAACCGAAAACGGAACGGAGATTGCCGCCGTTTTCGCCGGGAATGAATTCAAACAGGAAATGGTTGATTTTCTGCCGGAAAATTATTTTGATCCCATCAAAGAGGAAGAAAACTATCTGGATCAGCTGAATTTTTCCGACGTAACCACGAATTATCTTCTGAAAAACGGGTATATTTCCGAATTTAAAATTTCTTTTGTTCTGAACATTACCATTGCCGGAGAAAAAACTTCGGTAGACTATCGCTATACGCTGAAGTTCCTGAACCCGGGCAGCGAAAAAGAACTTTCCTATCCGGATAATCTGGACAGTTACAAAGAACTCTCATAACTTTTTTAAAGGCCGGAATACCGGCTCCTCTGAATTGGATAGAAGGAATTTACAGTTGTCTATGAACGATGTAAAAAGATTTTTTTCGGGGAAAATTTTTCTTCTGCTCTCTTTTCTCGCAGGCGTGCCGATCGTTATTTTCGATCTGGGCGTTACCGGCATAGTAGTTTTTGTTACCCTAATAACGCTTTCTCTGTTTTTATCTGAAAATCCCGTCAGCGCCCTCGCCCCCTGCCTGACAGCCTGTGCCATCGTTTTCCGGTGGTTTCTCGTTTCTTCCAAATTTATCCCCTATATCCCGCTTCTTGCAATCCCCGTTGCGGCAATGATTCTCCGTTGCGTGATCGCAAAGATTCCTTTCCGGCCGGGCGGCACGTTTCTGGGATTGATTTTCGTCACAGCCGCCGTTTTGCTGGGCGGTCTGGGTTCGATCACCAAAGAAGAATATTTTTCGCCATGGAACCTCTACTATCTGACAGCGCTGGGCTTCGGCATGGTTCTGTTTTACATTCTCTGCAAAAAAATGATTCCGGCAGACCGGTACGAAGAATCAAAAAAACTGTTTATCGGAATCTTATATGGTGTTTCCCTGTTCTGCTGTTTTCTGATTATTCATATTTTTATTGTCAATCTGCAGGAAGTCCTGTATACAGGAAGAATCCCCGCAGAACTGGAAGACAATCCGCTGCGGAATCTGGTTTCCACCATGCTGGTTATCACCATGCCTTCGGTTTTCTACTTTGCGAGGAAAAATAACTGGCATATCCTCGCCGCACTGCTGATCGTCGGCTGCTGTTTTCTGACCGGTTCCCGGGGCGGACTGATGCTCGGCGGAATCCAGTTTTTTCTCGGCATGCTATATCTGCTTGTTATCAAAAAAGACTGCCGGGCAATTAATCTTGCGATCGTCTTTGTGCTGATTATGTTCTGCCTGTTCAATATTGAACGGTTTATGAGCTTTTACGCACACCGCATTTCCGACGGAATGGTAAAAAAAGACGAAAAAAGAACACTTCTGATCCTGCGCGGAATCGAAGATTTCCGAAATGCTCCCTTTTTCGGAAAAGGAATCGGCTACACCGGTAATTACGACCTTTATACACCAAAACCGTTTGAAATGTCATGGTATCATAACGCACCGGTTCAGGTAATGGCAAGCATGGGAATACTCGGCATTGCCGCTTATGTCTATCAGCTGGTCACAAGAGTCACCGTGCTGTTCCGGAAAATAGACCGAACCATGCCGATTTTTACACTCTGCTTCATCGGCGTCTGCCTGGTTTCGCTGATTGAACCGGCAGAATTTTCTCCGATTCCCTTTGGAATGCTGACCGTATTTATGTTTCTGCTGCTGGATACCCCGGCTGAAGATAAAAAAGAAAAAACCGGATTTTTTAAACATCCGGAAAAGAAAGGAACGGCACACAATGAATACGAAAAGCAACAAACTGACTAAAATGATGCTAACCGCTATGTTTGCAGCGCTGGTCTGTGTGGCGACCATGGTCATCAAAGTTCCCTCGCCGACAGGATACGCTAATTTAGGAGACGGAATCATTCTGCTGGCGGCCTTTCTTTTAGGGCCTTTTTACGGCGCTGCGGCCGCAGGGATCGGCGCCGGACTGGCCGATCTGATTGCCGGATACACCCATTACGTCCCGGGAACATTTCTCATCAAAGCAGGAGTTGCGGTAATTGCGGCTCTAATTTTCCGGGCTATGACAGCAAAAAAAGAAAACAGCGCGTTCCTTTTTCCAGCTATTGTTTCGGGAATCGGAGGAGAACTTTTTATGGTGGCAGGCTACTTTGTCTATAACGCCTTCATCCTCAGCGCTTTTATGGAAGAAGGCTACGGCATTCTTCCGGCGGCTTCGAGTATTCCGTCTGATTCGATGCAGGGGCTTGCCGGCATTATCCTCTCGGTAATCCTGCTCACAATTTTCAGAAAGACAAAAATCGTGCCGGAAACCTGATCGGAAAAGAAACGGTTCGATTTCATCCTGTCAATAATCCGGCGTTCTTAATTTCATGCAAAAGAAAGGCGACCCATAACCATGTATGAAGAAATAAAAAAACAAACGCAGCAGCTTTTCTGCGAAGTCATAAAAAAAGCGAGTCTAAAAGAGGGCGACCTGCTGGTGGTCGGCTGTTCCTCCAGTGAAATCCGGGGAGAACAGATCGGAAAAGGTTCCAGCGTAGAAACGGCAGAAGCGGTATTCTCTGTGCTCTATCCGATGGTGCAGAAAGAAAAAATCTTCCTTGCCGCTCAGTGCTGCGAACATCTGAACCGCGCGCTGATCATCGAACGGGTCGCCGCAGAAAAATACGGATATGAACCGGTCTCGGTTGTTCCTAAACCCAAAGCAGGCGGCTCGTTTGCCACCATGGCCTATACCTATTTCGAAGATCCGGTAGCGGTCGAATCGGTTCAGGCAAAAGCAGGGATTGATATTGGAGAAACCCTGATCGGGATGCATTTAAAAGCGGTTGCCGTTCCCCTGCGCACCGAAATCCGGCAGATTGGGAACGCCAGAGTTAACGCCGCGTTTACCCGCCCCAAATATATTGGCGGCTGCCGCGCACATTACGAATAAAAATAGCATAAGCCGGAAACATAAGGCCACTTCCTGTGTTTCCGGCTTTTTCATGAGCAAACCGCTTTTCTAAGGGATTTTCATTGACAGATCCAAAACGATGCTTTATAATTAAAGATAGAAATCTCTACGGTTCAAAGCTTTCATAGAAAAATCTCTTTCAGCTCTTCTGCCTGCCAAACGGTATCTTGCGCCGACACTGTTTTTCGAAACAAGATTAAGAACCGAATAAGATAGGACTTGTACTCATTGAAAAAGAAGATCACAACTGTCATTCTCACTATGCTGATAGTCGCATCGTTTGTTTTTGGCATTTCTCCCATAGGGAAACTCCCGGCCGCCGCTTACGGGGAAACGAAGATACCTTATGCCGTATCCGGCGGGAATATTTATTTTGACCCAAACAAAGGCGCGGTAATTGACTGTGACGACACCGTTACCGAAGCAACGATTCCGGAAAGAATCGGCGGAATCAAAGTAGAAGTCATTGAAAACTCCGCCTTCCGGTATCGGAATAATCTGATAAGCGTGACGCTGCCCGAAGGCCTAAAAACCATCCGGGGCAATGCCTTTTACGGCTGTGAAGCTCTGAAAAAAGCAATGCTTCCTCAATCTCTGACCGCCATTGAAGGGCAAGCTTTTACCAACTGTTCCGCACTGACAGAAATCACGCTCCCCGCAGGATTGACAACACTGGAGGGGTCAGCATTTGAGGGATGCTCGTCGCTTAAAAGCATGGCGATTCCCGAGGGCATTACCGAAATTGAAAACAGCCTGTTCCGCCATTGCACAGCACTGACCGGAATCATCTTGTCCAGCAAGACCCAAGCCATTAAATTTTATGCTTTTGAGGGTTGTACAGCTCTTGCTACGATTGAAATTCCGAACAGCGTCACAGAAATCCGTTTTAATGCTTTCCGCGACTGTACGTCGCTTACCAAAATTGTCATTCCCGACGGAGTAAAGGAAATCGATAACAACGCCTTCAAAAACTGCTCTTCGCTGCGGAAGGTTGTTCTGCCAAAAGAATTGGAAGAAATTGCATACGACGCATTTTATGGCTGTTCTGCACTGACAGAGATTGAAATTCCGTCAACCGTCCACCGAATCGGTTCGGATGTTTTTACCGGCTGCTCTTCACTGACTTCGGTTAAAATACCCAATGCCATAACAGAAATCAACAGCAATACGTTTGCCGGATGTACGTCGCTTGCAACCATTACGTTCCCCGGAAAGATCAATTATATCGGAGACGGCGCTTTCAGAGACTGCACCGCTTTATCACAAGTTGTATTTTCCGGAGCCGAAGAACAATGGAATCAGATTACAATCGGTGCAAACAATGCGTATCTTCTCAATGCAGAAAAAATTTTCGCGCCCTATAAACTCGGAGACATCGACAGCAACGGAAAAATTACATCTGTCGATGCGGTAATACTGAAACGCTGGCTGGCAAAATGGAATATATCCATAAACGAATCTGCCGCCGATATTGACGGCAACGGCAAAGTAACCTCCGCTGATGCTGTACTGCTTTCCCGCTATCTGGCAAAATGGAATATCCCTTTTTTCAATTAATTTATTTTCGGAATCTAAAGTTATGCAACATAAAAAGGGCAGCGTATTGCAATACGCTGCCCTTTTTTATACAGAAAAATCAGCCGTGGTTCGGGCTGCCGAAAACACGCATTTTTTTCATGGTTTCTTCCTTCACCGCGTCGGCAATCAGGTTCATGACATCCGTCATGCCTTTTCCCGCCGCATAGTGATCGGCAACCGCTTTCGCAGCAGCACAGTTGATATCGGTAAAAATATTCACCTTGCTGATGCCATTGGCAATACAGTTTTTAAAATCGTCATCCGAGAGACCAGAACCGCCGTGCAGTACCAACGGAACGCTGACAGTTTCCGAAATCACTTTCAGACGGTTGATATCCAGTTTTGGCTTGGATTTATAAGCGCCGTGCGCGGTACCGATCGCAACGGCCAGCGCGTCAACATCAGTTTTTTCCACAAAATCTTTTGCCTGCTCAGGCTGGGTATAGATACTGTCGTCGCCGTCTTCGGCCGCTTCCGCCGCTGCATCGTTGGCGCCGACATGGCCGAGTTCCGCTTCGATCGTTGCGCCGAACATTTTTGCAATCCGAGCCATCTCCGCCACTTTTTTGATATTATTTTCATAACTCTCGGTCGAACAGTCATACATCACCGAGCTGAAACCGAGTTTCAGCGCCTTGAGAACATTCTCTTCGGTCAAACCGTGATCAAAATGAAGAACAACCGGAACCGTAGCCTTTTTCGCCATAGGAATCAGAAAATAGGAGAGTTCCTCCAGAGAAGAAAGATTCAGAAAAATTTCAGCCGTACCGATAATAACCGGCGATTTGGTTTCCTCTGCGGCGGCCAGAACCCCTTTGGCCATTTCCAGATCCGGCGTATTAAACAACCCAACGCCGTATTTCTTTTTTTTCGCATCGGAAAGCACTTCATTCAGTGTTACTAACATGATTTACATCCTTTCTGTGGTTACCGGATATTTTCAAACCGGCTACAATTCCCGTTTTCTATATATTTTTCAGAGCCGAAAGACCCTTTTTATAGCGTTCGAATTTTTCGGTATAAAACGCCGCGGTCTCCTCTTCCGGAAGATAGTCGGCCGCATACTGAACCATACCGTTTACCGCACTGTCAAAGTCTTTGTACAGTCCTACCCCCACAGCGGCGAGCATGGCGGCTCCCACGCAGCAGGTGTCTGGCTCTTTTGCCAGACGGATTCCACAGCCAGTAATATTGCAGGTCAGTTTGCTCCAAAACGGGCTGTTCGTTGCGCCGCCCACCATTTTCAGGGCGCTGATCCGGCCGCCGGTTTCGGCAAACGCGTCCAAAACCTGCCGCGTTTCAAAAGCCACGCCCTCCATCAACGCCAGCGACAGATCAAACTGATCATGTCTTAATTCCATTCCCATCACACAGGCGTTGAGCCGATCGTTATTATGCGGAAAACCCGCGCCCGCATAATAGGGATAATAGAGCAGATTTTGCGCTGATTCACGGCGTTTTTCCGCTTCCGCATCGATCGTTGCAAAATCTTCCCGGCAAAGGCTTTTCAACCATTTCAGCGCCGAACCGGCGCTTCGCAAGGAAGCAATATTTCCATATTTTCCCTTGCAGGGATGAATTCCCGGCGAAAGGAAATTCTCCGTAAACAAAGGTTTGTCCGTAACGCCGACAACCACCCAGGTCGTTCCCGTAGACAGCAGCATATCCCCGGTATTGACCGCCCCGCTGCCGATCGCGGCGCAATACTGATCGTGCGCGCCGTTAAAAACCCGGACGCCGGGCAAAAGACCGAGAATTTCCGCCGCTTCATTTGTCAGCGCGCCGATTTCCTCCCCGGTCGGAAGGACTTCCGGCAGTTGTCTTGGTTCGATCTGAGCAAAATCCAAAAGCGCCTGATCCCAGGCTCCGGCGTTGATATTAAAAATCTGCCGCATAGCCGCATTTGTCGGATCAATCGCCAACCGACCCGTCATTTTATAGGCAATATATTCCGGGGTCGTCAGATAATAAGCGGCCTTTTTATAAACTTCCGATTCCTGGCTTTTCAGACGCCGTATTTTTGCCGGGTCAAAAGCCGGGTTCGGCTGCCATCCGGTTTTCCGGTAAACAGAATCCTCGCCGATGGTTTGGCAAAGCTCCTGGCACTCTTTTTGCGCCTTTCTGTCCATCCAGGTATCGGCATTGCGAAGAGGACGGATTTTTTCGTCAACGGCCACCGTTGTTCCGCCCTGCGTGGAAAAAGAAACCGCCGCAATATCGCCCGGAGAAACCGCCGCGTTTTTTATTGCCGTCCGAACGGCATAAACCGTTGCGTCCCACCAATCCTCGGCATTCTGTTCCACCCCGCCCTCCGGCGTGGTAATCAACGAATATTCCTGATAACCCTTGCCGAGAACGCAGCCTTTTTCATCAATGATCGCCGCCTTGGTTCCGGTTGTTCCGACATCTATTCCAAAAATCAGCATACAACGCTCCGTTCTTTTTTACAGCTGCTGCAAAGAAAGCGCAAATTTTTCAACAATATAATCCAAAGTTTTATCCGAAGAGATGACCGGCGGTTTCAGCAGGACGGCCGGCGGACAGTTGACTTTATAAATCTGCGCGCTGGTATCGATACAATAGCCGTTAAGAATCTTGGCAAACCGCGCCGCCGTATCGACATCCTGAAAATGGATGGCCGAAAGATGCCCCTGGCCTTCTACTTTTTTGATCTGTTTGGGGAATTTTTCAGCAAGACTGCGAAGGCCGGCTTCAAAACGTTTGCCCTCCTGCTCAATCAGATCGCCGTTCGCTTCCGAGAAGGTCATCGTAATCAAATAGGCAAGGGACGCCAGCTCCTCCTGCCCGTTGGTGACCAGAGCGCCGAACTGGTTGAGGATATCCATTTCTGCCGTGGTAATGATTTTGCTTGCCGGATATTCGCCGCCGGGGAAACCCTTGCCCACAGCAACAAAATCAGGCTGAATTCCATAAAGACGGAACAAAAACATCCCTTTATACCACATGCAGGACTGAATTTCGTCCGACATGGTGGGCGTATCATACTGCCGGCAAAGCGCATAAGCCCCCTGAATATATTCATCGGTCAGGCGAACGCCGCCGTAATTCATCAAAATCAGCTCGTGAATAAACCCGGCGGTTTTGTATTCACCGCTGTTATACTGTTCTATTTTCGTTTTAAAATCATCCAGATCGTTGATTTTTACCGGCACGACCTTATAAATTCCTGCTTTCTCTACCGCCTCATAGAACTGCGGCCACAGCCCGCGGAAGGTCTGGGTGAGAACAGTGGTTCCGTGATAATTCGCGCCTTTGCCTCCGTCCTGATCCTGCATCACAAAGAAAACCGGCGTTTTGTTTTCATATTTCGGCGCGCCGAAACTTTCATCCAAACGGTAAAAACGCGCCAGCATCATTTTCACACCGGCTTCAACCGCAAGGCTTCCGGTTTCCAGATTGATAACCCGATTGAGAACTTTCGGTTCTTCCGAGGCCAAAACCTTTTCCAGCCCCGCTTTGTCCTCTTTAGCAAGCCCGTTCGCCGTCCGCACCAGTTCCCGCTCCATCAGCCGGGTTACATAGCCGCGGGTATTGTTATGCGTAGCATTGAGAATGCCGAGTTTCCTTGCATTGTCGATCAGTTTATAACCGTTGAAATTATGGCCGAGCGAGGACTGATAATGTTCGCTTTTCCCAAGCAGATACAATCTCCCGTCTTCCCCCAAGCGCATATTGCAAAGCCCCGTCAGAGGCGCGGCGTTATAATTGGTCGCTTTTGCGAACGCATTGGTCGCGGCACCGTTATTTTCACTGCGGAACGGTTTGGCAATCTGCGTGCCTACCTGATCCAGCAGTTCTTCATTTTTTTTCTGCAATGCTTCGGGATAGAAATCGACCTTTTCCTCGGCAATTGCCTGCGCGTCTTTTTCCGGCATCACACCGAGAGCGTCCAGCGCGCCCGCGACGCTTGCCGTGTATTCCTTACCGAGAATATCCGAAAGAGAGAGTTTGGGAGAGTAAAACATTATATATCGTCCTTTCCTTCTAAAACAGTTGTATTATTTTTTGCCGCCGTCAGATTTCAAAGGTTTTCATGCCGAGCAGTTCACCGAAAAAGCAAAGTTCTTCCGTCGAAGCGCCGTAGACCAGCAGGCTGTGGTGCGTGGCGCCGTGAAGACTGAGTTTTTTCAGAAACTCCCCGACTTTGCAGTTCGGTTTCATCCATCCCCGCATGGAACAGGGAAATGCGTCTTCTTTGACTTCAAGCATTTCTACCGGCGTTGCCAGCAAGCAATATCCGGTTTCATCCCGGTAAATATTGGCATAAACCGCGGCGCCTTTTTTGAATTTGGAATATCCTACTACCGGCGGTTTCGCGTCGGTGTAATTAAACGAAACGTTTCTCATCTGCGGTTTTTCCGCTGCAAGATCGTAATTCATTTCCCCCATATGGCTGAGGAAAAGCGTGTCGTTTTTCCAGTCCGGACAGAAGATCTCCACAAAAGACGTCTCCGGAAACGCCTGAAGCAAAGCGCCGGAAAGCATGGCGTTGAGCGCATCGCCTTCACCGGCATAGCCGATACCTCTCGTCATGGCCTTGCAGGCCTCGGTAAACGGCATAGAATCCAATCCGTTTTCTGCCGTGACCTGAAGGAAATTAACCGAAAAAGCAGAAAGACTGTGTTTTTCGATCCATTTCCGGATTGTCAGACAGGCGCGGGTGTTCGCATCATAATTTTCCTGATTCAGTTCTTCGGGAAAGGCAAAAATTTCCTTATCAGCCTGCTGTTCAGCCTGAATCTCCGCCTGCGAAACCGAAGCGGAAATTTCCTTCATTTCTTTCGGATCGGCCGAAAGCAGCGTTGCGCCGAAATTCTTTTGCAGTTCGTTTGCCGTAACCGCAAAATCACCCATTCCCTGAAAACCGCCGCCGAAAACGCCGACTTTTGAACCGTGAACCGCGTTGGCAGCAGCGGCAGCCCGAATCAGCCCCGCCGCTTTCTGAATCACATCGGACTGTTCGTAGTGCCCTGCGGCGATCGCAAATTTTTTAGCGTGCCGGCGAAGAATATTACACATATCCATAACTCCGTGGATTCCATGGTTGAAATTGATTTCCGCCGAATCCTGCATGGGATCGAAAGCAAAGGTCTCTGTGGTGTCAAGGACAACAATCGGTAAAGACGTTCCGGTCAGCGCCTTTTCCGACTCCAGCGAAGGAGAATACGCCATATGTAAAGTAACTATACAGTCGGCGCCGGCATTCTCATAATGATTGACTGCGTCCTGAAATTCCTTTTCCACACGGCAAAACGGCGTTTTGATCACGTCAAAACCTTCCGCAGCCAGCAGCGCAGCGATTTTTTCGTAAAAAGGATCCAGCCGATCCCGCAGTTCCGGCAGTAAATCATCGTACAATTTGATATATAACGGAAGCAACCCGATTTTTATTTTTTTCACAGCATTTCTCTCCTTATGTCGATATCAAAAAGTTTTGCGGCATTATGACAGAGAATATCCGCAACGTCGTTCCGGGAAAGACCGAGTGTTTCAGCGCATTGCTTAAAGGCAAGAAGTTCCTCATACATGAAATTGGTTACGTCTTCTTCATCGGTCTCCCGCATATGCGGATCGGTGCTGACGTCGCCGTACAGCCCGCGGGGAACAACATTGTAGTAAAAACCGTTTTCGGTGATCCGGTACATCCGCATTTTGGTAATCGGAAGATCGGACCCGAACATCAGCCGTTTGGTTCCGACGGCATTGATACACTGCTCCATTGCCAGCGAAAGCGTGTTGGCGGTAAAGTCAAACATCATATTTTCGGTATGCTTCAGCACGTCGAAAGCCGTTCCGAGATCCTCTTTGGAATAGGCTCTTCCCACATGCGCCACAATCAATTTGATATTCGGATATTTTTCCTCAATTTCCATCAGCTGCGCCAGATTAACCTCATCGCGCAGCCTTCCCGGCCGGGCGATATGCAGCATAACAATCCAGCCGTTTTTATTCGCAGCCTCAAGATGTTCCGGCGTCAGAAAATCGTAAATCCGGATTTCGTTCGACGGAATATACTGCGGCGAATTATTCAGATAGGGTTTCAGCCCGATAAAGCCGCCTTTCTTCACCTGTTCTTCGAGATATTCGCCGGACATGGTATAGTCGGTGCAGAAAAAGGCGGGAAGCCCGTATTTCCGGCTGCACTCCTCGGTATATTCATTGGTCTGATACACATTGGACATCGGCTGTCCCATCAGAACGGGAATCACCTTTTTCCCGGGAAACATATCCCGGTTGGTCTGAAACAGGTCTTCGGCCGTACAGTCCGCCGCAACAAGCTTTGTCCAGGAAACGCAGCCCTTGGTATGATCCTGTCCGTCAAACTCCTTTTTCCAGATATGGGTATGGATATCAATAAACGTTTCGGGAAGAAAATCCTTCAGCTGTTCCTCGTAAACTTTTTTATCATATGCCGTTCTTTCAAATCCGAACATCGGAAAACGCCTCGATTCTTTCTGATTTAGTCGTTCAGCGCAACAACGGCGCCTGTTTTATGCGATTCGAGCGCCGCCGTCTGCAGCGCGTGGGAAAGAAGGGTCTCTTCGGGGGTAAAGCATCCGAATTTGGGATCCATCCCGCCGATTTCACATAAAAACGCGGCCCACATCTGTAAAATCGCATCGGTAAAACCGAATTCAAAAATACCGCCGGTAATGGTCGGAAACAGCGGTTTATACCCGACATTGAGGCGGCACCATGCCTGCTCCTTGCCCCAGCTTTGGGTATAGTGAAAACCGTTGGGATCATTGGTGGAAAAACGGGCGGAGGCTTTCAGGCCGAGGACTTCAATGCTCCATTCGTTGGTCGAACCGGGCGACATTCTCTTGGTTTCCAGCATCATCGGGAAAAGGCTGCCGTCCTTATCTTTCACATCACAGGTCAGCACTGCGTTGTCCCAGGTCAGGCAGGGAACTCTCCCGCCTTTGCCGTCGGGCCTTTCGGTGATGAGCTTCGAAAGCTTTGCATAAACATTGACCGGCTTCCAGCCCATGCGGAACGGCAGATGCTGCGTATGGATTCCGAGATCGCCCATGCACCCGTATTCTCCGTTTATTTCAATCATCCGTTTCCAGTTGATCGGTTTTTCCGGATCCATATCGCTGCTGTGCTTGAAACAGGAAGTCACCTGAATGATTTTGCCGAATTTATCTTCCTGAATCCATTGAATTAACTGCTGGCAGGCAGGATAATAGGGAAATTCGCTCGCGCAGCGGACAATCACTTCGGGGTGCGCTTTCACCGCAGCAACAATCGTTTCATTGGCTTCTTTATCAATACCGAACGGTTTTTCGCCCAGCAGATGTTTTCCCGCGTTGATAATATCGCAATAAACCTGCGCATGCAGATTATGAGGCAGCGCGCAGTAGATCGCGTCGATATCGTCCCGGGTCAGAAGCTCCCGGTAATTTTCAGTTGTAAAAGTCACCGAAGGAAAATGTTTGGAAAACCAATCCACCGCAGCGGGATTTTTATCGCAGACCGCAACAATTTCCGGACAGGGAATCTCTTCGTTAAGATGACACCATCTGGCGGCGGCCGAAGCGAATTCCTTACCCATCAATCCGCATCCGATGATTCCGAAACGAACTTTTTTGCTCATAAACGATACCTCTTTCTTCGGTTCATCCGGGGCATGCCCGGCGATACAAAATGAACCTAATTTTCTATGTATCATTGTAAGCAATTTACAGGACAAAGTCAAGAGTATTTCAAAAAAATTCGCAAAAATATAGTGATTCGTTCATAAAATCATGCTATACTGAAAAACAACGGAATCTTCCGGATTTCACCCCTCAGAAAAACGATCCGGGAAAAAGAAAAAAAATACCGCCGGACCGTTCCGGGAAACACGCTTTGCAAGCGAAAAAAGAAAGGGAATCACGATGGATATCAAAAACCCTGCTGACCGGGGTCGGTGGCTCGGCAATCCGGCACAGCTCTATGGAATTGAAAAAATGACCGCCGCCGAAGGCTTCGACAAGGGCAGCGCCTATTATTTCGTCAATAACGGCGCCGGGCTTTCCTACCGCCTGTCGGCTGACTGCGCGCTGGATATCGCGGCGCTCTCCTACCGGGGAATCAATATTCATTTTCTAACCAAAAACGGCTACCGTTCTCCCTATGCCTTTTCCCATTTTGAGAGCGATTTTATCCACACCTTTCCCGCCGGCATGATGTATACCTGCGGCTTAATGTCAACAGGCGGCGCAAACCGGGACGATGGCGTGTGGCATCCGGCGCACGGAAGGTTTCACTCCATTCCGGCCGGGAATCTCGCGGCAGACATACAAGACGGAGATAAACTGACCGTTGCAGGGACCATCCGGGAAACCCAGTTCAACGGACATTCTCTGGAAGTCCGGCGCACTGTCTGCACGCCGGTCGGCGAGAATACGCTGACCCTCAGGGACCGCCTGACCAACCAGACGCCCGAACCCTGCGACTATATGCTGCTGTATCATTTCAATTTCGGCTGGCCGTTTCTTTCTCCCGATCTGAAAATGATCGTGCCGGAAGGAACCCAGACCTCTCCCCGGGACAGCGAAGCAAAAAAACAGTTTGAATCCCGTTTTTCTTTCGGCGACCCGATTGACGGGAAACCCGAAGAGGTCTATTTCAATACCGTTCCCGCAGTGGAAGGGGAAGCCGCTCTCCGGCTGGAAAATCCGGTGCTCGGTTTCGGCGTGGAGATATTCTGGTCGGTAAATACGCTGCCGGTGGCGGCTCACTGGAAATATATGAAAAGCGGAGAATATGTACTCGGCATTGAACCGACAAACAGCTTTATTATGGGGCGGCACGAGGAAAAGAAAAACGGAACCATTGCGAAAATCGAACCGTTTCAGACAAAAGAAACGGAGGTTGGCCTCCGTTTCTACGATCTCTAATTGATTTGCCTATCTAAAGAACCAGTTTACAGAAATAAATACGGAAATAAAACTTTTTCTGAAAATTTATTTCTTGTTCTCCTGACTCCAGCTTCGCGTTTCCGTCACCGATTCGACAGACGGATGGCTTACGCCGTTTTTCGCATCAACAGACGCGCGGTTGGCGTTTGCAAGGGTAGCATAAGGAGCCTCCTTGGTATTGGCGGAAGTCTTCTTCTCCTGTTTTTTTCTGCTTTTAGCCATATTGATCTCCTTTCAGACAAATAAAGTCATACACAATTTTTTTGGACTGCAGGATTATTTTCTCCGGGAAACCGAAAAATATCCGGCAGCAGATTCCGGATATTTTTTCCGGCAAATAAAGAAAAAGAAAAAGAACGGAGAAAAAAAATGAACAAAACAAAACCGACGGAAAAACAGCTGGCGTTTATGGACTGGGAATTCGGCCTGTTTTTCCATTTTGGAATCCGGAGTTTTTTTCCGGGACACCGGGACTGGGACGACCGGGAAATGCCGGTATCGGCTTTCAATCCGGAAAAACTCAACTGCGACCAGTGGATCAGCACGGCCAAAGAGGCCGGCGCAAAATATGCAATTCTGGTAACCAAACACCATGACGGATTTGCCAACTGGCCCTCGGCTTATACCGATTATTCGGTAAAAAATACCCCCTGGAAAAACGGGGAGGGCGACGTTGTGGCCGAATTTGTCACGTCCTGCCGGAAATTCGGGCTGAAAGTCGGCCTGTATTATTCCCCGGCACAATGGGGCGGCATTAATTTAAAAAGCGAACCGGACTACGACGGTTATTTCATCAATCAAATCAGCGAACTGCTGACCAATTACGGAAAAATTGATTATCTGTGGTTCGATGGAAACGGTTCGGAAGGCCACGAATATGATACCGAAAGAATTATTTCCGCCATCCGATCTTTGCAGCCGGAAATTCTGATTTTTAATATGTGGGACCCCGACACCCGCTGGGTCGGAAACGAAGCCGGATATGCGGACATGCCAAACCGAAACACCGTCAGCGCGGTCGATTTTTCAACCAACACCACCGCATCGGGTGAAAAAGACCGGCTCGGAGAAAAAAAGTTTCTGCCGGCGGAATGCGATTTTATGATGCGGAATACCTGGTTTGACGATACCAACGAAGACCAGATCAAATCGGTCGAAGAACTGGTTGGAATCTATGAACTTTCAGTAGGCCGGGGCGCCAATTTTCTGATTAATATCGGACCGGACAAAAACGGCCTTCTCCCGGAAAAAGACAGGGAACGTCTTTTGGAATTCGGCAAAGAAATCAAAAAAAGATACGGTACGCCGATCCAGGGCTTTTCCGGATTGAAGGAATTTACCGATTTCGGCCTGAAAAACAGCTTTTGCATCGAACATGACGGCAACACGCCGATAAACCGGATCATGCTCTCGGAAGACCTTTCGGAGGGTGAAGGAATCACCGAATTTAAGATTTATTCGCTGCTGCCCCTGTACCGTGAAAATGTAATCTGCCTTTACCACGGACAGACAGTCGGGCACAAACGGATCTGTTCCTTCCCGACCGTCTCCGCCTCCAAAATGATTGTGGAAGTGGTTTCTTCCGACGGAAATTTCCGATTGAAAGAGATGAAAGCTTTTTTTGTCAAAGAATAAGGATATAGGCGAAAAGAAACTAAAACGGGGTCCGAATAACCGATCGCTGCTTCTGGTTTACAGAACCGTTGAAAAGTCTCCCTTCTCCGATCAGTACAGGCAGACAAACAAAAGCCAACGACGGGTTGTATATCGGATAAAGTTGCGCCTGATGTACTGCGGTTTTTTTGCCGTCGGGTACGAAAAATCACACAGGATATACGATCCCTATAAATGTGATTAGAAAGACGTTTACGATGACGATATTTTTTGTCTGTATCAACGCAACATAATTGAATTTAGGAGTGATTGAAGTGACAATGCAGAAAATAGAAAGAAATCATACGGTCTGCGCTGTTATTCACAGTTGTGATAAGATCATTGTTGACGCCCAATCGGCATTGGATACGCTAATAAAAGCCAACTATGAAATCGGCACAAAAAATATCGTGATTGACAAAGAGTTAATGGCAGAGGAATTTTTTATTCTCAGTTCAGGTCTTGCAGGAGAGATTCTTCAAAAATATATCAACTACGGTGGCCGTATTGCTATTTACGGAGATTTCTCTCATTATACAAGTAAACCGCTGAAAGACTTTATTTATGAAAGCAACAAAGGCCATGATATTTTTTTTGCGCCCACAGAAGAGGAAGCAATTCTTAAGATAACACACTAACTTCCCTTTTTTGTTGCTTGCATTATTGTATCGGAAAAAGGTTGTTAAAAAAACGCTAACCAACAATGGAAAATCATCGTGTTCTGATTCTATAAGGCTGAAAAATTTTCAACATATTTTCCAGCAAAAAAGGTTCTGGAGAAAACAAAAAACGTCCGGCTTTGATACAAGCCGGACGTTTTCAATAAAGTTTTTCTATTTTCAAAACAGCCTTCGCCGTTATTCTCCCAGATACGCCTTGCGAACCAGATCGTTCTGCATAAATTCAGACGCTTTGCCTTCCATCGAAATCGTGCCGGTTTCCAATACATAGGCGCGATTGGCGATTTCCAATGCTTTTTTTGCGTTTTGCTCAACAAGAAGTACGGTTTTCCCTTCCTTGCTGATTTCTTTAATAATCGAAAAAATTTCAGTCACATACAGCGGAGAAAGCCCCATGGAAGGTTCATCCATTAAAATAATGCGCGGGTTCGACATCAGGGCCCGTCCCATGGCAAGCATTTGCTGTTCGCCGCCGGAAAGCGTTCCTGCGACCTGATTCTTTCTTTCTTCCAGCCGGGGAAAGTGTCTGTACACCTGTTTGAGCGTTTCTTCAATTCCCGCTTTATCCTTGCGGGTATACGCGCCCAATTTCAGGTTTTCATAAACCGTAAGGCTCGGGAAAATCCGCCGCCCTTCCGGGACATGCGCCATGCCGAGAGAAACGATTTTATGCGCCGGTGTCTTGACCAGATCATGACCCTCAAAATCAATTTTTCCGCTGCGGGGAGAAATCAGCCCGGTAATGGTATGAAGGATCGTTGTTTTTCCGGCGCCGTTTGCACCAATCAGGGCAATAACCTCGCCTTCTTCCACACTGAAAGAAATCCCTTTTATCGCCCGGATCATTCCGTAATAGACTTCAAGATTTTCTATTGTAAGCATTGGCATAACCGTCTCCCCCTTTCTATTCTCCGAGATAAGCCGTGATGACGTCAGGGTTTTTCAGAACCTGCTCCGTCGGCCCTTTGGCAAGTTCCGTTCCGAAATTCAGAACCGTCAGTTTTTCACAAATACCGGAAACAAGTTTCATATCATGCTCAATCAGCAAAATCGTCATATCGAAATGATCGCGGACAAAACGGATGGTCTTCATCAGTTCCGCGGTTTCATTCGGATTCATTCCGGCAGCCGGCTCGTCAAGCAGCAAAAGCTTCGGCTCGGTCGCCAGCGCTCTGGCGATTTCCAGTTTCCGCTGTTTTCCGTAAGGAAGGTTCGAAGCCAAATAGCCGCTCTCCTCCTCCAAGCCAAAAACCTTCAGCATTTCCATCGCCCGCTGATTCATTTTTTTCTCGGTCTTAAAATAAAACGGAAGCCGCAAAATACCGGAAGCCGTCGTATATTTATAATGATTGTGCAGCCCGATCTTTACATTATCCAAAACCGTCAGATTCGAGAAAAGCCGGATGTTCTGGAAGGTTCTGGCAATACCGGCCTTATTGATTTCCGCCGGTTTTTTCCCGGTTATTTTTTTCCCTTCCAGATACGCGGTGCCGCAGGTCGGCTGATAAACGCCGGTTAAAAGATTGAAAACAGTAGTTTTTCCCGCGCCGTTCGGCCCGATCAGGCCGTACAGTTCGCCCTTCTGAATTTCAATATTAAAATCGTCAACAGCCCGGAGTCCGCCGAAAGAAATTCCCAAATTTTTTGTTTCAAGAATCGTCATTGTGTCACCTCCGAACTTTTTTCCGCAGCCTTTTTCTTCGGAAGCAGCCTTTTCAGAGAACCGAAGATCTTCTTAAAGAAAGCCTTCGTAACCGGATTATTATTTACGATCATCATCACAATCAGAAGGATCGCATAAATCAGCATCCGGTATTTCTGGAAATCACGAAGAATTTCCGGCAAAGAAATGAGGATAATGGAAGACAGGATCGACCCCTTGATACTGCCGATTCCGCCGAGAACAACCAGAACCAGAATTAAAATAGACATATCGTATCCGAAGTTCTTTGTCGTCGCCTGCAAAGCATAGGTATTATGCGAATAAATCACCCCGGCAACCCCGGCAAAAAAAGCAGAAACAGAAAAAGCCATCAGTTTATATTTCGTCACATTAATGCCGACAGACTCGGCCGCAATCCGGTTGTCCCGGATTGACATAATCGCACGGCCTGTGCGGGAATTGATCAAATTTAAAATAACGGCAACGGTAATCACGACAAGAACAAAAGCAATCACAAAGCTCTTGGTCTGCGGCGTCCCGGAAATCCCCTGAGGGCCGTTCAGGATCACCTCTTTGCTCCCTTCGTCAAGCCCCATATCGCTGATCGAAGTCAGCATAGCGAAATGAACGCCGTGAATGTCTTTTGCAATATACATATTATTGACAATAACTTTGATGATCTCACCGAATGCAAGGGTGACAATCGCCAGATAATCCCCTTTCAGCCGCAGAACCGGAATGCCGATCAAGATTCCGAAGATCGCGGCAAAAGCGCCGCCGACCAGCAGCGCCAGCACGTAACGGAGCAAATCCGCGCTGATAACGTCTTTTGTCAGCATAGAAAAGATCGCGCTTGAATAGGCGCCCACACACATAAATCCGGCATGTCCAAGCGAAAGATCGCCGAGAATTCCAACCGTCAGATTCAAAGAAACGGCGAGAATAATATACATACAGATCGGAACCAAAAGACCCGAAACCAGGCTGGACAGGTTACCGGTTACAGAAAGCAACTGAACAACCGCAAAAATAACGGCAAGCATCGCATATGTAATCAGATTACTTTTGGTTGAGGCGGAAAGCGTTTTTTTCATATCAATACCTGTGTCTTTCGCGAAAGCGAAAATTTCCTTTCTTCGGAATTACAGAGAAAAAGCGGATTGTCCAACCCGGCCAACTACACTTTCTCGGTCATTTTCTTGCCCATGATTCCGGTCGGTTTCACAAGAAGAACCAGAATCAGAACGGCAAAAACAATCGCGTCTACCATTTCGGTGGAAATATAAGCTTTACTTAAATTTTCGATAATACCAAGCAAAATTCCGCCGACCATAGCGCCGGGAATACTGCCGATCCCGCCGAACACTGCGGCAACAAACGCCTTGATTCCGGGCATCGCACCGGTGTAAGGAGAAACCTGCGGGAAGACCGAACAATACAAGATTCCGGCAACGGCTGCCAGCGCGGAACCGATCGCAAAAGTGAGTGAAATGGTGGAATTCACATTAATTCCCATCAGCTGCGCCGCCCCTTTATCCTCAGAAACAGCAAGCATGGCTTTCCCCTGTTTGGAAAACTTGATAAACAGAGAAAGACCGACCATAATGAGAACCCCGACGGTGATGGTAACAATCGTTTCCGCAGAAATTTTCATTCCGCCGATTTCCAGCCCGGGAAAAGAAACGACCGAATTAAAAGCTTTCGCATCGGAACCGAAAATAAGCAGCGCAATATTCTGAAGAAAATAGCTGACGCCGATCGCCGTAATCAAAACGGCCAGCGAAGAAGCATTACGAAGCGGTTTATACGCGATTTTTTCAATCAGAACACCCAGCAGCGTACAAACGAGAATACTGATAAGAATCGAAACCGCTGTGGGCAGCCCCGGATTTCCCGGGAAAAAACTGGGAGAAGCCGCTGTCCAGAGAGTAAACGCCCCGATCATAATAACATCGCCGTGCGCGAAATTCAGCATCCGGGAAATGCCGTAAACCATGGTATATCCAAGCGCAATCAAAGCATAAATACTGCCGAGACTGACGCCGCTCAATAAATAGGTCAGAAAACTCATGTGACCATTCCTTTCCATCTTCTGTCGCAAATTCCGGAAAATTTTCTCATCCCTGTCGGTTTTTCAACCGAATTCAGAAAAACATTCCGCAATGAACATATCCCTTTTCTTAATATCCGAAAACCGGGTACTAAAAAAAGGAACTTATCTCCGGAAGAACATTCTTCCGGAGATAAGAAAGTTCAGGTTAAAACCGATTAGTCAAGCGCAGTATAAGCGCCGTCAACAATCTGCATTGCCTTCGGATCTTTCGTCGGCTCTCCGCTTTCATCCCAAACCATATGGCCGGTAACGCCGTCAACTTCAATCTCCGTCATTGCTTTTTTCAGCAGATCGCAAAGTTCGCTGGCGCTAATCGAAGCATCTTTCACATCAGCTTTTTCCAACGCTACTTTGATCGTATACACTGCGTCATACGCGTCAGCAGCGAACTGATTGGGGTTGGAATCGTTATATTTCTCACTGTAAGCCTTGGTAAAGGCAGCGGATTTTTCTTCTTTCGAGTCGGACGTATAAGCGGTCAGAAGCATAACCCCTTCCGCATATGCCGCATCGTTGCCCAGCTGTTTGATAACGCCGTCAAGGCCGTCGCAACCGAAGAATTTGGTTTCCAGGCCTGCATTGTGCGCCTGCGTCAGAATCAGCGCCGCTTCCTGGTAATAAATCGGAAGGAAGATCAGATCCGCGCCGGCAGATTTAATCTGCTGCAGCTGAACGGAAAAGTCTTTGTTGCTGTCGCTTGTGAAAGCCTGGGAAGAAACGATTTCCAGACCGAGGGAAGCCGCTTCCGTACGGAACTTCTCGTAAATACCGCTGGAATAAACATCGGAGCTGTCATAAATAACGCCGATTTTCGAAGCGACATTGTTATTTTTGATATACTGCGCGGCGGCAATTCCCTGGTTCGGGTCGCTGAAGCAGATGCGGAACGCATTGTCAAACTGAACGCATTCAACGGCAGAGCCGGAAGGTGTCAGCATAAACATATTGTCGTTCTTTGTCAGCGGAGAAATCGCTTTACAGGGCGTGGAAGTAACCGTTCCGATAATCAGTTTCGCACCGCTGTCTTTGAGCGAGTTATATGCATTTTCTGCTTTTTCGGAAACATTTTCATCATCCTGCGGGATAAATTTCAGCGTCATACCATTCACGCCGCCGGCCGCGTTAATTTCTTCCACCGCAAGCTGCGCAGCGTTCATAACGCCGTTGCCATACTGTGCGGTCGGACCGGTCATCGGACCGATTCCACCGATAATCAATTCGTTTTTATCCGAGCCGGAACCGCCGTTATTGCAGGCGCAAAGAGACAGACCCATAACCAGAGAAAGCGCAGCGGCAAGGATCTTTTTACCATTTTTCATTCTGAATTCCTCCTATTTTATCAGCGGAAACCGCTGTTTTTCACTATTTTACAGCCGGAAACTACAGCTATTGTCCATCCGGTTTCCGTTTTTTCGACCATTTTTTTCAAACACAAAAAAACGGCGAATTTCAAAAAACACAGACCATAACGTGCGTCTTTCAGTGCCTCAGCCGAACTCTACACCAAACAATAAACTGATCTTTTTTACCATAAATTTCGCACCGGAAAAACACTGGCGGCGCAATGCGCTGTTCAGCTGGATAGCCGAAAGATGTTTTTCTAAGAACAGCTTGCTGTTCTTGAGAACAAGTTTACTGTTTTTTATTATACCATTCCGTAAAGAAAAAGTCAATATCCGTGGAACAAAAGCCGTACAAATGTTACAAAAAAACAAAAAACATTTCCTCATCAATTCTTGCCGATGCCACCCCTAAACAAAAAATTAAATTTTTCATTCTTTCATCGCCCAATATTGCAGAAATGAATGTTACGAGACAGAGAACAGACAAAAAAATCTTTTTTTTGACAGAAAAAGTACGGATATCCACAAAAAGAAAAACCCAATTCTGTAATATATATTAATTATTTATTTTTTTTCATTATTTATCCATAAATAAGAAATATAATTAGTTATTATGCACAATATATATGCTATAAATATATATTTTTTCGTTCTACGTAACAGTTGACTTTGTGTCTTTTTTATGTTATACTATAAGCACAACAGAGAGTTGTTCTCCTGTTTTATAAAATGGTGTACAACATTTTATATCTTTCTTTCTTATTTTCATTTTCTTTTTCAAGGGATCGGGGCAGAGGTTTTCCTCTGTCCCGATTTCTTTGTCCGAAAACCGCCAAAACAAAGCGGTAAAGAAACACAACGGCAAAAACCGGTTTTCAAACGCAGAGGAACGCCCGCTGTATTGCATACAGCGGGCGTTCCATTATCAGAAAAATTTTCTTCCGAAATCTCAGTTCGCCGGTTCACCGACCGGATAAGGCAAACCACTCCATTTCGCAAGGTATCTTGCCAGAATAACAGCGTCAGCCGCTTTTACCTCGCCGTCTTTGTCGAAATCGACCGCGTCCTTGTTGAACCCGTCGTCCATCGTCCATTTCGCCAGATAGCGGGAAGTCAGAACTTTATCCTTGCTCTCCACTTTTCCGTTTCCGTCAACATCGCCCCAGATAAACGCGGCTACTTCGTTTCCGCACCAGGTGCACACGCCGTCTTCCACATGATGATTACGGGAATCGACTTCTCCGTATTCTCTTCCGCAGACTTCACAGACAGCCTTCGCTACACACGTTGCCGTTCCGCCCTTATGCTCGCCTTCGGCGCAGGGAGGTTTCAAGGCTGTTTCCAGCGCGGAATACAATTCATTTTTCGTGTTCATCAACAGGTTATCATCGGTTGTTGCCGTTACAACGTCAGTCGATAATTTTTCTATATAAGAATCCACGACTTCTCTGCCGGCAACATCTTCCAGCATGGTCAGAACTTCAAAGTCTTCAATACCGTCGCGGATCGCTTCAAACCGAAGAGAACCGATCGGACCGGTCACGCCGTATTTTGCACCGTCATACAAAAGGATTCCGTCTCCGTAGGCATTTCCGCCCGACCACGGATAATCGAGATGATCCCAATAATTCTCATTGAACCAAAGGTTTACATAATAATACAAAAAGCCTTCGATATTATACTGCTTCTGCTGCCAGAAAAGAAGGCGCCCGCTCATGCCCGGCTGCGTCATAAGAATATTGTTGTAAGGAAGATTCTGCGGGTTGCAGCAGGTGTACCACCAGATTTTCTTTCCGGCCTCACGCTCCTTCTCAATCCGTTCTTCAAACGTGCCGAGAACCACATTATATTTAGAAGGCTGCGGATTAAACGCGCCTTCTACCGTTGTATCTGCCGGCGTAAAGAACGGCGTCAACGGACACCAGATATCGATCGCGTCCTTAATATATTCGCAGGCGTCGACCGTATCGGAAACTTCAATATCATGAACCACAGGAACCATCATCTTTGCGCCCGGCCATGCGGTACGGATCGTCTCACGGCCAGAAATAATCTTGTCGAGCTGTTCCTGGTTTCTCGGTTCGTCCACTTCATAGAAATAAGCTTTATCCAGCCATTCCTGTTTTTGCGAAAGCGTCCGGTAGATTTTTTTTAGCGCCGTGGTTGTAAACTGCCCGTCATAGGTAAAGTCTCCAACGCGGAAAGAATTGACGCGGGGATTATCCAGATATTCTGCAAGAACGCTGGCGTCGCTGCGGAGATCATACGGAAGCGAATAGGCGCATACCCGGTTTTCAAGCATATAGTCGTAATAAATTTTATACAGTTCATCTTCGCTGAGCCCCGAGGCCTTATGTTTGTTGTAAACCTGGCCGCGGTCCAAATAGAAGGCCGTTTCACAGGACGTCTTTTCAGGGAGCGCAAAATCAAAAACCTTGACCGATACATCGGCGGTTTTTAGCGCCGCCCCGGATGAATCCGAAATAGTCAGCGTAGCAGTATAAAGGCCGGCGGGTGTTTCGGGAACCGTTTTCAGCTTCAAATAAAAAGCTTTTGAATATCCCGCTTCCAGAGAAAACGGGCCGTCAAGCGGGGGAATCGCGTCAGGAACCGAATCGCCGGCAACCGGCGTATAATATTCCCAAAACAGATCGGCGGTCAGCACATTTCCCTTTCCGTCGGAAAAATCAGAAAGCGCCGCGGTAAGCGATGTCATTTCCTCTTCGGCCAACAGAACAAACTGCGCGCCTTCAATTTCATTTTTCGCCATAAAAATCTGATAGCTCTCCATACCGGAGGGTGTTTTTGTAAATTCAGAAACCCGTTTTGTCGGGTGCTCAAACCATAGCTTCAATTTTTCCGCGCTTTCACCTTCTGCCCAAAAGGCCGAAGCCGCAAAAGACAGACAAATTGCCAGAACAAGAATTATCGCCAAAAATTTTTTCATAAGAATTCTCCCTTCCGCCGTCCGAAACCGGGCGGCGCATGTAAAAAATAGGAATCAGGGGGAAAGCCATTCAGGCCAGTAAGCCGGCCGGATCTAATATTTTCCGGAAAAATTTTTCCGAAAAAAACAGCCGTCTGAACGCATGATTTACATATCAAAAATGATCCAGACATTTTTTAACCGTTCCGCACAACACCTCCTTCTGGTTTCCGACAGGAATCAATAAAAAAAGAAAGACCCGCGACAGAAAAACCGCCGTCGGCGGCAACAGATAAACGATGCTGTCCCGGGTCATCTTTTGTCTCAAGAAAAACCGTTTATCCGTTTTTTTTGGAAGCTGCAGCCTTCGCCCGGTCAAACTCCTCGCAGATTTCTTCGGAGGGTTTTGCCGTTGCCAGAGAAACCACAACAATCAGAATCGATGAAAGGATAAAGGCGGGAAGAATTTCATAAACAGAAAAAATACCGCCGACATGAACCTTCAGGAAATAGAATAAAATCGAGCCGAGACCGCCGGACAGAATACCGGCATAAATACCGGGCAGATTTGTTCTTTTCCAGAAAAGGGAGAAAAGGATCGCCGGTCCGAACGCACCGCCAAAACCGCCCCAGGCAAACGAAACGATGCTGAACACGCTGCTCTGCGGATTCATTGCCAACAGCGCCGCAATCAGCGAAAGAACCGCAACGGTCAGCCGGGAAGCCCAGATTTTCTGTTTTTCCGTGATATTTTTCTTTATTTTCTTCAGAATATCATTCGAGAAGGAAGAGGCCGCCACCAACAGCTGAGAATCGGCGGTCGACATAATTGCGGCGAGAATCGCCGAAAGGAAAACACCGGCGATGACAACCGGGAACAGACCGTTGACCATTGACATAAAGACCGTCTCGCTGTCCTCCAATCCGCCTGCGAAATACAATTTTCCGACAAAACCGACAGAAAGAGCGCCGGCCATGGTCAGAACAACCCATACAATAGAAATAATTCTTGCCGGACGGACATACGAAGCCTTTTTGATTCCCATAAAACGAACCAAAATATGCGGCTGGCCGAAATACCCAAGTCCCCACGCAAGCGCCGAGAAAATCAGAACCACCGAAATATCGCCGTTCTGGGGGAAGATATTGGTAAAGCCTTCTTTTACCGCCTGCAGCCCGGCCGCAGGATCCACCGCCGGATCATGAAAAATGGCGATCACGGGGACAATCAGCAGGGCAATAAACATCAGAATGCCCTGAATCAAGTCGGTCATGGAAACGGCAAGAAAACCGCCGAGAACCGTATAGGCAAGAATGACAACCACGCCGATCAGCAGAGCAACGTGATAATTCAGCCCGAAAATATTGGTAAAAAGCTTCGCGCTGGCATTGAACATAGAAGCCGTATAAACGGTAAAGAAAATTAAAATGAACAACGCACAGATAACTTTTAAAAGACCTTTTTTATCCCGGAACCGGTTTTCAAAGAATTCCGGCAGCGTCAGCGAATTTTTTGAGACCTCCGTATATGCGCGCAGCCGTTTGGCAACAAACAACCAGTTCAAATAGGTTCCGATCAACAGTCCTGCTGCCGTCCAGAACGCTTCTTTCGCGCCGGCAACCGACAAAAACGCCAACCCGGGAAGACCGGTCAGCAGCCAGCCGCTCATATCGGAAGCAGAGGCGCTCATTGCCGCAACCCACGGATTCAGCGTCCGCCCGCCGAGAAAATAATCGTCCACATTTTTATTCTTTTTCATGTAGAACAGACCAATGCCGACCATAACTGCGGCATACAACAAAAAAATCAAGAAAATAATCACATTTTCCGACAAAATAATCCCTTCCTTCTTCTTTTCTTTTCAAAAAAACACAAATCCGGTTAAAAATAACCGGATTCAGTTTACCATATTTTTTAAAAAAAATCAATACATTTTACATTAATTTTATATTTAAGACACATTTATCCGGTCATACCGGGAATCCAGCAAAGAAAAATCGAGATTGCCGAGAACCAGAACTTCATGGGAATCTGTTAAAAGAACTGCGCCGGTAAGAGACGGATATTCTTTGCAAAGTTCTGTGAACAGAGCGCAGGAACGTTCGCTGCCGCAGACAAAAAAAGCCGTGCTTACCATATCGGCAAGCATCGAATCCGAAGAAACCACCGTTGCAGAGAGAAGATCGCTTTCCGAAGGATATCCGGTACGGGGATCAAGGATATGGTGATATTTTTTTCCGTGATATTCAAAAAACCGTTCGTAACCGCCGGAAGTCACCACCGAAAGATCAGAAACCGTAATTTTCCCGAACACGCCGCCGTCAGGATTCCGGATTCCAATCTGATAACCGACCCCGTTTTTATTGCCGAGAACCGAAACGTTCCCCCCAAAATTCAGAACCGCTTCCGAAACACCGGTTTCTCTCAGTTTCGCACAGGCAGCGTCAGCCGCGAAGCCTTTTCCCACCGCGCCGAGATCGATCCCCATCCCCGCACGGGGAAAGACGATGGTATTTCCATCCAAAATGACCTGCTGATAACCAACAAAATCCTTTGCGCGAACAATTTCTTCCGAAGCAGGCGGCTCGGTTGCTTCTTTGACGTTCCAGAGCGAAGACAGCGGCGCGACCGTCACATCAAAAGCGCCGTCGGTGATTTCCGATATCCGCAGCGCAAGCGAAACCGTTTTCAGGGCATCGGCGCCGAGAGGCAGGCTTTCGCCGTCTTCCCGGGCAAGAAAAAGATACGGATTTCCTTCGCCCAGCAAATTTTCAGCCAGAGAAACCCCCTCCATCACCGTTTTCTCCGCCGATGAAATCTCTCCATCGTATACCGTCAGAGAGCAAACCGTATCCATCGCCCAGAATTCTGTTTGCTGCGGAGCCGGAGAACAGGCGCAGAAAGAAAAAAGAAGCAAAAGAACCAAAAAAACAGTTTTTTTCATCGGATCAGAACACGCCGAGAGCCTTCAAAACTTCCGCCGCAAGAATCCGGTGCGCCATCGGCGTCGGGTGCACGCCGTCCTCCGACAGCGCCTTTACAGTATACCGGCGGCTTGCCTCAATAAAAATCCCGTTGGTCGGCACATATTTATCGGCATAGTCAATCGCAAGCCGCTGCAGCTCAAAAATCATCGGCTGCAAAATCTTTGTCCATTCCACGGTCGGGCAGCCTTCGGTAAAAATAAACGGCTCGATGACAACCAGTTTCGCGCCCGCATTCTTAACCGATTCCATCAAATACCGGCAATTATCGCGATACTGCTCGGTTGTAACAAACATCTCCGGATAATCAAAGCCATGCCAGCAATCGTTGACGCCAATCAGCAGCGTAACCAGATCCGGAGAAAGATCAAGGCAATCTTCCTTCCAGCGATCCACCAAAGCGCCCGACTTATTCCCGCTGATTCCCCGGTTATAAATGGTCAGATTAAAATTCCGGTAAAACGCCGTCAGCGTATCGGCAACCATCGCCGCATAGCCATACCCCATCTGCCGGGGATCGTCCCGTCTGCCGGCGTCGGTGATACTGTCGCCCTGCAGAACGATCGTCATATCCTTTTCAATCATAAAAATCTCCGTTCCGCCGCAAAAGCGGCATAGACAAATATTTCCACCCGGCAATCCTGCCCAATGTCGAAAGTGTTTGTGCAGCGGGCCGTTCCGCCGGACAGCCGAAAACTACTTGTTGTTCTTTAATTATAGCATCATTTTCGCGCCAGAAAAAAGCAGTGATCCGGAACGGATATTCAGCCGAACGGTTGAAATGCTTTTTTTCCGAAGAACAACCTGTTGTTCTTTATTGTAACACCATTTTCTCACCAGAAAAAAGCAGTGATCCGGAACGGATATTCAGCCGAACGGCTGAAATGCTTTTTTCCGAAGAACAGCTTGCTGTTCTTTATTGTACCATATTTTCCCCGGGAAATCAATCCCCGATCGCGCAGGAAACGGAAAAAATAAAAAAAAATCGTCAGATATACAAAAAAAGAAACAAAAAGATGTTGAATTTGTCACAAAGAATCTGTATAATAAAAAATAGAATTATTTTACAGCTTACAGAAAGGATGAAAAATGAGTATGAAATTCGGAACTCTTTACGCTTACTGGACGCATGAATGGACGGGAGACTACAAATTTTTCGCAAAAAAAATCAAAGATGCAGGCTTTGATATCATGGAAATTTCGGCAGGAGACCTGCTCACAATGTCCGACCGGGAACTGGACGAACTGAAAGCCGTTGCAAAAGACCTGGGGCTTGACATTTCTTCCAATATCGGGCCGGCCAAGAAATACGATGTGGCGTCTTCCGATCCGGAGACCCGGAAAAGAGGAATTCAGTTTCTCTCAGATATTCTGAAAAAGATGGATCGGCTCGATTCCAGAGCGCTGGTCGGCGTAACCTATACCTATTGGCCGAATGATTTTTCGGACCTTGACAAGCCCGCCATCTGGGAAAGAGGCGTAAAAAGCGTACGGGAATTCGGCAAAGTAGCCGAAGACCTCGGCATTACCGTCGCTCTAGAAATCGTTAACCGGTTTGAGACGCTGGTGCTCAACACGGCGGAAGAAGGCGTCCGTTTCTGTGAGGAAGTCGGCATGGATAGCGTAAAACTGCTGCTGGACACTTTCCATATGAATATCGAAGAAGACAATCTGCCCGACGCTTTCCGGACGGCCGGAAAATATCTGGCGCACGTACATGTCGGCGAAGGCAACAGAAAATTGCCCGGCATGGGTCATCTGCCCTGGAAGGAAATGGGAACGGCGCTTAACGAAATCGGTTTTGACGGCGGCGTTGTAATGGAACCGTTTATGACAATGGGCGGTAAGGTCGGCGAAGATATCAAAGTCTGGAGAGACCTCTCCAACGGCGCCGACGAAGCGAAAATGGATCAGAATATCAAAGAATCGCTGATCTTCCTGAAAAACGCATTCGCGAAATAAAACGAAGAAAGAAAGGGTTACCAAAATGGCTGAAATATGGACCATGGGCGAAATGATTGTTGAGATCATGCGCCAGCGCCCCGATACGCCTTTAGACAAGGCCGACACCTTTGTCGGGCCGTTTCCGAGCGGCGCACCGGCAATCTGCATTGACACCGTGGCAAGAATGGGACACAGCGCGGGCATTATCAGCGGCGTAGGAGAAGATGATTTCGGGAAAAACCTGCTCGACCGGCTTTCGGGTGACGGCGTAGACTGTTCTCTGGTGCTGAAAAATAAAAACATTTCCACCGGCTGCGCTTTCGTTACTTATTTTCAGGACGGTTCCAGAAAATTTATTTTTCATATTGGAAACACTCCGGCGGCCGAAGCGAAAGCCCCCGACGCCGAAGCAATCAAAGGCGCCAAATTTTTTCACATCATGGGATGTTCGCTGATGGCAAACGCCGATTTCGGCGGAGAAATTATCGAAACCATGCGCCGGTTTGCCGCGAACGGAACCAAAATCTCCTTCGATCCGAACATCCGCCCCGAACTGCTCGGAGACAGCCGCTGCAAAGCCTATATTGATGAAGTGATGCAAAACACCTCCGTTTTCCTCCCCGGCGTACAGGAATTGCTGGATATCAGCGGAGAAAAAACGGTGGAAACCGCGGTGAAAAAATGTTTTGAAAACCCCAAGCTGGAAATCATCGCCCTCAAAAACGGTTCCAAAGGATGCCGGATCTTTACCCGGGAGGAAGAAATACCCTTTGGTATCTATCCGGTCGAAGTCAAAGACCCGACCGGCGCGGGAGACTGTTTCGACGGCGCGTTTCTCTGCGGTTTGATCGAAGGACGTTCTCTCTATGAAGCGGCCAAAAGAGCCACCGCCGCCGCTTCGCTGAACACGGCGGCATTCGGGCCGATGGAGGGGAAAATCAGCGTGGAAAACGTGGAAAAAATGATCCGGGAAAACCCCGAAATCCAATAAATAAAAATAAGGACAGGTATACAATATGGCATTCGTATCAAGCTTGGAAATGATCCAAAAAGCACAGCAGGGCGGTTATGCCGTTCCCGCTTTCAACGCCGAAAATCTGGAAATGGTTCAGGCGATCATTGCAGCCGCCGAAGAAAAAAAATCTCCGGTTATGATTCAGACAACCCCGCCCACCGCAAAATATCTTACCCTTGAAGCCATGGTCGGCATGACCCGGGCGCTGGCGGAGAAAGCTTCCGTCCCGGTGGCTCTGCATCTGGATCACTGTTCGAATTTCGACGATGTGATGAAAGCTCTCCGGGCCGGCTACACTTCGGTAATGATCGATGGATCCAAACTTCCGTTTGAAGAAAATATTGCGCTTACCAAGCGGGTGGTAGAAGCGGCGATGCCCATGGGCGTAACGGTAGAAGCCGAACTGGGCACAGTCGGAGGAAAAGAAGACAATGTTTCCGCCGGTATTGCCTATACCGATATCGAAGAGGCGAAAACCTTTGTGGAAAAAACCAATGTCGACATCTTTGCCGTTGCAATCGGTACGGCGCACGGTTTTTACAAAGGCGAGCCGATGCTTGATTTTGAACGGCTCACCGCAATCCGGAATCAGGTTTCCACCCCTCTAGTTCTGCACGGAGGTTCGGGCGTTCCCGACGAGAAGGTTCAGGAAACCATCCGCCGGGGCATGAGCAAGGTTAATTTTGCCACCGAGCTGCGCGCAGCGGCAACCAAAGCCGTCAGAGAAGCGCTGAAAGACGAAGCGATCATCGACCCGAAAAAATTTATGGGGCCGGCAAGAGACGCAGTCAAAGCGCTCTGCATTGAAAAAATCCGCGTCTGCGGATCGGAAAACAAGGCCTGACGCCTCTCCTTCCCCTCGCAACCACCGGTCTTCCCGTGCCAAAACGGTGCGGGAAGCCGTTTTTCATTGAAAAACAAACGCGAAAGGAAACCATCATGCAGCCAGGATTCAAAACGGAAACGGCCATGACAGAAGCCGATTTCCGTTATCTTTACAGAACCAATCTGATCCGGACGCAGGGAATCAAAGGCGGCGCTATCCTGCTTGTCGTTGCCGTTCTTGTCGCCGTCATTGCCGGAATCATCGCAAAAAACGCAGAAAAATCCCCCACCTTCGCTATTGTGTTAGCCCTGATTGTCATAGCGGCATTCAGCGCGATGATTCTCAAAAATCTCTCCGGCGAAATTAAAAGAATCGCCGCAGGGCAGATCACGGCGCACCAGGAAAAATATCCGGGAACGCCATATATCATCGTCAATGAAGTATTCGAAGACCGGATACTGACCGGTCTCAAAACCGAAGGCACAGAAAAAACCGAAATCTCAAGAGAAGATATCGGAAAAATCATTGTGACAAAGCAGGCAGTCATCTGCACAACCAAAACAACGGGGCAGTCGCTGTTTTTCAAAAAAGATTCGTTTACCGAAGGAAATTTTGAAGATTTTATCCGATTTCTTGCAAAAAAATAAATTCCGCTACCGACTGGCAGGACAACGCTTCTTTCCAGCCCGGTCGGAAGAGAAAACCGGAGAAGAACGCCCCGGCTGTCTTTCGATAAAACAGCCGGGGCGTTCTTTTTTCTGATTCGTGCAGAGGTCTTTGCTTTTCTTAAAAATAACCGTTTAATTCCGGATTAAAATCATCGTCATCGCCCGTTTTTCTTCTTCCGAAGGAATTTTCAGCCTGCCGCTGTTGACCAATTCTTTCAAACAGTGCAGACAGAACCATCCATCGCAATAAAAAAGAAACTGAAGGCCGAATTTCTTCATGGTATGCAAATGCTCGGGGATTTCTTTCAGCGCCGCCTCACTCAGCGTTTTCCGCAGCGAGTCAAATTCCGCCCGGTGCTTCTCCCGAATCTTCTCTCCCACCGAAAGCAATGCCTGTTTGGCCGCAGCGCCGTCGATAAAAATGCAACCGAGAGCCGTTTTGAGTTCACCGTTTTGCTCAGAACGGGAAAGCAGCCCCCGCGAAATCAAATCGGCTGTTTCCTCCTTGCTCAGCTCACCGCCGTTGATCCATCGGTTCAGGAGCGGAAGAAGCCGGTTTAGTTCAGAAAGGTAACCGTCCCCGATCCGCCGTCCCGACCATTCGGAATCGATCTGCCACAGAATCAGATTCTCCGTGCCGTTCCAGCAGGGGCCGAACCACTGCAAAATGCTGTCGAAATATTTCGGCGGCTCGATTCCCGGATTCCACACCGGCGCATAGCAGATATTCTGCCCGCCGTCCGGGCGAACCGTCGCGGCCTCATCGAAGGATACCGACTGATCGATCATCGCCTCGCCGCTCTGCGCCGCCAGATAGGGAATCAGCGACCAAAGCCCGAAATTCTTTGTCTCCGGCGAGACGGTCGAATCGGCGCCCCCGAAAGTAATGCCGGGCATTTCCCAGAACTCTGAAGACATCAGCGCATCAAAGCATTCATTGGCGAAAATTTTCGCCGCCTTCTCATAAATTTCACTTTCCAAACGGTTATAGGCCGAGCTCGGTTCTTCCAAAAGAATATTGCAAAGATACCGGCTGTCTTTCTTTTTCAAAAAACCGTATTCCTCCAAATAAGCGGCTTCGTCCTCCACATAAACCGGAGAAACGCCCAGCGAATCCGCAATTTCATTCACCGTCTTCGGTTCACGCCAGACGGCATATTCAATGTTCTGCGGCAGAGCCGTCCGGAAAAAATTGCTGTTGCCGCCTTTTGTTCCCACCGAACCGTTGGTTCCGCACAGAGAAAACCGAATCGGCCGGAATTTCAGTTCACTTGATAAACGCATGGTTTCCATCCCTCTTTTCAGATTTTTCTTCGCTTCAAACAGATGCCATTTCACCGTACCGAGAGGAAGGTTCAGTTCCGCCGCAATCTGTGCCTGCTTTTTCTTTTCATAATAATAGGCAACCACAATACGGCGCTGCAAAGACGAAAGATAGGCAATCTCATGCTGCAGACGTTCGGTTTCTTCCCGAAGAATCATCCCGGAAGAAATGTCCGGCCCGTCCGTTACCCCCTCCGTAATTTCCTCCGGAGAAAGCCCGAACGAACGCTTGTTTCCGTCCCGGTAATAATTGCTGAGCGCATGATGCGCCACCGTCCAAATATACCGGCCAGGATCGTCTATATCCTCCCGTTTCAACAAACTGCCAAAAACCCGAACCATGATTTCCTGAGACAAATCCTCCGCGTCCTGACGGTTTTTGCACCGTTTGAGCGCAAAACCGAAAACCGGTTTCAGATAATCGGCGACAATGGTTTCGACGTCTTGCTTTTTCATCTGTTTCCTCCCTAGTCTTTTCGTTGAAAGCCGCTTTCACTAAGATAGACACGGCAGAAGAAAAAAGGTTGGAAAAAGCCGAAAAAATTTTTCGGCTTTTCAATAAATAGATCCAAATTATTGCCGTTCCGGCGGTTTTTCACCCGGGTCGCTGTCTGCAAGCGCATATTTCCCGAAAACCGGTCCGGTTTTGATCACGCCCTTTTTCAGCAAAACCCAAAGCACAATGCCGGCAAAAACAACCGCGCCAGAAAGAAGCTGGGAAACCCGCAACGGGCCGATCATCAGGCTGTCGGTCCGGAACCCTTCAACGACCGCCCGTTCCAGTCCGTACAGCACAAAATAAGCGGAAAGAAGCACGCCGGGCGTTTTTTCCCGCGAAGCCAGCAACAATAAGGCGGCAAACACAAGAAAACACCACATGCTCTCATAAAAAAACGTCGCCTGATGCCACTCGCCGCATTGTTCGATATAAACGCCGTAAGGGAAGAACTGCAGAGACTTTTCGGTAATCACCTCGCCGAACGCCTCCTGATTGACAAAATTCCCCCATCGGCCGATCGCCTGCCCCAGAATCAGGCTGGGAACCGCGATATCCGAAATGACCCAAAAAGAAATTTTTTTCCAGCGGGAAAAAATCAGCGCCGCCAGAATCCCGCCGATCACACCGCCGTAAATAGCCAGCCCGCCTTCGTTGATAAAGAGAATCCGAACCGGATCGGCTGCGTATAATTCCCAGCGAAACGCAACAAAATAAAGCCTTGCGCCGATCACGGCAAGCGGCAGAGTGAGCAGACAGAAATCAAAAACAAAATCGGGATTCACCCCCATTTTTTTCGCCCGGAACCAGGCAAGGGCAATACCGAGCGCCATGCCGGCGCAGATAATCACGCCGTACCAGGCGATGTTCAGCCCCTCGATCCCGAAACAATTTTCCACCAAAAACCGGTTCATATAAAAACCTTCTTTCCCTCTCTATTCCCGGCGCAGGAAAATTCCGGCGCGGCTATTCTTTTGAAAAGCATATCATATTTTACCGGTTTTGTCAATCAGCCGGCCGGCCGTTCGCAATATTTTTTTGAAATTTTCTCAGTATCTCTTGATTTCCCACCCATTCTATAGTATAATATATCCGATTGAGAGTAACTGGAAATTCAGATATAACAGGAGGAAGAAAGATATGGCATTTAAAAACAGCGCTCTGGCAGATATCTATGCCAGAGTGGAAAAAAGAGACCCGGATCAGAAAGAATTTCTGCAGGCGGTCAGAGAAGTTCTCGAATCGATTGAACCGGTCATTGAAAAAAGGCCGGAATTTGCCAAAGCCGGGATTGTAGACAGAATCGTAGAACCCGAAAGAATGATTGTTTTCCGCGTATCCTGGGTTGACGACAACGGTAAGGTTCAGGTCAACAGAGGTTTCCGCGTACAGTTCAACTCGGCCATCGGGCCGTATAAAGGCGGACTGCGGCTGCATCCGTCCGTCAACCTCTCGGTTATTAAATTCCTTGGTTTCGAACAGATTTTCAAAAACTCGCTGACCGGTCTGCCCATGGGCGGCGGCAAAGGCGGTTCGGATTTTGACCCGAAGGGCAAAAGCGACGGAGAAATCATGCGTTTCTGCCAGAGTTTCATGACGGAACTTTCCAAACATATCGGATCCTGCACCGATGTTCCGGCAGGAGATATCGGCGTAGGCGGCCGGGAAATCGGCTTTATGTTCGGCCAGTATAAACGGCTCCGCAATGAATTCACCGGCGTTTTAACCGGAAAAGGTCTTACCTACGGTGGTTCCCTGATCCGCACCGAAGCTACCGGTTACGGGCTCTGCTATTTCACCGATGAAATGCTCCGGGCGAACGGAAAATCGTTTAAAGATCAGACAGTTGTTATTTCCGGTTCGGGAAATGTCGCCATCTATGCGGCGCAGAAAGCAACCCAGCTCGGCGGTAAAGTTGTCGCGATGTCGGATTCGGCAGGCTATATCTATGATAAAAACGGAATCAACCTCGACGTAATCAAAGACCTTAAAGAAGTAAAACGCGCACGGCTTTCCGAATATGTCAAGAGCGTTCCTTCGGCAGAGTATCACGAAGGAAAAGGCGTATGGTCGATTCCCTGCCATATCGCCCTTCCCTGCGCGACCCAGAACGAACTGGATGAAAACGATGCAAAAATGCTTGTGAAAAACGGCTGCTACGCCGTAGCGGAAGGCGCGAACATGCCGTCCACGCCCGAAGCCTGTGAATATATGATCCAGAACGGCGTTCTCTTCGGGCCGGCAAAGGCGGCGAACGCCGGCGGCGTTGCCACTTCCGGTCTGGAAATGAGCCAGAATTCCATCCGTCTCTCCTGGACGGCGGAAGAGGTTGATGAAAAGCTGAAAGGCATCATGACCAATATCTACAACAGCGCCTATAACGCTTCGGTAGAATACGGCTGTCCCGGCAACCTGATCGTCGGCGCGAATATCGCAGGTTTTACCAAGGTAGCGGAAGCGATGCTCGCACAGGGCGTTGCCTACTAAAAACAAAACCGTTCAGTCATAAAGGGGGACTCCGCAGGAGTCTCCCCTTATAAAATCCGAGAAAAACAGCAGAAAGTTCCCCTAAACCCTTACGGCGGGAAGGAAACGACGACATGATCCTTTTTATTGAAAAAACAAACCCCGGACAAACCGTTTGGATCCGGGAAGACGATCTCCGTCATTTATTTGCGCTACGCCCGGATATCGGTGACACGCTTCGTCTCAGCGACGGAACCGATCATACCTATACGGGAAAAATTGAAAAGATCACAAAAAAAGAAATTGCCGTACAAATCGAAACAAAAGAAAAAATCCAGCGTCCGGCGCAGAAAATCCGCCTGTGCACCGCCCTGTTAAAGGGAGATAAAAACGAATTCGTCATTCAGAAAGCCACCGAATTAGGCGCGGATGAAATTCTCTTTTTTGCTTCCCGGCGCTGTGTTGCCAAAGCGGAGGGAAAAGAACAGGCAAAAAGAGCACGATTTGAAAAAGCAGCGAAACTCGCGGCTATGCAGTGCGGCGCGGACACCGTTCCGGTCATCGGAGACTTGATAACCTTTGACGAGATGAAACAACAGCTTCAGCCGGAAAACACGGCCTTTTTCTACGAAAAGGCAACGCTGCTTTATTCCCGCTTTCTTCCCCGTTTGAAGACGGCGCCGCAAATTACGCTAGTTACCGGTCCCGAGGGCGGCTTTTCTCCGGAAGAAGCAGAACAGCTCCAGGCAAAGGGAATTTTGCCGCTGTCTCTCGGGAAACGGATTCTCCGGGCGGAAACGGCGCCGATCTGCGCCATAGCGGTTTTGCTTGCAAGCCTCGGACGGATGTAAAAGACCCGTTCACTATTTAGAGAAAGGCATGGTTACAACATGAAACGGATACTTTCCCTTCTTCTTTCAGCAATCTTCATTCTTGCGGCAGCAGTTCCCGCCTTTGCGGAAAAAGAACTGGATCCGGCAGAAAAAGCAACCGCGATTATCAAATATTACAGAGACAATAATCTTTCGCCCGCAACCTCGGAAGAAACGCTGATTTTCGCCGCAACCTATCTTCTGACCGAAAAAACCGTCCCCTACCAAACGCCGGTTGACGATGCTTCTTCTCCAGCGGAACTCGCCAAAAGAATTTGTGAAACCATTGCGGAAAAGAAAGACCCGGCAAATGCGGACGGACAAAATTTCACCGGCATTCTGGTAGAAAAACAGCAGGCGGACGGTTCCTTTGACAACAACCTTTCCGACACCCTTTTTTCGGTCATCGCACTCCAGGCGGCAAGTGCGGAATACGACCGGGAAAAAGCCCTGACCTATATTCTCTCCTGCCAGAAAGAAGACGGCAGTTTTTCCTTTTCGGACAATGCCGGCGATGAAATCACCGCAACGGCTTTCTCCCTCTGCGTGCTCTCAATTTTCCGGCATGAGACAAAGACCAATTACGATGCGGCGGCCAGAGCGCTGACCTATCTGGAAGAAAACCAGAATGAAGACGGCGGTTTCTCTTCTTCCGGCGTTTCCAACTGTTTGGAAACCTCTTATGCCCTTCTGGCGGCAACCGATATGGAGGCGCTATCAAAAGAGAACTGGAAAAACGCCCTGAAAGCGCTTGCTGAATTTGCGAATAAAGACGGCAGCTACAGTCTGGTAAAAGGCCTCAACCAAAAAGATCCGCAATCAACGGTTCTGGCGCTGATGGCGTTTGAGGCGGCGCGGTACGGCGCTTCGGTCTACAAAACGCTGGCAACCAACAAAACCATCGCCCCTTCCTTTTCTCTGGAACACTTCAAACCCCTGCTTTATGTTTTTGCCGGACTTGCCGGACTTTCCGTGATTTTCTGGATTGCCATTTTTGTCCGGAAACCGAAAACAAGAACGCTGAAAGAAGTAAAAGAACAAACCGACCATGCCGTGGAACTCGCGGAACAATATATCCGGCAGCAGCAGGAAAAGGAACAGGAAAAATCCGGCCAATAAAAAGAACAACAAGTTGTTCTTAGGAAAAAAACCTTTCAGCCATTCGGCTGAACTTCCGTTCCGGATAACCGTTTTTTTTCCCGGTGCGAAATTCATGGGGTCAAAAAGAACAACCAGTTGTTCTTTTTTCTCACAGTCGGCGTTCTTTCCGCCAATACTGATAACAGGAGTAAAAATCATGAGCCGATTTTTATCAAAACTTGAATTCGTGCATTTCAAAGACATCCTGTCCGTGTTCGTGATGATCGCGGCGCTTCCCTACGCGCTGATTTTAAAAATCACCCGCCCGAATCAATGGCTGATCTGCGAAGACCGAAACGAAGCAAGAGACAACGGCTACTGGCTTTACCGCTATATCCGGCAGAACCACCCCGAGCAGGACGTCGTCTACGCCATCTGTAAAAAAGCGGCCGATTATCCGAAAGTCCGTGATCTCGGAAAGGTTATTTCCTATGGCGGATATTCACATTGGGCGCACTATTTTGCGGCAAAAGCCAACATTTCTTCCCAAAAAGGCGGAAAACCGAACGCGGCGATCTGTTATTTTCTTGAAGTCTATCTCAATCGGCGGCCGAACCGGGTTTTCTTACAGCACGGCATCACCATTAACAATCCGGATTTCCTTTATTATAAAAATACAAAAATGAACCTGTTTATCTGCGGTGCAAAAAAAGAATATGAATATATTCGACAAACCTTTGGATATCCGGAAAAAAATCTTGTTTATACCGGCTTTTCCCGCTTTGACGGACTGCACAATCTGGACATCAAAGAACGGCAGCTGCTGATTATGCCGACCTGGCGGGAATGGATCGCCACCCCGTCGAGCAAATCAAAAACGCTTGACAATATGGAAGATTTCACGACCACCGAATATTATCAGCGCTGGTCCGGTCTGCTTCACAACGAAACCTTTATCCGCATGACCAAAGACGCAGACATCACCGTTATTTTCTATCCGCACCGGGATATGCATCCGTTTCTTCACCATTTTCAGTCAGATGCGCCGCATATCACAATCGCCTCGCAAAAAGATTATGACGTACAGGCGCTATTGAAAGAATCCGCCTTTCTGATTACCGATTATTCCAGTATTTTCATGGATTTCGGCTATATGCAGAAGCCGATGATCTATTATCAGTTTGACGAAGAAAAATTCCGGCGCGGCCAATATCCGGAAGGGTATTTCAGTTACCGGAATAACGGTTTCGGTCCGGTTTGCCAGACGCAGGAGGAACTGCTGGAGCAAATCGAAAACGCGATAAAAAACAACCTTCAGAACCCCGAAGAATATAAAAAAAGGGAAGAAGAATTTTTCCTGCTACGCGATCAGAATAACTGCGCCCGTATTTATGAAGAAATCCAAAAACGGTTTGGCGGCCATCCGGTGAAAGGACAGAACAATGAGTGAAAAAAAACGGATTCTGATCGATGGAATGACGGAAAATCCCGGAGGACTGGAAAGCTTTATTATGAATCTTGTCCGGAACATGGACAAGACCCGCTGGACCTTTGAATTTGTTGTCACCGACCGGCCGGTCGCTTATGAAAACGAACTGGAAACCATCGGCAGCATTCACCGCATCACGCCTCGAAACCAAAGCCCCCGAAAAAATAAAAAAGAAATTCAGGAGCTTTTCCGGAAAGAAAAATACGACGGACTGTGGTTCAACAAAACAACGCTGAGCAATATTGAAATGCTGAAAGCCGCAAAAAAATACAAGGTACCGGTGCGGATCTGCCACAGCCATGCAGCCGCGAACTTAGGTTCTTCACTTACGCTTCTGCTGCATAACCTAAATCGGAAAAAGGCGATTCGGCTTTCCACCTGCCTAGCGGCTTGCTCCGAGGCCGCCGCCGGTTGGTTTTACGGTAAAGACAAGAACAAAGCAACCATTGTAAAGAATGCCGTTGCTTTGGAAAAATATACCTATACGCCGGAAAAAGCGGACAAAATAAGAGAAGAACTCGGTCTGAACGGTTTCTTTACCGTCGGTCATGTAGGACGGCTTTCGGCAATTAAAAATCAAACATTTCTGCTTGAAATTTTTGTCGAAATACAGAAAAAAGAACCCCGCGCCGCGCTTCTTCTCTGCGGCGACGGAGAAGAAAAAGAAGCCCTGCAAAAAAAAGCCGGTGAACTTGGAATTGCAGAGAACGTCCGGTTCCTCGGTGTCCGAAACGATATCTGCGATCTATTATCGGCTATGGATCTGATGATTTTTCCCTCTCTGCACGAAGGCGCGCCTTTCGCTTTGATCGAAGCGCAGGCTGCCGGACTTTTCTGTCTGGTGTCCGACACCGTCCGCGCCGATGCGGTTATACCGGAACTGATCCACTACCAATCGCTGGAAACACCGGCAGAAACCTGGGCGGAAAAAGCGCTGTCTTTCCGGGGAAAAGAAAGAACAAACGCAGTCGAAGAATTGCGGCAGTCGGAATACTCCCTTGACTTCCTTTTGAAAAAAGCGGGAACAATGCTCATGCAGGAAAGGAACGATACATGAAAAAAATCGCAATTGTCAGCAGCGATATGACAGCGGTCGGCGGCGCTGAAACCGTAACGGCCGCAATGGCAAACGAACTTTCCCGAATTTATGAATGCCATCTGATCAGTATCTGCAATAAATATGAAAAAACGCCCTTCTCGCTGGCACCGGAAATCCGGTATTTCCCGGTATTAAACACTGCGGGGGAACAGACAAGAGTACGGGATTTTGTTCTGAAATCCAGGAAACCAATCCGGGACTACCTGAAAAAGAATCAGATCGACGTCGTGCTTATTATAGATGTATTTGCCGCGGCAACAATCGTCAACTACCTGTTTTCCGGAAAAAAGACCGTTTTCTGCGACCATGGTGCACTGATGACCAATCTATCGGTAAAAACCGACACTATGATCCGAAGAATAAACAGCAGTCTGGCCAAAAAGGTCATTGTTCTCACCGAAAAAAATAAGGAAGCTTATCAACAGCAATTCCGGATTCCGGAAAAAAAAATCGACTTTATTTACAATTGGGTAGACGATAAACTGCTTCGCTCGGAAACGACATACAATGAAAATTCCAACCGGATTCTCTCCATGGGCAGAGTCGCCAAAATCAAAGGCCCTGATTTATTAATCAAAACAGCCAAAAAGTTGCGGGAACGCAATGACAACTGGGTTTGGGACGTATACGGCAGCGGCGATGCCTTTGAAGACTTTCAGAAATGGATTCAAGAAGAAGGCCTTGAAGGGTGGGTAATCCCGCACGGCATGACCAACGACCCCTACGGAAAATATCCGGGACATGCGATGGAAGTTCTGACCTCTTATTCCGAAGGACTTCCGCTGGCGCTGCTGGAAGCAAAGGCAAATTACCTTCCCCTCGTCAGTTTTGATATCCACACCGGTCCCTCCGATATTATTACCGATGGCATCGACGGTTATCTGATCGAGCCGTACAATACCGACCGGATGGCAGAAAAAATAGACCAGCTGCTTCGGGACAAAGCCTTGAGAAAAAACTTTTCTCAACACGCCCGGGACAATCTGGACAAATTCAAAAAAGAAACCATTCTGAAAAAATGGATTGATCTGATCGAATCTTTGTAATCTTCAACCCCACCCAAACAACAAAAATCAAGCCGCAGTCAAGGCGGCGGAACGGAGACCGTATGAAACAAAAAGAAAAAAAACCGATATTTCCAACAATCAAAAACTTCCTGAACCGGGTTCTTTCCGCACTCAAAAAATATGACGTCTATATCTCAGCTGCAGCGGCGGCCGTTTCTTCCGCCATTCTGGTAACCGGCTATGTCTGGATCGACTACAACCTGATGCTGACCGCTGTTGTTATCCTGTGGACATTCTCGGTGCTCAATAGCCTGATCCGTTTTAAAGATCGCTTTTTCCTGCTGTTTTTTCAGCTGGCAATGTTTTTGTTTTTGATCGTAAGGCCAACAATCGATATGCTGAATCAGGCCGAATGGTGGAAAAACTTTCAGCCGATTCCCGTTCAGTTATCGGTAATCACTCTCTTTCTCTCTTTGTTCGTTCTGTTGGCTGCCAGTCATCTGTATACCCGGCTGCTGGAAAAGCCGCTGCTGAAAAAAGAATCCCGTAAACAAAAAGAACCGCGCCTGCGCGATCCGCTGATCCGGAAAATATTTTTTATCGCTTTCTGCATTTGTTTTCTTGCCGCAATGTTCATTGAACTGGATATGTTTATCCATATGCAGGATAAACCCTACGAACAAATTTACGTTTATCAAAAAATCGACAATCTGTTCATTACATTGCTTGAAGGCCTGATGCTGCCGTTCCTCTGCGCCTATCTTGCCACTTTCCCGAAAAAGAAAATGACCATTTTGGCGCTTTGCCTGTATCTGCTGACAAAACTGCCCTCCTTCCTTCTGGGCGCAAGAATGGGGCTGATGTCGGCCGCGCTTTTCGCTTTTCTTTATTTCTGCCTGCGGCATTTCTGCAGCCGGACGGAGAAATGGATCGGATTATTGGAAAGAATCCTGATCGTATGCATGATCCCGGTATTGCTGATCGGCCTTGGCGCCATGAGCTATCTGCGTCAAAGCGATTACAGCAGCGTAGAAAAAATGTCCGCTACGGATATCGTCGAAGATTTTCTTTATAAACAGGGGGTCTCCTATTCCGCCCTGACATACTCCTATCAATATATGGATCAGTTTCCGAACAAGGATTCAAAAATTTACAGCGTCGGCGTTGTCACCGATTATCTGCACTGCAACGTAATCGCGCAGAAACTCTTTCACACCGATGATTATTCCGTGCGAACGGCAGAGACGCCGGAAAAAAGCCATATTATGGGCAACTCCCTTTCTTATCTTACTTTCGGTGAAGAACAGTATCTGAACGGCGAGGGCTATGACAGCTGCTATATCGCGGAAGGATATATCGATTTCGGATATGCGGGCGTTATCATTGTCAATCTAATCATCGGTATGGTACTGCTTCTCGCTCCTCTGGCAATCCGCCAGTCCAATCTCCTGTCCGTTTGTTTTCTGGTTATGTTCAGCATGATGTATATTGTGCCGCGAACGTCGTTTTCTCACACCTTTGCCCTGCTGATCCAGCCTCATTTCCTGCTCACCGCAGGTCTCTGCGTGCTGCTGATGTTCAGAAAAGAAATCGGCGGAATTTTCCGCAGGAAAAAAGCTTAGAATAACGAAAAATCTCCGACAGAGAAGAGCCGGAGATTTTTTCTTTTACCGTTCAGCTGTTCCGCAAAAGAGCTTCTTTAATCAGGACCTCCATAACGTCAAGAATCCGTTTCTGCTCTTCCGGCGGAAGTTTTGACAATTCCTCGGAAAGGCAGCTTTCACGGTAACCGTGGGAATGGGTCAGAACATCGCAGAAAACCGCATCGGCAGAGGAAACCTCAAGCCCGTTGAGAATGGCAATCAGTTTTTCACACCGGGGAAAAGAAGCGCCGCGTTCCACCGTTGAAATATAATTTGTCGCCACGCCGATTTTTTCCGCAAATTTCTCCTGCGTTAAATGCAGTTTTTCCCGACATTCCTTAATCCGTTTTCCAATTCTTTTATCGATCATACCTGATTTCCTCCTATCATTTCTATATCTTATATGCGTAAGCTATACTGATACACATTATTATATAGAATTGGGAGAAATATATACATAACTGTTTCAAGTTATTATGTGGATAAGCGATATAGAAAATTGTTAAGTAAAATCGAACAATAAAAAAAGGCGGCCGCAAAAGCGGCCGCCTTAACAAAAAATTATTTTATTTTTTCTCCGGCTTCTCTTTCTTTTCCGTTTTCTCTTCGGGCTGATCTTTTTCGTCAATCGAAGAAACCGCGCGCTCCGACACAATCCGCGCATAATTGGAAACAGCGGCCGCACGGAACGCAAACATAGAAAAGACCGATTCTAAATCCGATTCCTCTGCGGCAAGGCAATCAAACAACTCTGAATATTCTTTCATTTCCCGGGTAAAAATATCTTCATAGGCAAGCGAAAGGCAATCAAACAGCTGCTGTTCGCTTTTTCCCCGCAGCTGCGCTTTGATTAGCGCGGAGATTCCCTGCAGGGGAAGAACCTGCTTCAACATGCAGATAATAAATAAATGCGCCAAATGGTTTTTGGAATATTTCTTTTTCACCGGTGAAGGAAGAACGCCCATTTTCACATAATTGTTTATCATGGAAGGCGTCAGCGCTTTATCATCCTGCAGACCAAGCATTTCAAAATATTTACTCATCAGGGCGATCACCTGATCCATATACAGTTCAATATCGGGTAAATCGTCCCACCTGGGAAAACGGGGCGGCTCTCCGCCGGGAAAAATATTATTTTTTTCCATAAAAAACTCCTTTGCAAGTCATCGACAAAAACAGACAATAAGGGACAACGCCCCCGAAAAACAAGACCTGCTGATGCTTAACAGTATACCATATTAAAGAAAAAATGTCAAGAAGCCTGAAAGAATTCAACAAATAGTCACATTCACCTCTTGACAAAATAATTAAAATAGTTTATAATAGTATCAGAAACCAGATGTTCCATTTTTACGGAGGGCTATATGGATTTCATAAAAAGATTAAAGCTTTACGGAGATTCGATCCTGAAAGGGGTTCAGCTGAATTTTGAAAATAAAAAATACTGCGTCAATAACCGGATCGGCCTTGCGGAAATCGAACAAAAATACAATATTGAGATAGAAAACTGCTCCAAATTCGGATGCACCATTACCAAAGGGGCAGAAATGCTTGAAAAAGCGTTGGAAAAAGGGCTCTGCTGTGATGCCGTTCTGATGGATTTCGGAGGAAACGACTGCGATTTTAAATGGGCGGAAATTTCCGGAGAACCGAACCGGGAACATCTGCCGAATACGCCGATTGAAGAATTCACGGCGATCTACCGGTCGATGATAAGAAATTTGAAAAAAAGAGGCATTCTTCCGATTCTGACCAATCTTCCCCCAATTGACCCGGAGCGGTATTTTAATTGGTTCTGCTCGGGCGGCGGCCTGAACAAGGCCAACATACTAAAATGGCTCGGGGATATCACCACCATTTACCGATATCAGGAACGCTACTCTCGGCAGATCGAACGGATCGCTATAGAAGAAAACTGCCCGATTATCGATCTGCGCGGCGCTTTTCTGGAAAACCGGAAAATCGGAGGCCTGCTCTGCTTTGACGGCATTCATCCCAACAGTGACGGACAGCAGATTATCGGAAGAAAAATAGCCGATACCCTTTCTCTGCTGAAAACCAAACCTACTCCTGCGGCAGTCTGAAAACTGCCTGTACCTATAAAACCCCCTTCTGTCAAAGGGGGTTTTTCCTTTTACCGCCATTTTTCAAGCATTTCTCTGGGCGGTTTTTCTTTACTTAAATACTGATAATACTGGCACTCCAACCGGCCGTTATATAATTTCCGGCGCTTATCGGCCTTCCGGCCGAACAGCTTTTCAAAATCCGGATTGGCTGTAATCAGATAGAGCGACCAGTTATCCAGCCTCGTATAAATTTTTCCTAAATCCCGGTAAAGCCGCTCTACCTGCCGGACTTCCCCCAATCGTTCCCCGTAAGGCGGATTGGTAATCACAAAACCAAAAGGCTCTTTTGAGTAAAAATCGGCCACCGCCATTTGCTTAAAAAAGATCCGGTTTTCCAGACCCGCTTCTTTTGCATGCAGAATCGCCAGATCCACCGCTTTGGGATCCAGATCGCTGCCATGAATATCCGGCTGAAAATCCCGCCGGTATAAATCGTTGGCCTCCTCCCGAACACGGGCAAAAACTGCAGGAGAAAAATCAGGCCAGGTTTCGCAAAGGAATGAACGCTTTAAGCCGGGCGCCCGGCGCATGGCAATCATCGCCGCTTCAATCGGTATGGTTCCGCTGCCGCAGAAAGGGTCGACCAGCAGCCGGCGGTCTTTCCAATAGGAAAGAAGAATCAGCGCGGCCGCCATGGTTTCTTTGATCGGTGCCGGACCGGCAAGACTCCGATACCCGCGTTTATTCAGCCCTAACCCGGTGGTATCAATGGTCAGCGATGCGGTATCTTTGAGCAGCGCGACCTCTATTTTATATTTTGCGCCGGTTTCCGGAAACCAATCGCAGTGATATTTGGTTTTCAGCCGTTCAACCACCGCTTTTTTCACAATCGCCTGGCAGTCGGGAACAGAAAAAAGGCCGGAACGAACCGAACGCCCCGTCACCGGGAACTCGGCGTCCGCCGGAAGATAATCCTCCCAGGCAACGGCTTTTGTTCCCTGAAAAAGTTCCTCAAACGTAACGGCATGAAATTCTGCTGTCTGAATCAAAATGCGGTCGGCAGTGCGGAGCCACAGATTGGTTTTGGCAATATCCGCTTTTCCGCCGCGGAAAATAACCCGTCCGTTCTCCACGCGAAGATCCGAATAACCAAGATCGGAAAGCTCCCGCGCCGTTACGCCCTCCAGCCCGAAAGCCGTTGTAGCAATCAAAGTATATTGTTCCATTATAAATCCCCCCGTCAGAAAAATTCCATACTGTCTCCGGCAATCTGTTTTTTATTCCGTCAGAAATGCAGACCGAAAAGCCGCGCTGCGTTTTGCTTTGTCGCCAGCGCCGCCTGTTCCAGAGAAACGCCTTTGACCTGCGCCAATTTTTCACAGACAAAGCGAACAAAAGAAGGATCGTTTCTCTCTCCTCGGTAAGGTTCAGGCGTCATATAGGGGCAGTCAGTTTCGATCATCAACCGGTCAAGGGGGACTTTTTCTGCGGCGAGCAGCGCTTTTTTAGCGTTTTTAAAGGTCAAAACGCCGGTAAATGACAGATAAAACCCAATTTTCACTAATTCTTCCGCCATTTCAGCCGAACCGGAAAAGCAGTGAAACACACCGTGAAGCCCGTATTTTTTCACCATTTCAAAACAGAACTGATGCGCTTCCCGGTCGTGAATAATAACGGGAATGTTCGCTTCGGCCGCCATGGCGCATTGTGCCTCAAAGGCCTTCAGCTGCACCTCTTTTTCCGGCGAATCATAGTGAAAATCCAGCCCGATTTCACCTAACGCCACACACTTCGGATGATCCAGCAGCGCCGCTATTTTTTCAAGCAACGCGGAATCCACCCGGTCGGCCGCCTCCGGATGAATTCCGACTGCGGCATAAACAAAAGGATACTGTTCTGCCAGAGAAACCGAAAACGCCGATGTTTCCAAACTGGAACCGATATTGATAAATCCGTCGATTCCTTTATCCTGCAAAGAAAGAATAACCGCTTCCCGGTCGGAATCAAAACGGGAATCATCCAAATGCGCATGAGAATCAAAAAACATTCTTCTCTCCGTTCTGCTGTTTTCAGCAACCAATTCTATTTTTTATTGATTAGATAGATGAAAAGCTTTTTATACGCCCTTATAACTGTTTATACCATATCTTGAAAACAGCTTAAAATAAGGCTTTTTTGCATATCGTCATTTTTCTTGTCATATCTCCGCATAGGTTAATTTTGTAAGGCTGGGCACCATTTTAGCACCACAAATAAGACATGCCCAGGCATATCAGGCGGTGTTACTACACCCCCTTGTTTTTACAGCATAGTTACGCAATAGAGGTTCTATACGTCTTGAAAACAAAGGCTTTGCAGACACCAAAACCAGCAGACAATGTTTATACCTTTTCCTGTGAAAACGCCTTTTTACTGCGTAACACCTCAAAGAGGAATGCTATCCGTTCCCTTCCGCTCCTTTCCTGTCCCCCATTCCATACAAAATATGAGCGATTTAAAAAAGCATGGGAAACACCGACGCACCAAATGAAATGTTCCGTAGCAAGCATAGGAAAGGGGGACCCTTTCCGTAAAAATGTCTTTCGTTTTTACTTGTTGGGAATGCACTCACAAATATAAAATTATCGACGAATTAGAATTCCTTTCATGTACTGTGTTTCATTGTGGGTTTCGTATATAATAGCCTTTTCTTCTTCCGTGCAACCTATCAGTATTTTAATTTCAGAATCCCTTTTCATCAAATCAACAATACACATAATAGCATCTATATTTTTCCCATTCGTTCCGACCCATACATCTATCCCTGCGCCATCCATGGATGCTGTATCTTTCAAATACCCATAATTGACTTTATAAATGAAATCAGGATATTTAGGATGTGCGGTTCCTTTTGGCCTATCTATGATGATTTCTGATTTGCTAACTAAGGCATCTAATGCACGCCAGAAACGATTATCAAATCTGTGCATGAAATCTCCTCCAAATTCATATTTACCAATTTCTATGATAATAGCACAAAGCTGTGAATTTATCTATCATCGTTTTTGTCTTTACATCTGCTTGTATCATTTTATATTGCCGCAGTAAATTCGGGAACCATTTTGGCACCATAAAATCAATAATCGTTGTGTATTCAAGTGTGTTAATAGGAAAAAAAGTCAGTATTTACAACGTGCTTTTCGGCAACTCAAATTCAAATACTATTTTTTATGATAAACTGCCATATTGTCATAGAAAAAAACATTTGCGAATATGGTATCTTACAGGGCTTTCCTTCAACCAACGAAAGGCGGTTTTTCCATGCTCGGAACCATTATTGCAATTTTTTGTGTCTGCGCGCTGATCTGCGCGTTTTTTTCAGGAAATCTGGAAGCACTTTGCACCGGCGCGCTTTCCGGCGGAAAAAACGCCGTGGAATTCTGCCTGAAAATCTGCGGCAGTATCTGTTTTTTCTGCGGCCTTGCCAATGTGGCGCAAAAAGCAGGCATAACCGCCGCGGTATCCAAAGCGCTTTCCCCAATCATCGACCGGCTGATTCCGGCGGCAAAAAACAACCCCGAAGCCAAAGAGGCGATCTCCATGAACCTGTCTTCCAATATGCTCGGCCTCGGCAACGCCGCTACGCCGTTCGGAATCCAAGGCGCTTCGCTTCTATACAAAGGGAAAATTACCCGGTCGCTCGCTGTGTTTATCCTTCTGAACACCTGCTCCGTACAAATCATTCCTTCTACCGTTATGGCAGTGCTTCAGGCAAACGGAATGACAAATCCGTCAAAAATCATCCTCCCGGTTCTGATTACCCAGGGGCTTTCCTGCTTATTTGGGATTGCTATGGTATGGTTCCTGTTCCCGAAAGAGAAGAAAAAGGCAGGAAAAACCAAACGATTGAACCGAATATAAAAACACTCCCCAATCAAGAAAGAGAGGGACCGTCATCGCTATGTCCATTATCATACCGGGCATTATCGCCTTGATTCTGATTGTTGCCGCAGCTAAAAAAGTCGATATTCTTTCCGCCTTTTCCGAAGGGGTAAAAAATGGGCTTTCAACGGTGCTGTCCATTCTGCCCATCCTGATCCTCGTACTGACGGCGATCGAAATGCTCAAAGCCTCTCATCTGCTGGAACTGGCCGTTTCATGGATCGCCCCGACGACAGAAAAAATCGGGATTCCCTCGGAAATCCTGCCGCTGGCGCTCCTGAAACCGTTTTCCGGTTCCGGAAGCCTTGCCATGCTGGAAAACATTGTATCCGGTTACGGCGCGGAAAGCCGAATTGCCATATTAGCCGCGGTTTTGTCGGCATCGAGTGAAACAACGATTTATACCATCAGCGTATACCTCGGAAAACTGACCGATCAGGTCGGAAAAATTCTGTTCTGCGCCCTGCTCTGCGATGCCGCGACCGTTTTTATTGCCTGCCGGGTAACTTCCTTTTTCTTTTAGCAAAACACGGCAGGCAGAAACAATCCGAAAACTGAAAAATTTTATATGCCGGCGCGAAGAAACCGAAATCCTTTTTCCAGAACCGCCGTCATGCCTTTTTCTCCCGGAATATGGCCGCTGCCAGCCACCGGATAAAAGGACAGGCAGGGATTGGCGGTATGCCGGACGACCTCCTGGACTTGTTTTGAAGAAGAAACAATATCCGTTTCCCCCTGCAATATAAGGTAAGGAACACAAATTTTTGCCAGGTCTTCGGTCAGGTCGATTTTCAGTAATTCATGATAAAGAGAACGGTTATTCCGCGTTCCGTTAACAACCAGCGCCTTACAATTGGCAAAAGAATAATCCGGGCTTGTCAAGATCCCCCACAAGATACGTCCTATCGGCATTTTTCCGTCTTCTTTCGCCTGATACCCCTCGGTATATTTCCGGATCAATCCGGCAAAAAATCCCATATCCTCTTTGGTATGGTCGACTTTTTTCTCCAAAGCCGCGATCCTTTCACGCTCTTTATCGGAAACAGCCGCTTTCTGTAAACAGTCATACACCTCGCGATTAAAAAACAGGTCTTTGACCACCTGGCCGTAGACCATAACCCGGCCGATCAATTCCGGAATCTGCCGCGCGGCTTTCACCGCAAGAACAGATCCCCAGGAAACGCCGAACAAATGAACCGGCTGATCCGGGAAATCCCGGCTGATTGCCCGGATCAGATCCACGGTCATAGAAACATAATGTGCAACCGTAAAATGGTCGTCAATCAAAAAATCATTGATCCCGCAGCCCAGCTGATCCCAATAAATCATTGTATACTCATCGGTTATTTCCGGAAATAATCCGCGGCCGCCGGCACAAAAAGGGAAAGGGGAGCCCGGACCGCCATGCAAAAATAAAACCATCGGATTTGACGCTTTTTTCCCCTCAAGGAAAACTTTCTGCGTATATCCGCCCAAGCAATAACTTTTTTCATCAAATATCTGACAGGACCTCTTATATTCTTTTCGGCTCTGCTTACGCTGCATGACCGAACCCCTTCTTTCTGCTTAAAAAATCAAGACGAAAGCCAAAAAAAACGGGACGGACCCTCCGTCCCGTTTTTTATTTTAATCGGATTCTGCCGGTGTCTGGTTTTCCCCGTCAGAAACCGGTTCGTTATCTTCCACATTTCCTTCAACAGTCCCGGAATCGATATTCCAGGGGACATAATGCGTGGATTCCGACACAGACGGTGCAGTCGCGTAATAACCCGATTCAAACGCAAGGTATTTTACGACCTTCGCATGAACAACCGTATCCGGAACGCCGTTTTTATAACCAACCAGGGTCACGATACAGTCAGACGGAGCAAAATTTTCATAACGAATCAGATTAAACAGCTGATTTCTCTCCTGCAAACTCTTTGCATAGGAGACAAAATCCTCGTCCGATGAAAAGTCAACCACATCGTAATTATCGAATCCCTCGGCTTTATACCAGGAAAACATCTGGCAAACATACGTTGCATGGCCGGTTCCGAGATATACAAAATGATTGTCTGCGTCAAGATACCATTCCGGTTCCCGGTTCAGGCCGGCAAGCGCAGAGAACATATATCCCCCGCCCATCGGATATTTTGCCAGTTCCTGCAGACGGCGGGATTCTTTTTCCGCGGCAGTCTGCTTTCCCGATTCGTCCGACGTATATTCACTCAGAGAAAAAACATTCCCCTCGATTACGGTATTTTTTCCCAGCGTCTGCATATTCGTGCCAAACGGAACCGACAGCGTTCCGTCCGGATTCTGCGCTTTATAGATATTGTGCGAACGGTAAAAATCCGGGGTATCGGAAGGCGCGCGGACGATCGGATCATTCGGCAAAAACGGAACTTTGTAATGATATTCCATATACAGCCATCCGACCGTATCGTCATGAACTTCAAGCGGTTTTGTCAGATCAAAATCCAAAAGATTTTTCGCCAAGAAAGTATCGTTTGTCGGCTTAATCTTTTCCGGAACGACCGTCACTTTGCAAACAACCGTAACATTCTCCGACATCGCCTTGCCGATAACGTCTACAGTAACAGCAGTCTGGCAGCGAACGTCCGGATCTTCGCTATCGGTAAAATTCACCGCAGTAACAAGACCGTTATCATCGACGGTAACAAATTTTTCGTTCGTCGATCGCCATACAATATTCTTATTGGTTGCGCCGGAAGGCTGAATATCCGGCCGAAGAGAAAAGACGTCGCCCTCGGTCAAAGTAATTTCCGACCGGTTCAGGGTGATGGTTTCTACCGGACAGTATTCTAAATTAAAATTATAAATTCCAATGGTTTCATAGCTTTCCACCCCGTCCTCGGTAACCGAAACAGCGCGGAGAATCATGCTTTTTCCGTTTGCATAGTAAGAGAAATCCAAACCGTCCTGATAAACATGCGTCCGGCTTGTAATATTCGGCGTATCGGTCAGGGCAACTGAGCTATCCGGCTTGCTCCCGTCAACGGTAAAAACAACTTTACAGTTTTCGGGCGCCTTGATTGTCAGTTTAATATAAAAATCAGAATCGCCGCCAAGGTTGGAAAAAGCGGGTGCGGAAGGAATCATATAGTTGGCGGTAAGGCGGTATTTTTCATCGCCGGTAATTTCATACATCCGGAAATAGGTCTGAACCTCTTCCCGGCGGAAACCGCCCGCAAGGCTGATTTCCAGCATTAAATCGTTATAATCGCGGTTCAACGGATCATTTTCCAGAATGACGGCGCAAACATTCTTTGCGTCTTCATACCGGCCGGCATGATAAAGATTTTTGCTGTAATAATATTTATAAACATCATTATCCGGAACATAATTCAACAATTTTTCCGAGGCGTAAACCGCGCCGATATCCATTTTTTTCGAACGGGCGGCGGCAGCCGACCACGCCGTGTACGTACGGAGCAAATTGTCTACGGTTTTCTCATCTTCCGCTTCATTTCCGGTTAGCAATTTTAAATAGGCCGTTTCGGAAGACTGATAATTCCCCAGAAGAAAATGAACGCCGGCCGTCACTTCAAGCCGTTCCCGCTCCGGCACAGCAACCTGAAAAACAATCACGGCAACAGAACAGAGCAAAATCAAAAGGAACAAAACCGCAAGTAAAATTTTCCCGGCAGGGCTCTTCTTTTTCGGCAGTTCATCTTCCGGAATCTCCGGATTATCTTCTTCGTCAGCAGACGGCCCGTGAGAATGACTGTCATCGGCAGATTCCGCCGGTGTTTCGGCAACAGACGGTTCTTCCGGCTCTATCGGTTCTTCCGGCGCAGTTTTTTCCGGGGGCGTTACCATATCCGTCCCTGCCGGTTCTTCGGCAACGGCCTCGGCCGGCGATGAAATCTCCTGTGAAGATTCTTCGTTTTTCTGCAGTTCTTCCCGTAACTTTTCCAGCAAAACCTGTTCATCAGCTGCCGAAGGCATTTCCTCGGTTGCGGGCGCCGCCTCGGCTGCCTCTGAAATTTCTTCTTCCGCCGAATCTTCCGAAGCAGGAGAAAGCGAAGCAGACGGCAAATTAGCAATATCCGGTTCCGGCAATACGGACTCTTCCAACGGTTTGTCGGGCGCGCTTTCCACCGAAAGATCGTTTGCAGAAGAGGATTCCGGAACCAATTCTTCTGCGGCAGAAAGAACTTCGCCGCCGTTGTCTCCACTGTCGGCATTCTCTTCCGGAACGACAGAAGCCGGCGTTTCTTCCGTTACCGGCAAGCCAGCGTCTTCCGGGATGTCGGGCTGAACTTCATCCGGAACCCTGTTTTCCGATTCCGGTTGCAGATTCGAATCTTCCAGCTGGTTTTTTGCTTCCCGAATACCGCTGAGAATATCGGAAAAAGATACATCGGCATGCGAATTATTTTCATTACCGGCGATAGAATTCTTATTTTCCACAACGATTTCTCCTATTCAAAAATATAAAGGGCGAAACCCTACTGGCTCTGTTTCCCTACCTAATAGATAGAACTTATCTATTCTATTATACAGCATCTGCCCCTCTTTTTCAACACCGGGAGGGAGAAAAATACAAAAGTTCATAAATACGACAATTTTTCTTTCGTTTTGTCTCTTTTTTACGCAACAAATATTTTCTATAATAAAACAAAATCACAGACACAAACGAACCGTTCCGGAAAAAAGAAAGGAAACGCCATGGAAATAAGCAAAATAACGCCGGTTTTAAAAGCGTATCTCTGGGGCGGAAAGAAACTCAACGAATATGGAAAACAATCTGCCGGACCGATTGCGGAAAGCTGGGAATTTTCCCTGCATTCCGACGGTCTTTGCCGCAGCCGGGGAAAAACCCTGCTGTCCCTTCTGGAGCAAGAAAATTTTCGTTCTCTCGGTGAGGGAATCCGTCCGGAAAACACACCGATCATCAAATTCATTCATGCTGCGCAACCGCTTTCTGTACAGGTTCATCCCCTGCCGGAAAAAGGCGGGAAAAATGAACTGTGGATCGTTCTTGAAGCCGAGCCCGGTAGTTTTATCTACTGCGGTGAAAAATCTCCAGAAACGGAACAGGAAACCGATGAATCAGTAGAAAATATTCTCTGCCGCCTGCGAAAGATTCCGGTAAAAAAAGGGGATACTTATTTTATCCCCGCAGGAACGGTTCACGCAATGGGGCAGGGCTTGACGGTTCTGGAGATCCAGCAGTTCAGCAACTGCACCTACCGTTTGTTTGATTACGGAAGAACCGACGCTAACGGCCGCTCCAGACCCCTGCATTGGAGTCAGGCACAGGAAGCATACCGGGACGGAAAACAGCAGCCCGTGGCTGTCCCTTTTTTCCGTGTCCGGAAAGAGGAAATCAAAAGCAGCCGGTTTCTGCCGCCGCAAAAAACTTTTTCCACCATAACCGTAACCGAAGGAAAAGGCATTGCCGGTTCACTTGCCCTGCGCAAAGGGGACACCCTGTTTATCCCCTGCCAAACGCCGGTCATGCTGAACGGAAATTTTGAAGCCGTTTTTGTCTCGCCGGAAAAAGAAACAAGAACCGGGGGAAAACAGCCGCGCTGACCCAAACCGGAACATCCGCCAGACAGGAGAAAACAAAAAATGACCGAAAAAGAAATCAAAGACCTGAAAAACCGGCAGGAGCATTATTTTCTAAGCGGTGCAACGCTTCCGGTTTCTTTCCGGATTCAGAGACTGAAAAAACTATACCGAACCATTCAAAAAAGGGAAAAAGAAATCGCGCTCGCGCTGCAGACAGACCTGGGGAAAAACGAAACCGAAAGCTATCTTTGTGAAATCGGCCTGACGCTTTCCGAAATCGCTTATTTCCTCCGGCATACCCATAAGCTCGCAGCAGAACACCGGGTCTTCACGCCGATAGCACACTTTGCGGCAAAAAGCTTTCATAAGCCATCGCCTTACGGCAACGTCCTGATTATGAGTCCCTGGAACTATCCGTTTCTGCTAACGATTGATCCGCTTGTCGATGCAATTGCAGCGGGGAACACCGTCATCCTCAAACCCAGCGCCTATTCGCCGGCAACAAGTGAAATCATCAAAAAAATCGTTGAAGAGGTCTTCCCGCCCGAACACGCAGCCGTCATCCCCGGAGGAAGAAAAGAAAACGCCGGACTGCTGAAACTGAAATTTGATCTGATATTTTTTACCGGAAGCCAGCAGGTCGGGAAAGAAGTGCTGCGTTCCGCGGCGGAAACGATCACCCCGACGATTCTGGAATTAGGAGGAAAAAGCCCCTGCATCGTTGACGAAACCGCAAACATCAGGCTGGCGGCCAAACGGATTGTTTTCGGAAAATTTCTCAATTGCGGACAAACCTGCGTCGCACCCGACTATATTCTCTGTCAGGAACAGATAAAAAAAGAGTTTCTTCGGGAACTGTTCCTGCAAATCCAGAAGCAATACGGAAAAAATCCGCTCCGAGACCCGGATTACGGTAAAATTGTGAACCGAAAGCATTTTGATCGTCTTTCGCGCCTGATCGACCCGCAAAAAACAGTGTTCGGAGGAAAGGGCAATCCGGAAACCCAGCAGATAGAACCGACCGTCATGGATCGTGTTGACTGGAACGACGCCGTCATGCAGGAAGAGATATTCGGACCGATTCTTCCGGTTCTGACCTTCCGGTCCTTTGATGAAATCTATTCACAGCTGGCCGAACGGCCGAAACCATTAGCGCTCTATCTGTTTTCCGAAAACAAAAAGAGAATCCGGGAAGTTACCGAACGCTGCCGTTACGGCGGCGGATGCGTCAACGATACAATCATCCATTTGGCAACCGCTGAAATGGGTTTCGGCGGCGTGGGAGAGAGCGGCATGGGCGCATATCACGGCAAAGAAGGGTTTTATGCTTTTTCACACAGAAAAAGCATTGTAGAGAAAAAAACATGGCTGGATCTGCCGATACGATACCGTCCGTATTCCAAACGCAATCAAAAACTTCTCCGCCTGTTCCTAAAATAAAAAAAGCCGAGGTCTTCCTGCAAAGGCCTCGGTTTTTTATTATTTTGCGCGCATAATTTTATTAAATTGAACCGGACAAACCGGCAAAGTTTTTTGTTTACGCCCTTCTTCGGATAAGATTTTTGACCAGATTCAAAGAATAGGAAAATTCCTCGGTCCGGAAAAAGCAAACCACAAACCCGGCAATGCTCACCACAACGGCGACAATGCCTTTGACAAGAAAGGCAAGAAGCGTATTTTCAATGACAATCAGGCCGCTCAAAAACAGGCTGACGGCACAGACGACCGCAGCGAGCAGGAAATAAACGCCGTAATCGAGGAGAAAGCGGAAATACGGCTGCTCAAACAATTTTCCGTACACATATTTCGGATGTCCGTACAAAAAGATAACCAGGTTGCTGCAAATTGTACCGAGCAAGACGCCAGCAAGTCCGAAGAAATAAACAAACACCAACGACAAAACTAGGTTGGCGGAAGCTTCGATAATCGGAACATGACGATCCTCATAAAAAACGCCGCCGGCGCTTTTAAAGGAATTGCTTGTATACCGCATACCGTTTAAGAACATATTGATAACAATAATCACCAAAACCCACCGGTCCAGCAGATAACCGTTGCCGATCCACAGCTGGATAACCGGCTCAATACAGCACAATACGCCTGCCGCAACGGTTGTGTAAATCGCAGCGTTGATAAACAGCATGTTTTTGAAAATTCGGTAGGATCGGTCCTTTTTCCCTTCGAGCAGCAGATTTCCGATCGAAGAAGTAATTGAATTAAAAACATTGGTAAACAAAGAATTGATCGCGTCAATAATAATATTATAATTATAATACATTCCCGTCACGAGAACGCCGAGGCTTTTCACCGTAGAAATAATCATATAATCGGTTCCTTTAACAACCGAAAATCCGATCTGATGAAAACAAAGCCCCTTGACTTTCCGGAGGATATCCGATTTCACAGCGCCCGGTAATTTTTCTTTCCGGTACTGCTTGAGTTCCGGATATTTTTTATCAGCATACAGGGAAATAATCACGTTTTCCAGAATTTGGCAGGCGATCCGAAGCAGCAGATAAATCACAAAATTCCGCGTAAGGATCATCAGCATGATCTGCAAACCATTCAGAAGCAAAACATATCCGATATGAATGATATTGATATAATACTGTTTCTGATCCGCATAGAAAATCGAACGCTTATAGCTGAGAAGATACGATGAAACCGTATCGATCAGATACAGCCCGAACAGCAGATATAAACTTTCCGGAACATCGCCCCCCTGCGCCATACGGGGAATAAACGGCATAATGCAGAGACCGACGGCGGCAACAACCAGCGCAACAATGCGATAAACCTTTTTATAAAACGAAAGCAGTGACGAAAGGGTCTTATAATCCCGGCTGGCAATCGGCTGATACATGTTATAAACAATGGCCTGCGCAAATCCGAGCTCCGCTACCGACATCACCGAAATAATACTTTTAAACAATCCGTTCAGACCGTTATAGGTATCTCCGAGGTACGTCAGAAAAAAATTCTGGGAAATAAACCCGAACAGCATAACCAGGATATACATAAAAATAGAAACAAACGTATTTCGAACGGAATTTCTGGTTCTCATCTGGCTCATTGAAAAATCCCCTTTGCAGAAGCAAGGTCACCCAGAAGCTTGTCTTTCGGACTGAGGATCGGCTCTACGCCAGGAATTAACGGCCATTCAATCCCGATAGCCGGATCGTCGAACCGGACGCCGCCTTCGTCCTCCGGATAATAAAAATCGGTGCATTTATAACAAAATTCCGCCGTTTCCGAAAGAACAAAAAAGCCGTGAGCAAACCCTTCCGGAATATAAAACTGCTTTTTATTTTCCTCCGACAGAAGAACCCCGTGCCATTGGCCAAACGTTTCCGAGCGTTCCCGCAGATCAACGGCAACGTCGAACACCTGCCCCCGGACGACCCGAACCAGTTTGCCCTGCGGATGCGTTTTCTGAAAATGCATTCCCCGCAAAACCCCCTGTGAAGACATCGACTGATTGTCCTGCACAAACTGCATGGTCAGCCCTGCCTCGGCAAAATCCCGCTGATTATAGGTTTCCATAAAAAAGCCCCTGCGGTCGCCGAAAACCGACGGTTCAACAATAAATAACCCGTCTATCGGACAGGTTTCAATCCTGATCTTTCCCATCACCGTTGTCCTCCCAATAATATTCCGCGATGAAATCCCGGAGAGCCTCCTGCCATTCAGGCAGCGGAGAAAATCCCATTGCAGCCAGTTTTTTCTTGCTTAACCGGCTGTTTTTCGGCCGGCGCGCCTTTGAAGGATACGCCTCGGAAGAAAGCGCCCGAACCCGGACAGTCTGCCCGGTCAGGCGAAAAATTTCGCAGGCAAAATCAAACCAGCTGCAAACCCCGCTATTCGTTGCATGATAAACGCCGTATTTTTCACTCTGCGCCATGTCCAGCAGCAGCGGCGCCAAATGTTTCGTATAGGTCGGAGAACCGATTTGATCACAGACAACGCCAATTTCTTCCCTGGCTCCGGCAAGATCAATCATGGTTTTTACAAAATTTTTTCCATAGAGACCAAAAACCCACGAAATGCGAACGATAAAATATTTATCCAGCGCTGCCTGAACCGCCGTCTCGCCCTGATATTTTGTTCTTCCGTATACACTGACCGGCGCAGGATGAGATTCCGGCGTAAAAAATGTTTCGCCTTTTCCGTCAAAAACATAATCCGTACTCAGATAAATCATCTTCGCATCCGCCTTTTTACAGGCGGCGGCAACATTCCCGGTTCCGGCGGCATTAATCCTCTCACAAACTTCCGGTTCCTCCTCCGCCCGATCCACCGCAGTATAGGCCGCGCAATGTATCACACAGTCGGGTTTTTCTGCAAGAACCGTTTTTTCCACGGCGGCAGGATCGGTAATATCCATTTCAGAAAGATCGGTCGCAACAACCGGGAAGCCGCGGCGCCCAGCTTCCAGAACTACATCCCGTCCCAACTGGCCGTTCGCGCCGGTAACAAGAATTTTCATCCGAGTTTTTCTCCATACATCGTATCAAAATAATTCCGGTATTCACCCGATAAAATCTTTTCCCACCATCCGCGGTTTTCCAGATACCACTGAACCGTCCGGGCAATCCCGTCTTCAAAGCAGATTTCCGGACGCCAGTCAAGCTCCCGGCCGATCTTGGCAGGATCGATCGCATAGCGCCGGTCATGCCCGGGGCGATCGGAAACAAAGCGAATCAGCGTTTCCGGTTTTCCCAACGCGGCAAGAACCGTTTTTACCACGTCCAGATTGGTTTTTTCATTATGACCGCCGATATTGTAAACCTCTCCTTCGCGGCCGTTATGTAAAATCCGGTCGATTCCCCGGCAGTGATCCTCCACATGCAACCAGTCCCGGACATTTTCTCCGGTTCCGTATACCGGAACTTCCTGATCGGCCAGCGCGCGGCTGAGAATCAGAGGAATCAGCTTTTCCGGGAACTGATATGGTCCGTAATTATTTGAACAGCGGGAGATCGTCACCGGAAGCCGAAAGGTTCGGAAATAAGAAAGAACCAGCAGATCCGCCCCGGCTTTCGAAGCGCTATAGGGGCTCGAAGCCGACAACGGCGTTTTTTCGGTAAAGAAAAGGTCGGGGCGATCCAGCGGCAAATCACCGTAAACCTCGTCGGTCGAAACCTGATGGAACCGTTTTACGCCGAATGTCTTTGCGGCGTCCAACAAAACCTGCGTGCCCACCACATTCGTCCGGACAAACGCACCGGGATCGACAATCGAACGGTCGACATGCGTTTCCGCCGCAAAATTGACAACCCAGTCAAACTGTTCGCGTTCAAAAAGCGAAAAAATAAAATCACGGTCGGCAATATCGCCCCGGACGAACGAATAATCCGCATTGGATTCTGCAGAACCGACAGTTTCCAGATTTCCCGCATACGTCAGCAAATCCAGATTCACCAGCCGAAGCCCCGGATGCTGTTTCAGCATATAATGAACAAAGTTTCCGCCGATAAACCCGGCGCCCCCTGTAACAAGCAATTTCATCTGTTCTCCATTCCCTTCTGGAAAGCCGGTAAACTAACCGTGATATTTCCCGTTTAACACATCGGCAAGATAGGCGCCGTAACTGTTTTTTTTCAGCGATTCGATCCGCTGCAGAAGCTGATCCTCCGAAATCCAGCCGTTCAGATAGGCGATTTCTTCCAGACAGGCAATTTTCCGGTGCTGGTGCGTCTCAATCGTACGGACAAAATTCGTCGCATCGACAAGCGATTCATGCGTACCGGTATCCAGCCAGGTAAAACCCTGCCCGAGAACCTGAACTTCCAATTCTCCGAGAGAAAGATATTTCCGGTTGATCTCGGTAATTTCCAGTTCGCCCCGCGCCGAAGGTTTCAGTTCTTTTGCAAAACGAACCACCCGGTTGTCATAGAAATAAAGACCGGTGACGCAATAGTTGCTTTTCGGCGTTGCCGGTTTTTCTTCAATGGAGACCGCTTTTCCGTTTCGGTCGAACTCCACAATACCGAACCGTTCCGGATCGTCGACATAATAGCTGAAAATTGTCGCGCCCGTTTTTTTGGAAGCAGCCGCCGAAAGTTTTTCTTTCAGCCCCTGCCCCGAAAAGATATTATCGCCCAGAACCATGGCCACCGAATCATCACCGATAAAATCTTCTCCGATCAAAAAAGCCTGCGCCAGGCCGTCTGGCGACGGCTGAACCGCATAACGAAGCCGGACGCCGAAATGCGAGCCGTCCTGAAGAAGCGCCTGAAACCGGGGGGTATCCTGCGGCGTTGAAATAATCAGAATATCCTGAATCCCCGCATGCATCAGCACCGAAAGAGGATAATAAATCATCGGCTTATCATAAACAGGAAGGAGCTGTTTGGAAGTAACCGCAGTCAGCGGATACAACCGGGTACCCGACCCTCCGGCAAGAACAATCCCTTTCATAAAGAACTCCCTTTCCCCGCGGTATGTTTCCGCGAAACGATTTTTTATCCGGTTATCTTCTGACGCGAACCGAAGGCAGCAGGCGGAAAACCGGAATCAATACCAGTGCAAAAAAGATCATTTCCCAAATAGCGGAAAGCGTATAATAATTGGAGAAAAAGCCCAGGAAATGAATACTCAGCAGCAAACAAAGCAGAATCAGCAGATGATTATTTTTAGTCCGGCGGCCGGTCTGGAACAGAAACTGATTGAAAAAACCGGTCAAAAAACCGAGCGCCGCTGTAATCCAAGGGGAAGAAAGCAGGGAAAGATGGGCAAATTCGCTGAAAACATTGGTTTTCAGCACATCCCCTTCCGGCACCAGATACCCGATGGTATGATATCCGATTTCCGGAATCTCATACAATTCCGACCCGATAAACGCCTTCGCCAGATTCCCCAAAGCCCCTACATGAGAAGGCAGCCACTCTCCGGCAAAAGAAAAGGTATACCCGTCCCGGATTAGTGAATCAATCACGCTAGTTCCGCCGGAAATATAGGTCCAAAGCCGGCTCAGATAAAATTTCATTCCAATCGAAGCAAGATCCTGCATCAGAAACGAAACAATATAACTCAGCAAAAAAATCCCAACAGCGCCGGCGATCAGAATTCCCAGCGCCCGGCCGCTTTTTTCGCTGTGCTTAAAGCAATAAAAAACGAATAAAATAACAAGAATAATGATAATCTGGTATTTCACGAAGCTCAAGAACGATGTAACAAAAAAGACCAGCATTACCAGCATATCTTTCTTGTTCCGCCGTTCCAGCCAGGAATCAAACAGATACGGAACCAGCACATAGCCCGTCAGCATGAGATGGCCGGGAATTCCGGACATATTCAGCGCTTCGAAATCGGATTCCACGACCCCCTGAACCCCAAGCTGCAAAAGCACCGCAACAACATTCGCCAACCGGACAAGAACCACCAGACAAAGATAGATCCGGATTTTTCCCAACACGTTTTCGTCTCCGGACGGAAGGACGTTTTGTTCACGTTTTTCCAAGAAGCCGTAATACTTCGGCAGAACCAAATCACAGACAAAACCGCCGATAAAAACAAGAAGGATCAAAAAAGAATACCGCGTCAGGGCATCTTCGGAAATCACATCATAACCCCAGTATTTCATGAAAAAATTATTGAGAAATACAATCAGAATATACGGTCCTGAAATCAACAAGGTCATATTGAAAACAGAACGGTTTCTCAGCGTTTCCACACAGAGAACAATCGCGGATACCGCAAAAAAAAGAGCCAACTTTTCCCCTCCTGTTCCGAACGGCACAAAAAAAGCCGCCCTGTTATCAAACAAAGAAACCGCTGCCGGATAAACGGTTATTTTTTCATAATCATCAAAAAGGTCTCCCGGTCAACCTGCGTTCTCTCTTCCGAAAGCGTCCGCACCGTGGAAACAAGCCGGCGGGATTCTTCTTTCGAAAAGCCCCAGCCCCGGCCTTTCAGCAAAACCAGAAAAAGATAGAACCGCCGCCAGAGCCGCCAGTAAAAACGAGAATAAAACCGCTTCATATCCACAACGCGGTTCAGATAATGCAGGGTGGTTCGCGCTACAGAATCAGATGTCCGGCTCGCTGAAGAACCGACTTTATGATAAATCACTGTCTGCAAAAGAGAAACGCCTCGCACGCCCGCTTTTTTATACCGCATGCAAAGATTAAAATCTTCTTCGCCGAAAAAGAAATCCTCAGTAAATCCGCCGTGTTTTTCGAGAATTTCTCCTCGAATCAGCAGCGCACAGCCGGTCAGAAAAGAACAGGCGATGCTTTCGCAGCCTTTTGCCTCCAGACGGGCAATTTTTTTTTCGGAATGATATTTTCTGTCTCCGTAGAAAGTCAGGTTGCCGCCGGCATTCCACAGTTTTGTTTTATCAAAATAATACCGGATATCACAGCTGAGCATCCCGATCTCCGGATGCTCCGAAAGATATCCCAGCATCCGGCCGAAGGTCCCCTGCGGGACTTCGGTATCGTTATTGAGGAAAAGCACATTGTCAAAAAACGGAAGCACCCGCTCCATAACCCGGTTATTTCCTCCGGCAAAGCCGTAATTTTCAGCATGGCGGATCAAATAGACCTGATCCGGAAAAGAATCCATCCGTGCAAATTCATCTTCTGAAAGAATTTGTTTTTTGTCCGCAAGCGATGAAACAAAAGCGGAAAGCGATGAAAAATCGGCCGGTTCGGAACCGTTATCGGCAACAAAAATCGTTGCGTCGTCTTCCGGCAGCAGCGTTTGCAGGCAGGCGCAGGTATCCTGCGACCCGTTCCAGTTCAGAACAATAACGGCCAGCGGTTTTTTCACAGCGGTTTCTCCTTTCCGTCCTCTGCATAAAGCGCATGGAGCATTTCAATCTCGCAGCGCACGGTATTCTCTTTGAAATACCGGTCGCTTTTCACAAAAGGTTTCTGCTCCAATGCAGCAAGTAATGGCAAAAGATCGACCGACGGAAACGCATTGTCCAGAAAACCGACATTGGAAAAAGTATCGCAGATTTCATGGCAAACGGCAAGATCGGAAGTGATCGTCGGAATCCCGAACGTCGCCGCCTCGCAGGTCATCACCCCCTGCGTATCGGTCCGGGTGGGAATCAGTGCGCAACGGCTGCGGTTCAAATAAACAGGGATATCCTCATGAGAAAGCGTTCCGTTATGCCAGATCAGGTTTTCCGGTTGTTCATAATGTTCAAAAAAACGGCCGGTGCCCACGGCAAGAAATCGGCAGGACGGGTTGGCCTTAGCTAGCGAACAGACAATATCCATACTGTAATTGGAACGGTCCATATACGGCCGGATTGTAATAAAATCGAATTCTTTGGGGGCTAGCCGGTCATAACATTCCCGTTCAAAAACCGCGCCGACGCTATTGTGAATCACCATGGTATGGCCAAGCAACTTTGCCTCATTCAGACCGGTATATTTCTGAAACTTTTCAAAAAAATTCTGACTGACAAAAACAAAACGGGCTTTCTCTGCCAATTTTGGCAGATACCGGCGCCATAAAAACAGCTTGAAGGTATCATAGCAGGACTGAAACAGTCTGGAAAAAAAAGATTTTCCTCCCATATAAGGATAAGGTGCAGGATAACATTCGTTGATCCGAACCACCTCATGCCCGTGGAAGAAAAATACGATTTTTGAAAAAGCGCGCTGATATTTTTTTAGAAACCGGTAATGATTCCGGATATTGGGCGCATGGCAAACCAGAATATCATAAGATTCCTGAGAATTTTCATACGCGGCAAGCGAAAGCACACGAATTCCGTCAAAGAGATACGGCTGTTTCGCAGAAAAATTCAAAACAGAAACTGAAATGCCGTTTTCCGCATAATATCGGTTTCGCACATGTACATACATCAGCGCAACGCTATTCTCGCTGGGATAATCTGCCGCAGCAACGAGAATTTTCATAATCAACTCCCTTTCAGACAAAAAACCATTTCGCCAGCCCGACCAGCGAGCCGATACCATAAGAGATATGAAAACACGGAAAAATCAGGATCATCGGTAAAATATATTTGACGCCCTTCGCGTCTTTGATCGAAAAGAGGATATCCAACAGCAAATACAAGCCGATTTCAGCCAGAAAGAGCCAGCGCACCGGCGCAAAAAAGAGCGAAAGCGCCAACCCGGCAATCAGGGAAAGAACAAAAATAAACGGAATAAAATGCCGCAGCCCCATGGTTCCGGGGCAGAATTTGGAGGTAATCAGCGTCCATTTCCCGTTTCCGAACGCCATTTTGCAGATTCCGGAAAGGCTGTCCCTGCAATAATACGAAAGATTGATATCGTTCGCAAGAAAGATTTTTCCGCCGTTTTTCCGAATCCGGTAATTTAATTCATTATCCTGATTTCTTGTCAGACGGACATCGTACCCGCCGTACTTTTCAAAAACCTCCCGCCGGAACGCACCGAAAGGAACCGTATCGACATAACCGTTCTTACCGCTGGTACGGAACTGGGAATTTCCAACGCCGAATTTAGAAGAAACAATCCCGGCAATGGCCGTGCCCATATACCCCTTGCTTTTGGTTTCAATCACGCCTCCGACATTATCGGCGTCGGTCGTATCCAGGTAATGCACGCATTTCGAAAAATAATCGTCGGCATATTCCGAATGGGCGTCCAGCCGGATAATATAGCGGCCAACAGAATTTTCTATCCCGATATTCATCGCATAAGGCACCGTTTTATGCGGATTGTGAAGAATTTGAATCAGCTGCGGATACCGACTCCGGTAAGATTCCAGAATCGAAATCGTCCGGTCGGAAGAACCGCCGTCGACAAACAGCCATTCCATCTGCGCCAAAGGAAAATCCTGCCGGAGCATAGAATCCAGACATCCGGCAATATGTTCTTCTTCATTGTACAGGGGAATCACCACGGAAACCTGCGGCTGTTCCATATCAATCGTCATTCCTTCCGCCGCCAAAACGGCTGTTGTGAGAGGGCAACAAAAAGTCCCAAATTAGTGGTTTTCAACGAAAAAATACCGCAAAAACCGTTTGGAACATCGTAGAAATTTCCCGCCAAAAGGAGAATTTCCGAATCGATTCAAGATTGTATTTCATTTTTTCCGGAAGAACCTTTTCCACATACACGTCATCGGCATTATCCGCTCCGGAAAGAAGTTTTTCCTCATCCTTAAACCGGATGCTTGCCTGTGATGTAACGCCAGCGGGAAGCAAAAGCGTCGCGTACATTTCCGGCGTATACCGTTCCACATACCGAACCACTTCCGGCCGGGTGCCGACAAAAGACATGGAACCGAAAAAAACATTCAGCAGCTGCGGAAGCTCATCCAAACGGCACTTCCGAAGAAAGCGCCCCGCCCGGGTCACCCGCATATCATTGCCGACCGTTACCTGCGTACCAACACTTTCGGCATTCGGAATCATCGTCCGGAATTTAAAAATCCGGAACCGTCTTCCATATCGCGTAACCCTTTCCTGCCGAAACAGAACCGGCCCCCGGCTGTCTGCCTTAATCCATAACGCAAGGACAAGCATAACCGGTAAAAGAAGAAGCAGCAGAAGCAGAGAGCAAACGATATCGAACGCCCGCTTCAGAAACAGCGAAACCTTTTTTTTCGAAAGGATTTCATAATATTCCCGAACCGGCTCTGTTTGCATCACTTCCGGAAGTTTTTCCCATTGCAGCATAGAACCTCCGATTTAATTCAGACAAGACAGATACGTCTCAATAATAAAATCAACCTCTTCATCCGTCAACCGGGTATGGAGCGGAAGCGTGATCTCATTTTCATACATCCGATATGCCTGCGGAAAATCCTTCATGGAAAAACCAAGAGACTGATACGCGGTCATCATCGCCAACGGTTTATAATGGACATTGGTAGCCACGCCTTTTTCCGCCATCCGGATAATCATTTCATTCCGTTTTTCCAGCGATGCGCCGGGAACTCTCGTCAAATACAGATGTTTGCTGGAGCAATGATCTTCCGTCTCGTGATCCAGAACCTGAACCCCTGCGGGAATCAGTTTTTCATGATAACGGTTCACAATCTGCCTACGTCTCTCGCAGAGCGCAGGATACCGTTCCAGCTGAACGTTTCCGATCGCGGCCGTAATATCGGTCATATTGCACTTATAAGCCGGAGAAACGATATCGTATTCCCAGGAAGCCAACTCCATTTTCGAAAAGGCGTCTTTGGTCTGCCCGTGCAGAGAGAGCAGCATGAACTCATTATACAGCTCATCGTCCGAAATCCCGGGAATCGGACGCCAGGTCAGAACACCGCCTTCGCCGGTCGTTAAATTTTTTACCGCATGAAAGGAAAAGGAAGTAAAGTCGGCGATTGTTCCGCATTTTTTTCCATGATATTCCGCCCCGAAGGCATGCGCTGCATCCGCCAACACCACAATTCTGCCGATTTTCTGATGATACCGGTTTTCAGAAGAAAACAGGGCGCGCTTTTTCTCCACAATCGAAAAAATCCGGTCGTAATCACAGGGAATACCGGCGATATCCACAGGAACAATCGCCTTGGTGCGGGGCGTCACTGCCGCCTCGACCTTATCGTAATCCATTTCAAAAGAATTCTCCGAGCAGTCGACAAACACCAGTTTTGCTCCGACATGGCAAACCGGAGACGCAGAAGCCGTATAGGTATAAACGGGAACAATGACCTCATCCCCCGGCCCGATACCGAGAAGGCGCAGAATCATTTCTTCGCAGGCCGTCGCAGAATTCAGGCATACGGCTTTCGGAGCCCCTAAATATTCAGCAATCCGTTTTTCAAACAGCTTCGTCTCCGGACCGGTGGTAATCCACCCGGAAGCCAGAACCCGGGAAACCGCTGAAATTTCCTGCTCGGTTAAATCCGGCGGAGAAAAAGGAATATTCATGAATCAGACCCTCCTAAAAGTTCACAGCCAACAACGGTACAATCCAATAAAAGCCGGAAGTTTCGGAATTTGGGAAAAACCGGCCAGAAAAAACGACCCTGTCGGTATACTCTGCTGTCACAGCAGACACGTACTCATTATTTCAATATTATACCACACTTAGAAAAAAAATGCAAGGGTAAAGACCGGATTTATTATGTCTTTTTTGTTATTTTTATTTGCCTCTTTTTCCGCAAAACTCTCTTTTTATGATAATCTTTTTCTCAGAAAATATACGAATTTTTCCATAAAGAAAAAGAAGGCTGCGGATACTAACCCGTTTCCACAGCCTTCTTTTTGGCTATTTTTTTGTAACCACGGTGTCTTTTTTTCCGGAGAACCGTCTCCCGGACTGAACAGAGTTTGTCTGCCAGGCAGATAATCCAACCTTCTTTATGTACCGGAGGCACCGGCGTTAACGGAAACATATGACGGAGAATCATATTCTTTTCTTTTTTGTTGAGAAAAACATCTTTTTCCGCATTTTCTAGCGCAATTCGCGGATGCCGGTAACCGTGCCACGAAACCGAGGGGTTCGAATGCCAGTCATACAGGAAATAATCGTGCAACAAAGCCCCCCGGATCAGCGTTCTTTTATCGACACGGAGATGCAGTTTTTCCGCAATCCGCAAGCTGACGCACGCAACGGCAATTGAATGCCGGTAAACGCTGGTCGTTCCGTGCTGAATATAATTTGCCGTCCCCGAAAAACGGGTATACCGGCAAAGATTTTTAATTTCGTCAATGACTGCCTGTTCCAGTTTCAAAAAGCATGATCTCTCTTTCTATTTCTTGATAAGTTCCGACAGAAAGGCTTCCCCGGCAGAGTTCTTTTTTGCCGCCGCCTTTTCCCGAAAACCGTTCGTTCAGCCGCCGGCAAAGCGGCCGTGCATCGACGGAGGAAGCTACCGCATAAAGAAAATGTCCCGGCATGCCGGACAGAACCGCACAACAAATCCGCTCTTTCTCTTCTCCCAACAAACAGGCCAACCGGCCGACAGCCTCCGCTTCCAGATCCGGTTCATACACACAAAGGCATGAAGACTTTGGGAGAGAATCGGACAATAGCCGAAAATATCGGTTCTCGAGGCTGTTTCTTTCCTGTTTTTTGCATTCGCCGTCTTTCAGCAGACGGCAGACCGAAGCATAGGCCTCCCCCGGCTTTACCGACAATGCTGCGGCAAGCGAATGAAGTTCCCGGTTTTTTTCCCGGTAGTCTATCAGCGCCTGTTCACCGATTTTCAGAAAAACACGGACACCGCCTTTATAATTCTGAAACGATTCGACCTTCAAAATCCCGATTTCACCGGTGCGGGAAACATGCAGTCCGCAGCAGGCGCACCGATCGGTCTGCAGAATTTCAACAATCCGGATTTCGCCAGAAATTTTCTTTTTAAAACGATACGCAACGGTATCGGCCTTGGCGGAAGAAAGCCAAAAGGAGGTAATTTCAAGATTTTTAAAAATCCGCCGGTTCGATTCTGTCTCGATATCAAGCAGCTGTTCCAAAGACAGCGGCCGGTCAAAATCAACCGAAACAAAAGCCTCATTCATATGAAAACCGACATTCCGGCAACCAAAAGCTTCATACGCGATTCCCGAAAAAATATGTTCGCCGCTATGCTGCTGCATCAGAGAAAAACGGTACGGGAAATCGACCTTGCCGAGAACCGGACTGCCGACAGGAATAGGGCGGGGCAAAAAATGAACCACTTCTCCGTTCTGCTCCCGAACATCTTCCACCGGGAATCCGCCAAGCTCTCCCCGGTCGGCAGGCTGACCGCCCCCCTCGGGGTAAAACAGCGTTTCGGCAAGAACCACCGCATATTGCCCCTGCATTTCGGTACAGGAACGGACTTCGGAAGAAAATTCCGACAGATACGGGTTCTGATAAAACAATTTTTTGGTCATAAAAAACCGTTTCCTTTTCCGCAGCATTCTGTATTGAAGAAAAACCGCAAAGAACAGCTTGCTTATTTTTGTTTGCGCTCTTCTATTTCGTAAACGAACGGTTTCCAAAACACTGCCTTCTGTTTTTTATTATACCAAAACCCGCCGCAGTTGTCAATAGCACGCCGATTGGCAAAAAACGCTTATTTCTCGGTTGCAACAAAAAAAGAAGCGCCGTCGGTCGTAACGGTAACCGTTCCCGAATCCTTTGTCAGGAAAACCGAGCCGTAAGAAAGCAGCCGGGAAACGACCTCATCCGCCGGATGACCGTAGGTATTGCCCGCACCGACCGAAATAACTGAAACCGAAGGCGCGAGCCGAAAAAGAAATTCCTCTGATGAAGAAAACGGAGAACCGTGGTGCGGAACCGCCAATACATCCACCGGGAAAGCGCCGTAGGAATCCAACAGCCGCTTTTCTGCCGCCGAAGGGATATCGCCGGTGAAAAGCGCGGTAAAATCGAGATAATCGAGTTTCAGAACAACGCAGTTTTCATTCTGATCTTCCGAAGCCGGATCGATATGCGCCGTCAGCAGATGAAAAGACAGCCGTTCCGAAGAAAATTCAAAATCTTCTGAAAGCGAAAGGATCGGAATGTCATATTTCATCGCCGCCAGCCGGATTTCCGATTCAATCTCCGCTTCGCCTTCGGCCGCAGGGAAACAAATTGTGCCGACCGGATATTTTCCGCAGAGCGAAGCAACCCCGTTGGCATGGTCGTCATGCAAATGGGAAACCACTAGATAATCGATCTCGTCAACGCCGTTCTTCCGCAGCCAGGTTTCGGCTGTTCCTGCGGGAGAAACTGTTCCGCCGCAGTCGTAAACAACGGTCGTCTCCCCGTCGCGCACAACAATGCAGCTTCCCTGCCCCACATTGAGGAAAGCAATCTGAACATCGGAGGTCTCCAGATTTCCGGAAAAGAACGTGCCGGCGAAAACAAAAAGAAAAACCGCAGCGGCAAGGATCACCAGCAAAACCGAAACAAACAGATATTTCTTTTTCTGCTTCTTCTTTCTCGCCCGTTTGCCGAGCAGAAGAAGCCCGACAGAGCAGGCCGCAATAAACAGCAGAATCAGAATTACCGGAAGCCGATTCCGGCTCAGTTCAAACGTTGCGAAATCCAACGCGGCAATATGGCGGGCAACAGACATGATATAATTCACTCCAATCTTGATAAAGAAAGCCGGAAGAAAACAAAGTGAAGAAAGGCCGGGGATCGCAGAAAACAACAGAAGGACAAGGCAGAGGGAAAACACGACGGGAAACAGGAAAAAGACCAGAAGATTGGAAAGAATCCCTGCCGGCGTAAGTGTCCCGAAACAAAGAACCGTAACCGGCGCAGAAAAGAGAAAACAGCTGACCGAAACCGAGAAACAAGCAATCACCGCACCGGAAATCTTCCCGGGGATGAAGGAAAACCGCCGGAAAGCAAAGGTTGAGAGTCTCTCGGTCAACGGTTCGCATAAAACAAGAATTCCCAAGGTGGAAGAAAAGGACAGGAGAAACGAGGCGGAACCAATACTCATAGGATTTATGCCGAGAATCAGCAGCGCGGCAAGACCCAGCCCGTTCAGCGGTTCATACCGAGGGCTTCCCGGACAAAATGCAGGAAGGAAAGAGAAACCCGTCATCACTGCGGCTCTGACGGCCGACGGCGTAAAGCCGCAAATCCCGCACAAAAGAAAAATACAGGCGCCGCACAGCAATAACCGGAGCGGAACATTCCGAACCGGTTTCAACACCAGCATCAAAAGCGAACAAAGCAAACTCACATGCAAACCCGAAACGGCTGTGACATGTAAAAGACCGGCGCGGGCAAGTACATCGTAATCCGCCTCCGAAAGTCCGCCGGAGTCTCCCGTCATCATTCCGCAGGCAAAACCGGAAGCCTCGCCAAGCCAGCGGGAAAGCGTTGTTTTGACCGAACGCCGGAGAAGAACAAAACAATAACTAAACGGCTTGTCCTCCGGCCGGAGGATATCATAACCGGCATCCTTTTCCAGCGTCAGATAAAGAATTTTATTTTCCGCCCGGTTTTTCGAACGATAGTCTTCCAACGGAAATTCAGCAGAAAAAGTACCCTGGATCCGGTCATAAACTTCAAGGTTCAAACCGGAACGGTCAGAAAAGCTCACGGAATAAGAAAAGGGATCGCCGGCAAGCGGCCGGGCGGTATACAGAACGGCGCCGCTCCGGGTCACCCGGCTCTCCTCGGTGATCTCCAACGTCAGTTCCACACTTTTCCCGGCAAATAATTCACCCGTTCTTGCATAATGAAAATCGGCATAGCTCCACCGCGCCGCACCGAAAGCAACAGCAAGGAAAAGAAAGGCGGCGCTGAAACAAATTTCGCGAAAACGTTTCTTTTTCTTTGCCAGACAGGCCGACAGAAACAAAAGAACAGAAAAAGCAAACGCCGCAACCGCAGCCGCCCCAACGATCCAGGAATCCTTTAACAAAAATTCCCCTGCGGCCACCGTAAGCGTAAAAGTGAAACCAAAGCTGAACAAAAACCGTTTAATGTCAATCACCTTTTTTCGGAGAAATCCGAAATCCGCTGAATTTTGTCGAAATCATTATAATAAAAATTCGTGAACTTTTCGTGTCATTTAGTCTGTTCCGTTAAAAAGCAGGTAACATACAAGATAAGCGAAGATAAATATCAAAGAAAAATTATACGAGGTATCCAGCGCAAGAACGATTCCGGCAACAAGCAAAGGAAGAAGAAAAAGAAACGACAGAATACGGATCATCTTTTCCGCTTTCTCATAAGAAAAACGGTCTTTCAACAAACAAAACAAGCATCGCCCGCCGTCGAGGGGATAAATCGGAAGCAGATTCACAATCCCCAGGGCAAGATTACACAGAAACGGCATTTCCGCCCCGGAAATCCGGCCCGAAAAAACCGGCACAAGCGAAATGAAAAAAAACAGCGCCGCGCATAAAAAATTGGCCAGAGGCCCGGCAAGTACACAAACAAGCTCCTGACGGTAAGAAAGCGCCGCAACCCCGTCAAAAGAGGCCGCAATGCCGAAAGGGAGAATTTCCAGCTGCCGCGTCCGAACACCGAAAAAATGGAACAGACACAAATGGCTGAGCTCGTGCGCGCAGGCAGCAAAAACAAGACAGACCAGAGGAAACCGATCGAGAAAAAAAACCGAAAATAAAAGTAAAAGAACAGCGAATGGATTTACTTTTATTTTCATACCAAAACCTCTTTCCCGGGGGAAATCGTTTCCGCCCCGTTCCATCATATGGAAAGCGCAAACAAAGTATGAATTTCTTTTCCGTAAGGTTGACAAGAAATTCAGAATCGTATATAATGTATATAATACAGTTATCATTTTCAGAAAGAGAAAGGAGACGGCATGGTCAAACGCATTTTTTCAGGAATATTCCAGTATATCCGGGCAGTCGACAAGCTGCTGATCCTGGCAATCCTCGCCCTCTCCTCGTTCGGCGTCGTTGCGGTTTCCAGCGCCACGGCAAACAACGCGGACTATAACTGGAAACGCTGCGTCACCATTCAAATTGCGGCAATTGCAATCGGATTCATTGTCATGATTGTGCTTTCCAAAGTAGATTATGAAATCCTGGGAGAAATTTCGCCTATCATTGTCGGCGTCTGCGCGGCGCTGCTTCTCTTCACCGCGTTTTTCGGAACGGAAGTCAACGGAAACAAAAACTGGATCGATCTGGAATTTATCATGGTGCAGCCCTCCGAGTTTACCAAAACCGCCTTTGCCATCACCATGGGAACCCATTTGAAAAAACTGGGGAAAGACATCAACAAACTTAAAAATATTCTTTTGGTCGGCCTACACTTCGCCTGTTATGCGTTGCCGATTATTCTGCAAAAAGATATCGGAACCGTGCTGATCTATCTCGGCATGTTTGTCGCCATGCTGTTTGTTGCAGGAATCTATTATCGGTATATGGCCATGTTCGCCGTACTCGGCATTGCCGCCGTTCCCATTATCTGGTCCCGGCTGGGCGAATATCAGCAGTCGCGGATTATCTATGGATTTCAGCCGGAATTAGACCCGCTCGGCTACGGTCTGCAGCCGATTGTCTCTAAAATTGCAATTGGTTCCGGCGGCATGAACGGCATGGGATACGGAAACGGAATCCAGAACCAAAACTCGCTCCTGCCGGAAAAAGCGACCGACTTTATTTTTTCCATTATCGGAGAGGAATTCGGGTTTATCGGTTGCATGGGCATCATTCTTCTACTGCTTTTGATCGCGGCACTTGTAATAAAAAACGGAATTCAGGCAAAAGATAAAGCAGGAGCCTATCTCTGTACCGCTATCGGGGTCATGCTGCTGCTGCAATCCTGCATCAATATTGGAATGTGCGTCGGCCTCTCCCCCGTTATCGGCGTTACCCTGCCCTTTGTCAGCTACGGTGGCTCATCGGTTTTGAGCCTGTTTGTCTGCATGGGCTTTGTTCAGGGGGTACGGGTCAAACCGGAACGGGTTCTGAGTTTTACCAAGAAAAGAAGACGCTGAAAATTGCTGAAAATCAATCTGCGCGACCTTCTCCGGTCAGCCCTGATCGGAATCGGAATATGGCTGGGGAATTTCCTTGCGGATTTTCTGTTATTTCTGGCTGCCGTTCTGTTTTTTTCCCTGCCGCTGATCCTTTCTCAAATGATCTCTTATCTGCTCTCCGCATTCAACCGGTATTTTCTTATCCGGAAAATCCGTTATGCAAACCTGAACCGGCAAAACGACGCCCGGCGATTCTTCCGTTTTTTGGCCCTTTCCATTGCCATAACCGTCCTTTCTGCAGGGCTGCTGATTTTGCTCTGTTTCGGGCTGACCATTCCCGTTGCCTATGCAAAGCTCGGCGTAACAGCGGGAACCGCCTGGCTGAACGGACAGATCAACCGCCTAATTTTCGGAAAGGAAACCGCAGCGCTGAAAAAATGAACAAAATGCAACATATTGCCGGAGAACCTTGAAAAAAAAGTTTTTTTATGATAGAATAATGATACTGCGCGCTGGTATGGCTCAGTCGGTAGAGCGGTTCACTCGTAATGAACAGGTCATCGGTTCGAATCCGATTACCAGCTCCAACAGACGTCCGGAATCTGATTTTAGATTTCGGACGTCTGTTTTTTCTTTACGCCGGAAAAAAGAAGAGGGATCATGCCTGAGCAATATCCCTCTTCCCTATTTTATCCAATCTTTTTCACGCCGAAAGAAACTCTTTCCCCATTGATATTCCAATCTTTCATCGAAACCGAAGAATCGGCGGAAAAAACAAACGCACGGCAAAGAACATCCTTCTTGATACTTTTCGCATTTTTCTCCAGAATCTGTTGGATTTTTTCACTGCCGGAAACATACACGTCAATCTGATCCAGCACTTCAAACCCGGCATCCTTCCGCATTGTCTGCACTTTGCTGACAATCTCCCGGACGAACCCCTCCTCCAGCAGTTCAGGCGAAAGGCGTTTATCCAGAACAACGGTAATACCGGAATCGGAGCAGACTTCGTAGTCGCCGTCCTGCGAAGAAGAAATCAGCAGATCATCGCTTGTCAGAACGGCCTCTTCCCCGCCGAGCGTCAGTTTCAGCCCGCCGGTGGCATGCAGTTCCTTTACGGCGGCGGAACCGTTGAGGGAAGCCAGCTTTTCTTTGAGTTCGCCGAGATGTTTGCCGAACTTCGGACCGCAGGTCTTCAACTGAGGTTTCAAAACATAGGAAGCATATTCATCGGTGTTTTCAACAAAAGAAAGGCGCTTCACGTTCAACTCATCGGTAATGATCGAAACAAAATAATCCGGAAGTTCCCGGTCTGCCTTGACAAACATATCACCGATCGGCTGACGGTTTTTAATATTCGCCGAATTACGGGCATTCCGGCCCAGAACAACAATATCCAGGACCTCGTCCATACGGGCTTCCAGCTCTTTATCAATCTGTTCGCTGTTTGCTGCCGGGAAATCACAGAGATGAATGCTTTCCGGCGCGTTCTTTTCATGCCCGGAAACCAGATTCCGGTAAATATCTTCGGTCATAAACGGAAGCATCGGCGCGGCGACCTTACAGAAAGAAACCAGTGCGGTATAAAGCGTCATATAAGCATTAATCTTATCCTGCGGCATTCCCTTGACCCAAAAACGCTCACGGGAACGGCGGACATACCAGTTGCTGAGCAAATCGACAAAATCCTGCAATGCCCGTGCGGTTTCTGTAATCTTATAATTTTCAAGATTCTCATCAACTTCGCCGATCAGGGTGTTCAGCTTGGAAAGCAGCCATTTATCCAAAACCGAAAGGCTGTCGTAGGAAAGACAATGCTCTGCCGCGTCAAAATTATCGATGTTCGCATAAAGCACATAAAAAGCATAGATATTCCAGAGGGTACCCATCAGTTTCCGCTGCCCTTCAATAACGGCACCGGAATGGAACCGGTTTGGAAGCCACGGGGCACTGTTGGAATAAAAATACCAGCGGATCGCATCGGCGCCGTGTTTTTCAAGCGCTTCAAACGGATCAACAGCATTTCCTTTGGATTTGGACATTTTCTGCCCGTTTTCATCCTGCACATGGCCGAGAACAATTACGTTTTTATACGGCGCTTTGTTAAATATCAACGTAGAAATTGCCAGCAGCGAATAAAACCAGCCCCGGGTCTGATCAACCGCTTCGGAAATAAAATCGGCCGGGAACTGCGTCTCAAACAATTCTTTGTTTTCAAACGGATAGTGAAGCTGCGCAAAAGGCATAGCGCCGGAATCGAACCAACAGTCGATAACTTCCGGCACGCGGTGCATTTCGCCGCCGCATTCCGGACAGCGGAGAGTAACGGCATCAATATAGGGCCGGTGCAGTTCGATATCCTCCGGGCAGTTATCCGACATAGATTTTAATTCTTCGATACTTCCGATAGCATGCATATGCCCACAGCCGCACTGCCAGATATTCAGCGGCGTTCCCCAATAACGGTTACGGGAAATTCCCCAATCCTGCACATTCTGCAGCCAATCGCCGAAACGGCCTTTTCCAATGGATTCAGGGATCCAGTTAATGGTGTTATTATTCCGGATCAGATCCTCGCGGACAGCGGTCATCTTGATAAACCACGATTCCCGCGCATAATAAATCAGCGGCGTATCGCAGCGCCAGCAGAAGGGATAGTCATGCTCGAATTTCGGCGCGGAAAAAAGTTTTCCTTCCCGGTCGAGATCTTTTAAAATCACCGGATCGGCGTCTTTGACAAATTGTCCCTCATAGGGTGTGTCGGCCGTCATCTCGCCTTTTCCGTTGACAAACTGGATAAACGGAAGATCATAATTCCGGCCGATCCTTGCGTCGTCTTCACCAAAAGCCGGGGCAATGTGAACAATGCCGGTGCCGTCGGTCATCGTAACATAACTGTCGCAGGTGACAAAATGTGCTTTTTTCTCCTGCTTTTCCGCCGCGGTGCCCGCGCAGGCAAACAAAGGTTCATATTCCCGGGATTCCAGGTCGCTCCCCGTATAGCGTTTCACCACTTCATAAGCCGGCTTTCCCTCTTCGGCAAGGCTGCCCAAAACGCGGTCCAGAAGCGCTTCAGCCAGATAATACGTATACCCGTCAGCCGCATTGACCTTCACATAGGTTTCCTGCGGATTAACACAAAGCGCCGTATTGGAAGGCAGCGTCCAGGGCGTGGTTGTCCAGGCAAGAAAATAAGCGTTTTCTCCCTTCACCCGGAAACGAACGATCGCGGAACGTTCTTTTACCGTTTTATACCCCTGCGCAACCTCATGGCTCGAAAGCGGCGTTCCGCAGCGCGGACAGTAAGGTACGATTTTGAACCCTTTATAAAGAAGGCCTTTTTCCCAAATCTGCTTTAAAGCCCACCACTCGGATTCAATAAATTCATTATGATAGGTTACATACGGATTCTCCATATCCGCCCAAAAACCAACGGTCTTTGAAAAATCCTCCCACATCCCCTTATATTTCCACACGCTTTCCTTGCAGTGGTCAATAAACGGTTCCAGGCCGTATTTTTCGATCTGCTCCTTGCCGTCCAGCCCCAGCAGTTTTTCCACTTCCAGCTCGACCGGCAGACCGTGTGTGTCCCAGCCGGCTTTCCGGGGAACCATATATCCTTTCATGGTGCGGTAACGCGGAATCATATCCTTGATAACACGGGTGAGAACATGACCGATATGCGGTTTGCCGTTTGCTGTCGGCGGGCCGTCGTAAAAAGTATAGGGCTCGCAGTTTTTCCGATTTTCGATGCTCTTTTCGAAAATGTGGTGCTCATCCCAGAATTTTTTGATTTCTTTTTCCCTTGCAACAAAATTCAGGTCAGAAGAAACTTTGTTATACATTAGAATCAACCCTTTCTCATAAAATCTTTTCATACAATAAAAGAGAAAATCCGAAAAAAACAGCCGGTTTTCCCGGGGAATAAACAAAAAAACTCTGTCCCGTTTTTAACAGGACAGAGCGATGTCTGCAAACCACCTATTAAAAAGTATGCCGTCACATACCTCTCTTTTTACGGGGAGAAACCGTCGGGACCTACCAAAAATTTCGGCTCCGCAGCTCGGAAGTGATTTTCGGAAAAGACTACTTGCCGCCGGGCTTTCACCCTCCCCGGCTCGCTTTGGCTTTCATGATTTTTCCTACTGTCTTCGTCACAGCCATTTTCTATTTTATCAACAGTATACCATCATTTTTTGAAAAAGAAATAAATAAAAAGCTAAAAAATTGTAAACAAAAGGAATCTCCGCCCTTTGGCTCTGCAGGCATTATTCTTTCCCTTCGGCGGCCGAAGCCTTCTTTTTCTTTTTCTGAAGGAAAACCACGGCAATCACCAGCGCCAGACAAACCACAACGGCAATAACTGAACACAAAATAACAATCGCCGTAGAAGAAAGCGCAAAGGTGCTGCGCGGGGTGATATTCAGCATGGCCGAACCTTCTTCAAAAGCCACATCATACAAATCCATACCGTCGGCGGCGCAGGCATCATACGGTTCTACGCGAATCTCTGTCTGGCCGGCATGCGCGTCCTTTTTCACTTTAAACACCAATTCCGCAATTACGCCGTTGGCCTCGTTGTTTTCGGTAGTCAGCGCATCCACCCAGAACAGGGCGTAAGGAGAAGTTTTTTCTGCGGCAGGTTCCACCCATTCATTGAGCAGTTTGGTATCTTTGACCGAGACCAGCTCCAGCGCTTCTTCATCAAAAAAAATCAGACATTCCAGCGCAATAACGCCGGGATTGTTGCGGATTCCAATCTTGACCGTAACTTTATCGCCCTGTGTGCCGTCCTCCGAGGAAACGATATACGAAGGAACCAGTCCCTCCGTCTGCTGTTCGGCAGAAACCGCAAAAGGACACAGCAGAGAAACCATCAGAACCGCGGCCAGAAAAAAAGCAATTTTTTTCATATCATCAAACATTCCTTTCCTGAGTTCACCGTGAGCCCTTCCGGTTCCAGCGGCGAAAACAAAACTCCTTTCCGCTGCGGACTGAATCACAGGGATATTATATCAGATTTTTGGCCGGAAGTCAAGCCTTCTATACCGAAAACAAAGAGAAAAAAACAAAAGGCGGTTCATACGAACCGCCTTTCTGTTTATCTGAATCAAATTCAGTAAGCTCTTTTCAGAACCTTATGCTCTTAGAACTTTTTCTTCGCTACAACAGCAGCAGCTGCCAGAACAGAAGCAAGTCCTGCGAATGCGAATACGTCTGCAGCAGAAGTATTCGGGTTTTTCTTATCGGCATCAACAGGTTTATCTGCCGGTTTCTCAGCAGGTTTCTGATTGTCAACAGGTTTCTGATCTTCAGCAGGTTTCTGATCTTCAGGTTTCGGAGCTACATAATTGGGATCAGCAGCGCCGCAAACGGTACATTTGCCGTCTTTAAAATCATGAGCAGCAGCTTCGCCTTCGGTAGCGCCGCAAACCTTACAGGTCTTCGGAGCAGTGCAGGTAGCGTCAGCAAAATCATGGCCGTTCGCTTCGCCTTCGGTAGCGCCGCAGAGCTTACAGGTCTTCGGAGCGGTACAGGTAGCGTCAGCCCAGTCATGCATCGGAGCAGCATCGATCGCCGTTGCCGCCAATTCATCAACAACAACGTCGTTCAGATCTTTGTCGCAAGCAGAATCAGCTTTGCCGGAGAAAGTAACTTCAGCAGCGTCAGCCTTCAGCTTGAAAACAGCGGTACCGATTTTAACCAGACCGGCAAGGTTGTTTTCAGCAGTAGAAGCGTCTGCAGAGAAGGCAACAGCGCCCATCTCGTTAGCAGCGTCAGCAGACTGCGGACCTACAACCGTGGTAAAGTCTTTAGCAGCGGTGAACGAAACAAATTCAACTGCGTCTTTGTCGAAATTGATCTGGCCGGCAAGAGCAACAAGGCCTGCGGTCTGAACAGCAATTTCAACATTAATCAGAGCGTCATCTTCAACATTGGCAACTCTGGTGAGAACAAATGCGTTTTCGCCTTCGGCAAAAGTGCCTACTACGCACAGGCTCAACAGCATTGCAAGAGCAACTACAAAAGTAAGTGCTTTTTTCATTTTTTTTCCTCCTAGAAGTTTTTGTTTATGATTTTAAGCGGCATGCACACCGCAGAAAACCCGAAATAAAAAGGGCAGAAAACCAATCCGGCTACAAAGCGGGGCTCTGACCACACGTCAATTATAGCATAAGCCCATAGAAAAGTCAATACGCTAACAATCAAAAAAATTGCGTATTAATTGTTACATTTATCATAAATAATTGAAACATCATCGATAAGAACAGGCTTTTTCCAATAATATTTTCCGTTTTTTCCAATTTTCTGTGCTTTTGCAAAAAAACACCGCAGAAAAAGAAAAATTTACCGCCGACCGTCTTATTTCCCCAAAAAACAAACGACTGCCCACAGCCAGCGGACGAGAAAACCGGAAACATAGGGAGTTCGGCAGCGCCCGTTTGGTTTCCTGCGGCAGCCGGCCGGCCGAAACCGGGAAAAAAGAATCGGAAACGGATATTCAGGCCGGAAAGCGGCAAATACAAAATTGACCCTTCTCCGGCCTGATTTTTTTTACAAGCTGCCGTTTTCTACGGTACGATTCCCCGGTCCGCCACAACAACTGTTGTGCAGAGGCATGGCCGGAAGACAAACCGAACCGCCTTTTTCAGAAAAAGCAGTTTGCCGTGTTCTCACTTATATAATAGTATAGAACCGTTCAGAACTTTTTCTTCATGACAACAGCCGCCGCAGCCAAAACCGAAAGCAAACCGGCAAAGGCAAGCCCGTCGGCAGACGAAGTATCGGGAACTTCCTTTTTCGCCGTTTCGGTTTCTGCCACAACATAGGTACTGAAATGGGTGAGCGTTGCCGTAATCTTGCGGGAAGCCGCATCGACAGTCGAAGCGATCTTCTCTACTTTTCCGTCATCCGAAATATAATAAACCGCCGTTCTGGCCGGGTCAAAATTCTCCGGAATATCAAAGGTCACGGTAACTTCTCCGTTCGGCTGAACCTTTACATTATTTTTTATCGCGGAAATATCATACGGAACAAATTTGGATATTTTTTCGGGCGCTTTCTCAAAAGTTTTTTCAAAAACTTTCTGAACCGCTTCATACCGTTCGCCGGCTACGATTTTTTCCACAACCAGTTTCGTATCTTCGGGGAATACGTTTTCTGCGATTTCGACTTTCACATCCTCAAGGACCTGGTTGACAACCGGTTTTGTACCGATATCCACGCTTCCGGTTACCGATTCTTCCCCTTTCTGCCCCGGATCACCGACAGGATTCTGCGGATCATCGGGTTTCTGCGTATCGTCAGGTTTCGGACCGTCAGGATTTCCCGGAGCTACAAAATCAGGATCAGCAGCGCCGCAAACGGTACATTTGCCGTCTTTGAAATCATGGGCAAGCTGAGAAGCCAGTTCTGCATTACAAACGGTACAAACCTGAGCCGCCGTACAAGTAGCTTCTGCACCGGGCGTATGGCCAAGAGCTTCACCTACGGCAGCGCCGCAAACATGACAAGTCTTCGGAGCGGTACAGGTAGCGTCAGCCCAGTCATGCATCGGAGCAGCATCAATCGCCGTTGCCGCCAGTTCATCAACAGCAACATCGTTCAGATTTTTGTCACAGGCAGAATCAGCTTTGCCGGAGAAAGTAACTTCAGCAGCGTCAGCCTTCAGCACGAAAACAGCGGTACCGATTTTAACCAGACCGGTAAGGTCGGCGTCAGCGGTAGAAGCGTCTGCAGAGAAGGCAACAGCGCCCATCTCATTGGCAGCGTCGGCCGACTGCGGGCCTACAACCGTGGTAAAGTCTTTAGCAGCGGTGAACGAAACAAATTCAACTGCGTCTTTGTCGAAATTGATCTGGCCGGCAAGAGCAACAAGGCCTGCGGTCTGAACAGCAATTTCAACATTAATCCGTCCGCACACATCAGCATCGGCAACTCTGGTAAGAACGAACTTGTTTTCACCTTCGGCAAAAGTGCCGGCAACGCACAGGCTCAACAGCATGGCAAGAGCAACTACAAAAGTAAGTGCTTTTTTCATTTTTTTTTCCTCCTTTTACTTGTAAAATGAACCATCCCGCAAGGGAACTTCTTTACAAAAGTATATCATATTCTTAAAAAAAAGTCAATACCAAATATTTTTTTGATATCGTCAGAAACCGACATCCTTCTGCACCAAAGAAAAATCCGGCTCCGCCGTTTTACAAAAATTGACAAAAAAATCAATGTTTTTTTCATTCATCTCTTGACAAAATAAAAAATATTGTGTATAATTATATTATAGTAATAACACATGGAAGGAGGACTTGGCTTGGCATGGAAATTTGCTGACGGAAAAGCGATCTACCTGCAAATCATGGAATATATTTTAATGGATATCCTCAGCGGAAAATATGAAATGGGGCAGAAAATCCCCTCGGTACGGGATCTGGCGCTGGAAGCAGCCGTAAACCCGAACACCATGCAGAAAGCGCTTTCGGAAATGGAGACCTACGGACTGATTTCCGCCCAGCGGACGGCTGGAAGGTTTGTCACCACCGACAGGGAAGCCATTGAAAGAGCAAAAGAAGCGATGGCAAAGAATTTTACCGAGAGTTACACCAACAATATGCGGAAACTGGGTTACGGCCATGAAGAAATGGCGGCGATCATCCGCAATCTGTCAACCGAATCCGCAGAAAAGGAACAAAATGCGGCGACTGACCGCAAAACAGATTAATCAGGAAAGGAACGGTCACATTTATGGCTAATATACTGGAATGCCGGGGACTGGTAAAAAAATACGGATCGTTTATCGCGCTCAACGGGCTGAATTTTGCCGTACCCGAAGGGCGGATCGTCGGGCTGCTGGGAACAAACGGAAGCGGAAAAACGACGCTGATCAAACTGGCCGCCGGGCTTCTCCGTAAAGACGGCGGAGAAATTCTCATCGGCGGAAACCCGCCGTCAGAAAAAACAAAAATGGATATCTCCTATCTGCCGGAAAGGACCTATTTGTATTCCTGGATGAAGGTACGGGATATTCTTGACCTATTTGCTGATTTCTACAGTGATTTCGACCGGAACAAAGCTGTCGATATGCTCCGTGCGCTGCATGTGGACACGGGGCTGAAACTGAGAACCCTCTCCAAAGGAACCAAAGAAAAAGTACAGCTGGTTCTGGTCATGTCCCGGCGGGCGAGGCTGTATCTTCTTGACGAACCGATCGGCGGCGTTGATCCGGCAACGAGAGATTATATCCTGAATACCATTATTTCGAATTACAATCCGGATTCTTCGGTACTGATCTCGACGCACCTGATTTCCGACATAGAAAATATCCTCGACGATTTTTATTTTATTCACAACGGCCAGGTCTTTCTTCAGGGCTCCGCCGAAGAACTGCGGAATAAAGAAGGAAAGACGGTCGATCAGCTGTTCAGGGAGGTATTCAGATGTTAGGAAAACTGATCAAATATGAATTCAAAGCGACGTCCCGGCTGCTGATGCCGTTATTAATCTGCGTGCTGGTTCTTGGACTGGCCGGGGGCTGCATAGCCAATATTCAGGCAAGAATCATTGAAAGCGAAAATCCAGGCTGTTTCGACGAATTTTTTGAAGAAGCCAGAGATTTTTTCCGGTATGCCAACGATCCGGAAAATTACGGTTTCGGGAATGAAGAATACGATGATGAGTATACTGTTCCCCACGGATATGATGAAGACGACAGCCATTATATGAGCCAGGTTACCTATGCAGCTAAAACAGCAAATACCGCATCCTCCGAAATGAAAGCCCTGCTGATCTCGGTTATGATGAGCTTTCTGTTCCTGATGGTATTCGGCCTGATGTTCTGTCCGCTGATTACCCTGATTCTGCTCGGATACCGTTTTTATAAAAATATGTTTACCGACGAAGGATACCTGACCTTCACCCTGCCGGTGACAGTCACACAGAACCTGTGGGCAAAACTCCTTGTCGGAAGCCTGTGGCAGATTCTTGCAGGGCTGGCTTCAATGGCGGCTGTTGCCCTGATTTTCATCGGCGGCGTCGGGTTAAATCCCCTCGTCAACATGTCTAATCTGCAAATGCTGATTTCCGGAATCATCGGCCTGATATTTCAGGTTCCGGCCGAACAGCTGGCGGGGCTTTGGCTCCTTACGCTGGAAGGCTTGGCAGAAATTATCATCAGCATTCCCGCCGGGCTTTTAATGCTCTATCTTGCCATTACACTCGGCTGCCAGATCGCAAAAAAACACAAGGTGTTGGCCTCGATCGGTATGTATTTTGCCGTATCCACGGCGCATTCCGTTCTCTCTTATCTCATCCAGCTGATTTTCCGGTTCCCGACCATGGCGGCGCTCGAAACATTCCGTGAGAACAGCCTGTTCTTCGCGGGTTGTATCAGCCTGTTGCCTTCCCTGCTGCTGTCGATCATCTCCACGGTGATTTGCTTCCTGTGGAGCCGGCAGATCATGAAGCATAAGCTGAATCTGGAATAAACCGCCTTCGCCGGCGGAAAACAAAAAAGAAAAAGAGCGGGCGCGGTTTTTTGCCGCTGCCCGCTTTTGGTTACAGTTTTGTGAAAAAGGTTGACAAGAAATACCGGATATAGTATAATTTAACTATATTTATTATTCGGGGAAGGAAGAACAAGGAAGATGGAATATTCAAAAAAAGGGTACATTTCGCCCCTCTCAACAAGATATGCCAGCGAAGAAATGCAATATCTCTTTTCGGAGGATTTTAAATTCAAGACCTGGAGAAAGCTTTGGATCGCTTTGGCGAAAGCCGAAAAAGAACTGGGGCTGGAAATCACCAACGAACAGATCAGGGAGCTGGAAACCTATGCGGACGATATCAACTACAGCGTTGCCGAAGAGCGAGAAAAGCAGGTTCGGCACGACGTCATGTCGCATATCTATGCCTACGGAAAACAATGCCCGACGGCAGAACCGATTATTCATCTGGGCGCAACTTCCTGTTATGTCGGAGACAACACCGATGTGATTATTATGCGGGAAGCGTCTCAGATCGTTCTGAAAAAAGCCGCGCAGGTGCTGAAAAACCTTTCGGATTTCGCCCTGGAATACAAAGACCTTCCCTGCCTTGCCTACACCCATCTTCAGCCCGCCCAGTTGACGACTGTCGGCAAAAGAGCCACGCTCTGGGCGTATGAAATTGCACAGGACATCCGTGAACTCGATCACCGGATCAGCGAACTGAAGCTGCTCGGTTCCAAAGGAACCACCGGAACACAGGCCAGCTTTATGGAACTGTTTGACGGAGATGAAGACAAAGTAAAAAAACTGGAAGACCGGATTGCCGAACTGACGGGTTTTTCCGGCTGCGTTCCGGTTTCCGGACAGACCTATTCCAGAAAAGTCGACGCCTATTTTCTTTCTACTTTGTCCGGCATTGCCCAAAGCGCCTATAAATTTTCCAACGATATGCGCCTGCTGCAATCCTTTGAAGAGATTGAAGAACCGTTTGAAAAAAAACAGATCGGGTCCTCGGCAATGCCCTATAAAAGAAACCCCATGCGGAGCGAACGGATTTCGGCTTTGGCACGGTATGTGATCATCAACGCCATCAATCCAGCTATGACCGCAGGAACGCAATGGTTCGAAAGAACGCTTGACGACTCGGCTAACAAGCGCCTTTCGGTTGCCGAGGCTTTCCTTGCCGTCGATTCCATTTTGAATATTTATATCAATATCACCGCGGGTCTTGTTGTTTACCCGAAGGTGATTGAAAGCCGCGTGATGCGGAAACTTCCCTTCATGGCAACCGAAAACATTATGATGAAAGCCGTAAAAAACGGAGGCAACCGGCAGGAACTGCACGAAAAACTCCGGACGCATTCCCACAGCGCGGCGGCGCGGGTCAAAAAAGAAGGACTGGATAACGACCTGGCAGAACGGATTGCACAGGACGAGGCCTTCCCTGTAACAATCGAAGAAATCAACGCGGAGCTGAATCCGAAATTATATATCGGCAGAAGCGTCAGCCAAACCGAAGAATTTGTCCGCGAAGTCGCAGAGCCATTGATCCGCCGCTTCCATACAAGCAATCTCTCCCCTGAGTTAAAAGTCTGAGAACGGAGGTCTTCCAGTGAAAACAGATATTGAAATCGCACAATCGGTCACGATGAAAAAAATTGATGATATCGCCGTAGAAATCGGCGTTTCATCGGAGGAACTGGAACATTACGGAAAATATAAAGCAAAACTGCCGCTGACAATCAAGGACAGCGATGCGCCCAACGGAAAACTGGTTTTGGTAACCGCCATTACGCCGACCCCGGCCGGGGAAGGAAAAACAACCACGACAATCGGTCTTGCCGACGGGCTTCGCCGGCTTGGCAAAAAGGTAACCGTAGCGCTGCGCGAACCCTCGCTCGGCCCGGTTTTCGGCATCAAAGGAGGTGCCGCCGGCGGCGGCTATGCACAGGTTGTTCCCATGGAAGACATTAACCTGCATTTTACCGGAGATTTTCATGCAATCGGCGCGGCGAACAATCTGCTTGCCGCCATGCTGGATAATCATATTTATCAGGGAAACCAATTGCAGATTGATCCCCGCAGAATCACCTGGAAACGGTGTGTTGACATGAACGACCGCCAGCTGCGCTTTGTTACCGACGGGCTCGGCGGAAAAGTCAACGGCGTTCCGCGGGAAGACGGATACGACATTACTGTTGCATCGGAAATTATGGCGGTTCTCTGCCTTGCCGATTCGCTCAACGATCTAAAAAACAGGCTGGCAAAGATTATTGTCGGCTACACTTACGACGATCAGCCGGTTACCGCCGGAGACCTGAAGGCGCAGGGAGCCATGACAGCGCTGCTGAAAGACGCGCTGAAGCCCAATCTGGTACAGACGCTTGAAGGCACGCCGGCGCTTGTTCACGGCGGCCCGTTTGCCAATATCGCACATGGCTGCAACTCGGTCATTGCCACCAAAACCGCCCTGAAACTTGCCGACTACACCATTACCGAAGCCGGCTTCGGCGCGGATCTCGGCGCACAGAAATTTTTAGATATCAAATGCCGGGTTTCCGGCCTGAGACCCGATGCAGTGGTGATCGTTGCCACCGTCCGGGCGCTGAAAATGCACGGCGGAATGGAAAAAAGCGATCTGGCCAACGAAAATCTGCAGGCGCTCAAAAAAGGGCTGCCGAATCTCATGCGCCATATCGCCAATATCAAAGAAGTCTACAAACTGCCCGCTGTTGTCGCCGTTAACCGGTTCCCGACCGACACCGACGCTGAAATCCAAAGCGTCATTGACGAATGCAAAAAAGCCGGCGTGAACGTAGCGCTTTCCACCGTCTGGGCAGAAGGCGGAAAAGGCGGAGAAACACTCGCCGAAGAAGTGCTGCGTCTCTGCGAGGAAGAAAACAATTTTACCCTTTCGTACGACAGCGCCGATACCATTAAAAACAAAATAGCGGCCGTCTGCGAAAAAATCTACCGGGGCAGAGGCGTCGCCTTTACCAAAGAGGCGGAAACCCAGATACAGAAACTGGAGCAGCTCGGTTTCGGAGAATTGCCGGTCTGCATTGCAAAAACACAGTACAGCTTTTCGGACAATCCCCTTCTTCTCGGCGCACCCGAAGGCTTTACCGTCACGGTGAGGAACGTAAAAGTTTCCGCCGGCGCAGGATTTATCGTAGTTCTGACCGGAGAGATCATGACTATGCCGGGGCTGCCGAAAATCCCTGCCGCAGAAAAAATAGACGTAGATGAAAACGGAAAAATCAGCGGACTTTTCTAAAAAACCGCTTGAAATTCTGATATTCGAGTCATCATACAAAGAGAAACCGGAACCTGAATTCAGGTTCCGGTTTCTCTATTCTGTAAAAAATTCTAATAACCGTACTTTTTCTTTTTTCCGAGAAGAAACAACACGGTAACGGCAGCCGCCATCAGTTCTGCGGCAATCACCGAATACCATATCCCGTCAATTCCCCAAAACAACGGAAAAACAAGAACGGCGGCGACCTGGAAAACCAGCGTCCGGAGAAAGGATATAACAGCGGAAACCAGTCCGTTGTTGAGCGCGGTAAAAAAGGACGAACCATACACCGCCATACCGGCAAAAAGAAAAGAAAAAGAAAAAATCCGAAAGCCGTGCAACGTCAGTTCCAGCAGCGCGGCGTCATAGCCGACAAAAATAACGGCAAGCGGCTCTGCCAGCCATTCCGCAGCGGCCAGCATGAGAACCGAAACAACACCGATCACAAGCAGGCTCTTGCCGAGAAGGCTTTTCAGTTCCCGCTGATTTTTCGCCCCGTAATGATATCCGATAACCGGCGCAATGCCGACAGAATAACCGATGAATGCAGCAAGAAAAATCATATTGACATACATCAGCACGCCGTAAGCCGCCACGCCGTCCTCCCCGGCATAGCGAATCAGCTGCGTGTTATACAGCATTCCGACAATTGACATGGAGAGATTTGACATCAGTTCCGACGAACCGTTCGCACAGGCTTTCAGCAATGATAAACCGTCAAATCCCGTGCGGGTCAGGTGCAGAATACCGGCCTTTTTCCGGCAAAAATAGAGCAGCGGCAAAAGACCGCCGACGCATTGACTCAAAGCTGTAGCCGCAGCCGCGCCGGCCAGCCCCCACGGAAAAACGGCAACAAAAAGCGCGTCAAAAATCATATTGCTAACCCCGGAGGCCACCGTAACGGCAAGTCCCAAATGCGGTTTTTCGGCCGTAATAAAAAAGCTCTGAAATTCAAACTGCAGCATATATGCAGGAAGTGCTGTCAAAACAATCCGGCCATACAGTACGCAGTTTTCCAGCAACTCTCCTTCCGCGCCGAGAAAAGACGCGACAGGGCGAAGAAAACAATTGCCGAGGAACGACAACAAAACACCGCAGAAAGCCGACGCATAAACAAATAGCGAAAAAAGTTTAGTTGCTTTTTCCCGGTTACCTTCCCCTAAGGTTTTGGCAATCAGCGCGCTTCCCCCGGTACCGAACATAAACCCGAACGCACCGAGAATCATTAAAAACGGCATAATAAAATTTACCGCGGTAAACGGGGTTTTTCCGACAAAATTTGAGACAAAAAATCCGTCTACCACACCGTAAACGGAAGTAAAAATCATCATGACGACCGACGGCAGAGTAAACCGGAAAAGTTTCCAATAGCTGAAATGGTCGGAAAGCTGAATTTTCTTTCCCATAATATCTCTTTATTCTATCCGATAAAAATGAATGCCGCAATGGCATTGCTAAAAAATCAAAAGATCAAACCGCGCGCGACCCGAACCCAATAAACTAAAAAAATACCGTTTCTCTTTTCCATGCGCGGGAAACCGTAGTATTTTTTTACATTGCGCTGATTTCCTCTTTCAAGGCCGAAAGATACCGCAGGGTCAGCGTAAGATACTGATCCCGTTCCTCCTGTTTCCAGGAAGCAAAAATCCGGTTTTCAATCTCCACAACCCGGAGCGCCGTATTCTGCGCAAAGGTTTTTCCCCGTTCGGTAAGCGATACGGTTTTTTTCTTTCCGTCCAAAAGTTCCAGACAAATCAGCCCCCGATTTTCCAGTTTCCGCAGAGAAGAATTTACCGTCTGCTTGCTGACGCCGGATAAAAGAATCATTTCCCGGAGTGAACAAGACCCATCATGATTGCACAAAGAATAAAGAACCGACAGCGCGCTGTCGGAAAGGCCGAGTTTGAGAGCCGCCTCATGATAAACGGCATCGATTTCGCCAATCAGATAATTAAACCGCCGCATTTCCGCAGACACAGATTCCCGCATAAAAACCGACCTCCGTTTTCCCTTTTACCATAGAATTTTTGTGACAAAATAAAAAAAGAATATATTTATTATAGTACGATTTCAGACAAAAGTCAAACGAATTTTTTGTTAACAAAAACCGACACCCAAATTCCATGAGCGTCGGTTTTTCACTTCTGTTTCGGTTCACTCCGGCATCCGGAAATAATCTCCCATAACCGCTTTAAAATTTTCCAGAACCGCTTCCCTGCTCCATCCGGCGCCGGACAGCGTATGCTGTTTTTCCAGTTCCGGCGGATAGTCGGCCAGACGGTAAACGCAGATATTCTGATAATACGGTCCTTCAGCATGCGTCACAAGCGGTTCGGCATACAAGTCCTCCACCGTCAGCGTACCGTCGGAATGGCGGACAACGGTAAAACAAAGCCCGGCGCCGGTCAAACGTTTTACGGTATCCTGCGCCGAAATAAAGTTTCCGAGCGAGTACGCAACATAAACGGTGCGACCGTCCGCCGCAGTCAGCCGGTCAATCGGCTGAATCACATGCGGGTGATGCCCGACTATCAAATCCGCTCCCCAATCCGCTAACTTTTGCGCATAGGCAACCTGCCCGGCATCCTCTTGGTCAGAATATTCCGTTCCCCAATGCGCCATTACGATAACAAAATCAGATTTTTCTTTCGCCGTTGCAATCTGTTTTTGCATACTTTCCTCATCACTCATCAGGTTAATCAAAAGGTCGTCGCTTTCTGGAACGGGAATTCCGTTCGTCCCGAACGTCACGCCGATAAAAGAGAACGATATACCGTTCCGTTCCACTAAACGAACCGTTTCCCGATCCTCCGGACCCAAAAAAGCGCCGGAAGTAACAATCAGGGAAGACTGCCAATGCCGCACCGAATTCATCAACGCCGCCTTGCCCTTATCCATCATATGATTGGTGGCCAGATTCGCCACATCAAACCCGGCATCAATCAGTGCAGAAAGCATTTCCAGCGGCGTAGAAAAAGTGGGATAATGTTCCGCTGGGGCATAATCGTTAACCACCGTTTCCTGATTGATAACTGCAATATCTGCGCTTTGCACCCGTTCTTTTATCGCCCGGTAATTTTCGGTAAAATCATAGGTTCCGTCCGGCTGCTGCGCGCGCCGGAAAATTGCGCCGTGAATCAAATTATCTCCCACCGCATAAAAAGAAACGGACGCAGGTTCAACCAACGGCGGTTCCTCTGCCGGTTCATCTAAAAAATCCGGTGGGGTTTCTGGAGGCAATAAAGATTCCTGTTCTTGCGGCCGACTTTCCGGCTGCGGATAAGCAAAAAAAATCAGCGCGGTCAGAATTCCAATTGTAAATAAAGCCTGTACAAAAAACCGTACTGGCCGAAACCGTTTCATCTCTGCGCCCCCTTTTCCATCTGTATTGTCCAAACTGTCCGGCAAGACCTCCAGGCGAAAAAACCTGAAACAACGGAAGTTTACCGTTTTTTCAAAAAACAGTTTACTGTTTCTTAGAACATTTTGCTGTTCTTTATTACAACATCAATTTTGCACCGAAAAAAAGCGGTTATCCAGAAAGGATATTCAACCAAACGGTTGAAACGCTTTTTTTCATAAGAACAGGAAACTGTTCTTTGGAATAGCTTGCTGTTCTTTATTATAACAGACAATAAACGGCTTGTCAAACATTTTTCGACATTTTTCTTCACTTCCGGCAAAAAACAGAGCGGCTGTTTTTACACGCCGCTCGAGTTTTACTATAAAATATCAGTCTTTATAAATAATCTCCAAAATCTCCCGAAAACGCCCGGGATCGCTTTTTTTCAACGCATGAAGCTGATGCGCCATATAAATATAGGCGTCCTGATTTTCGCGAATCCCGAAATATGCGATCAGCTTTGCATATTCAATTCCGTAAGCCCGGCTCAATTTGATCAAAACCTCGTCCGACGGAACAATCGGCTCTCCGGTCCGGGGATCCGCGCCCTTTTCAAGCGCTGAAAGATAGGTATGACTGATCCCGATCCGCGCCGCAGCCTCCCGCAGAGACAAGCACTGATCCTTTCTCATTTTGAGCAATACGCCGGCAAAGCCCATGGAAAACACCCTTTACTATTTTTCATCCCAGTTATGATACACATTCTGGACGTCGTCATTGTCTTCCAGCATGTCCAAAAGTTTCTGCATGTTCAGGATATCGCCTTCATCGGTCAGTTCGATATAGGTGGAAGGCACCTGTTCGATCTCGGCAGAAAGAAAGGAATAACCTTTTTTCTCCAAGATTTCCCTTGTTTCCGAGAAATCGTCGGGAGCTGTATAAATTTCATACACTTCGTCTTCGGAAGAATAATCTTCCACGGCGGCGTCCAGAATATCCTCCATCAGTTTTTCTTCATCGCAATCTTCTTTGGAAAGAACCAGAACGCCTTTTTTTGAGAACTGCCAGGAAACCGAGCCCGACTGGCCGAGATTTCCGCCAAATTTATCAAAATAGTGCCGCAGATCGCCGGCGGTCCGGTTCCGGTTATCCGTCACCGATTCAACAATCACGGCAATGCCCTTCGGGCCGTAACCTTCATACTGAATCTCTTCATAATTCGTATTGTCGCCGTCCCCCGATGCTTTTTTGATGACCCGTTCGATATTATCGTTGGGGACATTATTGGATTTCGCTTTCGCGATGATATCTTTCAAGCGGCTGTTGGAAGCCGGATCGGGTCCGCCTTCTTTGACCGCCAGCGTGATTTCGCGACCGATCTTGGTAAAAACACTGGCGCGCTGCGCATCGGTTTTTTCCTTTTTGTGCATGATATTTTTCCATTTTGAATGTCCAGACATATTACTCTCCAATCCGCCGCCATCGGCGGCATCAATAATCATTATAAAAGATTTTGGTTTCTTTTTCCCGCTTTTACTTCGGCGTGACGGCAGACATAAACAGAACCGGAACCGCCCATAAAAGATTAATCAGAAGCAGCCACAGCCCGCCGACGCCCTCCGGCGACATAAAAATAGCAACCGCAGTCAGCAAAACGGTAAGAATGATCCCCAGCTGCTTGGCAAAAATGCTGTAAGAAAGGATTTTCGAAAGGAATTTTACCTGCTTGACCGCATTCAAAACACCAATTGATTTTTCAGAAGAAATCATAGCGGGAGGCTCTTTACCGGAAAATTCCTTTTTCAGGCCGGAGACGGCATTGGTTTCCTCGTTCCCGGGAACGATTACCCGGATATCCGGGATATCAAGCTGCTTTTTAATCAGAGCTTCGGTCACGTTACAGTCGTCGGTTTCAATCAGCAATTTAAAATCGCCGATTTTTTCCGCCGCCTTTTTCAAGTCCGGGCCGCAGTTGTATTTCACCAGAAATACCGCCGCCAGCTGCCGGTTAATCGTGCAATAAAGAATGCTTCCGTTATCGGTGGAAACCAGTGACGCTTCCTTTTCCTGCGCCAACGGTTTGATATCATAAGAAAGAAGAAGATTCCGGTTTCCGATCAAAATTTCATCGCTGTTCATCGAAGCGCTGACGCCGTAATTCCGAATAATCCGAAGGTTTTCGGGTTCGCCGATCTGATCTTCGGTAATCTGAAGAAGACGGAACAGCGAATGCCGGATAGGCGACCGGATTGCCTTTGCGATCATGGCGGTATAGCCGAGAACCTTTGTGGCATAGGCCTTTCCCCGAACTTTCACATCTTTGATTTCGGCCAATTCCGGAGGGAAAATATCATTATCGGAAATCATAAAGGTATCGATATCCTGTAAATTCCGAACCGAATGATATCCCAGAAGAACACTTCCCTGCCGGCGAATCCGGTTCTGAACCGAAGCATAGGGAAGAACAAAGGCCATTTCGCCGGTAAAGCAGGCACAGACGGTAAACAAAGCGGCCAGCGAGACAAAAAAAGCCGAAAGCCCCTTCAAAATCAGCATAATAACAGAAAAAACAACAATTAAACCGGAAAGAATCGGAACAAAAAGCCGGCTCCGCTCTTCCGAAGGATCTTCCGCATAGGTCGTGCTGAGGATATCCACATCGGCTTTCGACGGCGTAACGGAACAAACCTTATTGATATAACGCTGGGACAGACCGGAACGGGAAAGCCCGACATGATACGTATCGTGTTCTTTGATAAAGGCGATATTTTTTGTGATACACCCGGCGTAAAGATATTTCATGAACATGGAAACGGCAATTGAAAAGAACAAAACCGGGCTGAAAAAACCGCTCTGGTTGCTGCCGATAAAAAACAACGCAACCGCCCGGATAGAAATAAAAATAAGAGAAATCGCATTAAAGGTATCGTTTGACGGCGCCAATTTAACCAAAGAAACAAGAGCGTCGACCATTTCCCGGTGCAGAAGGCCGAAAATAGCCGCTGAGAAAACCAACGTTGCCGTTGCCAGAATCCGGTAATCCAGACCAAGCATGACAAGAACTGTCATAATCACGGCGAATACAGCGCAGACAACTGTTTTCAGAAAAAGGGACTCTTCCGACTTGCGGGAAACTTCATGCTGCTTTTCGATATACTCTTTTTTCAAGCTACTTTTTCCAGTCCTTTCCTTGTCTTATAACCAGCCGGCGGCCGGATACCGATTGATTGGCTATTCGCCTCTCTGACGGAGAATCTCATACAGAATCACGCCTCCGGCAACCGAAAGATTCAGCGAAGAAATTTCTCCGAGCATCGGGATTTTCACGATAAAATCGCTTTCTTCCGAAACGATCCGGGAAATTCCTTTTCCCTCGTCGCCCAAAACCACCGCGCAGGGACCCTTCAAATCGGTCTGATAGAGGCTTTCCGCGCGGGGAGAAGCGCCGTCGGCGGCATAGATCCAAATATTGTTTTCCTTCAGCGTTTTCAGCGTAGTGGCAATGTTGGAAACCCGCGCAATCTTTACGAACTCGCACGCGCCGGCCGCCGCTTTGAAAACAACGGAAGTCAAACCGCAGGTATTTCGTTTCGGAAGGATCACGCCGTGAATTCCGCAGGCATTCGCCGTACGGATGACCGCACCGAGATTGTGCGGATCAGTAATTCCGTCGATCACAAGAATAAACGGCGTCTCGCCTTCGGCCTTCGCCGAAGAAAGAATTTCTTCCACCGAAGAATAGGCAAAATCGGTAACAAAAGCGACCACTCCCTGATGAGAATCCGACCGGCAGATGCTTTCCAGCTTCCGCCGATCCGCTTCGATCACCGGAATGCCTTTCTGGCGGGCCATCGCGCAGATTTTTATAATTGACCCCTCCCGGGGGCCGCGCAAAACATAGATTTTCTCAACCGTCCGGTTTCCCCGGAGCGCCTCGGCAACAGGATTTCTGCCGCAGACGATATTACTTTTCTCTTCCATTATTTCGTCCCGAATATCCGGTCTCCGGCATCGCCGAGCCCGGGAACGATATACCCGTGATCGTTCAGTTTTTCATCGATCGCCGCACAGTAAACCTCCACATCGGGATGATCCTGATTCAGACGGCAGATTCCCTCCGGCGCCGCGATCAAATGACAGCTTTTGATATTTTTCACGCCGTAATTTTTCAGGAACTGAATCGCCGCCGAGGCAGAACCGCCCGTAGCCAGCATGGGATCCAGCACAATCACATCCCGGTCTCCGATATCGGAAGGCAGTTTGCAGTAATATTCCACCGGTTCCAGGGTATCCGGATCACGGTAAAGGCCGATATGCCCTACCTTAATCGCAGGAATCAGGCTCAGAATCCCGTCGACCATCCCAAGGCCGGCGCGGAGAATCGGAACAACGGCGAGTTTTTTCCCGGCAATCACCTTTGCCTTGGTTTTGGTAATCGGCGTTTCAATTTCAATCTCCTCCAGCGGAAGATCCCGGGTGAACTCGTAACACATCAGCATTGAAATCTCGCTGGCCAAATCGCGGAAATCCTTCGTTCCGGTTTCTACCGAACGGAGCATGGTAATCTTGTGCTCAATCAAGGGATGATTTGTGATGTTTACCTTCATTTTTCTCTCTCCTATCTTTTTTCTTCCGGCTTTCCCCGAAAAAATCGTTTATTCTTCAAACATCGCTACGCGACGCAAATGTTTTCCGCCTTCAAATTCTGTGGTAAGAAAAAGTTCGGTGAGAATTCTCGCTTTTTCCTCGGCGATCACTCTGGCGCCCAAACAAAGAACGTTTGCATCATTATGCAGACGGGTAAATTTCACACTGTATTCATCGGAGGCAACCGCCGCCCGAATCCCTTTCTGCTTATTGGCGGCAATCGACATCCCGATTCCCGTTCCGCAAACCAGAATACCCATCGAACAATCGCCCGACGTAACCTTATCACAGACCTTTTTCGCAAAAACCGGATAATCACAGGAATCCGTACTGTCGGTTCCGCAATCGCAGACCTCACAGAAATCGAATTCCGAAACATACTGTTTGAGCATTTCTTTATACGCAAATCCGGCGTGGTCAGCCCCAATGGCAATTTTCATCATTTTTTTTCAATCCTTTCAGCAGCCAATTTTCATGGAAGTGTCGATTCTTTTTGCTTTTCCCGTTCCAGCCTCTCTCTTTCAGCCTGAGGCAGCCGCAGATATGCAGGAACCAGCCGCTCTGCCGGAAGGCGTGTGCCCTCCCCCGAAAAAACGGCAAGCGCCGCCATATCCGCACGGATATCCGCATCCGCCGGATCAAAGCAAAAACGATCGGTTTCGCCGGACAATTTCAGCAGCAGCGAAGAACCGTCGCCGGCTAAAAAAACAGGTTCATCATAACGGTTCAGTTCCGAAAGAAGGTCTGCCGCCGCAATCTGCCGATCCGGACAAAGCCGGGTCACCGTTCCTTTTTCGCAGCGGAACAGCGCGTTGTAAAAAAGGTTCCGGCGCGCATCAAGAACCGCGCAGACAATGCCGTTTTTTTCCCGCAACGAATAGGCCAGGGGCAGCAGCGAAGAAAGTGCGACGCAGGGAATTTCATCCGGGAAGGCCAGACCTTTCGCCGTTGCCGCACCGATTTTCAGGCCGGTAAACGAACCGGGGCCAATCGTAACGGCGATCACATCCAGATCCCGAACCGAAGTTTTCGCTTCGGATAAAACCCGTTCCACCGCAGGCAGAAGTGTTTGGCTGTGCGTAAGCCCCTCGTTAATCAAAACAAAACTCAAAACCTGTCCGTTTTCAAAAACGCAGGCCGAACAGGCGCCGGAAGCAGCGTCCAGAGCCAGAATTTTTTCTCCCATACCCATCCTTCCTCTTTGTCACAGCCCTTCCGCAAGAATCGCAGGCAGCGTGATAATCCGTTTATTTGCCGCCGCACCGTAGGAAAAACCGATGGTCATAGACCCGGAAAGAGACCCGTTCGCCCGGTCGGCCCATTCGATGACGGAAAGCGTGTTTTTTTCTTCCAGATGATCCAGAACGCCGGCAGAAAACAGATCGTCCTCTCCGCTGAGCCGATACAGATCCATGTGATAAACCGTGATATCCGCATCATACCGGTTACACAGGGAAAAAGTCGGGCTGGTGACCTCGCCGGCATAATGAAGACCCGCCAGAAGCCCTTTGGCAAAGGCAGTTTTCCCGCCGCCCATCTCGCCCTCCAGGCAGAGCGTCAGGCCGTCAGAACAAAGCGCCGGCAATTTTGCCGCAATTTTTTTCGCGAGAGCAAAAGTCTCTTCCGGCGAAGAAGAAACATATTCCATACCAATCTCCCTTCCAACGTCCTTGGACGAACAAACCTTTCCGGAATGCAATGCGGTTTTCTCCTGCCGCGAGAGAAACAGGGCAGTGCATGTTCCATTATATATATCTTTATTTATTATATATCAGTTTTGGTTTCCTGTCAAGAATTTTGCCGAAAAGTTTGAAAAAAGAAAAAGACAAAACGAACGTCAAAAAAGCTAAAGCAAAGAAAAAGTTCACAAAAAAGCCATGAATTTATGTTATAAATAATCAAACGCAACAAAAGCCGGAGGGAAAACATGGACGAAGTTACCTTAACAAACATGGTCAGAATTCAAGACAAGCAGAGCGGAAAGATATTGGTTCAGGAAAGAAGGCTGCGTTATCCGGGAATTGCCTTTCCCGGCGGTCATGTAGAAAAAGGAGAAAGCATTTATGACAGCGCCGTCCGGGAAATCAAAGAAGAAACGGGGTATGATATCAAAAATCTGAAACCGTGCGGATTTATTTACTGGGACAATGAAAACGGAGATAAGTATTTTACTTTTTTCTATCAGACTACCGACTACAGCGGAGAGTGTATCGGTGAAACCGAAGAGGGAAAAGTTTTCTGGATTGAAGAAAGGGAACTGGAAAATCTGCCGCTGGCGCCGAATATGGAAAAATACCGAAGGATGTTCGCAAAACCGGAACTTTCGGAATGTTACTGCCGGAACCACGATGGCGACTGGGAAACCTTTTACCGATAGATCGAATACCGAAGCATTTTTTCAACCGTTTTGCATACATAACCAATATTCATCTTAGGAGGAAAAAAATGATTACCGAAACTTTTGACAACCAATCGCCGGCCATCATCAATCCATATGTCAACGAAAATGCGCCTGTGGTTGACGCCTGTATTATCACGTTTTCCCATGCAATTGAAACTTCCGTCTGTAAAAATTATAACGTCACGCAAATTGCCTCATTTCAGTTTGCCACGGGAGTCACGCCCATCTACGGCTTTGATTTTAAGGGAAAAAAATTCGCTTTTTACAAAACGTATGTGGGAGCACCTGCCTGTGTCGGAACGGTGGAAGATTCGTTATCCGGAATACAGACAAAAAACTATATTGTATTTGGCGGGGCAGGCTGCCTGAATAAGGAAATAGCACATGGAAAAGTGATGATTCCCACACAAGCCTACCGAGATGAGGGAACGTCTTATCATTACGCCCCGGCATCGGATTATATTCCGATAGAAAATGCAGGCATTGTCGCTGATTTTATGGAAGAAAACAAGATCCCTTATGTAAAAGGAAAAACATGGACAACCGATGCCTTTTACAGAGAAACCGTTACCAATTTTGAAAAACACAAAGCGGACGGCTGTATTTCAGTAGAAATGGAATGCGCCGCCTTACAGGCGATGTGCACCTTTCGGGGGCTCAATCTGTATACCTTCTTTACCAGCGGCGATCTGCTTGACGCGCCCCAATGGGACCAAAGAGCAAAAGACGGACAGACAAAAGGTACGCAGCACGACGTCGGCCATTTCGAAATCGCGCTAGAGCTGGCCCGATATATCGCAGAAAAATAAAAATCAGAAAACCCCGGTATTCCGGCTGACCCAAATTCCCCTCCAATTTTTCCCGGATCAAACGACCATACACAAAAAAAGAACGCCAGCCGTTATGGCTGGCGTTCCTTTTTCAGCACAAACATCAGCGGCAAATCAGATGAACGTCGCCCGGCATATCATGCCTGACGGGAAAACCGGCGCTGAAACCATTTGACGGTTTCCACCACAGGAACAATCAGAAAAGCAAGAAACGCGGCGACGGCATATTCGGCCGGAGAAATGGATTCGAACCCAAAAGCATTCGCCAAAAACGGAACATAAATGACGGCCGTGGTACAAACCAAAGAAAGAACCATGCCGCCCCAGAGAAGAAGATTCTGCCCGGAAAGAGAAAAAACCGACTTCCGGCGGGAACGCATATTGAATGAGTGAAAAATTTCCGCCAAAGACAATGCCAGAAACGCCATGGTCATGCCATCCGGGCTGTTGACGAATTCCCACCGTCCGGATTCCATAAAATGCCCGATCAAATAGGCGGCAAGAGTAATCACCGCTACGGCAATTCCCTGAAAGAGAACGTCAAACGCAAGCCCGCCGGCAAAAATTCCCTCTTTCGCATCCCGGGGCGGCCGGCTCATGATATCCGGTTCCGGTTTTTCCATGCCAAGCGCCAGCGCGGGGAAACAATCGGTAATCAGATTGATCCAAAGAAGATGAACCGGCTTTAAAATGGTAAAGCCAAGCAGCGTAGCGGCGAAAACCGAAAAGACCTCCGATAAATTGGAAGCCAGAAGAAACTGAATTGATTTCCGGATATTGTCATAGATCCGGCGGCCTTCGCCCACCGCAGCAACAATCGTAGCAAAATTATCGTCGGCAAGCACCATATCCGCCACATTTTTTGTCACGTCCGTACCGGTTATCCCCATACCGACGCCGATATTGGCTATTTTGATGGAAGGCGCATCGTTCACGCCATCGCCGGTCATGGCCGTGACCTTTCCTTTCGCCTGCCAGGCCTTTACAATCCGCACCTTGTGCTCCGGCTGCACTCGGGCAAAAACAGAATACCGTTCGATATCCCGAACCAGTTCTTCATCGGAAAGATCATCCAGAACCGCGCCGGTAACCGCCTGGTCTTCTGAAGAAACAATTCCTAGCTGCTTGCCGATCGCAACGGCAGTATCCAGATGGTCTCCGGTAATCATAACCGGACGAATGCCCGCTTCTCTGCACTGCGCAACCGCATCCCGGACTTCGGGCCTTACCGGATCGATCATACCGGCCAGCCCGATAAAGCAAAGGTTTTGCTCCAGGCTGTCAGGAGAAAAAGAAGACGGTACGCTTTCATATTCGCAGTAGGCTGCACCGAGCACCCGAAGCGCTTCCCCGGCCATCTGCCGGTTTTCAGCGAGGATTTCCGCTTTTCTTTCCTCGGTCAGCAGCACTTTCTCTCCGCCGGCAAGAACATACCGGCATTTTTTCAGCACTTCATCGGGCGCGCCTTTGGTAAACTGAATCCATTTTCCGTTCCGGAAACAAACCACCGACATCATTTTTCGGAGAGAATCAAACGGCGCTTCTCCAATCCTGTTATACTGCATTTTCAGATCATTTTTGGAAAGCCCGGCCGAAAAAGCATACTCCACCAATGCCGCTTCGGTCGGTTCGCCGACGGCCCTGCCGTTTTCATCCAGTTCCGCATCGCTGCAAAGCGCCATAGCGGAAGCCAGCAGCGGAGAATCAGAAGCGGAGACCCTGACTACCGTCATTTTATTCTGCGTCAGCGTTCCGGTTTTATCCGAACAAATAATCTGCGCGCAGCCCAGTGTTTCCACCGCCGTCAGTTTTCGGATGGCGGCATTTCGTTTCGACATGTTGGTCACGCCGATCGACAGAACAACGGTAACCACCGCTGCAAGCCCTTCCGGAATCGCAGCAACGGCAAGGCTGACGGCAATCATAAACGTATCCAGAAGCGCCGTACCGGAAAAATCAGGGTACAGCCGGAACAGGTTTACGGCAAAGATCACCGCGCAGACACCAAGAACAAACACAGTAAGGATCTTCGACAGCTGCGCCAGTTTATGCTGCAGCGGCGTCCGGTTTTCCTTTGCTTCGCTCAGAACCGAAGCGATGCCGCCCATTTCGGTATCCATCCCGGTGGCCGTGACAACCACCGTCCCCCGGCCGTAAACTACGGTACTTCCGGTATAAACCATGTTCCGCCGGTCGCCGAGCGGAACCTTTCCCTTTTCGGAAGAAAGCGTATCTGCCGTTTTTTCTACCGGAACCGACTCGCCCGTCAGCGCGGATTCTTCGATTTTCAGGCTAGCGCACTCCAAAATCCGTCCGTCGGCAGGAACAGCGTCCCCGGCTTCCAGAAGAACAATATCGCCGCAGACCAATTCCTCGCTGGGAACAACAGCCGGTTTCCCGCCGCGAAGGACACGGGAGGAGGATGCCGTCATTTTCTGAAGCGATGCGATCGCTTTTTCGGCCTTACTTTCCTGCAATACGCCGAGAACAGCATTCAATACGACCACGGTAAGAATGATCACCACATCGGCAAACGACTCCCCGCTGTAAAGCGCGGTAGTGAAAGAAACAGCCGCAGCCGCAAGCAAAACAAGAATCATGGGATTGCAGAATTCTTTTAGAAACCGGAGAATCAACGGAACTTTTTTTCCTTCCTGCAACCGGTTTTTTCCGTTTTCGGCAAGCCGTTTCGCCGCCTCGTCGGAAGATAGACCCGCCCGGTTAGTTTTCTGCACGGCCAGAACTTCATCGCCGTCTGAAAAATACGCTTTCATTTTCATCACCATACCTTTTATAAAAATACATTTTCAATCCGCTTACCGAATCTTTCATTGCGGGATTTGCTGAATTTCCAAATAAAAAAGACCCATATGCACAATAGCATATGAGTCTCATTCTGAAACATGTTTACAAAAAACGACATGTTTTTTCGATAAACCAGACCTGAATCAGGCCATGACTGTTGATTTATCTCGCAAAACTGCGGAACTACTCCCTCACGAAAATATTCTGTTTGCTGAAAATCCCATTCTGTTCTCAAATCATAGCATAAAACCCAATTTTTTGCAAGAGGGGCAGCCGAAAATTCATTTTTTTGTCAAAGACGATGTTCCGAATAAATTGTAAAAAATATGCCGCCGTACTTGATATCCGAACGGTATTATGCTATAATTTTTTATATTCTATTCCGGCTCTCTCATAGAAAAAAGCGATGCGTTCAAATCCGATGTTTCCTTCCCATTTCCCGTATAGAGTCCTGCGATGAGCCGGCCGCAGTGAATGGCGTTGACAACAGCGTTCCGCCCATCGCCGCATACATAATAATAACCGGGAAGATTTCGGTCTTCTCCCGCATAGGGAAGCCCATCGGAGGTACAGACCATGCCGGCGGCTCCGAAAAAAGGAAAAGACAGGCTTTCGCCGAGGAACATTTCTTCCGCCTGGATTTTCAGACTTTCTTTCTTCACATCAAACAAAAACCCGGTTTCTATGCCGTGAAAACCTCCGGAAGGCGTGAGGATGCCGCTTTCCTCACCTTGCAAAACAACCCGCTCGCTGTCTGCGCCGAAAATAAAGAGGGGTCGTTTTTTCTCATCGTTTTTCATCACGCAGCGTCCCGGCCATCCGGAAAGATTGGGCGCGGCGTCCGAACAAAGCGAAAAAACAGTTTTTCTTTTCCCCATACCGGGATACCGTTTCAGCAATTCCACCCCGCGGCAGTCGCAGACGGCCTTTGACGTGATTTCAAAACCGTTTTTTGTTTTGGAAACAAAAAAATTCCCGTTTTTCTTCCGCATGGAAACAACGCTGCTTTCTTCATAGATCCGCCCGCCGCAAAGCGTCAGCCGGGAAGCCACGCCATCGGCCAATGCGACAGGATTGATTTCTCCGCCGCAATTTTTCACATACACGCCCCCGCACACCGGAAACGAAAATAGACTCAGCGCATCGTCAGCGCCAATAAATTCACAGGGAAATCCGCTAAAATTACGAAGACGGAATTCCTCCTTCATATCCGAAATATTTTCTTCTTTCTGCGTAAAGAAAAAACTGTCTTTTTGTTTATAGCCGCAGCCCGGCGCAACATCGGAAACAAAAGTTTCCACATCCCGGACCGTCTGACAAATGCTCTGCCAGAGCCGAAGCGCATTTTCCCGGCTATATAAAGAAAACAACTTTGTTAAGGACGGTCCGCCGTCACAAGAAAAACCGCCGAAAAATTTTGAAGCGCCGCCAAGCAATCCCTGCTCAACTAAAACGCAGTCAACCCCCGCCTGAACGAGAAAATACGCGGACAGCAAACCGGAAAGTCCGCCGCCGACAACAAGAACTTCGGTTTGAACATTCTCGGAAAGCGCGGGATACCGAAGCGGCGCTCCCTCTTTAAACCACGGCATCATGCCGCAGCAACAGGCTGTTTTACCCGCCATACCGATACCTCCCAATTAAAATTAGATAATGAAAGTTTCCCCCTATCCAAACTATTTTAATCAACAATGATAAACAGAAAGGCCTGAGCAACTATGAAAAAACTACCCATCCTTCTCTTTGCCATTCTTTTTCTTGTCTCCGCCTGCACATCCGCTGTCCGCGGCGTTCCTCTTTATCCGGAAGACGCAGCGGCAGTTACTTTCCCCGTTACCGGAGGGGAACAGATTGCCGCAAAAATTAACACGACCGTTCCTTTTTGCGGTTTTGAAATCAAGACCGGAGAAGCCACGGCAGGAGGGACTTCGGTATCGCTCAAAATTTATGCCTGCAACGTTTCGTATGAGGCCTCGGTTTCCGAAGAACCGGTAGCGCAAGCAAATTTTTCCGGAATCAAAGCCGGCGACTGGCTGTATCTGCAAACCCGGGAAATACCGGCGGGAGAATATCTGCTTGTCGTCACTGCGGAAAACGACGGCATCACCTTTGAAAAGACCGCGGGGAAACCCGACAGCGTATCCTTTTATTATGCAAAAACAGAAATTGCCAACGGGGCATTTCCTTTCCGCCTGATTTATAAAGAAGAAAAAGCAGGAACGCTGACAGCTTCCCAGCTACTGACCAAATCAATGCCAGCAGAACCCGAAAACAAGCCTGAAGAATAAACGGAGCCAACCGACATGTCCAATTTTTTTATTGCCCTGACCGCAGTTTTGACCATGCTACTTTACGCCGTGCCGGGTTATATCGCCGTCCGGGCAAAAGCAATCAAACCCGATGCCATTCAGGCTTTTGCTTGGTTTCTTATGTATATCGCATCTCCCTGCCTGAGTATTTATACCTTTACCAAACCGGATTTTCACCCTGATAAACTCGGAAGTCTGGGAATTTTCACACTGACTGCACTGTTGCTGCAAACCGCGGTGCTGGGCGCTTTTTTCCTCCTTTTCCGGAAGAAAAAAGACGATGTCAGATACCGGATTGCCAATCTGGCGGTCTGTTTCGGAAACTGTGCGTTTATGGGGGTTCCGCTTCTGGAAGCCCTTCTCCCCGACTATCCCGACGCGGTGATGCTTTCGGCCGTTTTTGCCGTAACGATGAATCTGCTCGGCTGGACGGCAGGGTCGGCAATTATCACCGGAGACAAAAGTTATATCAGCCTGAAAAAAATATTGCTGAACCCGACCACCCTTTCCCTGCCGATCGCCCTGCCCCTGTATTTTACCAACACCGACCTGCCGGGCATGCTCGGTTCATCGGTGGAACTGCTCGGAAAGATGACAACGCCGCTCTGTATGTTGATTATCGGTATGCGGCTGGCGACAACCAAACCCAAAACCCTGATTAACGATCCGCTGCAATATATCACTGTTGCCGTCAAGCAACTTCTGGTACCGCTTCTCTGCCTCGCAGTCGTAACGGTTCTTCCGATGGAACAACCCATGAAGCAAACCCTGTTTATTATCTTCTGCTGTCCAACGGCAAGCGTTGTCCTCAATTTTGCAGAACTTCTTGGCCAGGGGCAGAAACAGGCGGCAAGGGTTGTCCTGCTGGGCACCCTGCTCTGCGTTGCCACCGTTCCGCTGATGATGCTGTTTCTATAATCACAACAATAAAGAACGCAAACGTCAAAAAACCGATCGGCAATCGCCACACAAAAAATGAAACCGACAGAAAAAAGTCTGTCGGTTTTTCTTTTTTATTCTCAAAAATAATCCCTGGATTCAAGATAGCATCCGTCTTTCCGCTTTACGGAACGATAAAAACAACATACTGTAGCAAGAGAACATTTGTCAAGGGGGGATTTCACCATAAAGATGAAATCCCCCCGTTAAACACAAACTCATAGATTCATTTCGTCAACAATATTTATGGGCTTTGCTGTCATTTCTACCCATGCCGGAACAAAGCCGCTTTTAATGGCGTTTCTGACTGACCGGATATTGGACCATGCCGTACAATAAAATGGTACTTTGTCCCTGCTTATTATTTCTTTTGTAAGCGTACTTGTCAGTACGGAGGCAATTCCTTGTTGTCTGTATTCCGGCAGAACATCCACACCAATCTGCCACATATCTTTGCAATCCGCAGAACAGGCGGCTAATCCAACCAATGTATGTCCATCGTATGCGCCAATGCCTAGTACATCCAAATGCTTACGATCTTTGCAAAGTGCATTGCTCCATTCCGGCAAATACAAATCACCAAAATCTTCTTGCTCCAATATGCGTGTTTTATAGGCACAAGAAAGAACTTGTATCCTGCTTATATCAGGCAAATAGTATTCTGCCATAAAGCATATTTTATGTCCTTTCTCGAATAGACGTTCATTCAGCCAGTGCATATTTGGTGCTTCAAAGCAGTGATAAAATTCAAACTTTCCTATATACTCGGACACTATTTCCAAGGTTTCAGGTATGGAAGCTGCCGCGATATTGTTTCCATAGGAAACAAAGTTGCAGGTGATCGGCTTCTTCAAATATTTGCGGGCGTTCTTCCCTAATTTTAAGGGAAAAACAACATTTCGATTTGTCTTAAAATCTTCCTCTCGACACCCCATATCCTCTGCGGACTGCCTTATGGCAATTTCCATCATTTCACGATTCGTCATAAACTGTTCTCCACATTGTATCGGTTTGGCAAATCCCGAATTGTCAAATTAACACGAGTCAAGTATGCCACCATTGCAGACGGCTTTCAACCCTCTTTTACAGGTATTGACAGTAGCAGCAAGCAATGCCCCGGTAGAGATACCCGGCGCAGCTTGTTGGTGGCTGACGGCACCCAGGTTCTCCTGCTGGTCGATCACCGCTCTCCAGTCTGTGTCATTTTGCCACAAATAAACCTCAGTCAATGTAATGTAGTGGTCTGGTGAAACCACCCTTTATACATTACATTTCACCGTTTCTGCCTTCAACAGCAACCGGCTTTCACGTTTTTTCTGCTGTTTCCATCGTTTCAGACGATTTCCAGATCGGGCGCAAGCGCCGAAAAAAACTGTGCTGCAGCCTTGCCGGCAATCCGGCGGTCGATATGATCGGCGGCATAGAAAAGCCCCTTCCATTTATCCCAGGAGAAAGAACGAATCCAGCGGCGGACATACGAAAGATCGGAAGAATAGGTCTCGCCGTTCGCATCGCAAAGCGGAAAACGAACCCGGCTTTCAGAAAACGGCATCAGGGAGATATGCAAATCAAACAGGTCAAAATCCACGGTTCTGCCGGCTTTCTGATATTCTTCACACAGAATACCGTAAAAACAGCGGCGGAGTTCCATATAACCGGAATAGGGAAGCCGGCTGATCCGCCGGCAAAGATTCTGCACGCGGGAAGAAAGAAGCACCTCCGGGATATAATCACCGCAGATTTCTTCGAATTCAGAAACCAGTTTTTCTTCCCGGTCATCCTTCGGGAGACTTTCGGCCGTCAAAAGCAACCGATCCAGCAAGGTATCCTCCCGTTTTTTCAGCCGGAGATTATTCTTTCCCACAATCAAGCAGGCTTTCGGAAGGTCTCTTTTTTTCAGCATGTTCGAAAAACGGCGAAGGGTTCTATCGGGAGCAAGCGCAGGAAACGGCACCCGGTCGGAAGAAAGAAAATGTTCAATATCATTATCCGAAAGCCGAAGGAAATCACAGGGATGCCGCACTTCGCCAAGTTCCAGAAGCGAATAAAAAATATCCCGGATCACCGCTTCGGTAGCAAGGACTTTTTTATGACGGTACATATAATGATACAGCACGCTGCGGTTAAACAACAGTTCCTCCACCGTCACCATAGAATCCCCGCGCATGGCAAGCCGGATATCGGTATAGCCGTCGGTTTCTTTTTTCATTACGACAAGTTTCATTAAAAACCGCTCTACGCCATAGGTCATGGCAATACCCGCCGTATAGCTGTCCCGCTGCGTATAATCAAGCTTATCGGCGTCAAAATCACCGTTCAGAATATCTGTCAGAAATGAGAGACGGTAGGTTTTCCCGCCGACAGAAAGAAAATTATCCACCCCGACCACCATTTTTGCTGCGGACAGCAGCAATTCCCGGCAATCGGTCTCTTCTTTTTTCGGATAATCGATCCATTCGGAAAAAAAACGGTAGAAGGCGTTGGAAGTCAGAATCAGATAAGAAAATATCTCGTGCGGTTTCGCTGAAAAATCCGCCCCGTAACACGCGCGTAAATAGGCCTGAAGCTGAAGGAACTCCGGCAAATTTCCATATACCGTTTCGGAAAGATGAGAATACGCGCAATGGCCGACGTCATGCAAAAGCGCAGCCAGCCGAACAAGATAAAGAACCTCTTCGCCCGGCTGATACGAAAGGCCGGAAAAAGCCTTTTCGTTCAGCAATTTTTCAGCCATGCGGGAAGCGATAGCTACGGTTCCGAGCGAATGTTCATAACGGGAATGGCGCGCAGCCGGGTAGGTCAAACTCGCCATGCCGAGCTGGGAAATCCCGCGAAGGCGCTGCAACAGCGGCGTATCGATCAGCTGGATTTCCCATGCATGATAAACCACTGACCCCCAGATCGGGTCATGAATCACCTTATCGCCTGACTTTGAAGGACGGCAATCTTTTAGCAGATCGGAAACAAAACAATCAATCCGATGCAGAAAGGCGTCTACCGTTTGCTTCTCGTACATCGCCGTTCTCCTTTCCCAATGGGTTCCATTTTTATTCAGTCTCCGAGAATCCGGTCAACGGCAAAATCCAGCCAATCCCCATCGAAAAGTTCCAGTCCGCCCCGGTCGCAGGCGACGGCGAGTTTCGGATCAATCGGAATCCGGCCAAGCAGCGGAACATCATATTTCTCCGCAACAGCCTGGATATGGCTTTCCCCGAAAACGCTTATTTCCTTTCCGCAGTCCGGACACTTCAGATAACTCATATTTTCAACCAGGCCGTAAACCGGGATATCCATTTTCTGCGCCATACTCAGCGCTTTGGAAACAATCATGGACACCAGTTCCTGCGGCGAAGTCACCACAATAATCCCATCGACAGGGATTGACTGAAACACCGTCAGCGGGACATCGCCCGTTCCCGGCGGCATATCAATAAACATACAGTCAAGATCGCCCCAGACAACGTCGGTCCAGAACTGTTTTACCGTGCCGGCAATCACCGGTCCGCGCCAGATAACCGGCACGTCTTCGGATTCCACCAGCAGATTCAGAGACATGATTTTAATTCCAGTTTTTGTTTCTGCCGGAAGCAGCCCCAGATCATCGGCCTTTGCCCGCTCATTGACGCCGAAAATCTTCGGGATCGACGGACCGGTGATATCGCCGTCGAGAATTGCGGTAGAAAGCCCCTTTCTGCGGGCCAAAACAGCCAGCAGCGACGTAACGAGGGATTTTCCCACGCCGCCTTTGCCGCTGACGACCCCGATAACTTTCTTTGCGCTGCTGTAAGGATTAATGCTTTCTATCAAACTTTCCGGTTCTTTTTTTGCGCAGCTCTCCCCGCAGGCGCTGCAATTATGCGTACATTCTCCCATGAAAATCCCTTCTTTTTCTTGAATTTACCGGTCTCCCTCAACAATTGTTTCCGACAGAGACCCGAATCGGACAAACGGTTCAGCAAATATTTTCGCCGAGGAATTTTCCGCCCAAAAGATGAAAATGCAGATGTTTCACCGTCTGCGCGGCGTCGTCCCCGCAATTGTTAACAATACGGTAGCCGCTTTCCGCAATTCCCTCGCTTTCGGCGATCTTGCGGATGGCTGAAAAAACCGCGGCAATCACCTCGCCCTGTCGGGCGTCATAATCATTCATCGATGACATAACATGTTTTTTCGGTATTACAATCACATGAACCGGCGCCTGCGGCGCAATATCCCGGAAAGCGAGAACCTGATCGTCCTCATACACCTTCTGAGAGGGGATTTCTCCTGCGGCAATCCGGCAGAATAAACAATCGGCCATTCTGTTCCGCCCTTTCTTTTTAAAGATTTTTTATCAAGTCTTCCGCTGCCGCCATGGCTTCCGGAATCTTCGTTGCGTCTTTTCCGCCCGCGGTTGCGCTATCGGGACGTCCGCCGCCGCCGCCAAGACAAACGCCGGCCGCTTTTTTCACGATCATGCCCGCATTCGCACCGGCGGAAACCGCCTCTTTTCCGCAAGAAGCGGCAATCGCAACCTTCCCGTCCGAAACGCCGAACAAAACGGCGACAGCCAAAGGATTTTCCGCCTTGATTTTATCGCAAAGACCGCGCAGAATATCTGTTTTTGCGTCAATCTGACCGCAGATAAAGGTCAGCGCGCCGATTTTCTTTTGCTGTCCCAGAATCGCGTCGATCTGGGAAGCCGACATTTTTTCATTCAACTCAGCAATGCTCTTATAAGCCTGCTTCAATTCAGCAGTCAGCGATTCCGCCCGAGCAGCGGCTTCTTTTTCAGGTGTTTTCAGAATTCCGCAGACCGTTTTAAGAAGCGCTTCCTTTTCACGGAAAAGCGCCAGCATGTTTTCACCGGTCACGGCTTCAATTCTTCTGACGCCGGCAGCAACGCCGGTCTCAGAGACAATCTTGAATAACCCGATTCCGGCGGTATTTTCCACATGCGTCCCGCCGCAGAATTCGACCGAGAAATCTCCCATGGAAACCACCCGCACGGTATCGCCGTATTTTTCACCGAAGAGCGCCGTCGCGCCGGTGTTTTTCGCCTCTTCCAGCGGCATTTCCTCAGAAACAACCGGAAGTCCCGCAAAAACAGCCCGATTCACTTCGTCTTCCACTGTTTTCAGTTCGTCTTCGGTCAGCGGTGCAAAATGCGAAAAGTCAAATCGCATCCGCTCCCGATCCACATACGAGCCGGCCTGCGCAATATGTCCGCCAAGAACTTTTTTCAGCGCAGCCTGCAAAAGATGGGCGGAAGAATGATTCCGCATGGTTGCTTCCCGGCAGTCACGGCAAACCTTCAGAAAAACCTCGCAGCCTTCCGAAATATCAGCCTCCCCTGCAATAATATGCAGAAAAACGCCGTTTTTCTTTTTGCAGCCGGTCACGCGGTACTCCACCCCATCGGCAATCAGGGTTCCGCAATCGCCGGCCTGTCCGCCGCTTTCGCCGTAAAATACTGTTTTATCGGTTATCACCGTGGTATTTTCCCCACCGATTACCCGGAGAACCGTACCTGAACCCTCAAGAGCCATATAGCCCTCAAAAACCGTTTTCGGAAGACCGGCCACCGCCTCATCGCCCTTCCAGGCAGAAGAATCTGAAGCCTGACGGGCATTTCTTGCCCGGGTCTTTTGCTCCTGCATACACTCGTGAAACGCGTTTTCATCGGTTTCCAGCCCGTTTTCCCGTAAAATTTCAAGCGTCAGATCCAGCGGAAAACCAAACGTATCATATAACCGGAAAGCATCGCTGCCGGAGATTTTTGTTTCTCCCGCTTTTTTTGCCTGATCCATCATTTCGGAAAGAATGACAAGGCCGCTGTCGATCGTCTGATTAAACCGGTTCTCCTCCTGTTCGATGATCGTTTTGATATATTCTTTTTTCTCCTGAAGTTCCGGATAAGCGCCGCCGCTTTCCCGGATAACCACTTCTGCCAGATCGCAGAGAAAATGCTCTGCGGTTATCCCCAGCAGCTTCCCGTGACGCGCCGCACGGCGCAAAAGACGCCGAAGAACATATCCGCGCCCTTCATTGGAAGGAAGAATCCCGTCTCCGACCATAAACACCGTGCTCCGGATATGGTCGGTAACCACACGGAGAGACACATCGGTCTCATGAGACTGCCCGTATTTTTTCCCCGAAAGCGCCGAGATTTCCGCCGTAATATTTTTAATTGTATCGACATCAAACAGAGAATCCACCTGCTGCATAATGCAGGCAAGGCGCTCCAGCCCCATGCCGGTATCGATATTGCAGTGATCCAGCTTAGTATAATTCCCCTTGCCGTCATTGTCAAACTGGGTAAAGACAAGATTCCAGAATTCTACATACCGGTCGCACTCGCAACCCACCCTACAATCCGGACGGCCGCAGCCTTTTTCTTCGCCCCGGTCAAAATAAATCTCCGAACAGGGGCCGCAGGGACCCTGTCCGTGTTCCCAGAAATTATCTTCCTTTCCCATTCTTGAAATATGGGAAGGGTCAACGCCGATATCGTTTTTCCAGATATCGTACGCCTCGTCATCGTCCAGATATACCGTAACATACAGCCTTTCCTTCGGCAGCTGCATAACCTCGGTGCAGAATTCCCACGCCCAGGGAATCACCTCTTTTTTGAAATAATCGCCGAAAGAAAAATTCCCGAGCATTTCAAAAAACGTACCGTGCCGCGCCGTTTTTCCGACATTGTCAATATCCGGCGTACGGATACATTTCTGACAGGTTGTCACACGGTTCCTGGGCGGCGTCTGTTCCCCCGTAAAATAGGGTTTCAACGGCGTCATTCCCGCATTGATCAGCAAAATACTTTTATCGTTTTGGGGAACCAGAGGAAACGAAGGAAGCCGCAAATGCCCCTTGCTTTCAAAAAAACTAAGATATTTTTCCCGGATTTCATTCAGACCCATATACTTCATGGCTTATACTCCTATATCAGATAAATTCATAAATTCCGCAAAAAGCGCTGTTTTCCTTCACTTTTTCCAATGCCGCCCGAACAGCCTCCCGTTCCTGAAACAAGCCATAAACAGCCGTCCCGCTGCCGCTCATACAAGCGGCTTTTGCACCGGAATCCAAAAACGCGGTTTTGATGGACAGGATATCGCCGCAGAAAGAAACGGCCGCTTTTTCCAAAGCGTTTGAAACATAATCAAAGGGACTGCCTCCCTGATGATTCTCGGCGAGAAAATTTTCCGTTGCCGCAAAAGAGCGATAGCCAAGCGAATCATACAAACGATACATATCGCCGCTCAACGCGGAGGGAAACGGCTTTGCAAGAACGACAAACGAATCAAAACAGCGGGAAACAGGAGACAACCGTTCGCCGATCCCTTCCATATGCTGCGTTCCGCCTTCCAGAAAAAACGGAACGTCCGCCCCCAGAGACAGACACAATTTTTTCAGCCGTTCCTTGTCGTCAATGCCATAATACCCGGCCAAAGCCCGGATCACCGCCGCGCCGTCGGAACTTCCGCCGCCAAGCCCGGCGCCCGAAGGAATCCGCTTCTCTACCGAAATATGAAGCGCCGCGCCGGAAATCCCAAATTCAAGAAAAAAAGCTTCCGCCGCTTTATAGCATAAATTCTTTTCAGGCGGACAGTCAAAATTTCCCTCGATAGAAATTTTATTTTTCTCCGAAGCAGACAAAGTCAGTGAAAGTTCGTCAAAAAGCGAAATTTCCTGCATGACCGAAGACAGCAGATGATAACCGTCCGGCCGCTGTCCCAGAATATCAAGCGTAAGATTGATCTTTGCGTTTGCTTTGGTTTTCAGTGTTATAGTTTCCCCCAAAAAAACAGCTCCTAATAAAAAATGGTTGATCCGATTCAAAAAATACGATCAAAACCGGATAGAAAGGCGTTTCTTTGCCCGGATTGCCTCTTTCGGACACATTTCCTGGCAGCAAAAACAGGAAATGCAGCCTTTTTTCAGATCGATCAAGGCTTTTCCTCCGGCAATCCGAATGATTTTTTTCGGGCAGGAGGCCGCGCATTCACCGCAGCCCACGCAACGGTCTTTTTTCACCGACGGGTATGGCGTGCAATTCTTTTTTAAGAATTTCTGAACCGAGCGAGGGACAAAACGGAAACCGGAAAACTGCATACCGTCGACCGAATCCGGCCGCCGGAACGGATGCGAATAAACCGAAAGAGACGGTATGGGTTCGCCGTCTTTTCCTAAAAGAGAAACCGCAGAAACATCGCCCGACCAGAGATTTCGTTTTGCCGCCGCAAAAATCAGCGGATTTTCCGCAACGGGAATCCCGATCGCTTCTCCGGCCACAGCATCCAGCGCAAACGGATTTCTCCCGGCAAACGTCAGCCCGGCATGCACGGTATCCCCGCCTGTCGGTCCGTTTCCTTCCATGCCGAGAATCCCGTCGATAAATGAGATCTGCGGCCGTACCGCAGAGCAAAGATCCACCAGAAATTCAGCAAAATCCTCGGTTTTCGGATAGCGGAAATGGTATTCGCTTTTTTCCAGACCGTAAACGGCACCGAACATATTTTTAACCGCGCCGGTGTAGGTCATCATGCCGTGCGTTTTCAGTTTCGCAGCAGAAATCAAAAGATCCGCCCCGGCAATCGCCTTCAGAACCGAAAATTTCTTTCCCTTTACCCCACCGGGGCAGGAAACCTCTGCAATCTCTCCTTCAAAAAGGATGTCACAGCCTAAATCATAAATACCGGAAGCGCGGCAAACCGACCGAAAGCGAGCCTCGCCGCCCGGCCCTCCGGGAGATTCGGCAATCAAAATATTTTCTGTCCGCGCTTTCAGCACGGAAATCAGCGCGCGGAGAAATTCCGGATGCGTGGTCGCGCCCCGCGCCGGGTCTTTGCCCATAACAAGATTGGGTTTGATAACCACCCGGCACCCCACCGGAACCAGCCGGTCAAGCCCGCCCATATTTTCAAAATGTCTTGTGATCACCCCGGTTAACGCCGAAAAATCATAAGCGGCGCAGGGGATCAGAGAAACCGTTTCGTTTTCCATAATCCCTCCGGTCAGATATCCCGGAAAACGGGATTCCGTTTTTCAAAAGAGGCCAGCGCCGTAAATCCGGCTTCCCGGATCGCTTCAAGCGCTTCGTCAAACCCTTCGCCGACGCGCTCCGGCGTATGCGCGTCAGAACCGACGGTAATAATCTCACCGCCGCAGTCCTTAAACATTTTTATCACATCATAACCGGGAATCAGCCCGCCGAACCGGTCTTTCAGGCAGGAGGTATTGACTTCGATCCCCTTTCCGTTTCGGACAAGAACCCGGAGAATCTCTTCGATCTTCCCACGGTACCCGGACAAATCTGCCGTCAGCCCCTGCCGGTAAATATACCGAACCAGATAATATAAATGGCCGAGAACATCAAACCGGTTATCAACCGCAAGCCGGTAAACGCCCTCAAAATATTCATCGAATACCGTCCGGAGATCCAAAGCCGTATAATCGGTATAATAATAATCGATTTTTCCTTTCGGATTATGGAACGAACCGATGACATAGTCCCAATCGTAAAAAGAAAGAACCTCTGCCGAATATTCCGGCATCTGATCGGCTTCGCCGAGCTCGATCCCCACGCCGACCCGGATATCGGTCATCGAACGGAGAGATTCTATTTTTTCCGTATACTGCTTCAGATCCAGACGCGGCCAAGCTTCCAGCGGCGCAGGAATGGCGCAGCCGTTGTCGCAGTCGCAGTGATCCGTAATCATAATCTCGCAAAGCCCCTGTGCTTCCGCCGCCCGGAGAACCTCTTCCGGCCGGGATTCCGCGTCCGGGGAAAACGTGGTATGGATATGAAAATCCTGCCGGTAACTCATAACCCAAGCGCTTCTTTCAGCGCGTCGACCCGGTCGCAGTCTTCCCAGCGAACACCCAGTTCTTCGCGGCCGATATGGCCGTAAGCGGAAAGCGCCTTATAAATCGGTTTTGCCAGATCCAGTTCTTCAATGATCCCTGCCGGCGTCAGATCAAAAATTTTCCGGACAGCCAACGCAATCTCTTCCTCGGAACAGATGCCGGTACCGAAAGTTTCTACAAAAACAGAAACCGGTTCCGCAACGCCGATGGCGTAAGCAAGCTGCACTTCACACCGTTTGGCGATGCCGGCTCTGACAAGATTCTTCGCAACATAACGCGCCATATAAGTTGCGCTGCGGTCTACCTTCGTCGGGTCTTTCCCGGAAAAAGCGCCGCCGCCGTGGCGGGAATAACCGCCGTACGTATCCACAATAATTTTTCTGCCGGTCAAACCGCTGTCTCCCTGCGGGCCGCCGACCACGAACTGACCGGTAGGATTTACCAGGATTTTTGTGTTCTCATCCATAAACTCGGCCGGAATAACCTTGTTGACAACCTCTTCAACAATCCCCTCCCGGATCGATTTCTGGCTGACCTGAGACGAATGCTGCGAGGAAACAACGATTGTATCGATCCGCACGGGCTTGTCTCCGTCATATTCTACGGTTACCTGCGTTTTACCGTCCGGACGGAGAAATCCTAAAATTCCTTTTTTCCGGACATAGGTCAGCTGTTTCGCCAAACGATGCGCGTAATAAATCGGCATAGGCATACAGGTTTCGGTCTCATCACAGGCATACCCGAACATCATGCCCTGGTCGCCCGCGCCCTCGCGGTCCACACCGAGCGCAATATCCGGAGACTGTTCATCGATCGCCGTAAGAACCGAACAGGTATCGCAGTCGAACCCGAACTTTGCCCGGTCGTAACCGATCTCCCGGATGACGCTTCTGGCGATTTTCGGGATATCGACATAACAGGAGGTGGAAATTTCCCCCATCAGCATAATCATACCGGTTGTAACCATCGTTTCACAAGCCACCCGGGCTTTCGGATCGTCTTTCAGGATTTCATCCAGAACCGCGTCGGAAATCTGATCGCAAATTTTATCCGGATGCCCTTCCGTGACCGATTCGGAAGTAAAGAATCTTTTCATGATATATCTCCCATCTGTACCATTTTTATCGCAAAAATCCCCGCCGAAAACCCCAAACCGTAGCATTACTGAAAAAAGAAAGCGGCAAACCTTGTCCGCAGGGAATTATCTTTTTTTATTATAGCATATTTTTGCCTGCTTGTAAATATTTTCCCGGGAAAGCGCCGGTCCTCAAAAACGAAAATTTTGTAAAACCTTCTCTTCAGAGAAGCCGTGAACATTCCCGGGACAATTCGGTCAATTCCATATCCCGGTAACAAACTTCTGTCAGCGCCGCGCCAAACGCTTCGAACCGCGCCGCTTCAATCCGGCCGAAAACCGTTACTTTTTCTAGAAATTCGGAGGATTCGGTCTCCACACCGAAAGAGGCCGCGATCCGGCAGACAGTGTTATACAGGTCATATCCACAGACAAGACGGAAACGGGACATCAGAACCACCGGCGTTTTCCCCGCCGCCTCAATCGCCATCGCAGCCGTTTTGGTATAGGCGCGAACAAGGCCGCCCGCGCCGAGAAGAATACCGCCGAAATACCGTGTAACAACAATACAGACGTCGCATATCCCATACTTTTTAATGGCCGAAAGAACCGGCATACCCGCCGTTCCCTGCGGTTCGCCGTCATCGGAAAACCGCTGTGCGGAAAATTTCCGAAGACTGTATGCCCAGACATTGTGCGTAGCCTCGGCATGCTGTTTTTTTACCGAAGCAATCGCCGCCATGGCCTCCGATTCTTCCGTAACGAAAAAGGCATGCCCGATAAAAAGCGATTTTTTTTCGGTATATTCTATCGAAACATCCTGTTTAACCGTAAAGATTTCCATCCGTTTCCAAGCCTTTCATTCCGCATTGATTTGTTTTTCCTGTTTTTTGCCGGCATCCGTCTTTTCTGTATCCAAGAACTGCAACAACCGGTTTTTCATCGTAAAATTTTCCCGAATTTTTTACCGGCGCCCTTGCTTTCACCGAAAAAATCATTTATAATAAAAGAAAAATGCCATACCAGAAGAAAGGAAAGTAACGATGTTTACCCATATTGTACTTTACAAACTCAAAAATCCATCGGAAGAAAATAAAAAAGCGCTGCAGGAAAAGTTTCAGTCGATGGTCGGAAACGTACCGCAGATCAGAAGCCTCGAATCCGGAACCGACGGCCTCGGCCTTGACCGCTCCTTCGACGTCAGCCTGTATGTCAAATTCGATTCCAAACAGGATTTCTTCGACTACAAAGACTATCCTTTCCACAGAAACGTTGCCGAATATGTGCACAGCGTGGTTGAAAAATCGGTATCCGTGGATTTTGAATAACGGAAAAAGAAAAATAGCCGGAAAAGGAATAAGCGGAAACGCCTATTCCTTTTCTTTTTTTACCGGGTTACGTTTTTCAGCCATTTCCTGCTTTTATAGCGCCAGACAACCAGCGGCAGCTTGAGCACTTCATCGCTGAGAAGGAACATATAGACAACGGGGACGCTCCAATGAAAAACAAAGGCGCTGACAGCCCCCAGAATGATCGAGAAAAACCACATGGAACCGACATCGGCAAGCAGACCAAATTTCGTATCTCCGCCTGCCCGGCAGATGCCGACAATCACAGTGGAATTGATATTCTGGAGAAAGACAAAGCAGGTCATCATCAGCATCATCACAATCAGGTAGGTCCGGGATTCCTCGCTGAGCGCCATAAAATGCAGCATAACCGGAATACAAGGAAGAATGACAAGCGCGGAACAAAGGCCGAAAATAACGGCAAGGCGCATAAACCGTTTACCATACAGAAATGCTTTTTCCTCATCGTTTCCGCCAATCGCTTTTCCGATCATTACCGCGGCGGCGTTTGCAAGCCCCAGCCCGACAACCATAGCCAGCTGCCGAGTTACCTGCGTCACCGAATTAGCGGCGACAACGGCGCTTCCCAGATGTCCGATGATGACGGCGGTCATGGAAGTTCCGCCGCCCCAGGCAAGTTCATTAATAATAACCGGTGAAGAATACCGCATAAAATCAGCAAAAAGAAGCTTATCCCGGACAAAAATCTGTTTCAGCGAAAGCTTCAGCGGTGAACGCCTACTTCCGGCATAGAAGAAGACAATCACGACTTCAACAACCCGAGCGGTCAAAGTGGCGACCGCCGCGCCCTGAATCCCCATAGCGGGAAAACCGCAAAGACCAAAGATCAAAACGGCGTTCAGCAGAATATTGCAGACCAGAGAAACAGAATAAACAACGGTAGAAACAATGACTTTTTCCAGACTCCGGATCACGTTCAGATATGTCATGGATACCGCTGAAAGCAAAAACGAAAGAGAAAGAATTTTCAGATATTTCGCACCTTCCGCAATAACTTCCGGATCATTTGTAAACAAAGACAGGCAAAAGGAAGGAAAGAAAAAGGCAACGGCCGTAAACAAAAGCGCAATAAGCAGCGACAGTCGCAGCGCAATCCCAAGGATTTTACCGATCGTCTGTTTTTCCCCCTTGCCCCAATACTGCGAAGCCAAAACAGCCGCGCCGGATGTAATGCCGAAAAAACCGAGATTCATAATAAAAGCAACCTGCCCGGCAAGAGAAGCGCCGGACAAAACCTTTTCCCCGACCCGACCCAGCATCATGACATCGGCCGCTTGCACGGCGACATTAATCAAATTCTGCAGCGCCATCGGCAAAACAAGCGCAAAAACAGACCGGTAGAAAGCGCGGCGCTCACCCGGCAATGACATTGTTTGTTTCATCATACACCCTATTCCACTCCGGCAGCCATTCCGGCCGGAGGATATTCTTTTTCATAAAAATCCACTTTACAGAAGCAAAAGGCTCTTTGCCGAGCGGGTCAGGTTTTCAACGCCGTCCTGTTTCACTACGACTAAATCCTCAATCCGAACCCCGAATTCTCCCGGAAGATAAATGCCCGGTTCAACCGAAATAACCGTATTTTCCAGAATCGGCTCCTGGCAATTCGGAGAAAAGGACGGCGGTTCGTGAATGAACAAACCGACGCTGTGCCCCAGCGCATGCCCAAAGAATTCTCCGTACCCGGCTTCGGCAATTTTTTCCCGGGAAATCGCATCGACTTCCCGGCCGGTCATCCCGGCTTTGATCCGATCCAGCGCCGCCTGCTGCGCCGCCCGGACAACTTCATAGACCTCTCGCTGTTTTTCACTTGCATGACCGACCGCCACCGTGCGGGTCATATCGCTGCAATAATCGTCAAAAGTCGCGCCGAAATCCATGGTTATAAAATCCCCTTCCCGGATTTCCCGGTCGGAAGGTTCGGCATGCGGACAGGCCGAATTTTTTCCGGAAGCGGCAATGACGGAAAACGGCATGCGCCCAGAACCATTTTTCCGCATTTCAAATTCCAGAAAAAAAGCAATCTGTTTTTCGGTAAGCCCGTTGTTCTTTTCCGCAGCGATATAATCGCAGACCGAAAGAAAAGCCTCATCGGCAATCTTCTGCGCGCGGCGGACAGCGGCGAGTTCCTCCGGCGTTTTTATCCGTCTCGGTGAAAAAATCAACGCGGCGCCATGCGTAAAGGAAATGCCCGGTGCTTCTTTTTGCAGAGCTTCCCACCTTCCGGCAGGTAAAAAATCCTCTTCATAAAGAACTTCTCTGCAGCCGGTTTCGGCAAGAAATCCGGAAAGCGTTCTTGCTGCACTTCCCTCAAAGAGCCGAACCGGGATTTCCGGTTCTATTTTTTCTTTCGCCGCCGTAATATAACGGAAATCGGTGAAAAACACCGCCTGCTCCGCTGTTGCCAAAAGAAGCCCGTTCGAAGTATTCATTCCGGTATAATACCGGCGGTTTTCCGGTGAAAAGACCGCCGCGCACTGGCCGGGTTTCAGCAGCGGCTGCAAACGATCAATCATGCTTTCTTCCTCCGCATTTGGCGAGATAACACTGTTTCATCAAAAGCGCGTCGGTATCCATCGTACCTGACGATTCGCAAATGAACCGGGGCGACAGGTTCCGTTCCGCGATCAATTCCGCCAGCGGTTCAAAATCAGGGCCGAAAACGGTGTCTTCAAACGTCAGGTGACGCTTTTCTCCGCCGGCAGTATATTCAATCTTGGAAAAATGGCTGTGGAAATTCGCCGCGCGGGTTTCGCCCAATTCGTTTTTTACCGCGTCCAAAATTGCGGCATAATCTTCTTTTGTCCGGATCGAACCGAATGTTCGGGCATTCAAATGCCCGAAATCAATGCAGGGAATCAACCGTTCATCTATTTTACAGAGTTCCAGAACCTCTTCCAAAGTACCAAGCTGATTGATCTTTCCCATGGTTTCCGGGCAGATACAAACCGAACCCAGATTTTCCTCGTCCAAAGCGGCAAGGGCTTTTTTAAGGGTATCGGCGGCGAAAACCATGGCTTCTTCTCTTGAAAGTTTTGCACAGGAACCGGTATGGACAACGATCCGCTCAGCGCCCATCGCCTTGGCAACACGCGCTGTTTTCAGGATATAATCCACACTGTTCTGCCGTTTTTCCTCTTCCACCGAAGACATGGAAATATAATACGGCGCATGAACCGAAGGCGCAACTCCCCACGTTTTACATTCTTCGCCCAACGCCTCCGCAGCGGGAAGAGAAATCACAACGCCGTTTCCGCACTGATATTCAAAGGCGTCAAGCCCCATTTCATGTAAAATTTTCGGAACAAAAAGGCTTTTTTTCGCGCCAAGCGCTTTCATATGATCGGAAGTCCCCGCAGGGCCGAACTTAACCATAAAAATCCTCCAGTCTTCGTTTGATACGAATAAAAAAATTCGAGCGGTTTCCCAAAGGCTGCACCTTCACCGCAAAAACACCGCTTTTTTTTGCGCCGCGGATATCGGTAAACAGCTGATCCCCGAGAAAAATACATTCCTGCACAGAAAGATTCAGAACCCCCGCTGCTTTTTTATAATAATAGGCGCGGGGTTTATAAGCGTTCGGAATATACGCGATTCCGTGCCGTTCGGCAAACGCTTTCGTGCGGTTCGTTCCGTTATTGGAAAGAATGCAGAGCCGCACACCAAGCCGCTTCATCTCCGAAAGCCACGTTTCAAAAGCAGGGTGCGGCTGCGGCCTGTTATGTTCTGCCAGCGTATCATCCAGATCGGTTAAAATCCCGCGGATACGGTGTTTCCGGATATACTCGGCATCAACGCAGGTAAAATCCCGCAGCGTATCGTCGGGAAGAAATTTTCTCGGCATAAAACAGCCCTCTTTCTCCATTCATACAAAAATCATCCCGATAAACGGTCTGACCAAAAACAGCGTCATCCTTCGCCGGCCGCTTCCCCCGGCGGAATGCGAAGGAAACAATAATTTCAAGAAAAGCTGTACCCATTACGAGGTACAGCTTTCCGGACAATATTTTATTTGTATTTACGCTTTCTTGCGGCCTCAGACTTTTTCTTTCTTCTGACCGAAGGCTTTTCGTAATGCTCTCTCTTTCTCAATTCAGAAAGTACTCCAGCTTTGGCACACTGCCTCTTAAAACGACGGAGCGCATTGTCCAGAGATTCGTTCTCTTTGATCTTTATTTCTGCCATACCATGCTTCCCTCCCTCCATCGTCAGTGACCTTTCACAGGCCGGAACTATATGGGCGAAGCAAACTCCCCAATATAGTATCTTGCATTTATTATATCGCAATTTTCCTGAAATGTCAATAGGTTTCCGAAAAAAAGAAAGTGAACTTTTTGTATAATCCCCCAAATCAGCCGACGGAAACAAACTCCCGGAGCAGCGAAGTTGCCGGAATCACGCCGGGATCAGCCGGAACGACCTCCGAGAGCGCCGAAAGAAGCGCGCGGGCGTCGCAGAAATACGGACTTTGCGGCGAAATCGTAGAAAGAAGAGATACAGCCTGCGCTTTCAATACCGCCGGCTCGTAAGCATGCGTGGTATCGATCGTAATATCGGCCTCCGAAGCCAGCGGACGGATATACCGGTCTTCACAGCGGCAAACCTCGCGCCACATGCGGAAAGTATTTTCGGCGCTGCTGCCGCGCGCCCAGGAATCCCGGACCAAACGGCGGATAAAGCGCAGTTCCCGTTTTGTCAGTACCGTTTTCCCCGGAACGGCAAAACCGCTGTGCGGGCTGACATAGATCCGATGGAGAAGAAGCGGATCCACACCGCGGTAAACAACGGGGTTGAGCGCATGAATTCCCTCGATAATCAAAACGCCGTTCTTCCCGACCGACACCTCTTCCGCATCATCTGTCCGAGTTCCGGTCAAAAAATCATATACCGGAAGTCTGGCCCGGCCTTCCCGTACAATCTGCCTCATCTTTTCGGCAAGAAGATCCACCTCCAGCGCTTCCACCACTTCGGGGTTGGCTTTCCCGTCAACGACAGGCATCCGATCCCGGTCTTTATAAAAATTATCCATGGAAAAAACAACCGAATCCCGGCACATACGGGAAAGTTCATATTTGAGTTTGTTTGCCGTCGTTGTTTTTCCGGAAGCCGATGGCCCGGCAACAAGAAAAATGCTTTTTTCGCCGCCGGAAAGCGCCGCGTGAACCAGCTGCGCATGATAGATTTCCTCGGCGTTTTCAATCAGGATATCCCGACATACGGTCACCGACCGGTTGATGATATCCAGCATATATTCATTATTTTTATTTTTAATGGACATACATGAAATTCCCTTCCTGCATTAAATTCTCTGAAAAATCAAAACCTGCAAACCGGACATTTTCCACAAAAACACAAACCGCACCCCCGCCGCCATGCAGCAGGCATTCATCGTCAAACACAGTCTGTTTTTCTGGCGACAATTTTATTCGAAGCATGCGTATGCCGCGGAATGCCAGGATGTTCCTCCTCGAAGAGATACGACTGAAATTGCAGAATCTCCCAATCCCGGTAAAGCTCCCGGATTTCTCCGTCTTTTGCCAAACCAATGGAAAAAGGTGAAATATCCTCCGGCGCAGGCAGCGCATCGGTAAATATCTGAACAATATGAATTCCGCCTTGATTCGTGTGCGTCTTGGCCTGAAGGATAAAAGACTTCCAATCTGTTTTTTCCACAAAATGAAAGGTTCCGAAAGAAAGGATCCAGTCATAACTCTGTCTCCACTGATAATTTTTCAGATCGGCAACAAAAGCATGAATCTTTGTGTTGGTCGCCAGACTGCGCTTTTTACACTTTTCTATCGCAGATATGCTCCGGTCAAAGGCATCCACTTCACCGTACCCCTGCTGCGCCAAATAGAACGCATTTTGTCCTTCGCCGCAGCCGACATCAAGGATTCTCGACGGTTTTTTCAACAAATATTCAAATTCCTTAATCGTCCGGTTCGGTTCAGAAGAAAAAGCAACCGCATTTTCCTCCCGGTACGCTTTTTCCCAAAAAGGCTCGCCATTCCCAGCCATAAAAATCTCCCTCCTGTGAAGTTCAAAAAACAATACCGCATCCATTGTTCAAACAGGATCCTTTTTATCGGATTAAAAACGATTGTTTCACGCGGGAATCCCGCTTTTTGCCGTGCCGGTCAACTCCGGTCTTTCACATAATTATATGCAAATTTGGTATTACATTCTCTCCGGACGCCGCCGGGCAGAAGAATTTTTGTTACCGCGCCCGCTCCGGCGCCGTAAACCTGCTGCAGATCGTCCATCATATAGATATTATACCGGCATTCTTCGCCTTCTCTTGCATACCCGACGTTTTCCAGATTTTCAAGCGTATTTTTCTGCCGGTACAGGTAGTATGGGAAATACCCCTTCTCCGGAAGCGTTTTTTCCGCATACTCCACCATCCGGGAAGCCTGTGTGCCTTCGGCAATCTTCCGGCCGATCTCCGCAGCGCCGATATCGGCGGCTCTTTTCAAATAGAGCGTATGCATGGTAATATTCCCCGGAGAAAGCGCGGTCAGGCCGTCGACCGTGCGCTGAAAACTGGCAAAGGTATCATCCTGAAGCCCGGCGATCAGATCGGTATTCAAAACAAACGGATACGTTTCGGCCAGCGTATACGCACGGAAAAAGTCCTCGGCGGTATGTTTTCTTCCGATCGTTTCAAGAACCCGGTTGTTGAGTGTTTGAGGATTGACGCTGAGCCGGGTTACGCCATAGCGCGCAAGAAGCGCAAGTTTGGCTTCGGTCAAAGTATCCGGCCTTCCGGCCTCAAAGGTATATTCATGCACAGAAAACCGGCGGAGAACACACGCCTGAATCTTCCGAAGCAGTTTCTCTAAAAGCGTTTCATCCAAAACCGTCGGGGTACCGCCGCCGACATAAACCGTAACGACCGGCATCATTTCCCGTTCGGCACGCCGCGTTTTTTCTTCAATCTCAGCACAGAGCAGATCAATATAAGCCGGAAGAATATTGCCCTCCCGTTCGGTCGAAGCGGAGACAAAAGAGCAGTACCGGCACCGGGAAGGACAGAACGGCACCGAAATATACAAACTGGACGACTCTTTTTCCAATAAAGAAACGGCTTTTTTCCGTCCCTGCAAAACCGACACGCACAGGTCTGTTTTTTCGGGGCTGACAAAATAGCGTTCCTCAAAAATCCGCCGGGCGTCCGCCCCGAAACGGGAAAAAAGCTTCTCATAGAGATTCGCCGGACGAATCCCGGTAACGATCCCCCAGGCAGAATCCTTTCCCGTTGCCTGCCGAAGCACTTGATAAACCGCCCGTTTCACCACCGTCCGGACCGAATCGAACTCCTGCGGGTCAAAAGGCTCCTGTTCCCGGAAAGAGCGGCCGTTCCAAAGGAACAGTGCTTCTGCGCAGTCGCTGAACAGAGAAACTTTCAGCCGTTTCCCCTGCTCCTCCGAGAACGGTTCCCTGGGGAAAAAAAGAAGACAAACGCTCTGCACATCATAGCGAAGGTCACAGTTTTCAAATTCAAGTATCATAATACATTCAGCATTTCCTTTAACGTAGGATAAATTCCTTTCGCCATGCCGTAAAAGCCCATATCGTTGGGATGCAGGCCGTCTCCGGTGCAGAATTCGCGTTCCCGTTCGCCCCGCCCCCACAGTTTGCTGCCGTCCACAAACCAGACGCGCCGATCCCCGCGCGCCAGCGCATTGCGGTAAGTCTTTAAAATAATTTCCTTCCGCGCCCTGCATTCCGGATCGGAACCGGGCCGGTTCGGCATGGAAACAAAAAGCACCGGAAGATCGGGATTCGCCTGACGGATCACCCGGAAAAACGGTTCGTGCGTATTTTCCAGAAACGCCGCGTCAGGCGCATTATAGTCATAATCCATCACAAAAGCCGCCATATCCAGTTCCGCAAGAAACGCAGCGACATATTCTTCCCCCAGCGCACTGCCGGAAAAGCCGAAATTCATCGGCGCGAAATCCAGCCAGCGGGAAAGCGCATTGAAATAGGCCAGTCCAGGCCGGGAAGCGCAGGCTCCCTGCGTAATGGAAGAACCGTAAAAAACAACCGGTTTTTCAACCCGGTGCGGTCGCGGAGGTTTCAGCGATGCGCCGGGTTCCAGGCCGATCTGAAGATCGTCAATCCCCGAGTAAAGAGGAAAGTTCAGCGTCAGTTCATATTCACGGCCGTCCAGAGAAAGCACCGCGCCGAAATGATCCTCGCCGACGCCGGCAAAAACCGTCTTGAAATATTTTTTGCGCGTACCGGAACCCAGATAAACATCGATACCGGAGCTTCCGTTGATCGCCATATGCTGCATGCGGTAATTCCATCCGTTTTGCGCTTTGACAGAAACCCGTTTGGAATTGGTCCGGAACGAAGCCTGCACCCCTGCGGTATGCGGAGACAGTTCGCGCAAACCGTTATTGACATGCGCCAGCATATCGGCGCGGAGCCGGTGAAGATTCCCGTTCACCTCCCGCCAGGCAAGGCCGGTAATCCGAATCGGTTCCGAAAGGCCGGAAACATAATACAGCCCCTCATCGTTTCCGTCCATAATAAAATTCTTATCGACATCTTCAATTTTCGCCACCTAAAACGCCCCCTTTGTCTGTTATCCCAGCCAATACCGTTCTTTTTCCACCGAAGTGGAAAGCCCATGCCCCGGATATACCAACGTATGCGCATCAAGCGCCAAAATTCTTTCCAGGGACCGGGCAAGCGCCCCGGCGTCCCCGTTCGGGAAATCGGTCCGTCCGACGCCTTTACAGAAAAGCGTGTCTCCGGAAATCAGCGTATCGCCGCATAAAAAACAGCAGGAACCGGGCGTATGCCCCGGCGTATGCAGAACCTGGAAGGTATACGGTCCGAAAGAAATCCGGTCGCCGTCTTTCAGCATAACATCTGCCCAATACCTCCGGGAAAGATCGAGCGTTTCCCCGCCCACCGGAACAGACAGGGCCGGATTGTTCAGATAGGCCTCGTCGTCCTGATGCAGATAAACTGTCGGCGCATATTTTTCCCGGAAATAATTCAGTTCATAAAAATGATCCATATGACCGTGAGTCAAAATAATTTTTTCCACCGCCGCCCCGTCCAGCGCCTTTTCAATCTTCTCCGGCTGAAATGCAGGGTCAAAAACCAGCGCCTTGCCTTCATGGATCAAAAGATAGGTATTCGTATACAGTTCCCCGGTGATAACCCGTTTCAGCGTCATCGGAAATCCTCGCTTTCTATCTGAATCGTGATCGGTCCGTCGTTGACCAGTTCAATCTTCATATCCGCGCCGAAAACGCCGGTCTTCACCGGTGTTGGGCAAGAAAGACCCGAAAGAAATTTTTCATACAACGGTTTCGCCTTTTCCGGTCGGGCCGCCCTGATAAACGAAGGCCGCTTTCCTCTCCGGCTTTCGCTGCACAGCGTAAAATTCGAAACCACCAGAATTTCCCCTTCGAAATCCTCCACAGACAAATTCATTTTATCATCGGGGTCGTCAAATATCCGTAACCCCGAGCATTTCGAAGACAGAATCTCGGCGTCCCGTTCGGTATCATCCTGCGCCACGCCGAGAAAAATCAGCAGCCCCTTCCCGATTTCAGAATAAATTTCTCCGCCGATCCGCAATTTCGCATAGGAAACGCGCTGAATCAAAGCTATCATGTTCCGTTTTCCTCTTTTTCCGGCAAAACCGCCGTGTTTTCTTTATTTTTTCAGGGATGCGCGATACACGTCGTTAACGCCGTTTATTTTCCGCAGTTTTTTCGCAATCGTATCCAGATGATCGATACTGTGCACATCGATCGACACATAGACATTCGTCCGTCCGTCGCCCGAATCCCGGGTATTGATCGAATGTGTCACAATCCGCATCCCGGCAAGAACGGTGGTGATATCCAGAACCAGGTCAAACCGGTTATTTGCCACCAGACAAAGGGTAGAAACAAAATATTCGCCGGGGTCGCCCTCCCAATGAACATCGACCATCCGCGCAGGGTTTGCCTTCTGAATATGCGGACAATCGGCCTTATGGACGGAAACACCGGAACCCCGGGTAATAAAGCCCCGGATATCATCGCCGGGCAGCGGCGTGCAGCATTTTGCCAACCGGACAAGGCAGTTATCCAGCCCATCGACGCAGACGCCGTTGATGGCCTTCCGTTTTCTCGGCGCAACCACCTTTTTCTCTTCCGGTTTACGGAAACGCAGGTATTCATCCTTCAGTTTCGGAAGAATTTTCGACAGGGTAATGCCGCCGTAACCGATCGCGGCATAAAATTCATCGATATCGGAGATTGAATACCGCTTCATTACCGAAGCATACAATTCCTCCCGGCTGCATTCGCTGAAATTAATATTCATATGCCGAAGTTCGCGTTCCAGATCTTCCCGTCCGTGCAGAATATTTTCCTCGCGCTTTTCCCGCTTGAACCACTGGCGGATCTTGTTTTTCGCCTCTGAGGTTTTTACCAGCTTCGACCAGTCCCGTGAAGGCCCGGAAGAATTCGGCGAAGTTAGAATCTCCACCACGTTTCCGTTCTGCAGTTTCGTTGTCAGTTCCACAATCCGGCCGTCCACCTTCGCGCCGGTCATATGATTGCCGACTTCGCTGTGGATCGCATAGGCAAAGTCGATCACATTCGCTTCGGCAGGCAGCGTGATGATATCTCCTTTTGGCGTTGAAACAAAAACCTGATCGGCGAAAAGATCGATCTTGAAGGTTTTCATAAAGTCATCGGCGTCGTTGACGTCGCTTTGCACATCCAGAAGATTCCGCACCCATTCCAGTTTCATATCGGTGTTTTTATCGGCAAAAACCCCGTCTTTGTATTTCCAGTGCGCGGCAATGCCCAATTCGGCGATCCGGTGCATCTCCTCGGTACGGATCTGGACTTCGAACAAATATCCCTTATGGGAAACCGTGGTATGAAGAGACTGATACATATTCGGTTTCGGCGTTGCAATATAGTCTTTTAAACGTCCGGGAATGGCGTGAAAAATATCATGGATATAGCCGAGCACGTTGTAACATTCGCTGACTTTACCCACAATAATGCGGAACGCATACAGGTCATAAATTTCATTAAAGGCTTTATTTTGATTGAACATTTTCCGGTATATGCTGTAGATATGCTTAATCCGGCCGTCCACCTTCGCATCGATCCGTTCCTCCTGCAACTTTTTATTAATCAGATGATGCACTTCATGAAAAAAGGTATTGTTCCGGAAGACCGCAAGGTTCTCCTCAATTTCTTTATACCCGACCGGATCTAAATATTTCAGGGCGGTGTCCTCCAGCTCGCTTTTCAGGTTCTGAATTCCAAGCCGGTGCGCCAACGGCGCATACACTTCCACCGTTTCCAGCGCCTTTTCCCGCCGTTTAACGTCCGGCTGGCTGTCCAGCGTCCGCATGTTGTGCAGCCGGTCGGCAAGCTTGATCAGAATGACCCGGATGTCTTTCGCCATCGCCAACAGCATTTTCCGGATATTTTCGATCTGCTGCTCCTCTTTGGAAGAATAGGAAATTTTTTCCAGCTTCGTCACTCCATCGACCAGCATGGCAACTTCGCTGCCGAACCGTTTTTCAATTCCCTCCAGGCTGACGGAAGTATCTTCCACCGTATCATGAAGCAGAGCCGCGATCACAGCATGTTTATCGGCCGCATAAGAAATCAGGATTTTTGCGACTTCGATCGGATGCGAAATATACGGTTCGCCCGACTTGCGCATCTGTCCCTCATGCGCTTCCGAAGCAAACGCCAGCGCATCGAGAATCTGCTCCCGGTCATATTTATATTCGCTATGATCCAACGCCGAAATCAGGCCCTCAGCATATGTGTTTTCCAAAACAGTCTCCCTTTCTGTATCTGTATCATTCGTGCACCCGCGATCCCGAAAGAAGGCAGGGCTGCTTGTTTTTTATACCAATTATTCGGCCAAAATGCCGGTTTTTCGAAAAGTTTCGGACCGCATCAGGTCGGTTTTCTCCCCAAAAAACATCTCAATCCGCAAAAAAGAACCTTCCTTCAACAACTTTACCGGAGAAACAGTAATATGAATCAGCTTCAGTTCTTCCAGAACGGAAAGACACAGCCGGCATGACAGGTAACCGATCCGCGCCCGGCGGGAAAGCGTCAGAGGCGTGGTTTCACAGCGCCCGTCGGCCGATAATGCCCGAACCGCCCGATAAACCGAAGAAACGTCGCTCCGTGTAATCTGCACCGGAGACTCTCCGGTTTTTTCATAAAGATGCCAGTCCTTTTCTGCTTGGCTGAAATCCGCCTCATAGGCCGGAAGATTCAAACTTTTAATCTGCAACGAAAGAGAATGAACGCCCCGGAAAACATTTTCCGAAACCGAACCGATTACTTCCGCAACGTCTCCGGGAAAACATCCCGCGCAACAAGGGCTAACGCCGAAAAACATGCCCTTTATCACCTGCCCCGAACTGGTCTGAAAAGAAATCCGGGTATGCCGGTCGGCAGACACGCCGTCGACCGACAGCACGCGAAGATTCCGAATCAGAAACAACGGCTGCGGGTTTCCCGCGCCGAACGGCTCCAAACGAGAAAGTTCCCGGCAGAAATCCAACTGAAGGCAGGAATTCTCCAACTCACACTCCGCCGTTATCCGGGGAAAAAGCGCATCCTCCTGAATGGACTCTGCCGCAGCGGTTTGCATCTGTTTTCGGAAAGTCTCGAAATTAGAAGCGGAAAGAGACATCCCCGCCGCCATATGATGTCCGCCGAACCGGGAAAGTAGCGCGGCGTTTGCGGAAATCAGCTCATAGATATTCACCGCCGGAACGCTCCGCGCGGAGCCTTTTGCCAGACCGTCTTCTTGGCAGAACAAAAGGCACGGCCGGTTATATTTTTCAACCATACGGGAAGCAACAATGCCAATTACGCCCTCGTGCCACCGGTCGGACATTTCCATAATCAGTTTTTCCCCCGTCCGGTCACGCCGGGCAATTTTTTCTTCCGCGTCGGAAAAAATTGCTTGTTCCGTTTGGCGGCGAAGATCATTTTCCCGACAAAGAAAATCTGCCAGTGTATCCGCCGTTTCAGGGTCGTCGCAGAGCAGAAGTTCCGCTGCGGCAGACGCGCTGCCAACCCGTCCCGCCGCATTTAAGCGCGGCGCAATACGGAAAGCAACGGCAGACGCCGATAAATCTTCCTGATCGGAACAGCGTTTTTTCAAGCCAAGAATACCAACCGACGGATTTTTCATTTTTTGTAATCCCCGGGAAACAATAACCCGGTTTTCAGAAACCAAAGGCATGATATCGGCAATGGTTCCGATTGCCGCGTATTCTCCGTATTTTTCGAAAAGGACGTCTTCATCTGCGGAAGAAAGATAAGAAACCAGCTGCAGCGCAACGCCGACCCCCGCCAGCTCCGTAAACGGGTAACGGGAATCCCGTCGTTTCGGATTAACCACCGGGCAATCAGGCAAACGCTCTCCGCATTCATGATGATCGGTGACAACCACGTCAAGCCCGATCTGTTTGGCATAGGCAATTTCCTCCGCCGCCGTCGTCCCGGTATCTACCGTAACAACCAGCGACGTCCCGGACGCCTTGATCCGGTCAATCGCAGCCAGATTTAATCCGTAACCTTCTTTCCGGTCGGGAATATACCAGTCGGAAGAAACGCCCAGAGAAGCAAAAAAACGAACCAGAAGAGCAACCGACGTCACGCCGTCAACGTCATAATCGCCGTAAACCGTAATCTTTTCTCCGGTATCGACAGCACGCCTAATCCGTCCGGCTGCCGCTTCCATATCCGGCAGAAGCGCCGGAGAAAACAAGCGACCGTACTCTCCGGAAAGAAACCGTTCGGCTTCCCCGCCGGTGATTCCCCGGTTTTGCAGAAGACAGGAAATCACCGGATGTATGTGGGGGATTCCGCAACCGGAACCATCGTTTATCACATCCCATTGTATCATAAAAAACTCCGTTAGCCGGCCTTTTCAGCCTTTTTTATTTTCCGCCGCGGCGGAGCAATTCCTGTTTGACTTCCCATAGTTTCGGAGATAAATCAACATAATACGGCTGCGGATTTTCAAATCGCAGAACCTCTTCCCAGACCTTTTCAGTCTCCTGTCGGCAAAAATCGCGGATCTGCTGGATGGACGGCGGTTGGTAAACCCGACGGCCTTTCCGGTAAATCGGCGTCAAAAGCCGTTTTGCCGTATACCCTTCAAAAGTTTTTCTCTTCCAGGTAAACGCCGGATCAAAAAGTGTAATCGGCGCGGTAAAATCGAACGATTCTTCCCGCAGGGCAATCAGGTCGGCAACCATTTTCCCCGTTGTGTTCGAAAATAACCGGTATACCTCTTTCACTCCCGGCGTCGTTACTTTTCCTGCATTTTCTGAGAACTTGATTTTAGGGATATCCCGGCCGTCCTTATTCACCGAAACCAATTTATATACCCCGCCGAGAACCGGTTCGCTTTTTGAGGTAATCAGCCGTTCACCGACCCCAAAGCTGTCAATTTCCGCCCCCTGACTGAGCACATCGCGAATGACATATTCGTCCAGCGAATTGGAAACAAAAATCGTACAATCTGAAAGTCCAGCCTCATCCAGCATTTTCCGCGCCTTTTTTGTCAGATACGCAATATCGCCCGAATCAATACGTATTCCCTTCAACCGTTTTCCCATCGGTTTCAGAACCGTTTCATACGCCTTTACAGCATTCAGAATCCCCGACCGAAGCACATTGTAGGTATCCACGAGAAAAATACAGTTATCCGGATAAAACCGGGCATATTCGCAAAAAGCGGTCAATTCATCGTCATACATCTGAATCCAGGAATGCGCCATGGTTCCCACGGCGGGAATCCCGTACATTTTTTCACAGACAGCGCAGGCCGTGCCCGAACAACCGCCGATATAAGCAGCCCTGGCGCCCAGAACCGCCGCATACGTCCCCTGCGCCCGCCGGGAACCGAACTCAAAAACCGGCCGTCCGGCTGCTGCCCGGCAGATCCGGTTTGCCTTTGTCGCAATCAGCGTCTGATGATTCACTAAAAGCAACAGCATGGTTTCCAGCAGCTGGGCCTGAATCGCCGGCCCCTGCACGACAACAAGTGGTTCATTAGGAAAAACCGGCGTGCCTTCCTCTACGGCGTAGACGTCGCACGCAAACCGGAAATTCTCCAGATAGGCCAGAAATTCTTCGCAGAATATGCCTTTTGAGCGCAAAAACGAAATATCTTCCGAAGAAAAGTGCAGACTGTCAAGGTAATCAATCACGCTGCCGAGCCCTGCGGCAATCGCAAACCCGCCGTCGTCGGGCACTTTACGGAAATACAGGTCGAAACAGACGGAAACGTCTTTTTTTCCGCTTCGAAAATATCCGTTGCCCATGGTAAATTCATAAAAATCACAGAGCAGCGAAACATCAAAATCTCTCATGTGGTCTCAGATCCTTTCCCGATTCCTGAATCTTATCTTCGGTTCCGTCAGGGCGACATTCTTTTGATTTTTTATTATACCGCATACAATAGAAGCAAAAACAAATTTTGTGTTACGATTCGGCGAATTTTCAAAAGCAAACACTCCTGCGGCAGCTGGAAGGGCGCGAATTTTTTTCACCGGATATCCAAGCCCGGCAAACCTGCGGCGGCAGGGAAAACAGGCATCATACCGCTTTCAGGCGAGAAAAAGAAACGCTGCCGGGGAGATTTCATCCCCGGCAGAACCGAAATCAATCTTATTCTTTGTTTTCCGGAACTTCTTTTTCATCCTGTTTCCGGAAAAGAATTTCCCCGTCCAAACCGGAGACCTCCACGCTGTCACCCTTCCCGAATGTTCCGTCCAGGATCTTTTCAGCGGCAACATCCTCAATCAGCGTCTGAATCGCGCGTTTCAACGGCCGTGCGCCATAAGAAGCGTCAAACCCTTTCTCCGCGAGAACATCAATGGCCGAATCGGTCAGCAAAAGGTGAATGCCGAGGTTTTCCAGCCGAGAAACGACCGAGGAAGAAAGGCGCTGCGCAATCTCCCGGATGTCTTCTTTTGTCAGCTGCCGGAAAACAATGATATCGTCAATCCGGTTCAGGAACTCCGGCCGGAAGGTCTGTTTGAGGGAATCCATCACATCGCTCCGGATTTTCTCCTGCGTTTTTTCATAATCGTCGCCCGAATCGTTGAATCCCAGCGGCCGCCGGGAAGAAATCTGCGAAGCGCCGACATTGCTCGTCATGATAATAACGGTATTTTTGAAATCCACTTTCCGTCCCTGTCCGTCGGTCAGCTGCCCGTCGTCAAGAATCTGCAGCATAACGTTAAACACATCGGGATGCGCTTTTTCAATTTCGTCAAACAACACTACCGAATAGGGTTTCCGACGAATTTTTTCGGTCAGCTGCCCACCTTCGTCAAAGCCGACGTATCCCGGAGGAGAACCGATCAGTTTGGAAACGGTGTGCTTCTCCATATATTCCGACATATCCACGCGGATCATTGCGTTTTCATCGCCGAACATCACCTCGGCAAGCGCCTTGGAAAGCTCGGTTTTTCCAACGCCGGTAGGCCCCAGGAACAAAAACGAACCCACCGGGCGCTTCGGGTCTTTCAAACCGACCCGGCCGCGCCGGATTGCCTTGGACACAGCAGAAACCGCTTCGTCCTGCCCCACAACCCGTTCGTGCAGGATTTTTTCCATGTTCAGCAACCGTTCGCTCTCTTCTGAAACCAGCCGCTTGACCGGAATGCCGGTAACCGAAGAAATCACTTCTTCGATCTCATTTTCTGTTACCACCAGTTCTTTCGCCGAAGCTTCGCTGCTCCAACGGCGCCGCAGTTCCTCCAGTTTAGCGGCTTCTTCTTTTTCCCGGTCGCGGAGAGACGCGGCTTTTTCAAATTCCTGTTTTTTCACCGCTTCTTCTTTTTCCGCCGAAATCCGGGCGATTTCCGCTTCCTGCGCCTTCAGATCCGGCGGCGCGGTCAGATTTCCGATCCGGATTTTCGACGCGGCTTCGTCCATCAAGTCAATTGCCTTATCCGGCAGGTAGCGGTCCTGTATATACCGTTTGCTCAGTTTCACAGCGGCTTCTACCGCGCCATCGGTAATCCGGACTTTATGATGCGCTTCATATTTATCGCGGATGCCCTTCAGAATCTCCACCGCATCCTCTTCATTCGGTTCGCTGACAAGAATCGGCTGAAACCGTCTTTCCAGCGCGGCGTCCTTTTCAATATACTTTTTATATTCCTCCAGCGTTGTTGCACCGATCACCTGCATTTCTCCCCGGGCAAGCGAAGGCTTCAGAATATTCGCAGCATCGACCGCCCCTTCTGCGGAACCGGCACCGACCAAAACATGCAATTCATCGATAAACAAAATGACGTTCCCGGCCTTTGTCACTTCGCCGATCGCGTTTTTCAGCCGTTCCTCAAAATCGCCGCGGTATTTGGAACCGGCAATCATCGACGCAATATCCAGCGTTACAACTCTCTTTCCTTTCAGCGTCTCAGGAACCATTCCCTGCACAATATGCTGGGCAAGCCCCTCGGCAATCGCCGTTTTTCCTACGCCTGGCTCCCCGATCAGGCAGGGATTATTTTTCGTCCGGCGGCTGAGAATCTGAACAACCCGCTCAATCTCTTTGCCCCGGCCGATAACCGGATCGATTTTATTGGCGGAAGCCATGTCGGTCAGATCCCGGCCGAACGTATCCAGCGTAGGCGTATCTTTATGTTTTTTTCCGCCGGCCGGTTTTCCCTTGCTTTCGGAAGATGTGCGGGAAGCGCCGGTCTCTTCGAGAATTTCCGAATACAAATCTTTCAGATCAACGCCCTCCGAAAGCAGCAGCTCAACCGCTTTGCAGTCCCGCTCGCGCAGAAGCGCAATCAGAAGATGTTCCGTACCGGCAATTTTGCTACCCATATGATAGGCTTCATTCAATGCATTCTGCAAAATCCGTTTCATCCGCGGCGTCATATCCTGCAGCGAAAGGTTGCACGGCGCGCCCGTACCGATCTCCGCCGCAATTTTGCCGACAAGCCCTTCGCCGGAAATCCCGGCCTTTTCCAGCGCCGAAGAAGCGGCGCTTTCCGGCGTCTGGCAAAGGCCAAGGAGCAAATGCTCGGTTCCGATATATCCGTGCCCTAACTGCTGAGCCCCCTCAATGGCCAAAGCAACCGCACGGTTCGCCTTTTCAGAAAAATTATCAAAAATCATAAAATCCCTCCGTTCTGCCGTTACAGCAGTGTGTTTCTTACCAGTTCCGCCCGGCGCTGATCCCGCTGCGGCGCGTCGTTTTCCTGCGAAGAAAGCATCAGATTATACGGCTGCGCCTTGCCGAAAAGCGTATCCAGCTTTTTCAGGTCGCCGTCGATCTCTCCCTGAAGAATCCCCCAGCGGACATCCGAAACCAGTTTTAAAAATTCTGTAGAAGAAAGAAGCCGCGCTTCGCGCAAAATACCGTAGGCACGGTGTATCCGGTCTTTGACAGAAATATTTTCCAGATATTTTTTTTGCAGCGCCAACTCGCTCTCCTCAATCTTTTCAGCCGAATCAGCAAGCCGCTGCAGCGATTCTTCCTCGGTAATCCCCAGCGAAACCTGATTGGAAAGCTGATAAATATGGCCGCCCGGCTGGCTGCCCTCGCCGTAAAGCCCACGGACGGTCAGCCCCAGCCCGGAAAGCGCATTGATAAACCGGTTAATATTTCCGGTCTCGGAAAGAACCGGCAGATGCAGCATAACCGAAGCCCGCATTCCGGTGCCGAGATTGGTCGGACAACAGGTCAGATACCCGATTTTTTCAGAAAACGCATACGGCATAACCGAACCGAAAAGATCATCCGCCCGGTTTGCCAGTTCATAGGTTTTTTCCAAGCAGAACCCCTCTGAAATGGCCTGTATCCGAAGATGATCCTCCTCATTGACCATAACCGAAAGGCTGTTTTCAGACGGTTCGCTCAAAAACAAGCCTTCGCCCTGCCGTTTCTGCGCGAACTCCGGGCTGATCAGATGATCTTCCACCATCGCGCCGGCCCGGATGTCGTCCACCTGCTCCATATCGATATAACTCATCGAAAGGCTGCTGCCCTTGACTGCGGCGCGGAGTTTTTCTTTGAGCTGTTCCTTTGATTCCTTTGTCATTCTCGGCACAAACGGAAGTTCGGCATAATTCCGCGCAAGGCGGACTCTGGATGAAATAACAGCGCTGTTCATAGTCTTCCTCCCTTTCTTGTTCCATGACCCATTTTTACAGCAAATCTACTGTTGTTCTTTTTGTTCATAATCCCGGATCTGATCCCGCAGTACCGCGGCCTCTTCAAACTTTTCCGCCTTAATCGCCGCCGCCAGCTTTTCTTTCAGAGAAAGAAGCGGATCGACAGGCTTTTGCTCAGAAATCTCGGCCGCACGGTTTTTCGGTCGTTTTCCAACATGCGTTTTGTTGCCGTGAACCTTTTCGATAAAGGGAACCAGCCGTCCCGAAAACTCCTGATAACAGTTTCCGCAGCCGACCCGGCCGCTGTCAAGAACCTCCCGTTCGGAAATCCCGCAGACCGGACAGACCTTTTTTTCACTCTGCGCCGTCCGCCCGCCGAGCAGATTCAGTAAAAAATCGTCCAGACTGAACGCCGCCGGGGCAGGAGATGAAAGCCCAGCCTTCGCCGCGCATTCCGAACAAAGAAAAATTTCGTTGGTTTTCCCGTTCACAGTTTGTTTAAAATAAGTAGTCGCTTGGTTTTTTTTGCAGTTCTCACACAGCATATCCATCATTCCTTTCTTTCAGTTTCTTTCTGTGCGCCGGCGTTTCCGCCGCTGTTCTATTTTGCCACCGCAAGCGCAAGGAGCATGTTTTTAATAATTGAAGCCCGTAGCCTGTCACGCGCCGCAGGCGAAACGCAAGCATAGGCTTTATCGGTCGTCGCCGCGCGGATCAGCGCGTGCGTCTGGCCGGAGATATAAGAATTCTCCTCCATATTCCTCAAAAATATACGCGCGTCAAAGGCATTGATCGAATCTCCGATCGTATTGATTATATGCATTAGATCCGCCGCTGAATCATCCTGCACGCGGCTGATTTTAATATATCCGCCGCCGCCGCGCCGGCTTTCGATCAAAAAACCCAACTCCGGCGTAAAACGTGAGGAAATCACATAATTGATCTGGCTGGGTACCACGTTAAAATGCTGCGCCAGTTCATTCCGCCGGATTTCCAGGTTTCCGTCGCCGTTTTCCAGCATTTCCATCAGGAAAGCGGTAATCATATCGCTCGACTTCATTGCGGAAAACACTCCTTTCTGTCGAATCAGGTCAAAATTTGATTTTGACTATCTTTGACCTTTGTTTGACTTTATTATAGCCCGATAAAAAGAAAAATGCAAATTCAGAAATAACGGTTTTTTTATTTTTTTAAGCGAAAAATACTTATTTTTTATTTATTATCACATTTTTTCTTATTTTTTTATCGTTTTTCTCTGTTTTTCTCTCCTTTTCATCTATTCATTGTTATCTGTAAAGGCTTGACAAGACTGTCTTTTTTTGCTATACTATAGAAATCATACAAAAAACACACACAATGGGAAAGGAAAAGAAAATGAATCGAAAAAAAGCAGGAAAAATCATCCTGATCCTTCTTGCCGCCGCGGCGATTATCGCTTTAACGGTTCTCCTGATGCCAATGGTTCTGTCCCTTCGCGAAGAAGAAGCCCGGCAGGCCTTTGCGCAAAAAATTGATCAACTCGGTTTCTGGGGGCCGATCGCGCTGCTGCTAGTTCAGATTTTACAGATTATTATTGCCGTCATCCCCGGAGAACCGATTGAAATTATCGCCGGCGTTATGTACGGCACCTGGGGCGGTTTGGCGCTTTGCCTGGCCGGAATTCTGATCGCCACGGTCATCATTTATTTTACTGTCCGCCGCCTTGGCCGGAAATCGATCGACAAGATGATTAAAAAAGAGGAATCCGCCAAATATGCGTTTCTGTTCAAGGAAAAAAACGTTGCCTATCTGATTTTTCTTCTCTTTTTCATTCCCGGCGTACCCAAAGACGTGCTGGTTTATCTTTGCCCCTTCACCAAAATCAAGCCGCTACAGTTTTTTCTGATTGCCACCTTTGCCCGCATCCCGAGCTTGGTAACCAGCACCTGGGCGGGAGAAAACCTTTCTGCCGGAAAATTCTGGGATTCGGTGTTGATTTTCGCGCTTACCGGCCTGATCGCGCTTGCCGGCATTTTCATTCACAACAAATGGATCGGGAAAAAAGAACGGAACGGCAAAGACATTCCACCGGAAGCTTAAAAAACAACGAAAACGCCGTTTTTTATACAGCAAAAAACCTGAGAAAACACACCGTTTTCTCAGGTTTTTCCTGTTATTCAACATTTTATGCCAGCTGTCCAACCGGATACGGCAGATTGGTCCATTTGGCCAGATAGCGCGCTAAAACAACCGCTTCGGCCGAGGTAACGTCGCCGTCTTTATTGAAATCGGCCGCTGCCTGATTGAAACCGCCGTTCATCGTCCATTTTGCCAGATACCGGGAAATCAAAACCTTGTCCTTCGTTTCTACTTTGCCGTTTCCGTCCACATCGCCCCAGATAAAAACCTCAGAAGAAATAAAAACGACTCTTGCGGTTAAATAATCCCGAAGATAACCGTACCCAATAGGAATCGAATTCCATGCTTCCCTGGTACCGGAATAAAGGATTTGAATATCCGTCTCTTTCTCCCCTGTCCCCGGAAAGAAAAGATTATTCATCGATACCAAGAAGGAAAGAAGAATCCGCCCCTCGCTGTCCTGGACATGCAAGCTTGACAGGGCGTCACAGCCGGAAAAAGCCAGATCAGCAACAGACTGCACATCGTCCGGAATCGTCAAACTGGTCAGCGAAGAACACTGAGAAAAAGCTTTATAGCCGATATTTTTCACACGAACCGGAATCGTCAAACTGGTCAGCGAAGAACACCCCTGAAAAGCAAAAGCGGCGATATATTGCACACTGTCTGGAATCGTATAACTTTTTGAGGTACGGCCGGCCGGATAGCTGTAAATTGTTGTCTGATCCTTCGAAAACAGAACGCCGCCGACAGAACAATATGCCGGATTGCTTTCCTCGACCCGAATCTCTGCTAACGAAGAACAGTCGGAAAAAACCCCATTGCCGATCTCGGCTACACCATTCGGAATTGTCACACCGGTCAGCGAGGAACAGCCCTGAAAAGCCCAAGCGGCTATGTATTGCACAGAGTTCGGAATCACATAGTTTTTTTCGGAACGTCCAGCCGGGTAGGTGTAAATCGTTTTCTGATCCTTCGAAAACAGAACGCCGTCAACAGAGCAATACGCCGGATTATTTTCCGCTACCCGAATCTCTGATAACGAAGAACAGGAATAAAAAACCCCGCCGCCAATTGCCGTCACACTTTCCGGAATGGTTACGCTTGTCAAGGACAAACAGCCGGCAAAAGCCTGATATTCGATTCCTGTCACACCTTCCGGAATCGTAATGCTTGTCAGCGCGGAACAACCGGCAAAAGCCTCATAGCAGATGTCCGACACACCAGCCGGAATCGCATAGTTTTTTTGCGAACGTCCTGCCGGATAGCTACAAATCATTTTCTGATCCTTCGAAAACAAAACGCCGTCGACAGAACAATACGCCGGATTGTTTTCCGCCACCCGAATCTCCACTAAAGAAGAACAGCGGCTAAAAGCCGCATATCGAATTTCCGTCACATGTTCCGGAATCGTCACGCTGGTCAGCGAGGAACAGCCGGCAAAAGCCGCCACACCGATTGCCGTCACGCTGTCCGGAATAGCAACGCTGGTCAGCGAAGAACAACCAGAAAAAGTCGCACCGCCAATTGTCACAACACTGTTCGGAATCGAAACGCTGGTCAGCCAAGAACAGCCGGCAAAAGCCTCCATACCGATCGCCGTAACCGTCACCCCGTTGATTGTTTCCGGGATCACAACATTGGTTGCTGAACCGGTATATTTTGTAATCATGCCGATCGATTCGTCAAACTCGAAATCCGCCGCCGGAGAAGCCGCCGTGATCGGCAGCGAAACCGTCGGCAGAAGCCCGACGAACAGCACCGCAGCCAGCAGAAGCGCAAAAAAAGAATGCCGGCGTTTTGGCCGGAAGCTCTTTGGTTTCAGGCCTTCTGAACTTTTATTTCCGGATTGACAGGATGAATGATGCATAAAAAATCTCCTTCCATACAGTCTTTTCTATTCTTATAGTATATCAGAAGCGCCCGTCCTTGTCAAGGAATCGCCGGAAACGCGCCGCGAAATAACGGCGTAGGCAATCACGCAGACAACCACCGAAAGCAGCGAACCGCCCGGCGCGGCAAGCCCCATAGGGAAAAGCGTGTCGGCAAAGCAGGCCGAAGCCAGGTAAGCAAACGGAACCCGGACAAGGACGATCGACAGCACGTTATGGAGAAACGAAAGCCCCGAACGGCCGATCGCGCAAAAATATCCGCTGAAGCAGAAATGAACGCCGGCAAAAACGCAGTCCCACACATAGCTTTTCAGATATTGGCTGCCAAGCCGGATCACCGTTTCATTTTTTTCAAAAATACCGACGATCTGCGGAGCAAAAAACTGGACGGCACAGGAAAAGATCACGCCGAAAAACACGGCAATGACGACCGAATCCAACAGTGTCTGCCGGGCGCGGCGAACCTGCCGGGCGCCGATATTCTGCGCGGCAAGGGCTGAAACAGTAGAAAGCATAGTAGAAGGAATCAGAAACAGAAAACCGATGATTTTTTCAACGATTCCCACCGCGGCAGCGTCATTTAAGCCGCGGCAATTGGCGATAACCGTAATAATCAGAAACGAAACCTGAATAAAACCGTCCTGAAGGCAAACAGGAAAGCCGATTTTCAAAATCGAACCGACCGTCTCCTTTTGAAGCCTGAAATCTTCTTTTTTCAGAGAAATCCCCATTTTCTTTTTTGCAATAACTGCCAGCGCGATAAACACGCTGACCGTCTGCGCCAGAACCGTACCGAGAGCCGCTCCCGCCGAGCCCATTTTCATCGGGCCGATAAACAACAGGTCAAACCCGATATTGCAGGCGCAGGCAACGGCAATAAAGCAGAGCGGGCTGCGGGAATCGCCGAGCCCGCGGAACACCGAGCTGATGATATTATACGCCGTAATAAAGGGAATACCGATAAAACAAATCGTCAGATAACGCACCGTGCCTTCCACCGCCTCGGCCGGCGTAGAAATCAGCGAGACAATCGGCCGGACAAGGACCGCCAAAATAACCGTAACGACAAAAGAACCGAGCAAAAATAAGGTGGCGGTATTTCCCACCGCACGGGAGATCTTTTCTTTCTGCCTGGCCCCGACCGCCTGCCCGATCGTCACCGTAGCGCCCATCGCCAGTCCGACGATCATCACCGTCAGCATATGCATAACCTGGCTGCCGATTGAAACGGCGGTAATGCTTTCCGTTCCGTTAAATTGGCCGACAATCCATAAATCGGCCATACCATACAGCGTCTGAAGGAAAAACGAAAGCAAATACGGCAAAGAAAAAGAAAGAATATTTTTCAGCACGCTGCCCGAAGTCAAATTTTTTTCCATGAAACCATCTCCCAACCGCCTTGCCTTTCCGCCGACATCATACAGAAATTTACCGCCGAAAAAACGAAAATTACCTTATTATTATAAACCTGCCGGTTATTACGGTTCAAGAGGGGAAAAAACAAATTCAGAAAAATGTCGAAAAATTCAGACGAAAAACAAGGAAAGATCATTTCCCCGGAAATATTTACAAGCGAGAAAAAATATGGTATAATAAAGAACAGTAAACTGTTCTTAGGAAAAAAATCTTTCGGCTATCCAGCCGAACAGCGCGTTGCGCCGCCGGTGTTTTTCCGGTGCGAAATTCATGGTATAATAGACACATAAATCATTGCTTTGCATTGATTTAGCGGCGTTGCCGCTCTGTGCTTCGCACAGTTGTGTCTATTGACGGTCTCGCAAAGAATGCCAATGCAAATAGTATTTGCATGCAAGCAAGCATTTTTTCTCCATGGTACAATAAAGAACAGCAAGCTTGTTCTAAAGAACAGCAAGCTGTTCTTAGGAAAAAAGCGTTTCAACCATTCGGTTGAAATTCCGTTCCGGATAACCTCTTTTTTTCCGGTGCAAAATTCACAGTTTTATCAAAACAACAAGTTGTTCTAAAAAAAACGCACAGCATGGCATGTATAGAAAAATCCTGTATGGCACAACTTTGCGACCTTGCCGCTCCGCACAGAGCACGGCTGCAATATAAAATCACACCGCAAAAATGTCCCTGCTGGAAAACAACCCGATTCCATTGAAGAAAGGAAGACAATCCATGGCAAGAACCGTAAAAAATAAAGAACTGGTAAATACAAGACTGGCAACAAATTATGGCGGATGGATGTACTGCGATACGTGCAATGAAAATATCGGTTATTTGTGTTATTCCACGTATGACAGACTCGAACTGAACTATCAATGCCATTGCGGCAGCCACGGCAGCGCGTTACTCGATTTTGAAGACAGCAAACCGGGAAAAAACAGCACCGAAGAATTGATTCTTGTAAAAAACAGATTATGCTGTCCAAAAGACAATGAGCCGCTCATTACTTTATTGGACAAAAAAATAGATCACTATGAAATGAAAATCACCTGCAAAGCCTGCGGAAATCAGTATATAAAAGTAAAATAAACAACTTCAAAGGCATGAAAACAATGCGCCCGCACCGTTCATATTGCAGAAAGAGAACCCAAGCGATCGCAAAAGGCAATAAATAAGTGATAATAAAAAGAAAACCGCCGGACTTTTACCGTCCGACGGTTTTTTTATCAATTTTACCAATGAAAGCTGCCGGCAAGGAGCGTCACGGCATTCTCCGTGACCGTCAAAATACCGCCGTCCAGTTCGCCGATCCGCTCACTTTCATCCGGAAGAATCACCTTGCAGGAACCGGGTTTGACCGACGTCATAAAAGGAATATGCCCCGCCAAGATGGCAAGGTCGCCCTCCGCGCCGCGGAGCGAAAGCATAACGGCCTCCCCATCGAATAAATTTCCGTCAGGAGACGCGATAATCAGAGGAAACGGTTTCATCGCTGCACCTTCTTCGCCTTCTGAACCGCCTCGTCAATCGTCCCGACAAACAGAAACGCGGATTCCGGAAGATCATCGTGCCGCCCTTCGATAATTTCTTCAAAGCCACGGACTGTTTCCGCAAGAGGAACATATGTTCCGGGAAATCCGGTAAATTTTTCGGAAACGGTAAAAGGCTGAGACAAAAAACGCTGAATTTTACGGGCGCGGGAAACCAGCAGTTTATCTTCGTCGGACAGTTCATCCATTCCCATGATAGCGATAATATCCATTAATTCCTGATACCGCTGAAGAATCCGCTGAACCTCCCGGGCCACCCGGTAATGTTTCTCCCCCAGTGTTTCCGGCGAAAGAACACGGCTGGTAGACTCCAGCGGATCGACCGCCGGATAAATTCCCTGAGAGGCAATCGCACGGGAAAGAACCGTAGTCGCGTCCAGATGCGCAAAGGTTGTCGCCGGAGCCGGGTCGGTCAGGTCATCGGCCGGCACATAGACCGCCTGAACCGAAGTAATCGATCCTTTTTTCGTTGAGGTAATCCGCTCCTGCAGCGCCCCCATCTCATTGGCCAATGTGGGCTGATACCCTACCGCCGAAGGCATCCGGCCAAGAAGCGCCGAAACCTCGGAGCCTGCCTGGGTAAACCGAAAAATATTGTCGATAAAAAGCAGGACGTCCTGCCCTTCCTGATCGCGGAAATATTCCGCCATAGTAAGACCGGACAAAGCAACGCGCATTCTCGCGCCGGGCGGCTCGTTCATCTGGCCGTAAACCAGAGAGGTGTTGGAAAGAACGCCCGACTGCTTCATTTCATTATAGAGGTCATTGCCCTCACGGGTTCGTTCGCCGACACCAGTAAAAACGGAGAGTCCGCCGTGTTCCTTTGCGATATTATTGATCAATTCCATAATCAGAACGGTCTTGCCTACGCCTGCGCCGCCGAAAAGACCGATTTTTCCGCCTTTGGAATACGGGCAAATCAGATCGATAACCTTGATTCCCGTTTCCAAAATCTCCGTAGAAGTCGCCAGTTCCTCAAATTTCGGCGCGGGACGGTGAATATCCCAGTGCTCCTTTGTTTCCGGATCGGGCTGATTGTCTACCGAATCGCCGAGAACATTAAAAATCCTCCCCAGCGTTTCTCTGCCGACCGGTACGCTGATCGGTTTTCCGGTATTGGTCACTTCGGTATCGCGTTTCAGGCCGTCGGTAGAAGACATAGCAATACATCTTGCCGTATTGTCGCCGATATGCTGTGCAACCTCAACGGTCAGCGTTTTTTCTCCGATCGGAACGGTCAGCGCATTGTAAATTGCCGGAAGACCGCCGTTCTCAAAGCGAACGTCGACAACCGATCCCATCACCTGGCTGACCTTTCCCTTCTGTAATTCCGCCAATTTGATTTCTCCTTTCAAGCGCCGCTTCCGGCGACAATTTCGGTAATTTCCTGCGTAATGGAACTCTGCCGCGCCCGATTATACTGAAGCTGCAGCTCCTCGATCATCGAAGCAGCGTTTTTCCCTGCGTTATCCATCGCCATACGGCGGGCGGCGACTTCGCTGGCAAAACTCTCTCTGACCGCAGCGGCAATCATCCCCGCCAGATATTCCGGAATCGCCGTATTCAAAATCGTCGCGGCGTCCGGTTCAAAAACCATAGAAAGCGGTTTTGTTTCCGAAGGCAGACAAAGCGGAAGCAAAAAACGGACAACCGCTTCCTGCGTCATCATCGATATATACCGCGTACTGATAATCCCCAGACGGTCATACTCGCCCCGCAAAAAAGATTCACATAATGTTTTTCCCAGCAAATAAGCGTCCGCGCCCGAAAAATGCTCGGAAGAAACCGGATTTTTTCCGTAACGGTCGCAAATCCGTTTTCCGATCGGAATAATTTCCGCATCGGGATACTCCTTTACCAGCCGGAAAATATTCGCGTTATATCCGCCGGCAAGCCCGCGGTCTCCAGCAATAACAATCAGCTTCATGCGGCTGCCGGGCTCTCGCATATACGGACTTCTGGCGCATTCCGGGCAGGCCGCAAGCGATTCGGTGATCTCCGCAAGCCGATGGGCGTATTCCCGGGTTTTCATCATAGCTTCATTCGCGCGCCGAATCTTTGAAGAAGCAACAAGCCCCATCGCTTTTGTCAGATGCAGCGTGGAATCAACGCTTTTGATCCGGGTTCGCAGCGCTTTGATATCCGCCCCCATCCAATCACTCCATTTCTTCGAGCGCCTGTTTCAAAGCAGTCTCGTCGCTTTCCTCAAAATAACCGGCTTCAAAACGTTCTAGCAAACTGTGGTGTTCGGTCTGCATTTTATCATAAAGCCGCTGTTCATAATCCGATACTTTATCAACCGGAACTTTGTCCAAATACCCGTGAATTACCGCATAAAGAATGGCAACCTGGCAACCGACCGAAACCGGCGCATTCCGTTTCTGTTTCAGCACTTCCACAATTCGTTCGCCCAGAGCAAGCCGCGCTTTGGTGTCGGCGTCGAGATCGCTGCCGAACTGCGCGAAAGACTGCAGTTCACGATACTGCGAATAAAGAAGTTTCAATTCCCCCGAAACTTTTTTCATCGGTTTCAGCTGCGCCGACCCGCCGACACGGCTGACCGAAATTCCGGGGTTGATCGCCGGCATGATCCCGGCATGGAACAGTTCGGTCTCCAAAAAAATCTGACCGTCGGTAATCGAAATCACATTGGTTGGAATATAAGCCGAAACATCCCCCGCCTGCGTCTCGATAATCGGAAGCGCCGTGATTGACCCGCCGCCGTATTCCGGGGCAACGCAGGCCGCGCGTTCCAATAAGCGGGAATGCAGATAAAAGACGTCGCCGGGATAGGCTTCACGGCCGGGAGGACGACGGATCAGCAACGACAGCGCGCGGTAGGCTACCGCGTGTTTGGACAAATCGTCGTAAATAATCAAAACGTCTTTTCCCTGTTCGCGGAAATACTCCGCCATCGCGCAGCCCGCATACGGGGCAATATACTGCAACGGCGCGCTTTCCGAAGCAGAGGCAGAAACAATAATCGTGTAAGCCATGGCGCCCGCGCGGGAAAGTTCGTTTGCCAGCTGCACCACAGAAGTGCTTTTCTGGCCGATAGCAACATAAATACACAAAACGCCGGTATTTTTCTGATTGATAATCGTATCCACGGCGATTTCGGTTTTACCGGTCTGGCGGTCGCCGATAATCAGTTCCCGCTGTCCCCTTCCGATCGGGATCATGCCGTCAATCGCCTTAATTCCCGTCTGCAGAGGCACCGAAACACTCTGCCGCTCAATAATTCCCGGTGCTTCCGATTCAACAGGCCGGGTCTGTTTGCAGTCGGCAGGGCCTTTTCCGTCGATCGGAACCCCCAGGGCGTTCACAACCCGGCCGAGAAGCGCTTCACCGACCGGTACGGAAAGAACCTTTCCGGTACGCTTTACCTGAGAACCTTCCCGGATATCGTTCCGGTCCGAGAGGACCGCGACGGAAACGGTCTCATCCTCCAAATTCTGCGCCATACCGAAACTGCCGTCCTCAAACTCCAGAAGTTCGCTGGCCATACAGTTCCGAAGGCCGTACACCCGGGCAATTCCGTCGCCGACAAGAATCACCGTGCCGGTCTCGGTCATCTGCGCCCGGGAACGATAGGCGCGGATCTGTTCTTTTATGATACTGCTGATCTCTTCCGCATTCGTACTCATGTTCCGATCACATCCCTTACGTCTTTTAATTGCCGGCGAAGACTGCCGTCGATAACCGTATCGTCCATATAAACAATCAGGCCGCCTAGAATCGCTTCATCGGTTTCATAATGCGTCTGCACCCGATGGCCGCTGATTTTTTCCAGTTTCTCCGTCAAACGTCTTTTTTCCTCCTCCGTCAGCGCGACCGCGCTGACAACCCTGGCCGAAGACACCGAACAAAATGTTTGGTAAAGCGCCTGATACTCCTTCACACAATCATGAAAACAAGACATATGCCCTTTTTCACAAAGCAGTTCGGCAAAAGAAAGAACCGGTTCCGGAACAAACGAGGCAAAAGCTTTTTCCAATAACGATTTTTTTTCCCGCACCGAAAGATTCGGGGAAGAAAGAACCGAAACATATTCCGGCTGTTCCTTCAGCGCGGCCTGAATCAGAAACAGCGCCTCAAGAAACTCTTTTTCAGCGGAAATTTCCCGTGCCAGTTCAAATAACGCCGACGCATATTCCTTACTGATATCCGTCATTTTCTTCACCTATTTCCGACAAGACTGAATCCAAAATTGCCCGATGGTCGTCTTCCGAAATCTCGCGTCGCAGAATTTTTTCGGTCAGCGCAGCAGAAACGTCAACAATTTCCCGTTTGATCTCGGCCTTGGCCTTTTTCTTTTCCAGAACTGCCTGGCTCTGTGCGTCACGGAGAATTCCGTCCGCCTCATCTTTCGCCTTGGCCACAATCTGCTCGGAACGCCGGTCGGCGCGTGCTTCCGCCGTTTTAACCAGGCGGTCGGCTTCCGCCTTCGCCCCCTGTATTTTTTCCGCCCAGGCTTTGCGGTCCATTTCGGCAGCGCGTTCGCTTTCGGCCGCTTTCTCATATTGTTCATCCAGTGCTGCCTGCCGCTGCGCCATCATTTTTTTCACCGGTTTATACAGGAATTTTTTCAAAATCAAAAACAAAAGAAACAGATTGCATAAAGAAATCAAAATCTGCCATAAATTGATTGATATGACGTCCAGATTTTGCATAAAAAGTCGTCTCCTTTATCCTATGGCGGTCATCAGAACATCGACCAGACGCCCCGGCGCCCATACAATCAGCAAAATTGCAATAACCAGCGCGTAAAGACCGGTCGTTTCTGCGATCGCACAGCCCATCAGCATGGTTGTGGTGACCTGAGATTTACACTCCGGCTGACGGCCGATCGCCTCGCAGGCCTTCGCCACGGCGTTTCCCTCACCGATACCGGGGCCGATACCGGCGACCATCGCAACGCCGGCGCCCAGCGCGCAGCAACCCAAAATAATACCAATAGCAAGTTCCAACATGTGTATACCCTCCAGATTATTTTTTTATTTTTATTTTTTTCTGTGATTTTTTCACCTGTTTTTTTGCATATAGCTCTGCCGGGAAACCGCCTGCGACATACAGCATGGTCAGCATGGCAAAAATAAAGGCCTGCAGAAATCCGCTGAATACGTCAAAGTAAACCGACAGAACCGCCGGAAGCCCAATCTGCAAAAACGGAATCTCCCCGAAAATTCCCGGCAGCCAACCGAGCAGAAGGCTGGAAAGCCCGCCGAGCGCCGCCGCGATCAGAACCGAAATGATCGAACCGGAAAGAATATTGCCGTAATGCCGGAACGCCATGGAAACCGGCGTGGCGATTTCACTGATAACATTCAGCGGCGTTAAAAACGCAACCGGTTCGGTAAAACTTTTCAGATATTGCAGCGGCCCGCATTTACACTTATAAAAAGTAATTAGTAGAAACACCAAAATCGCCCATCCGGCCACGATGTTCAGATCGGACGTCGGCGGAAACAGACCGAACAGAGAAAGCAGGCTGGAAAAAGCAGACAATGCCATGACTGCGGCGATAAACGGGGCAAAGCCGCTAAAATATTCGCCCATGTTCTCCTGAACCAGACTCTCGGTTTTTTCCACAACCCATTCGCAGAGATACTGCCGGCGACTGCCACCCTTTGCCGTAATGCCGTGCGTCAGATACAGGCAAAGCCAGAAAACTGAAAGAATTACCAACCAGGAATTAATCTGCGCTTCGGTGATCGGCAATTCGCCCCACGGCATTTTCACCGTGGTAAAAATCAGCGCGCCGGTAATTTCTATCCCCTCCGAGGCGGGCGTAAAGAGAACCCGAAGAACAATACCGGTCAGAATCGGTATCGCCGCAAAGAAAAGAAGTAGCGCGTCAATGATTACAAACCAACGTTTTTTCTCCATGACCCATCACTCCTTTTCCGGTTTCCCGGACGTTTCTTTTTTCATAAACAACGGCCGGAACAGAATGGCGATCCGGGGGAAGAAAAGAGACAACAACGCCGGAACCGGATGAAAACAAGGCACGAGAACGCCGACCACAGCGGCGACAAACAGCAGAACCGTCCGAAGACGCTGCGAAGTACGCATGGTTTCTTTCGCTTCTTTTTCCTCCTTCTGCATTGCCGACTGAACCGTCAGCCCCAAAAGGAAAAAATTCAGCACCGCAACGCCACCGCAGAAAAGGTTCCCCAAAAGAACGGAAATGTCCCAGCGACCCAGCACCAGAAACACCGCCTGCGTCAACATACTTAAAATGACCGTACATGCGGCAATATATCCGGTTTCTTTCCGTACCGTTTCATCCACTTTCTTCATCGGCTGCCCCGCCCTTTCTTATTTTTCGCTTTCAGTCGGCCGGAAAAGATACCGGCACAGCCGAAACCGCAATTTTCTATTTCATATTTTCATTTCACGAAAAAAGTCTTCGTTCAACCTCCCGCAGAAGAAAAGGCTGAATCTCCGGATACGTCAGCGTTTCGGGAAGACGGTCGCAGAACATAATTTTTTCAATTTCACAATGAAGCGTCCCGTCGAAACGTTCAATTTCCGCAAAATACAACGCGCCGAAAGTTTCCGGACAAAGATCCGAATCCGGAGCGGAAACAGAATACACGCAAACAGGAACCAGGGAATACAAAACAGCGCCGGTTTCCTCTGCCAATTCCCGCCGCGCCGCTTGTTCGATCGTCTCTCCGGGCTCCCGATGCCCGCCCGGGATTTCCCAGGTATTCCGTCTCCGGTGTTTGCAATAAACATATTGTCCCCGATATTTCGCGACAATCACAGCAAATTTTAACAAAGAATCTTCTACTGCATCATAAAAACGAACCATAAAAAATTCCCCTCACGTTCACGATAAAGAACAGTTTACTGTTCTTTATTATACCATGAAGCAAAAATGTTTGCTTGCAAGAACATTTTTGCGAGGCCGTCAATAATACAGGTCATGCGTAGCATGATGCGGCAGCGCCGCTAAATCATAGCGAAACAATGATTTCCTGCATATATTATACCACATTTTTTCGCCCTTGTAAATATTTCCCCCGCCGATTTTTCAAAAAAGTTTTCCATTTCCTCCCAAAGAAGCCCGGCCTTCCTTGGAAAAAAGCATAGCGCAAACGGGGAAAGACAACACCGCAGCCGTTCAGGCGGCCGTCCGGGAACAGACAAAACAATTGGTGTTGCAAAAAAAGAAAAACCGACAAAACTCCGCCGCCTTTCTGCACAGAAAGGCGGCGGAGCATACAATATTCATGTTATCCTTTAACGATAGTCATAAACAACCGAAACCGAAGAAAGATCGTTGCTGTCGTTCACGGCAACGGCCTCCCACTGCGGCTGCGTACCGGCAAAACAAATCGTTTGCAGATTCTCGCATTTCTCAAAAGCGTAAGCGCCAATTTCCGAAAGAGAAGCAGGAAGGACAATCCGTTCCAAAGCAGTACAGTTCCAAAACGAAGCAAGGTGCAGCCGCTGAACCCCCTCGGGAATCACTATTGTTTTCAGCGAAGTACAGGACTGAAATACCCCCAACCCGATCCGGTCTATTTTCGCGGAAAGCTCAATCGTTTCCAGTGATGTACATTTATGAAAAGCATCGTCGCCGATTTCGGTTACCGTTTCCGGCACTGTCAGCGAGGTGATTTTCTCACATCCCTCAAAAGCACTGCTGCCGATCACCCGGACATTGGGAGAAAAGGTGAATTCCGAAATCGAAGTCTCTTTAAAACAAGAAGACGGTATTTCCGCAAGCCCGTCAGGAAAATTAACCGAAACCAAACTTTTGCATCCGGAAAAGGCAGCAAAACCGATCTCGGAAAGTTCTTCCGGCAAGACTGCCGAATTCAAGCTCTCACAACCGAAAAATGCCATTGCGCCCAGTTTTTTAACAGTATTTGGTATTTCAACAGACAGAAGTTTTTTGCAGTTATAAAACGCTCCTTTGCCGATCTGACGGATATTCTCACTGAAATGAATATATTTCACCGTGTCATTATCTTTAAAGGCATACGAAATTTCCAGCACTTTTTTCGGAATCCGAACCGTTTCCTGATTTCCGTTGTATTTCAGTAAAATCCCATACCCGACAACGACAAATTCCCCGGTCAGGTTCTTTTCCCACGCCGTATCGGTAAAGGCCTCGAAGCCGATCTCCGTCACCGTTTTCGGAATCGTCAGTTCGGAAACCAGATAGCAGGCATAAAAAGCAGAATCCCCGATATAATACGTATTTTTCGGGATATTTACCGAAGACAGCGAATAACATTCCGAGAATACCGCATCCGGCAGAACCTCGACCCCTTCCGGGATTTCCGCCCTCGTCAACGCGCCGCAGTTACTGAAAGCCCCCATACCGAGTTCGGTCACCGTGGAAGGAATGGCAACCGTGGTCAGATATTCGCAATGATGAAACGAGTAAGCGCCGATCGAAGTAACGCCTTCCGGAATCCGGACCGATGAAACCGGAGTCGAATAAAAAGCGTACGCGCCGATTTTCTTGACCCCTTCCGGAACCTCGACCGCAGGCTTTCCAGTCTCGTCACCCGGCTGATAGCGCAAAAGAATCCCGTCGCCGACAATCAAAAACGTTTCCGTGCTGTTTTCCAGCCAGGGCGTTTTATTGAAAGCGCCGGTTCCGATTTCCGAAACTGTAGCCGGAAGCGTAACCGTATTCAAAGAAGAACAGCCGTAAAAAGCATAGTCGCCGATCTCCGTCACCGATTCCGGAATCGTTACGGAAGTGATATCCGACCGTTCGGAAAACAAATCTTCCCGGAGCGCCGTTACCGGATATCCGCCGACCGAAGAGGGAATCTCAATATCCCCCGAAGCGTTTACGAAAGTAATCACCGCCGTTCCATCTCTGTAAACGCCAAAGCCGTAAATTCCCTCGTCCCGGTACTCCACGCATTCCCGTTTCGCGTCCGGATCATATTCCCGGATCTCCGATTCAGGGGGGATATATTCTTTGCATCCTGCCGCAAAAGAAAGCAACATGCCAATCAAAAGAAACAACGCCGTTATTTTTTTCATCATAGAAACAACCTTTCTTTTTCACAAATCCAAACGAAGTTCTATTCCTCCGCCAGTTTTCTGCCCATCACAACCCCCATGACCGAAGCCATCATCAGGCCGCGGGTCCAGCCGCTCGAATCACCAAGGCAGTGAAGCCCCTGAATACTCGTATCCAGTTCCGGCGTCATTTTTACCCGGTTGCTGTAAAATTTCAGTTCCGGCGAATACAGCAACGTTTCCGTCGATGCAAAGCCGGGAACCACATGATCGACCGCCTGAATAAAATTAATAATATTGATCATCGCCCGATACGGCATTGCGGCCGTAATATCGCCGGCAACGGCGTCAGGCAGCGTCGGCCGGAGATTTGACTGCGAAAGTTCTTTCGGCCAGGTTCTCTTGCCGTCGAGAATATCGCCGTAACGCTGCACTAAAATATGCCCGGCGCCAAGCATGTTGGTCAGTTCCCCGACCTTCTGCGCATAAGAAATCGGCTGATTGAACGGCTCGTTAAAGTTGTGCGAACACAGGATGGCCAGATTGGTGTTGTCCGATTTCAAATCCTTATACGAATGGCCGTTTACAACGGCAAGATCGTTATCATAATTTTCCTGACTGACAAAACCGCCCGGATTCTGACAGAAAATACGCACCTTATTTTTAAAGGGTTTCGGATATCCGATCAGTTTGGATTCATATAAAACCTCGTTAACCCGCTCCATAATCTCATTGCGAACCTCAACCCGGACGCCGATATCCACCGTTCCCGGCTGATGGGCGATATGATGAACGGCGCAGATTTTCTCCAACCAATCGGCGCCCCGCCGGCCGGTAGCGACAATCGTCCGGCCGCTGAGGATTTCCATTTCCTTGCGTCCGTCGGTCAGCGTAACGCCCCGGCAGACCGAATCTTCCAGAATTAAATTTGTACATTCCCAGCCAAACAGCATTTCCACGCCATGCTCGGCCAAATATTGTTCGATAGAAAAATAAATGCCCTGCGCTTTTTCGGTTCCCATATGCCGAATCGGACAGTCCACAAGCCGCAGGCCGGCCTGGATCGCGCGTTTCCGGATATCCTTTACCTCAGCAGAATTATGGATTCCTTCCACATGCGTATCGGCTCCGAATTCCAGATAAATCTGATCGGCATACCGAATCGTCTCCTGCGCAAAATCCTCGCCGATCAGGGACGGAAGATCACCGCCGACCTCATAGCTGAGAGACAGCTTACCGTCGGAAAACGCACCGGCGCCGGAAAAGCCGGTGGTAATATGGCAATACGGTTTGCAGTTTACACACTTTTTTGTCCGGCTTTTCGGGCACACCCGTTTTTCAACCGGCTGTCCTTTCTCAACAATCGTAATTTTTTTCCGGCTGCCTTTCCGTATCATTTCCAACGCGGTAAAAATTCCGGCGGGACCTGCGCCGACAATTACAACGTCTGTTTTCATCCCAGAACTCCCCTCTGCCGACAAACGGCTGCTCTCACTTCTATATCTAAATTTATTTTTTTCAGGATGCCGCCCTCAAAAAGAACGCAGCGGCAGAAACGACGGTATCAAAAAGATATTTTTCCTCTCCGATTTTAGACTGCACCGTCCATCTGGCCAAACTTCTCTTGAGAAGAACGCCGTCTACGACCGACCACCGGCCGTCTCCGTCCATATCGGCAACAAACAGGGGAACAGAAATATCCCATCCGGCAAGAAGCCGGCTGCAAAGCACGGCGTCGACCGACGAAATCCGGCCGTCATAATTTAAATCACCGCACCGGAAAAGCGTTGCCTGAGCGCCGCAGTACGAACAATGGGTTCCGGAAAGGAAATGACCGTTGGGATCAACCTCGCCGTACTCTTTATAGCACCGGGCGCAAACCGCCCGATCAAGGCAGGTTGCCGTGCCGCCGGTATGACCGAGTGCCGGCAGGATATCGGTCAGGTACCGATCGTCGCAATACACGCAGCGATGAAGAACCCCGCCATCTTCCTCACAGGTGGGCGCCACCGACTGTTCCTGATAGGAATGCGCGTCTGAATCCAACGGACCGTAAGATTCTCCGCAAACGTCACACACCGCGCCGGAAGCGCAGTTTGCCTGCCCGCCCGAATGCTGATGCCACGAAAGGAATACCGTATTGACAACCGTCCGCTCCGCACCGTACGAACCGTCCGCCTTTTTATTGCAGGGCCGGTTGACCAAAGAATACCCCGCCCCGTTCAGCGCAACCATTTCGGCGCTTCCGCCGCCGTCGAGAAGGAAGGCGGTTTTCACGCCGATTTCAGAAAGAAGTTCATCCCAGAGTGAAATTTTCAGCCCCACGCTATATCCCGACTGCCGTCCGTCGTTAATAATCATTACAACATTTCCGTTTTCTTTGATTCCCAGAATCGCTGCCGGATATCTTGTCGAATCGGCAAGGCCGGTGGAAACGCCGTTCAGAATCAGCGGCATATGTCCGCCGACGGCATTCGTCACAGTCTTCCACTGTTCGGTATTGCCCATACGGTCTTCGATAGAAAAAGAAAACTCTATTTCGTCGCCGACGGCAAATTCTTTGAAAAGGTCGGCCTTTGTCCCCCGGAAGGTCAAAATCAAACGGTTTTCCTGCATGGCAGGTTTTGCCCCGCCCGCCGCATATAATCCGGTAACCTTCCCCCGGAAAACAGAATCGGCGGTAATCCGGTAATCACCGTCGCAATCAACCGTTATTTCAAAAGCATCGGAAAGTGCATAATTGGACGCAGGCCCTTTATCTGAATAAAGAACAAACGCATCGTTGGCCGGAAGCCGGTTGAGCCCGTCGGGAGAAAAAGTACGGTCCGAACGCAAATTTTTCACCGAAATATGCACATCGATCTGGCCGAGTAACGGCGTTCGGTCGGCCGCCATGCCGAACGACTGAAACACCCCTTCATACGGCGTTTCAAAAACCATATGCTGGCTGCATACAATTTCTCCGTTATACATGGTAAATCCACGGGGAACCGTCAGTTCTTTTGTCACAACAGCATCGGAATATCCGCCGTAGCTTGTCCCCTTGCCTTCAATCCGGGAATGCGCGTACGCCGTCGTCCACATATCCCCGTTCAGCGCCGCAATGACCGTCTTTCCAGCGTTATTATTCTGGTTGAATTCAGAAACCGCCTTGGAGACCGTGCGAAGATTATTCAGGTTGGCGCGGGTATTGGTTACGTCAAAATACAGGTCTTCCTGCTTCGGATCGAACTCCACTACCGTAATTTTCTGTGTTCCGTATGCCGAGGAAGAAGCCAGCGAATAAGAAGAAGACGAAACCCCCGGGTACAGTTCCGTAACGGTCGGCGCCGATCCGGCAATCGGTTCGCCGGCAGCGGAAGAAAAGAGCGCGGAAGAAAGAAAAAACAAAGAAAAACAAAAAAATCCAACACAAAAAAACATCTTTTTCAAGTGGCCTCGCCCTTTCTTCGAAAAATATGGAATAACGGTTTTCGCTGCCGCTTCCGACCGGACAAAAAATTCACCCGAACCGCCGCAGAAAATTGTGTCCGGGATAAGAAATCGCGGCACAGCAAAATTTTACTTGTATAGTATATCATAAAACCGGATTTTTGTCAATCACAGTCTTTATCCCCGGATTCTGAAACGGAAAAAGAAAACCAAACCGTTTCCGGCCGAACGGGACAGTGCGGATTTATCCGCTGTTCCGGATTCAATTCAAATTTTTTTTGACAAAAAAAATGTTCACAAAATATTTGTTGTTTTTATAAATATAAGTGCTATAATCAATAATAGTATTGGATCTTACCGTTTGAGGGAAGATACAAAGACGCCCCCGTAAAACACAACCTGAGACATCAGGCTCGCGATAGAAGAAAGGATGATAGAAAATGAAAAATCTGGGTTATTACAACGGAAATTACGGCCCGCTGGAAGAAATGATGATTCCCATGAACGACCGCGCCAGCTATTTCGGAGACGGTGTTTACGATGCGACCTACAGCAAAAACCATAAAATTTACAACCTCGACGATCATATCGACCGCTTTTTCAACAGCGCAGCACTGCTTCGGATTGAGATTCCCCACACCAAAGAAGAAATGAAAACGCTGCTCTGCGATATGGTAAACAAAGTGGACGACGGCGAACAGTTTGTTTACTGGCAGGTAACCCGGGGAACAGGAATCCGGAATCATGCATTTCCCGACTGCAAGGCAAATGTCTGGATTACGCTGAAACCGGCGAAGGTAAAAGATACATACAAAAAAATCAAACTGATTACGCTGGAAGACACCCGCTTTTTGCACTGCAACATTAAAACCCTGAACCTGATCCCCAGCGTCATGGCGGCGCAGAAAACCGAAGAAGCCGGCTGTGATGAATCGGTTCTCCACCGGGGCGACCGCGTCACCGAATGCGCCCACAGCAACGTTCATATCATCAAAGACGGAAAATTCATCACCCCGCCGACCGACAATCTGATCCTTCCGGGAATTGCAAGAAAGAACCTGATCAAAAAATCCATGGAACTCGGCATTCCGGTTGAAAAAAGACCCTTTACCCTTGCCGAATTATTCGACGCCGATGAAATTATTGTTTCCTCTTCCGGCTCCTTCTGCCTTGCCGCTTCGGAAATTGACGGAAAACCGACAGGTGGGAAAGCGCCTGAACTGCTGAAAAAACTGCAGGACGCACTCGTTGCCGATTTTGAGAAAGAAACCGCGCGCTGAAAAGAAAGGATGCTGCACCGACCATGAACCAGAAGGAACTAACCCTCCGGAATCTCGGAGATTCGCTTGATTCGATCATGAATATTGATCCCCGCGGATACGGCGTATGTAAAATATTATATCCGGCGGCAAGGGAATATACGCAGGCGCCGCTGTCAACCTCCTTTGCTGAAAATCTGCTGAAAACAATCAAAAAAGACGATCTTGTTTTTCTGCTGTCCGGATTTGTTCTGCTCCCCTTCAAAAAAGCGGAAATGGACGGTATCATCTCCACCGTTCTGCTTGCCGGCGCCCTAATCAAAGCAATCGGCGCCAAACCGGTGCTAATCTGCCCGGAAGAAAATATGCAGGCGGCGGAAAAACTCGCGTATGTGGCGGGTATTCATTTTTACAGAACCATTGAAGAAGTCCGCGAATATCCGACCGCTATGGCGGCCGTGTCTTTTACCAAAGACCGGGAAGAAGCGGTAAAACAGGCCGAACGGCTGGCAGCGGAAAACCCCGCCGCGGTGATCGCAATCGAAGCGCCGGGCGCGAACGAAAAAGGCGTTTATCACAACGCTACCGGGCTGGATTTAAGCGATCTGGAAGCCAAAACCGATATCCTTTTTGATTGTTTGGCAAAAAAAGGCGTAGAGACCTTCGCGGTCGGTGATCTCGGCAACGAAATCGGCATGGGAACTATCGAAAAAACGCTGCGCCGCTATATTCCCTATGCGGGAGACGACACCTGCCGCTGCGGCTGCAACGCGGGAATCATCGCAGCCACCAAAGCCAAGCACATTCTGACCGCCACCGTTTCCGACTGGGGCGTTTACGCCGTCATTGCGGCGCTCGCCTACCTGAAAGGAAATATAGAAATTATGCATACGCCCCAAACCGAGAAAAGAGCGCTTTACGCCGCTTCGGAAGCCGGGATGATCGATATGTACGGAGAATTAATTCCCGCTATCGATGGCATGAATGAAGAAATGAACCTTGCCATTGTCTCGTTGATGAGGGAAACGGTAAGAAGCACCTTGAAACTGCCCGAAATATGCAAAGAATGGTTTAACCGGGTCGAGAGGTTAGGTTATTTTGACGAACATTAAAATTCTTCCCGCCGGAGACAGCGCGGTCTGCGCCGAATTCGGGCGGGAAATTTCCCCGGAAATCAACCGGAAGGTCACCGCGCTGAAAAAAGCGCTGGAAAAGAAAAACTTACCCGGAATTTCGGAAATGATCCCGTCGTACCGTTCGCTTTTAATACTCTATCATCCGCTGATTCTTCCTTTTGAGAAACTGGAAAAGGCGATCCGGGAATCGGCAGAAGAAAACACCGGAGCCGAAAAAGAAAAAAAACGGATTTTCCATATTCCGGTCTGCTATTCGGGCAGAGAATATGCGCCGGATATGCCGTCTGTCTGCGACTATACCTCGCTCAGCGAAAAAGAAGTGATTGGGATTCACACCGGAACGGATTACCGGGTTTATATGCTGGGGTTTCTTCCCGGATTCGCCTATCTGGGCGGCATGTCGGAAAAAATCGCCGTGCCGCGGCTGGAAACGCCGAGAAAAAAGATTTTTGCAGGCGCCGTCGGAATCGGCGGCAACCAAACCGGCGTTTATCCGCTGGAATCGCCCGGCGGCTGGCGGCTGATCGGAAAAACACCAGTCCGTTTTTACGCGAAAGAAAAAAAAGAACCGGTTTTGCTGCGTGCCGGAGATTACGTCCGTTTTTTTGAGATTTCCGAAGCTGAACTGCAGGTGATTGCCCGGCAGGAAGAAAACGGAACCTATACGCCGGAAATAACCGAAGAAGCCCCGGCAAAATAATACCCTTTTTCAAAAAAGAACAAAAAAGGATGACTCTGTCATGATCAGAATTATCGCCGCAGGGCCGCTCTGCACCGTGCAGGACGAAGGAAGAACCGGCTGGCAGGAATTTGGTTTTCCGCAGACCGGCGCGGCCGACAAAAAAGCGATGTATCTCGCCAATCTTCTTGTCGGGAACGATCCCGGCGAGGGCGTTTTAGAAATGACGGTAAAAGGAATCACCGCCCAGTTTTTCGCCGACTGCACAATCGCCCTGACCGGCGCGGAAATCCCCGCTCTGCTGAACGGAAATTCCCTTCCCCCATACACGGCAATCCCGGTAACAAAAGGGTCGATTCTCCATATGGCCGCAGCGGTAAGCGGCTGCCGGGGGTATCTTGCCGTAAGCGGCGGATTTGCGCTGGACAAGGAAATGGGAAGCCTTTCTACCGGATTAAAATTCGGGGTCGGCGGATTTCACGGAAGAAAACTCCGTCAAAAAGACGAACTGCCCCTGAAAGCCCCGAAAATATTGCCTGACGCGAAAAGACGGACGATCTCCCGACCAGTATATGAAGCCGAATTGTCTATCCGGGCGATTCCCGGTCCGCAGGACGATTATTTTACAGAACAGGGAATGAAAACTTTTTTTTCTGCGTCTTACCGTGTCACACCGGCCTCCGACCGGATGGGAATCCGGCTTGAAGGCGAAATGTTGGAAGCCGCCCTGCCGATGGATATTGTTTCAGACGGGATCGCCCCCGGATCGGTTCAGGTTCCGGGGAACGGACAGCCGATCATCCTCCTGTGCGACCGGCAGACCACCGGCGGTTATGCAAAAATCGCAACGGTCTATTCAGGAGATTTATCCAAACTCGCCCAGGCAGTGCCGGGCACCGTTATCCGCTTTCAGAGAATCTCGCTTCCCGAGGCGCACAAAGCGCTGCGGGAAGATCAAAACACATTGAATAAAATGGCTGAGGCTCTCCATCAGCCTCCTCCCTTCCATCCATAAAAGGAGACATAGAAATATGGACAGTCGTGCTATCACCAGACTATTACTTATCGCAAGCATCGGGCTGACGGTTTCCGGACTTCTGTTTTTCGGAATCTATCTGCTGGCAGAACCGCAGAATAAAATCTGTATCATCCTTGCGCTCATCAATCTTCTTCTTGCCAATCTGTTTTATCTGCTTCGGCGGCAGGAAAGAAAAACTATTTTCGAAAACAAACGGAAAGGAAACGAAAGCAATCATGTCAGCCTATAGCAACATGACGCCCGCTCAGGTTCGGGGAAAAATCAGAAATCAGGAAATTACCGGGAACACCTCCGGTATGTGCAGCGGTTATGCGCAGGCCAATTTAGTGATTCTGCCGAAAAATCAGGCCTATGATTTTCTGCTCTTTGCCCAGCGGAACCCCTTTTCCTGTCCGCTGCTTGAAGTCAGCGACACAGGCAGCCGGGAGCTCCGATATATCGCAAAAAATGCCGACATTGCAACCGATCTGCCCAAATACCGGGTTTATAAAAACGGATGTCTCGCCGAAGAACGGCTTTCGGTTGAAGACCTGTGGCAGGACGATTTTGTATCTTTTCTGATCGGTTGCAGTTTTTCCTTTGAAGCAGAATTGCTCGAAGCCGGCATTCCGGTACGGCATATTGAAGAAGGACGCAATGTTCCCATGTTCAACACCAATATTCCCTGCGCGCCCGGCGGCATTTTTCACGGCAACATGGTTGTCAGCATGCGCCCGATGACGCCGGCGGAAGCAATCCGTGCCGCGGCAATTACCGCCCAGATGCCCCGCGTTCACGGCGCGCCGGTTCATTTTGGGAACCCCGAACAAATTGGAATCCGCGATATCGCCTCGCCGGATTACGGAGACAGCGTCACCGTCCGGGAAGGAGAAATTCCTGTTTTCTGGCCCTGCGGCGTAACGCCCCAGGCTGCGCTGATGGCGGCAAAACCGGCTTTTGCCATCACCCACGCGCCCGGCCATATGTTTATCGCCGATATCAAAAACACCTCGCTGAAAAATTAAAAATAAAAGAAGGAACCGAAATAAGCCATGAAAAAAGTAGACCTCAACTGTGATTATGCCGAAAGTTTCGGCGCTTATACAATCGGCTGCGATCAAAAAATCCTGCCGCTGGTATCTTCGGTCAATATTGCCTGCGGCTGGCACGGAGGCGATCCGGTAATCATGGGAAAAGCCGTTCGGGCGGCCGCGGAAAACGGCGTGGGCATCGGTGCGCACCCCGGGTTTTACGACCTGATGGGATTCGGAAGACGGCCGATGAAAATCTCCCCGGATGAAGCCAAAGCCTATGTACAGTACCAAACCGGCGCGCTGCTGGCCTTTTGCCTGGAAAACAACACGCCGCTCTGTCATGTCAAACCCCACGGTGCGTTCTACAATATGGCGGCAAAAGATCCGGTTCTGGCCAGAGCTGTCTGCCGAGGGGTCAAAGCCGTATCCTCGGAACTGATCCTGCTTGCACTTTCCGGCAGTGAAATGTGCCGCGCTGCAGAAGAAGAAAATCTTCCCTACCGGCAAGAAGTTTTCGCCGACCGCGCCTATCTGCCGGACGGAAACCTTGTTCCCCGGGGACAGGACGGTGCGGTAATCACCAATGAAGAAGAAGCGGTCGTTCGCGTTGTAAAAATGGTCACCGAAGGAAAAGTTACGGCAAACGATGGATCGGAACTCTCCATTTGCGCCGATTCAATCTGCCTGCACGGCGACAACGAAAAAGCCGTTCTTTTCGCGGAAAAAATCTCCGCCGCCCTTCAGAAAGCCGACGTTGCCGTTACACCGCTGAAAAATCTGTAAAACGATCCTGAAAAAAGGCTGGTTAAACAATGATGTATACCGAAGAACTCCGCACCTGGGCGGAAATCGACCTGGACAGAGCAAAAAACAATTTCGATGCGATCAGAAAACGCACGTCGGAAAAAACAAAACTTGCCGCCGTCATCAAGGCCAATGCTTACGGCCACGGCGCGGTTCGTTACGCCCAGCTGCTGGAAAATTCGGCAGACTATTTTGCCGTAGCGCTCTGCGAAGAGGGAATTCAGCTGCGGAAAGCCGGAATTCAAACGCCGATCCTGATTCTTAGCCGAATTCCGGAAGCGCTCTTCGACCGTCTTTTAACCTATCGGCTTACCCCGTCAATTTATACCTATGCCGATGCGGAAAAACTCAATCAACTAGCGGAAAGCGCCGGCCGGAAAATGCCGATCCATATTGCAGTCGATACCGGAATGTCCCGAATCGGATTTGCCGTATCGGACAAAAGCATTGCGGAAGTACAAAAAATCGCCGGGCTTTCGAACCTGACGATTGAGGGAATTTTCAGTCATTTTGCCGCTGCCGACGAAACCGACAAGACCTATGCAAAAGGCCAATTGGAACAGTTTGAACAGTTTCTCACAAAACTGGAAAAACAAGCAATTTTCATTCCGCTCAAGCACCTTTACAACAGCGCCGCGACACTGGAATTTGCGCCCCGCTACGATATGCTGCGGGAAGGCATTATTCTATACGGTCTGCGTCCGTCCAAAGAAGTTAATACCGAAAAAATCCCGGAAATCAAACCGGTTATGTCCCTGAAATCGAAAATTATCCACATCAAAACATTGCCGGCAGGGATTTCTGTCAGCTACGGACACACCTACACCACCGATAGGGAAACGATCGTCGCAACGGTTTGCGCAGGATATGCCGATGGCGTTCCGAGAGCGCTTTCAGGGAAGGGCAACGTTCTTGTCCGAGGCAAAAAAGCGCCGATTCTGGGAAGAGTCTGCATGGATCAGTTCATGATTGACGTAACAGAGATTCCCGACGCTTCGTTAAACGATACGGTAACGATTTTCGGCGAAGACGGAGACGAAACAATTACCGCCGACGAGATTGCGGAAATAGCCTCTACGATTGGATACGAGATCGTGTGCCTGATCACGCCGCGGGTTCCGAGAATCTATAAAAAAAACGGAAAGATTTTTGCCGAAGACCGCCTTCTTAATAAAGAATAAACGGAAACGGCTCTTTATAAAAAAGAAAGGATGTTCATGAAAATCACCGCCATTCTCTTTGATCTCGACGGAACGCTTTATCCGATCGATACAACTGCGTTCGAAAAGCACTACGGAAAAACAATGGCAGACGCCGCCGAAAAAGCCGGTTATTCACGCCAACTGTTTCTCGACGGACTGACAGAAGCGACCAAAGCAATCAAAAATAATGATGGAAGCCGCTATAACCGAGAAGTTTTTATAGAAACGTACCGGCGAATATTCGGATGCTATGATGAAAAAACCGATGCGTTTTTCAATGATTATTTTTCTTCCCCAGCCTTTTTGCCGCCCGATTCTGCACAAAATCCATTGGGGAAAAAAATTGTGCAAAAACTAAAACAGAGGGGATTTACCCTTGTCTTGGCAACCAATCCATTTTCTCCCCGAACCGGCACGCTGGCACGGCTGCGGGCGGCCGGGATGGAAGAATCCGATTTTGAACTGATTACCGTTATGGAAAATTCCCGCTACTGCAAGCCAAAACTGGAGTATTACCGGGAAATTGCGGCAACAATAAAAAAACAGCCGGAAGAATGCCTAATGGTGGGCAACGATATCACGGAAGACATGATTGCGGGAAAAATCGGAATGAAAACCTTTCTGGTCACCGACCACCTCACAAACCGGGACGGAGAAAAGGTTACCGGCTATGACAGCGGTACGATGAAAGATTTTGAGTCCCTGAGCGAAACGCTATAAAACGCCCAACTTTGAACAATTTGTAAAATAAAGAAGAGAAGAATGATTTTCAAGGTTGATTCAAGAAAAGAACGGTATACTGTAACCATAACGAGAACAGAAATAACTTTTTCATTCTTCTTCTGAAATTGTCCCCCGAAAAAAGGAATCTCTTTTGAGATTCCTTTTTTCCTTTCCATAAAAGAAAAATTTTGAAGTTATTGCAAACTAAACTTTTTTCAAGTTTGATTCAAGGAAACACGGGTATACTATAGCCATAACGAGAACAGAAATAACTTTTTCATTCTTCTTCTGAAATTGTCCCCTGGAAAAAAGGAATCTCTTTCGAGATTCCTTTTTTCCTTTTTATTGATATTTTTTTACAGCAAAAAGATATTCTGCCGGCGGCATTCTTCAATCATATCATCCGGCCAAACCGAAACATGAACCTCGCCGATATGCGCCTTTTCCAAAAGGAGCATACAAAGCCGGGACTGCCCGATTCCACCGCCGACCGTCAAAGGAAGCGTTCCCTCGGCAACCGCTTTATGGTACGGATAACAAAGCCGGTCTTCCGCACCGGCTTCCTTCAGCTGAGACAGCAGCGAAGCCGAATCCACCCGGATTCCCATGGACGACACTTCAAAAGCACAGTTAAGCAACGGATTATAGAACAGAATATCGCCGTTCAGCGACCAGTCGTCATAATCAGGGGCGCGTCCGTCATGTTTCTGTCCGCTTTTCAGTTTTCCGCCGATCTGCATCAAGAAAACGGTTTTCTTTTCCCTGACAATCATATTTTCCCGTTCTTTGGGGGAAAGTTCCGGATACCGGTCCTCCAACTCCTGCGTGGTAATAAAACAGATTTCCCGCTCAATTTCAGGACAAACCGCAGGGAAAGCCCGGCGCACACTGTCGGCAGTATCGGCAACCGCTGCAACGATTTTTTTCACCGCTTCTTTCAAGAAATCCACCGTACGCTGCTGCTCTGTAATAACGGCTTCCCAATCCCACTGATCAACAAAAATAGAATGCAGGTTATCGGTATCGTCATCTCTCCGGATGGCATTCATATCGGTGTATAACCCCTCGCCGGGCTGAAACCCGTAACTGTGCAGGGCGGATCGCTTCCATTTGGCTAAAGACTGAACCACCTCAAGAGGTTCCTCCCCCAGCTCTTTGGCCGTAAAATGAACCTTTCTCTCCACCCCGTTCAAATCGTCGTTTACACCGCTTTTCTTCGGTACAAAAACCGGTGCGGAAACGCGATCCAGACAAAGAGATTCCGAAAGCCGTTTCTGAAATTCGTCTTTAACGAACTTAATCGCTTTCTGCGTTTCCCGAACCGAAAGCCTGGAAGAATAATTTGTTACTGAAATCATAGGTTTCTCCGATCTTTCATTCATGTTAACTCGATTTTCTGGCTAAAACATTCCGTCTCAGGGCTTTTTCAAAGAAAATACGGAATATTCAAAATCGGAATAAACAGTATCAATTGCAATTTCAATCCGCACCGAGGCTTTTCCCGCAGTGGCGGAAGCCGGCAGATAAAAATCCGTGTCGGCAAACGGCGTGACCGGATTCAATCCCGGCGTGTACCAATCGCCGACATACCGTCCGTCAACAAAAACGGCGCCGCCCTGCGGAGACAACGACTGGTCGTAAACCCGGCGCAGACAGATGCCGGCATTGTCCGGATCGATCGCCGCCGTGAAAGAAACCGTTCCGTTTCTGTGCGTAAGTCCTTTTTTCTCAAGAATCTGGGCACGGCGTTCCATTTCCACTTTTCCGCGAAGGAGATTTTCCTCCGCCTGCGTTGCCTGATAATCATGCAGTTTTTTGGAAACATCGCTGCCAAGAGAAATGAAATCCGTTTTTTCCATCAGAGAATCGGCCTGACGGTAAGAAAAACAAAGGGAAGAATAATCCGAATAGGTCTGGCCGACGGCTCCGTGCTGAATGCAGAGTTTGATTCCGTTCTGAAATGAAATCGGCATATCGTGCAGAAAACGATAATATGCGGTAGGATATTTAAACGAACCTTTTACCGTAGAATCGTTCATCGTATAAACATCGTTGACGCAACCGGCGCAGGGGAAATCGTATTTCGTATTCGGCCAATAACAGCCAAGATAGAAATCCTCGGTTCCGGTGCCGTTAATCTGCGGCGTCATCGCACCGTTGAGATAAAAATGCTCATTTCCTTCGCAGTACTGACCGCCGTGACAGGACTGAACCACGCCCACGATCTGCCCCCGGCCAAAGAAATCCCCGATCAACCAGTCTCCGAACAGTTCGGTAATTCCCTTCCGGTAATCCGCATGAAAATAACCGGTGTCTTTCTGAATATAGGTATTTTCATCCATAGCTAACCGGACGGTCAGATCAACCGGTTCTTTTGCCGGGTCTTCCGCCAGGTTTACCAGCGTGATATCGGCAGATTTCCAATACGGCATCGGCAGATATAACGACATGACCCACCGATCGCCTTCAGTCCGGGTACTGACGGCATGCGTCGTAATCTCGGTATATCCCAGCGGCATAGCGAAAAAGGAAAGAACCGGTGCGGAAACCTGAGACATCACCTCTCCGTCCCAGGCGATATCCACCCAGATTTTACTCAAATCGGTTCCAACCGGCGCTTCCAGCGAAAACTCGGTAATCACTCCCGGTTTTTCCGAAACAAAAACATGCGTATACATACCCGACAGAGAAAAATCTTCCCGGAAGGTTTCTTTCTGAGGATAGGTTCTTTTTCCGGCAAAAGCATGATAAAAATCATCGCTTCGTTCTCCATCGCAAAGCGCCATATCATAATCCGCATCATATTTTTCATACATGATATGGTAATAGATATCGGTTTTTCCCTTCAGCGTAATCTTCAGGCCCTTTTCATAGGGAATCGGAATCATGCAGTTTCCCGCCCGGCACTGATCGGGATCATAATGCCCCCAGCCCGTCCGTTCAAAAGAAACGCCGGCGCCGGAAAGCAGCGGCTCTTCCCCCGTAAACAGGCCTTTCAGCGTTACGGTAAACCGGGGGATATCGCTGCCGTCAAAATAAAAAGACAGCAAACTCTCATCGGTTACAATAGCAGACCAAATGCTCTTCACGCAGCCTTTGCCCTTGTCATCAAACATTACCATAGAACCGTCTTTATCCTGATACAAAAACTGGTCAAAATCCGCATTTTCCGCTTTGCGGTCAAAGCTTGACACCTGCAGCGTCTGCCGTTCCGAAGAAAGAACCGGCAGGCGGGAAAGGGTAAAATAATCGTTCATACAAAACTCCAATCAGCCGCATTCGGGCGGCATTCTAACTATCATATTTCGCTGAAAAAAACCGGAAAGTTTTTTCTTTCGGCGTTGCCTATCGGCAACGCCGTGAAAAAGAATCAAAATCTATTTATTTTGCCTGTTTTGCTGCCTTTTCCGCCCGATTGGCACGAATCGCGGCCCGGATATTGGAAAAAGAAGCAACCGCGCCGAGAACATACGCAATGGCCAGGTCAAAAAGCACGCTCGGAAGAATTTCCGGATCGACCAAAAATGTCGGGGTAGCGCGAAGCGCATCAAAGAAATCGATGCCGTAGTCCGCGCTGAAACTTTTAAAAATTTCAAACGCAAGGCAGAAGTATTCGGCAAGGAAAAGCGTAATGACAGTAAAAATGACAGAGGCAACAACGCCTTTCATCGAATTTTTCCTGCCGGAAAACAAACCGTAGCCGAACGCCGCCAAAATCATGGTAATCAGGCCGCAGATTCCCGCAATGTAACCCGCCTGATAAATTAAGAAATACCCCAGGCCGCCGATTAAAGAAAACAAAAACGCACCGACGATTCCGGCAAGAACATTTTCCGGACGGGACGGAGCTGCAGGAACAGCCGCCGCATCAAACACGGCAGCAGGCTGAAACGGTTCCGGTTTCGCCGCAGCAGGTTCCGAACCGGAAGAAGGTTCATACGCAGCAAAAGGATCGGCTTCCGGCAGATCGGTAACCGCGGGGGATTCCGGAGAAACCGGCTCTGTTGCAGAAGAAACGCCCTGTTCTTCAAATTCTGTTTGTGACATGATACATACATCCTTTCTTTATGCCGCGGAACACCGCGGTCTGAAATTATTCCCACAGCAAGATATGCAGATTTTTCCGCATCCATTCCCATGAAAAAAATAAACCGATAGATTTATTATAACAAATTATTGCTGAAATGGCAAGAGATAACAGAAAACACGGCAAAAATGCCGGATATTTGTCAGAAAATTGCCGTCCTTTCCGTGGTCAGATCACATAATTGCCGCTATCGGCCTGATTGGCAAGGTCGGCAAGGGTAACGCCTTCCAGAAAAGTATCGATCATCCGGTACAATTCCGTCCAAAGCGGAAGCGTCCGGCATTCTGCCGCCTGCTTGCACGCATTTTCTCCTGCTTCCAGACAGGAAACCGGCGCCAGCGACCCCTCGCTCAGTTTCAGAATCGAACCAACGGTATAGGAATCCGGCGTACGGGCCAGCTTATATCCGCCGCCTTTTCCGTGCTGACCGGAAACAAAACCAGCTTTGGAAAGAATACCGACAATACTTTCCAGATATTTTTGCGAAATATCCTGTCTTGCGGCAATATCTTTCAATGGAATATATTTTCCGGTATTGTGATCAGCAAGGTCAATCATGACCCGCAAAGCATACCGGCCTTTGGTTGAAATCATCATCTGATAACATCCTCCCTCTGCCGCTGCATACAGCGGCAAAATTCTATGCTGTTTTTATTCTTCCGTTTCATCGCCGTAAAAGGCTTCGGCGTACCGGACGGTTTCCATCGCGTCTTTGGCATAACAGTCCGCGCCGATCATATCGGCATATTCCTGCGTCAGAACCGCGCCGCCGACAATCGTTTTCACCAGAGGATCGGCTTCCCGGACAAGCCGGATCGTCTCCTCCATAGCAGGCACGGTAGTCGTCATCAGCGCGCTGAGCCCAACCAGACGGCAAGCATATTTTTTCACGGCTTCCGCCACTGCGGCGGGCGGAACATCCCGGCCTAGATCATACACCGTGAAGCCAAAACTTTCCAAAAGGACATGCACGATATTTTTCCCAATATCATGGATATCCCCTTTTACGGTCGCAAGAATCACCCCTTTTCCCGACGACTGCTGCGCCGGAGGGATTTTTTCCTTCACCGAAGAAAACGCAGCCGAAGCGGCGTCGGCGCTCATCAAAAGCTGCGGCAAATACGCCTTGCCTGCTTCAAAATCCGCCCCAATGGTATTCAGCGCAGGAATAATATGCCGGTTGATTACATCCAGCGGCGCTTCGGTCTGCAACAGGGCGTCCGCTTTTTCTTTGGCCTTTGCAACCAGCCCCTTCAGAATAAAATGAGCCAGTGTATCCTGTTCTTTTTCTTCAGCCGCCGGCGCTTTCACAATGGAAGAAACCGTTTCCAAAACCGGAAGAGCCGATGCGTACGCAATATAATCCGAACAGGCGGAATCCAGCCCTTTCAGGGCGCGGAACGCATAATAGACATCGGTCATGCCTTTTGAAAAAGGGTTCATGATCGCACAGGACAGTCCGCATTCCAGGGCGTTGGCAAAAAATACGGAATTTATAATTTCCCGCTGCGGAAGCCCAAAAGAAATATTGGAAACGCCGAGACTGGTTTTGATTCCAAGCCGGGTCAGTTCTTTAATGGTAGCAAGAGTAATATTGGCGCTTTCCGAATCGGAAGATACTGTCAGCGCCAGCGGGTCGACAATGATATCTTTGGCCAATATCCCATATTCGGCCGCGCGGTCAATAATCCGGCGTGCAATAGCAACGCGGCCTTCGGCGGTTTCGGGAATCCCGTTTTCATCAAGCGTAAGCGCAATGACCGTACCGCCGTATTTTTTCACCAGGGGAAAAACCTGCCGCATGCTGTCTTCATTACCGTTCACAGAATTGACCAGCGGCTTCCCGTTATAGACCCTCATTGCGCCTTCCAGAGCTGCCGGATCGGAGGTATCGATCTGAAGCGGAAGGTCGGTGACCGCCTGCAATTCCTGAATGACCTTCTTCATTACCGCCGCTTCATCGATCTCCGGAAGACCGACGTTAACATCCAGGATATGCGCCCCGCTATCGGCCTGCCGAATGCCTTCGCCGAGGATATAACTCATATCTCCCGCCCGGAGCGCTTCTTTTAATTTCGGTTTTCCCGTGGGATTAATCCTTTCCCCGATCAGAACAGGGGAACGATCCACCGTTACCGCATGCGAATAAGAAGACACAACGGTGATATTTTTATCAGAAAGAACCGGCAAAGGAATCTCCTTTGTCCGTGCAATGACTTCCCGGAGATAATCGGGAGTCGATCCGCAGCAGCCGCCGAGAATCGAAGCGCCTTTTCGAGCCAGCTGTTCGGAATACCCGGCAAAATCATCCTGATTCATGGCAAAAACAGTTTTGCCGTCCCGAACTTCCGGAAGCCCGGCGTTCGGTTTGGCAATCACCGGAACACTGGCCCGGCGGGAAAAAATATCCATCAGCGGGAGCATTTTATCCGGACCGAGAGAACAGTTCATTCCCAAAGCGGAAACGCCCAGCCCTTCCAGCATCGCAATCATCGCCTCAGGATCGGCGCCGGTCATCAGCTTTCCCGACTCGTCATAAACATTGGTAACAAAAATCGGGAGATCGGAATGTTCTTTTGCCGCAAGCACGGCGGCTTTCGTTTCATAGGCGTCGTTCATGGTCTCAATCAGGATCAGATCCGGACAAAGCCCTTCCGCCGCCAATTCCGGCAGGGCGCGGAAAAGATCGGCAAATGCCGATACCGCCCGATCAAAGGAAAGATCCCCGAGCGGTTCAAGAAGACGGCCGGTCGGGCCGACATCCAACGCGATATAGCATTCCGGAAAATCCCGGCAGGCCTCTTGGGCACAGCGCAGCCCGGCGCGGAGCAATTCCTGATAATTTTCATATTTCAAACTGTTGATTCCAAACGTATTGGCATTGATCACATCGCATCCGGCGTTTAAATAGGCGCGGTGAACGGCCGTAACGTCCTCCGGATGGGAAAGATTCCAGCTTTCCGTCGTCTCGCCTGGGCCAAGCCCCCGCTGCTGCAGCATGGTGCCGAAACCACCGTCAAGCCAAATACGGCGTTTTTTCATCCGCTCGGTAATTTTTTCTTTCATTTTTTGGGGCACCCCTTCTCCTCTGCTGTTTTTATTCCCATGATAGCGGTGATTGTTTTCATCGGCGTCATCAGCCGCGCCTCGTTCAACGTAACGCCAAGCCTGGCATAGGCGTCGATCCGTTCCAGGAAAGGCTGCTGAAAATCAATAGATAAATCGCCGTATCCGGGGCTGAAACGCGGCCGGCAGGAGCAATCCCGGCAAAGCGATTCAGAAACCGTATCGCACAGAGATTCCACAGCGGCCGAAGAAAGCGCATCGGTAATAAAATTTTCTGCCGTTCCGGCAGCTGAAAGACGGGAAAGCAGCCGGTCGACGCCGATCCCTGCAGTAACGGCGAACAAAAAGACTTCCCGGCAGCCTTTCAAATTTTTTGCCAGATCGGCGCTCGCCGCTTCCGCAAAACCGAAATTACAAAGATTCGCTTCCGGAAAGGAAACCGGAAGACGGACATAACAGTATTTGTAGGAAACCACCGATAAAAGCCGCGCCAGACACCGGTCGATGAGCGGATCCTCAAAAGTCCTCGAAGCATGCAGGCGCGCGGCAATCTCATTCCGGTTTAGAACAACGGCTTCTGCAGGCAAACAGCCTTCGCAGACGTCGGGATGCTTGATCATACATTTCCCTCCTGTCAGACAATGCCCTTCAGGTTCTCTTTGATCTTTCCGGCAACCGACGGATTGTTCATCGAATAAACATGAACGGCATTGATTCCGTTTGCATAAAGGTCGATGATCTGTTCGGTGGCAAAAGCGATCCCCGCCTGTTTGAGAGCCTCAGGGTTTGAACCGTATCGGTCGACGATCCGTAAAAATTTCTGCGGCAGCGGCGTGCCGGAAATCGACGCGATCCGTTTGATCTGCACGGCGTTTGTTACCGGCATGACGCCGGCGACAACCGGAACATCGACGCCGGCGCGGAGCAGACGATATAAAAAGTTATATAAAATCGAATTATCAAAAAACATCTGGGTTGTCAGAAACTCGCACCCATTTTCGACCTTGATTTTCAGATACTCAATATCTTTCGCGCTGTTTTCACTTTCAGGATGGCATTCCGGATAACACGCGCCGCCAATGCAGAAACCGCCGAAATCCCGGATTTCAGCAATCAATTCATAGGCATAATGATAGGAAAGTTTCGTCCGGTCCAACCCTTCGGGGATATCGCCCCGAAGAGCAAGAATATTTTCAATCCCCAAAGCGCGCAGCTTTTCAAGCTGTTCAAAAACCCGTTCCCGCGTAGACGAGACGCAGGTCAGATGCGCAAGAGAAACCACGCCTTTCTGCAACAGATCGGCGGCAATCCTCGCCGTATATTCCGAAGTCCCGCCGCCCGCACCGTAGGTCACGCTCATATAATCGGGCGCAAGCGTGGCGATTTCACCGACCGCCCGGCTGACGCTTTCAAACTTATCATCGGTCTTCGGCGGAAAGACCTCAAAAGACAACGTCGGCTTCGAAGCGGTTATGGTATCAATGACTTTCATATGTTTCTCCGTTCCAAGGCCGGCAAAAACCTTTTGATCCGGCCATTTTTATAAATCATAGGCTGAATGGTAAAAAATCTCTTTTTCCTGTTTTTCGGCAAATCATATTTCTTTGGCGGTCGCCGTTCCGATCGTTCCCTGAATATCCACAACATCAATGACAATAATAAGTTCTTTTCCCCGGCGCAAAGGCAGATATCCCTTTCACACAGCCGGATATTTCAATATATCTGTCACCACAATTTCCTGCTGCCACAGAGCCGATATTATTTTTTTATTATAGCAAAAATTCAATCAAAAATCAACGACATTATTTTTACAAATTACGCCGCCGCCAACAACAGCATCCCCCTGATAAACCACAGCGGCCTGGCCGGGCGTTACGGCGCGCTGCGCTTCGTCAAAAACGATTCGCACACGGCCGCCGCCAAGAGGAAGAACCGTTGCGGGGCGCTCTTTCTGCTGATACCGGATACGAACCTCCGCCTGAAACGGGACCTCCGGTTCGTCAAATGCAATCCAGTTAAAATCCTGAACTTCCAGCTCTTTGGTAAACAAATCGCTGTTCTTTCCGAGAACCACCGTATTGTCTTCTTTCCGTACCGCACAGACATACATTTTTTCGCCGAAACCCTGTCCCAATCCTTTTCGCTGCCCGACGGTGTAATGAATAATTCCCTTATGCAATCCGATCACCCGGCCGGAAAGATCCACAAAATTTCCCGGCGGATACTCTTTTCCGGTATGCGAACGGATGACTTTTGCATAATCGCCGTCAGGAACAAAACAAATATCCTGACTATCGGGCTTGTCCGCGTTGAAAAAACCGCGCTCCGCAGCAATTTCCCGGGTTTCTTCCTTTTTCATTTCTCCAAGAGGAAACAGCGTATGCCGCAATTCCTCCTGCGTCATTGAGTATAGGACATAACTTTGATCTTTCGAAGGATCGGCCGCTTTTTTCAGCAAATACCGGCCGTTTTTCTCTTCGATCCGCGCATAATGACCGGTTGCAATATAGTCGCATTCCAGAATCCGGGCACGCTGATGCAGTTTTTCGAACTTCATATACCGATTGCAATCGATACAGGGATTCGGCGTCAAGCCGTTTTCATAAGCGGAAATAAAACGGGAAATCACCTTTTCCCGGAAATCGGAAGTAAAATTAAACACATAGAACTTCATACCCAGCCGATACGCAACGTCTTCCGCGTCGGCAACATCATCAAGAGAACAGCAGGTTTTCTGCGGCGGCAAACCCGCGTCGGCATTCTCAAAAAGCCGCATTGTCGCGCCGATACACTCATACCCCTGCTCTTTCAATAAATAGGCGGCAACGCTGCTGTCAACCCCGCCGCTCATAGCAACCAAAACACGATGATTCATGAAAAACCTCTTTCTTCTCCAATCAACTTTTAATGATTCTTCTCCGGCTCTTTTTTCACGTCGCCAACAGCGGTAACCACACGGTAGCCGGCCTTCAAAACCCGGCGAGCCAGACAATCACGGCACTGCGCGGCTTCTTCTCCGGTGCAAATTTTATTTTCATACAAATCATACAGCTTCCGCACGCCGACCGGCGACAGATTCGGCATCACAACATTCGCTCCGGCTTTCAGTCCCAGCTCCCGCCCTTCGGGCGAAATTGTACCCAACGCGGTCGTCGCGGGAATCAGCGCATACGGAAACATCAGCCGCAGAAGAGAAATCAGCCGCAGCGTCTGCCAAAGAGACCCGTCCGGAGACCCGGCAAACGGCGTCTGCGCATGATTCAGATACGGACCGATCCCGATCATATCCGGACGCAGTTGCTGCAAAAAACGAAGATCGCACACCAGATTTTCCGTTGTCTGCCCCGGCGAACCGACCATAAAGCCTGAACCGACCTGAAAGCCGATCGCTTTCAGATTAAAAAGGCAGCGTTTACGGTTTTCCGGAGACATCGAACCGGGATGCAGTTTTTTATAATGCGCATCATCTGCCGTCTCATGCCGAAGAAGATACCGGTTTGCGCCGGCCTGGAAATAGGCCTGATAGCTTTCCTTCGGCTTTTCTCCGACAGAAAGAGTGATGGCGCAGTCGGAAAACCGTTTCCGAATCGCAGAAATCACATTGCAGAGCCGGTCGTCGGTAAAAAAGGGGTCTTCCCCCCCCTGAAGAACAAAGGTCCGGAAACCGAGAGAATACCCCTCTTCACAGCACGCAAGGATTTCCTCTTGAGAAAGACGGTAGCGGACGGCGTTTGGATTCCCCGCCCGAATACCGCAATAGTAACAGTTATTTTTGCAGTAATTGGTAAACTCGATCAGTCCCCGGAGATACACTTCGTCGCCGTAAATGCTTCGCCGAACCCGGTCGGCAGCGGCAAAAAGCGGCTCTGCGGCCGAATCATTTTCAATCAGAAAAGCCAATTCCGAATCCGAAAGATTTCTTTCTGCGGCAAGACGGCCGATCAGTGTCTCAAAACAATCCATATAAGTAGCCTGTTCCTTTCTTTTGAAGCGTTCGTCAGCTTTTATTTTCGCAACTTCTCATAGCAAAAATAGTTTTTTCAATCAAATCATCCAATTCCCATCCGAGAAGTTCTGCGCCACGGCCGATCACTTCCCGGGAACAACCTGCGGCGAACTTTTTATCTTTCCATTTCTTTTTTACCGTTTTTACCTCAAGATCACAAACACTTTTTGAAGGTCTCATCAAGGCAACAGCGCCAATCAAACCGGTTAGCTCGTCCACAGCATAGAGAACTTTCTCCATTTCATGTTCCGGAGCAATCGTAACCGTCAACTGCCATCCATGGCTTGCCGTTGCATGAATCAACCGCTCCTCCGCGCCCCGCGAGCGTAAGATCTCCTGCAATTTGATGCAATGCTGTTCCGGAAACTGCTCAAAATCCAGATCGTGCAATATCCCAACGATTTCCCAAAAATCCGCCTCGTCCCCATAACCAAGCGTTTCAGCAAACCACTTCATAACACCACCGACAGTTTTCCCGTGCCGCAAATGAAATTCTCCCTGATTATACTCAGTCAGCAAATTCCAAGCCGCTTCCCGTGTAATCTCCATAACAACGCCGCCTTTCTTTTTTCGCTCTCCATGCCGAACTCTCAAGATACGAACAATTTCCGAGACGTCTCTACGCCTCGGAAAAAGTCCGGTCATTCTATCGTTTTCCGCCAGAATCAAAATCGGTCGTCAGTCGGCAAAAAGCGGGGTGGACAAATACCGGTCGCCGGTATCCGGGAACAAAACCACAATTGTTTTGCCTTCATTCTCCGGCCGTTTTGCCAGTTCTACCGCTGCTTTCAGCGCGGCGCCGGAAGAAATTCCGACAAGAACGCCTTCGGCCTTCCCGACCAGCTTACCATAAGCAAACGCGTCCTCGTTCGATACCGCGATCACCTCATCATAAATCCCGGAATTCAACACTTTAGGAATAAATCCCGCGCCGATCCCCTGGATTTTGTGACTGCCGGGAACCCCGGTCGACAGAACTGCAGAAGAAGCCGGCTCAACCGCTACGACCTGAACGGCGGGATTTTGTTTTTTCAGATATTCGCCAACGCCGGTTACCGTGCCGCCGGTACCCACGCCAGCAACAAAAAGATCAATTTTCCCATCGGTATCTGCATAGATTTCAGGACCGGTTGTGTTTCGGTGCGCCTCTGGATTGGCAGGGTTCTCAAACTGACCGCAGATAAAACTGTTCGGCGTCTCCTTTGCAATTTCCTCCGCTTTGGCAATCGCGCCCTTCATGCCCTTTGCCCCCTCGGTCAAAACCAGTTCCGCGCCGTAAGCCGCCATCAGCTGCCGGCGTTCCACCGACATGGTTTCCGGCATAACAATAACGATCCGATATCCCCGCGCCGCAGCAACAGAAGCAAGGCCGATACCGGTGTTGCCGGAGGTCGGCTCGATAATCACCGAACCTTCTTTAAGAAGGCCTTTTTTCTCGGCGTCGTCAATCATCGCCTTCGCAATCCGGTCCTTCACCGAACCGGCAGGATTCAAATATTCCAGTTTGGCAAGGATTTTTGCTTTCAGTTCCAGTTTTTTCTCAATATGCGTCAATTCCAAAAGGGGCGTTTTTCCGATCAGCTGATCGGCAGAAGTATAAATAGCAGACATCATCATCTCTCCTTTACAATTATTCCGGTTTCAATTAAACAGCGTCAAATGCCTGTGAAAGGTCGGCAAGAAGATCGTCAATATGTTCCGTTCCGACAGAAAGACGAATGGTATTCGGCTGAATTCCCTGTTCTGCAAGTTCTGCTTCCGTCAGCTGGGAATGAGTGGTGGAAGCCGGATGGATCACAAGGGACTTGACATCGGCAACGTTGGCAAGCAGAGAGAAAATTTTCAGACGGTCGATAAAATTCTGCGCGTCCTGTGCGTCTCCCTTAATATTAAAAGTAAAAATAGAAGCGCCGCCGTTCGGAAAATACTTCCGGTACAGCGCATGATGCGGATGCGCAGACAGGGACGGATGGTTTACCGATTCCACTTTCGGATGCGCAGCCAGGAACGAGACGACCTTCAGCGCGTTTTCCACATGCCGTTCCACGCGCAGCGAAAGCGTTTCCAATCCCTGCAAAAACAAAAAGGCATGAAGCGGCGCAAGCGTTGCTCCGGTATCGCGCAAAAGAACCGCACGGATTTTTGTCACAAAAGCCGCCGGGCCGACCGCCTTTGTAAAACTTACGCCATGGTAACTGGGATTCGGTTCGGTCAGCGACGGAAATTTTCCGCTGGCCTCCCAGTCGAACTTTCCGCTGTCAACGATCACGCCGCCGATGGCCGTTCCGTGACCGCCGATAAATTTGGTAGCGGAATGAACAACGATATCGGCGCCGTATTCAAACGGACGGACCAGATATGGCGTGGCAAAAGTAGAATCCACCACCAGCGGAATTTTATGTTTATGAGCAATCGCCGCAACCTTCTCGATATCAATCAGTGTGGCATTCGGATTTCCGATGGTTTCAAGAAACACCGCCTTGGTATTTTCATCAATCGCCTCTTCAAACGCGCCCTCTTTGTCAGCATCGACAAACGTTGTGCGGATTCCGTACTGCGGCAGGGTATGCTCAAGCAAATTATAGGTACCGCCGTAAATCGTTTTGGCCGAAACAATATTATCGCCTGCCCCGGCAAGGTTCAAAAACGTATAGGTAATTGCGGCGGCGCCGGAAGCTACGCCCAAAGCGGCAACGCCGCCCTCAAGAGCCGCCACGCGCCGTTCAAAAACATCCACGGTAGAATTGGTCAGCCGGCCGTAAATATTCCCCGCATCGGCAAGGCTGAAACGGGCGGCGGCATGCGCCGAATTTTTAAAAACGTAAGAGGTGGTCTGATAAATCGGCACCGCCCTTGCATCGGAAGCCGGATCAGGGCTTTCCTGCCCTGCATGAAGCTGAATGGTTTCAAATTTATAGTTATCATACTGGTAAGACATGGAGATTCCTTCTTTCTTTATTTTATGAAATTCATGAAATTTTGATTGTCAATACCAACATCCCGGGAACATCGGATTAAACCGCCGGAAACATTGGTTCGAAACCGCAGAGAAAAAAAAGACGGTTTCCTGCACATTCGTTCTCTTCCGGTGCAGCGCCAAAAAAGTAACAGCGGACTTATCACGATATCTCCCTCCTTTATTTTACCCATCAACCTTGTATGTTGATGTAATTATATCATATTCGCAAACCAATGTCAATAGAGAAAGCGGGAATTTACATTTTTTTCATAAAATAGCAGATCAGACAACTTCCGGCCTAAAAAGAAAGACAAAAAGGACCTGTGCAAAAATCACACAAGTCCTTTCAATCAATCCTATGAATTGATTATTTCAGCTCAACTTTCGCGCCAGCAGCTTCCAGAGCAGCTTTCAGAGCTTCCGCTTCTTCTTTGGAAACGTTTTCTTTTACCGTCTTGGGAGCGCCGTCAACCAGTTCTTTCGCTTCTTTAAGCGCAAGGCCTGTCGCGTCTCTTACCGCTTTGATAACCGGCATCTTAGAAGCGCCGGCGTCAGCAAGAATAACAGTGAACTCGGTCTGTTCAGCACCGGCAGCAGCGCCGTCTCCGGCAGCAGGAGCAGCAACAGCAACAGGAGCGGCAGATACGCCGAATTCCTCTTCGATTGCTTTTACCAGGTCAGCCAGTTCAAGTATTGTTAAGGTTTTGATTTGTTCAAGTATTTCCATAGATTTCTCAGTAGCCATTTTCAATTTCCTCCTAATTTTTTCATAATAAAAGACTTACGCCTCGGCTTCAGCCGGAGCAGAACCGTCTTTGTCGATAATTGCCTGCAAAGCAAATGCAAGGCTGTACAGAGAAGACTGCATGCTTCCCATCATCTTGACCAACAAACCTTCCTTCGAAGGAATATCGGCAAGCGCTTTGACGCCGTCAACGTCCAGAACTTCTCCGTCAAGGAATCCGGCCTTTACGGTAAAGTTCTCATGATCCTTCGCATATTTGCAAAGAACTTTTGCAGAAGCGATCGGATCGGCGGAAACCGCCATCGCGGTCGTTCCGTTGAAAATATCGGAAAGAGATTCGTATCCGACTTCTTTGACGGCAAAACGTGCAAGGGTGTTCTTGATTACGGAATATTCTACGCCAGCCTTCCGGAGTTCATTACGGAGAGCGGTGTCTTCCGCAACATTGATTCCTTTGTAATCGACAAAAACACCGGCGGTAGATCCTTTGATTTTCTCGACAAGGCTTGCAACGATTTCCTTTTTCTCAAGCAATACTTTTTCACTCGGCATGATTTTCACCTCCCGGAATATAAAATCAGCGCTTTCCAAAAAAAGCTCTTTCACAACTACCGTTATGAAAGAGCAATAATCACCTGTTTGTTCCAGAAAAATAATAGAAACTCTTCCTCGATAGGTATGTTTAAGCGAAAGCACCTATTGTCTTAGGACTGAGACAGTATATCATATTTTCCGCACGCTGTCAAGTGTAAAGAAGAAAAAAAATGAAAACTTTTCCTGAACAATCCGCATACAACCGAACCTCTCTCAAAGACCGACCGATTTCCGCACCTTACCCCCGCGTAATCAGAATGCGCTGATCGGAAGAAAATACCTCTTCCGACAATCCGTTATCGGCCATAATCAGAGCTGGGGAAACAGAAAATTCTTTGGCGACATCCCACAGGCAATCCCCTTCCCGGGCGAAATAAAGAACCGCATTCGCCGTATTACCAAACTGCTTTTCTCCAAGCAGTGTAATGTCTGAAACAATTTCCTTTTCTTCTGCGGCAAATAAAATCCCCCGTACCGTACAGTTCATGCGAACTTCGACCGAAGAAGCATCAGTGCAGAGAAAGGCGGAAGAAGCAATCCCCATGGAAAGATCCCCGCGAAGCGACATCACATTCCCGTCAAGCGGCGCTTTCATCGTAAAAGGAAGTTCTTTATCACAACCGGAAAACATGCCTTCGGAATCTTCGTAAAAAACCGAACAGACAAAAACGCCGGAAATCACACCTTCGCCGTTATCGCCAACGGAAATCTTTTCAATCCGCGCTTTGGGAACGACACTGTGAATTTTCGCGGCGGGAACCGAAATCCTCTCGTTAAAGGTAATCGTCTCGTTCTGAAAAAGCGCTTTTTCCATAACTGCCCGGCCCGGCTTGAGTTCCAATTCATATCCGGGAGAAAAAGCATCGGAAACAACCTGATATTTCTCACTTTTCCAGCCGGTAAGCTCTGCCGAAACAACCCCGTCGTACAGCAGCGTGTTCTCATCCTCTTTTAAAGAAAGCGAGAATTCTGCCGGAGAAAACGAAACGCAGCAAAGTGTATCCTCATCCAATCCGGAAGCGTCAATCACCTGAGAAAGCGCGATTTTATGTTCAAAAACCTCCACAGAGCCCTCTTCACTGCGGTAGATTACAGTAAGCACCATATCGCCTTTCGCAACGGCCTTTCCCTCCAGAACTTTTTCTTCGCCGGGAATAAAATCCAGCGAATAATCAAGGATTTCTGCCGGCACAGGGCGTCCTTCAACCGGAACTTCATCGGAAATATTTATATTTTTTTGACCAAACGCCGTGTTCCGGCAGCATACAGCCTCCGAAGTACGAAGTTCAACCTCGCCATCCCCCTGCGCTGCAAGAAGAACCGGCTGGTCGGCAGGAGAAAAAGCCTCTGCGCCAACCGAAACCGTCGCTTTGAAATGCAGTTTCTGAGGACTCAGTGCCCGAACGTCGAAATACTCAGAGCGGCAGGAGGTCCGAACCATCGTTTCCTCCCCTTCCCAACGGCACGAAGCAGAAAACGGAACCGAAGAGAAAACGCCGCAGAGCCGCCCGTCCTCCGACAAATAAGTCACCCGGAAAGTCGCGCTTCCTTCCACGACAAGCTTATCGCCGTAAAAATTTTTCGATTTGACATAGGGGGAAACCCCGCTCTTTACAATTTTCGTAATCGGAGGATAATAATCCGGCAAAATCAATTCCCCCTCCGCAGCCCCTTCACAGACGGCGTTAAAAGAAAGCTTGCTGCAAAGAACCGATCCTTTTTCATAATTCATTGACGACACCTCTTCTTTTCTCCTTTGCCATCATCTTTGCAGCCGAAAACCGCCCGTTTCAACAACAGAAAAGCCTTTCTTATGCGTCCGTTCATCCGGCGGCGGCCAGGTCTGAAACAAAGGGATAAAATAATCGGCTGAACCGACCGGGAGAAACAAACGAAACTTTCCGAACAGTCTGTCCGAGAAACAGCCCGGTCTTTCCTGTCCGGTTCCCGCACAGCGCCTGCGGAAAAGGATCCCGTTCCCGCCGAAGTCAGCCTTTACTCAATGCTTATGCAGACAAAACGGATTTTATTCCGAAAAAGAAAAAACCGGACGGGGAAATCCCGTCCGGTTTAATATCCTGTTTATTTTTCGATCGCCGTAATATAATCCGAGATATTCTTTTCGGAAAGAAGTCCGGTCCAGTAAGCCGGAAGATCGCTGTAAATTCTCTCCCCTTTGGAAGAAACGCCGTCATAAGAAAGCTTTCTCAGTTCGTCTACCGATTTTGACGGATCCAACGAAACGGAAACATAGAAGACATCACCCTCCACTTCCGCCTCTTCATTGGGAGCGTTAACATCGCCGATCTGCATGACCCAGAAAGCCGCGTCGGCCGGATCCTCGCTTCCGTTCATGCCGGAGAGCATTTCCTCCTCGGTTTTATAGAACATCAGAGTGCCTTTTCTCTTGGAAATAATTGCGATATTGCCGTCGCCGCTTTCCATTGAAATCATGTTTTCGCCCTCGTCAAAAGCCGCCGTACCGTATACTTTTCCGGCAAGAGCGATGATTCCGTTTTTCGTGCAGGAAATTTTTCTATCAACGGTGTTCGCACCGTAGAAGAAATCTTCGGCTTTGACGGTCGTTCCGTTCGGGAAAGCCAGTTCGGAGGTAATCGCATAAGGCGCCCAGGTAGAAGAAACATTTGCGTCCGCTTTCTGCAAGCCGGAATCCAGATTCATCAGCTTAAAGCTGTTGAATTTATAAGAACCGCCGGAAGAGAAATCAAAGTCGAAGCTGACCAGACGGGTGCCGTAAGAAACATTCTGGCTGGTACCCGAACGAAGATAGTTTCTCAAGTTATACGTGTACGTTCCCGGAGAGTTGATCGTCCCCATCGGCACTTCAACAGCGGGGCCGGTTGTTCTGAGCCGGATCGTGAACGGTGCATCGCACTGTTTGACATCAACGACCAGTGTAAGATTGTTTTCGTCCAAATCAAATTCGTCGCCTTCGCCGTGCAGTCTCTTTTTCTCATCATTTACAACAATGTCAAGCGCGTCGTTTCTGCTGTTGTTCGCGTCAAGATCCGTCATGCCCATCCACAGTTCGGAAGAAGCCGAGAAATCCGCCGACCAGTATTCAACACCGCCGACACCGTTCGCGCTCCGGTCTTCCAAAAGGAACAACAGATCGTTAAACGATTTGGATACATTGCCGGAATCATCCGTGATTCCAAGATTCAGAGCCTGTTTTTCAGACTCGGAAGAAGCGCCCGCAACAAAATCGGGATTGATAACCAGACTGCTGTTCGGCGTTTTGAGCCAGCGCTGCTGGTTTTCACTGCTGTCGGCGTAATCCGAAGAAGAATCTTCCACTTTTTTTCCGCAGGCAGCAAGAGAAAGCATCATTGCAGCAACAAGCACGAAAGCCATAACCTTCATGAATTTTTTCATAGCTGTTCCACCTCATATTTCAATATAAACGCAGCATCCGCCGCAAAAAGACGCAAAACAATCCGTCTATTATCACATATTATACCAAAAATCCCGCAGATTTGCAATAAAGGGCGTGAAATTTCATTTTTTTTTAACAATTGGAATGACGGCAAAAATCCTCGGTCAGAAGATCATCGCAACGATACAGAAGATCGAAAAAATCGTCCCCGGAAAGAGTAAATGCAGCAGGGTCGTAATAGTGCCCTTCAAAAAGAAGACCGATCGTTATTTTCTCTTCCGAAACCGACATGGTAACGTTTCCGCCGCCGTCCAAAGCTGTTTGCTCGCAGAGAGACAAAACCGCATCGGGAACCAGCGAAGGAGATTCCGACGCCGACCGGCTGACCGCAACCGATACCTGACCTTCCTGATCCGACAGTTCACAGAAAAGCTTCCCTTTGCAGCTGGAACAGGACATCAGATACCTGGCGGCAAGAAGCACTGAACGAAGAAACAGCAGCGGATCGCAAAAAACCGTAAGCCGGGTCTGGCTCCGGTCGGAAACAATAAAATCCGAAATGCGGTCTTCTGCCGTTTTTAACAGAAGAAACGGGTCAAAACAAGTTTCTCTTTGAGGAACATCATCGGAAATCCGCCGCTGAAGTTCCGAAACCGTCTGTTTTAAAGAAGCAACGAGTTTTTCCGCCGTAGCCACATCGCTCCCGCCCTTTTTCATCCGCGATAACGCGGATGACAGTTTCCGGATATCCCGGAAAGCGGTTTTGCAGGACTCATTCAGGAAAAAATCCTGCCGGAAAATCTCCTTCCACCGGCGGTTTGCCGCAGGATCCGTCAGAAGCTGCACGCGAAAAACGCCGGCGTCCCGGAGAGAAAGCGGACAGAGAACATACTCGGGGAACGGCGAACGCGCATTTCCCTTCAGAAGAATCAAACCGTTTTCTGAAAACGACTCTGAAGAAACAAACGGCGACAGCCCGTCTTTGCAGAGAGACGGATAATACAGCATAGCAGCGGCGTTAAAGTAAAATGGAGAAAGATTCTTCCGGACAAACAGCGCCGGACAGGCGCGAGAAGCATAAACCGCCTCCAGCTGTTGCAGCAATTCCGTTTTTTTCCATGTTTTTTCAGTCATAACCCCTCCGGTTTCCGCTACCGCAGTTTTCTGCCGACCCGGCCGGCCTCCTCCATGCCTCAAACCCGGGATCAAACGGGAAACCGAAGAAGTGAAAAACCGCACAGCGGAAAATGATAAAGATTTTTTAAACAAATTTCGCTTTTTTTTTAATAAAAGGTCTTGCAATCACCATAAATATATAATAAAATAGAAACGTAATCAGATTACCACATATTAGGAGGAAAAAATTATGGCAGTTAAAGTAGCAATAAACGGTTTCGGCCGTATCGGCCGTCTCGCGTTCAGACAGATGTTCGGCGCAGAAGGTTATGAAATCGTTGCAATCAACGACCTGACAAGCCCCAAAATGCTTGCTCATCTTCTGAAATACGATTCCGCACAGGGTAGATATGCACTCTGCGACACCGTTTCTGCCGGTGAAGATTCGATCACCGTTGACGGAAAAACCATTAAAATCTATGCGGAAAAAGACGCAAAAGATCTTCCCTGGGGAGAAATCGGCGTTGACGTTGTTCTGGAATGCACCGGTTTTTACTGTTCCAAAGACAAAGCGCAGGCGCACATTGATGCAGGCGCGAAAAAAGTTGTTATTTCCGCTCCGGCAGGAAATGATCTGCCCACCGTTGTATACAGCGTAAACGAAAAGGTTCTTACCGCCGATGACAAAATCATCTCTGCGGCTTCCTGCACCACCAACTGCCTGGCTCCCATGGCAAAAGCTCTCAACGATTACGCTCCCATTCAGAGCGGTATCATGTCCACCATCCATGCTTTCACCGGCGACCAGATGGTTCTCGATGGTCCCCACAGAAAAGGCGACCTGAGAAGAGCACGCGCAGCGGCTGTTAATATTGTTCCGAACTCCACCGGCGCAGCAAAAGCAATCGGCCTTGTTATTCCGGAACTGAACGGCAAACTGATCGGTTCTGCACAGAGAGTTCCGGTTCCCACCGGTTCGACCACCATTCTTGTTGCTGTTGTCAAAGGAAAAGACGTTACGGTTGACGGTATCAACGCCGCGATGAAAGCCGCGTCTTCCGAATCCTTCGGCTACACCGAAGAACAGCTGGTATCTTCCGATATTATCGGTATCCGCTACGGTTCTCTCTTTGACGCAACCCAGACCATGGTTTCCAAAATCGATGACGATACCTATCAGGTACAGGTCGTTTCCTGGTACGACAACGAGAACTCCTACACCAGCCAGATGGTCAGAACCATCAAATACTTTGCAAACATCTAAGTTCAAAAATTTCAAAAGAAGGGCGTCACAGACGCCCTTCTTTTTTGCAAAAAATCAGAGCGATCCGAATTTCAGCTTTTGATAATACAAAATTTGCTCTACGCAGCCTTCATAGGAAAGAGAAGCCGTATTCAGGCAAAGATCATAATTCCGGAAATCCAGCCAGTCCTCGCCGGTAAAATACTTGTGATACTCTCCCCGGTCTTTGTCACGCTGCGCAATCAGCGCTTCCGCCTCCCGTTCATTCAGCCCCATCAGCTCCATCATCCGGGATACGCAGATATCATGAGGCGCATAAACAAACAACCGGAGAATCCGGGGATGGTCTTTCAGGACAAAACCGCCGGCCCGGCCGACAACAACAAAAGATTCCTGCGAAGCCAACTCCCGAAGAACCTTCGCCTGATAGTTGAATAAATTTTTATCCGACGTAAAATCTCCCCGCCCAGGAGGAATCAGTTCTCCGTGATAAACGCTCTTCGAAATTTTAAACAGCAGCGGATTCTTCACTTTCTCATCCGCCTGCTCAAACAGCGCCTGATTAATCCCGCTCGCCTCCGAGGCAAGGTTTAGCAAATTCCTGTCGTACAGAGCAACGCCAAGCCGTTCAGACAGTAATTTGCCAACGGCGGATCCATTGCCGCCGCAGCAGCGGCTGATTGTAATAACAAAATTCTCCATAGCTTACCCCTTATCCGATGTTATTTCTTCCATCTGTTTTTATTTTTTCAGCCGGCAATCCCAGCGCGAAAAAGACTGCCCGAGTCCCCATAAAATAGTTTGAACTTAAATTTGACAGATAAAAGCCGTTTTCCCATAAAAACAGCCTCGCCCCACCGTACATTTAAAATATAAGACCTTTTCCTATTTACAGTATAGCACGAAAAATCCAAAACGTCAAGAAATATTTGCCAAAAAAGATTCCGCCGGTTTTTCCGGTGGAATCTTTTTTGTATTTTTCGTTTTTTTTACAGACAGCGCTTTCACGCGATCAATCCCGGCTGCCGGAAAAGTATATTTCCTTAAAACCGGATGCCCGCCGGAATTTTAATTGATCCGGTAATCCACATTCTTGGGCGACGGGATGCCCGCCGGAATTTTAATTGATCCGGTAGTCTACATTCTTGGGCGACGGGATGCCCGCCAGGACTTCAATTGATCCGGTAATCCACATTCTTGGGCGACGGGATGCCCGCCGGGACTTCAATTGATCCGATAATCTACATTCTTGGGCGACGGGATGCCCGCCGGGACTTTAATTGATCCGGGAATCCACATTCTTGGGCGACGGGATGCCCGCCGGGACTTCAATTGATCCGATAATCTACATTCTTGGGCGACGGGATGCCCGCCGGGACTTTAATTGATCCGGTAATCCACATTCTTGGGCGACGGGATGCCCGCCAGGACTTTAATTGATCCGGTAATCCACATTCTTGGGCGGCGGGCAGAGTTTTTTCGCTTCTTCATACAGTTCGTCGGAATATTCCACACCGCGTTCCTTGGCCAATTTTTTTGCAGAATAACGGTACCACATATCCACAAGCGTCAATTCTCCTTCGCGGATTACGGCGTTTTCGGTCTCAAAAATCGGTTCAACATAAGAAAGGTTATCGGTTGCCAACGCCGCCTGGCCGGCAATAATCTGCATCCGGTGCAATTTCTGGAATGAAACCGGCATTGTCTGAATCGCCTGCCAGATTTTCTCATAATCGCCCTGTTCGGAAAGCAATTTGAAATATTCTTCATAAAAACCGGCGTCGCAGAAAGAATTTTCCAGCGCATAGGCTTTCTCCATATAACTCAGCGCCTGCTCTTTTCTTCCGAACTGATCGGCTTTCACGGCAAGATTCCGGTAAACCCACTGCGTCGGTTTCTTTTCAAGCGAAGCCTCCCACAGAGCCGCTGCGGCTTCCTCCTGAAAATCTTCATAAAGCATATTGCCCAGATGCATCAGCGAAAACCAATTTCGGTTTTCCTGTTTTTCCAGGCTTTCTTCCAGAATTTTACGCCATGCGGGCTGCACCATCCAGGAAAAAGGAAGATCATGTTCTTCTTTTTCATAAAGCACGCCGTTCCGGAGCAAACCAAGCCATGCCATTTGCGGTTCGCCCATAGAAGAAGAAGGGAAATAAAATCCCTGCGGCACGCTTTTTTCTTCCAATGCCAGCCGTTCGGTCTCCAGCGCGCCCCACCCGCTGCCGAAATTCAGAAAATCCGACGGCGTCTTTTCGGAAAGGCTTCTGCCTTTTTCCAGCATTTTATATAATTTTTTCTCGCTGATATGCTTTTTAACCGCTTTTTCAACCTTTTTTTTCGCCTTGTTCCAATCAGGCGAATGGCTTTCTTCCGGCGCTACCGTCTCACCGAACGCCTGCACAAAATCCCATACCGTATTCGCCGGCATTTTCAGCCCGTGGCGCTGTGTCGGCGCCATTCCCGCCTGCACTTCGACATAATACCCCTTGTTCGGCTCGGAAAGATACTCCTGCCAATGCTGGCCGCCCTGATGGCTTCCCCAGCAAAACATTTTCCGGTATCGCAGCAATTCGGTCGACGCCTCGCAAAAAAGCGTCCCGTCTTCATTAACGACCGCTTCCCACGGCATAGAGGTTCCCTTCGGGGTCTGGAAAAAGAATTCGTTGGAAAAAGGAAACCCTTTCGAATAGGAAATATCCACGCCGGGCACCGCAGGATGATGCGGAAGATCGGTTGCCGTCCACGCGCCGTTTTTCAGAACCAGACAACGGGAAACATTAGAAAAAAGGCGGGTCTTATCGCTTTCGGGAACCGCCGTATTCGTCCACCAGTACATGGGCGACTCAGTGTCGTTCGGGTTGACAATCCGCACATAGGCAAACAGAAGTTCCGAACCTTCCGGAAGATAAAAATCAATGTACCAAAAAAGTCCCTTCTGCCGTTCGAACTCAAAAACACGGACAAATTCCCCCAGCTTTTTATCGGTCATTTTAGCCATAAAAATATTTTCACAGGTGGTAAAGGAATGCCCCAGCTGACTGATATTCCACTCGATTCCGCCGGAAGTCCACGCATTGCGGATTGCCAAATTCCCGGGCTGGATCACAGTATTGGAAAACAGAATTTCCTTCCCGGTTTCCTTCTTGACCAGAGAATGCAGCTTTGCGCCGTATCCGCAAAGAAAAGTGGCTTTCAGTTTGTCGTTTTCCAGAATCACCGTTTTTAACTGCATCGGTTTTTTCTCGCGGGTATAGCGATCCTGCATACAGTACGGAAGAATTCTGAAATTCGCTTCATAATTCAGCAGCGTCTGCTCTTCCTCCGTCAGCGTATCGTCTTTTCCGCTGTATCCGTCGGGATGCCGGTCCCGGAAAAGAGGCAGGGGGTTCTCCGGCTCGATCGATGCGCCGGGAAGGTTCAAAACGGAAAGTTCTACTTTCATATCGGTCTCCAATCCTCCATTATTTATCATGCAATTTATCTGATCCGATTTACCAAACGCCCCGAACGGTAAAAAACGGCGGCGTTATCTTCTGGTTTTCCGGAACCCCGGCTGGGCAATCCATTTCGGCAGGATTCCCTCCGACATTGCCACTATCTCATGTACACATACCATATCTCGGCCGTATTCCGATTCCGCGTATAGTATAGCACAAAACCTTGCGTATTGCAAGCAATTCGGAAAAAGGTTTCCCGGTTTGTCGGATTTTGTTAACAAAACGAAACAAATAAAAACTTTATCGGTTTTTGCGCTTTGTTTTTCTCTGGCGGCTGACTTTCTTCGCCAAAAAATACCAACCGGAAACAGTATAATAAAAGCAGATACCAAAAAGGGGCGAAAAAAATGTCCGAAGAAGTAACCGTATATGTTGATCTCCTTTTTTTTGTAAACGCTGTCATCAACAGCACGCTGCTGTATATAACCTACAAAATAACCGGAGGAAAAATTTCTCCGCTGCGTTTTTTTCTTGCCGCCGCGCTTGCCACGGTTTACGGACTGGTCGTCTGTCTTCCGGCATTTTCTTTCACCTTGAATCTTTTTTTCAAAATCGCCGTTGCCGCCGTTATTTCACTGATCGCTTTCGATTTCCGCAGCATGCGGATCTATTTCAAGAACCTGATTATTTTCCTGTTGGTTTCGTTCGGCTATGTCGGCCTGATTACCGCGTTTCAATACCTTCCCTTCGCCAATTCCTCTTTTTATGTCAATAACGGAGAAATCTACTACAACCTGCCGCTTCCGTATCTGCTTATTATGGGAATTTTCCTCTGCCTGCTGCAACGGATCATTTCCGATTTTTATAAGCGGCGAACAACAAAAGAGGAACTTTTTGAATGCCATATTTCTATCGGCGGAAAAAAAGCAGACGTCTGCTGCCTTTACGACAGCGGAAATTTTCTCCGCGAAACCCTTTCCGGTCTGCCGGTTGCCGTTGTTGAACGCTCGGCGCTGAAAAAAATCCTTCCGGAGGAAGCCTTTCGGGAAACCGATCTCTTCGAAACGCTCAGCAAAAATCCGGCGTTCCGAAACCGCCTGTTTCTGATTCCTTTTAAAGGCGCAGCGGAAAACGGACTGTTGACCGGTTTCCGCCCCGATGTTTTTATGATCGGAGAAAAGGCTCGCCGTGCCGTGGTGGCAATTGTCCCCAAAGATCTTGACCGGAACGGAAAATACCGGGGCATTATCGGCCGGGAACTCTGCTACGGGGAATAAGACCTTCCTTTATCATGCTAAAATAATGCTGCTTTTGCAGCGGATTGGAGTATATTATGACAGACACACAACAAACACACAACAACTTTATTTCCCGGTTTTTCTTCGGGCTGCTCAACAGTGACCGCCGCCTTGTCAAACGGTTTTCCGACCTTACCGCGCTGGAAATCTATTATATCAACGGCTCCGACTCGCTTCCCCCACCTCTCTCGCCCGAACGGGAAGCCTTTTTGCTGGAACTGATGAAAACCAACAAAACCGCCGCAAGAACCGAATTAATCGAACATAATCTCCGGCTGGTCGTCTACATCGCAAAAAAATTCGAAAACACCGGCATTTACATCGAAGACCTAATCTCCATCGGAACAATCGGCCTGATTAAAGCCGTCAATACGTTCTGCCCGGTCAAAAAAATCAAACTTGCCACCTACGCCTCCCGCTGCATCGAAAATGAAATTCTGATGTATCTGCGAAAAAATTCCAACATCAAAAGCGAAATCTCGCTGGAAGAGCCGCTGAATACCGACTGGGACGGAAACGAACTGCTTTTGTCCGACATTCTCGGAAGCGACAGCGACCTGGTTATCCACGGAGTGGAAAGCGAAGCCGAAACCGAAGCGCTGAAAAAAGCGATTGAGGATCTGGAACCCCGGGAGAAAGAAATCATGCAACTCCGCTTCGGCCTGAATAATCACCGGGAATATACGCAGAAGGAAGTCGCCGACCTTTTATCAATCTCGCAGTCCTACATCTCCCGCCTGGAGAAAAAAATTCTGGGAAAACTGCGCCAAAAATTGGAAGCGCTGGTCTAAATGTTTAGAAAATGAGAACGAAATGTGAAAAATACTTGCATTTCGTTCTTTTTTATGGTATACTATCTGTAGTAAGCCTGTATAGTAAAGATTAGCGATATATTTTTAAGAACTTCAAGACGAAATCCCGCAGACAGAAAGGAGGAAAAACGCGGAAACAACCAACGAAAGGGTGAAGAAAAATGAAAAACATGTTTTCGTTCTGCCGGACAAGGGCTTGACGACTGGCAGGCCTGGAGGCCGGTCAGCACAGGTTATGATCTAAATAATGTAAAAGACAGATTCTCGGTAGGAGATATTAACGGAGACGGGAAAGACGATGTCGTTACCATGTACCGGTATAGCACAACAAATATGTCAATCCATCTTTTTTCTTCTACAGGAGCTACATTTAATAACTGGACAACCTGGTATACCAGTACCGGTTATGTTTCGGACAATGTAATATCCTTAGATACATTCCGGATAAACGGAACATCGAAGTCCGGCATAGTCACGGAATACAGTTACTTTTACGATGCGCCGCATCTCCACTATTTCCAACCGATAAATAATGTGATTAAATTCAATGAATGGATCATGAAAAAAGAATACAAAAAGTAAAACAGAGGAGTTTTACCATGAAAAAAACATTGGCATTTTTATTATTGCTGACAATGATTTTATCTTTGTTCGGCCTGACCACTTTTGCAAAAGGTTATGAATATCCGCCCAACGTGCGGATTTCAGTCCACGCATACCGACCTGAAAGTCGGTTTACGCCGGAAGATTTTCCGGATGTTGAAATCATCGCAATAGAAGAAGACGATGTTCCCGGTTTTTTCCTTTTTACGCTGTCTGCACGGGAGGAAGAAGCGCTGAACAATCGTAATAATGCTATCGATCGGTTGAAGAAGCATTCCGGGATTGACTATGCGGAGGCTGAAAAGGAACTCTGCAATGCGACAATTGACGACAATTTTCCGGAAGACACAATTATCGTTTCCATTCAAGGAAAATACAATCAGGAAAAAGAGATTTTTACAGTTGAAGATTTCCCGGAAATTGAATGTACAGACGTAAGAGAAATTTTCTTTTCAGCAAGCCATTTTGCCAGAAAACTTTGTTTGACAATATCTCCGGCAGGAAAACAAAATGTGCTTGACGCGATAAAAAAATTAGAATCAAACCCGAAAGTACAGCGAGCCCACCCCAACTATTTTATTGAATGGCCGGAAGAACCAGATTACGACTGCGAACATGAATGGCAAGACGCAACCTGTATCGCCCGCAAAACCTGTAGGATTTGCGGTGCAATCGAAGGGGATGTTAACCCGAACGCGCACCCAGTAACAGTAAGTGATGACATTGTCTGCTATGACAGAAACTGTTCTGCCTGCGGAGCCGTTATCGCTCCCGGACATCCGGAAGAAAAAGGTTATCACAATTTTGATGAAAACCACCGCTGCGGCAACTGCGGAAAAACCGAATGCGAACTTTTCGGCCACACCCCAGGCGCGGAAGCCACCAAAACCGAAGCGCAGACCTGCACGGTTTGCGGTGTGGTTCTCAAAGAAGCCACCGGCAAAGGCAACCCCCACACCGCAGCAGGCGACCTTTTCGGCGCAACGGCGATGCTTTCGCTGGCAGCGGCCGCAGCCGTTTTGCTGAAAAAGAAAAAATAAAAACGATCACTCCTCATTTTCATAAGAATTCTTCCCTTGGTTTTTATACCGGAAGAAAAGAAAAGCCGGCGGAAATTCCGCCGGCTTTTCTTTTTCATCATTCATTTTCAGGCTTAAGAAGCAACAAATTTAATCGGTTCTCTTTTCTCCCCAATAAAAAAGCGCTACCGTTCCCGGGCCGCAATGGCTTCCCATGGTGGTGCCGATGCTGTTGATCTGCACCTTTCCCGCGAGGTTCGGAAACTTTTCTTCAATCAAATCCGCAACCTGTCGGGCGTCCTGAGGACAGCCCGCATGGCAGACAAAACAGACATCGTCATAATGCAAACCGCCCAAAGCGCTTTCTTCCATTTTTTTTACCAATTCAGCCATCGCCCTGGCTTTTGTCCGGATTTTATGTTTGGAAACCAGTTTTCCCTTCGTATCGGCGGTAATCAGCGGACAAATCTGCAAAAGAGAACCAAGAACGCCTGCCGTCTTGGAAATTCTGCCGCCCTGGATCAAATATTTCAGATCCGAAACAAAAAACCAGGCGTTTACATCCAGAATATGCGCTTCCGCCCAGGCGCGGCATTCCTCCATAGTCTTCCCGGCGTCGCGCAGATCGGCCAGACGGTCGACCACCATGCCATAGCCACAGGAACCGCAGAGAGAATCGAAAATATAAATTTTTCTGTCAGGAAACTGTTCCTGCAACTGTTCTTTTGCAATCATCGCCGAATTATACGTACCGGAAAACCCACTGGACATAGAAACATGAATAATATCTTTTCCCTGCTCCAAAAAAGAGGAAAAATATTCCATAAATTCCCCGGCGTTCACCTGCGACGTCTTGGTTTCGGCGCCGGCGCGCATCGCATCATAAAAAGCATCGAACGGTACAGACCGGCCGAGATCATCCTGATACTGACAGCCGTCAAGAGAAAAATGCATGCAAATATGCGAAATATTCCGGCGGTTCAGATATTCTTCCGGGAGATCGGCTGTAGAACAGCAACTGATAACATAAGGAGCCATAAAAAGTTTTCCTTTCTTTTACCGCGAGATCCGCGCCCGAACTGCCGCCGAAAATAATCCGCGTTTTTCCCGGAAATCACTTTCCGGTTGACAAATCATAAAATCTATGCTACAATATTAATATTCAATATAGTTTAGCAATAAGGAACAGAGATTTTAACGATTTCTGTTCCTTGTTATACCCTGCATTTCTAAAGAACAGTTTACTGTTCTTTTTATACCATGAAGCAAAAATGCTTGCTTGCATGCAAATACTATTTGCATTGGCATTCTTTGCAAAGCCGTCAATGTCGCAGCCCGTGCAACGCACGGGAGCGGTGAAACCGCAAAAGCTTACGCAGTAAGGCTTTCTGCGTATATTATACCACATTGTTCAGTTTTATACAATAACCAAACGAAAAAACCGTAGCAATAATAGAACAGCAACTGCAAACTGTTCATATTACAATAAAAAGAAAGGGAGATTCCATGGCGGAGGACAGACGGATTCTTAAAACGAAGAAAAATCTGAAACGAACACTCATCGAACTGCTTTCACAAAAAGCGTTTGAACAGATTTCAGTCAAAGAACTGTGCGAAACGGCACAAACCAGCCGAATCACCTTTTATACCCATTACAATGATAAATACGATCTTGCCGACGATATCTTCCAGGATATGGTGGCCATTGCAACCGATGAATTCCACGACCTGCAGAAAACAAACAACCCGCAGGGCGACCCGATCGTCAGTTATTGTAATATGTTCGACTGCATTTTAAATATTTATTATGACCATAACCTGTTCTTTCCCCATACCAGCTTCCGGGAAAGCCCCTATCTGAACCATTTATTGTATCAATACGTTTCCTCTTATATTGAACACCGCGCCGATAAGGAAAAAAATAAAATCAATTCTCAATATACCGTAAAGCAAACAACGGCGCTGCTGTATTATGCATTGTGGGGCTTTATCAGCGAAAGTTACAGCGCCGACCTTTCACGGGAAGAAATCCGCCGGCAGACCAAAGAGGTGCTGAAAAGCCTTCTGGAATCAGCAATCTTTATCAAAAGTTGAAACGTCATATAAAAAAGCCGCCGAACCGAAACCGGTTCGGCATAATTTTTATGATTAAAAAACTTCGTCAGCAATATGCTTTCTGAATCGCCTGTTCCACATCGGCAAGAATATCGGGAAGTTCCTCAATACCAACGGAAAAACGAATCAGATCAGGGCTGACACCGGCTTCGCGCAGCTGCTGGTCATTTAACTGGCGGTGCGTGTGGCTCGCAGGATGAAGCACGCAGGAACGGGCGTCGGCAACATGTGTCACGATAGAAACCAGTTTTAAGCTGTCCATAAAACGAATGGCCGTTTCCCGGTCGCCTTTCAGGCCAAAGGCAATTACGCCGCAGGTGCCGTTCGGCATATATTTCTGGGCAAGAGCATGATATTTGCTGCTTTTCAGACCGCCATAGTTAACCCAGGCAACATGCTCGTTCTGTTCCAGATATTCAGCAACGGCCTGTGCATTTTCGCAATGTTTTTTCATACGAAGATGCAGCGTTTCCAACCCCAGATTCAACAGAAACGCGTTCTGCGGCGACTGGATCGAACCAAGATCCCGCATCAACTGCGCCGTTGCTTTCGTGATATACGCGCCTTTTCCGAATTTTTCAGCATAAACGATACCATGGTAAGAATCGTCGGGCGTGCAAAGGCCGGGGAATTTTTCCGGATGTGCCATCCAATCAAAATTCCCGCTGTCTACAATACAGCCGCCGACAGCCGCCGCATGGCCGTCCATATATTTGGTGGTAGAATGAATGACAATATCCGCGCCGAATTCGAAAGGACGGCAGTTTACAGGCGTCGCAAACGTATTGTCAACAATCAGCGGCACACCATGACGGTGGGCAAGCGAAGCAAATTTCTCAATATCCAGAATCACGCCCGAAGGATTTGAAATGGTTTCGGCAAAAACCGCTTTCGTATTATCCCGGAAAGCCTTTGCAAGCTCCTCAGCGGGAAGATCCGGGTCAACCAACGTAAAATCAATTCCCATTTTCTTCAGTGTTACGGTAAAAAGATTTGACGTGCCGCCATAAAGGGCCGCCGAACTAACGACATGATCCCCGGCGGAGCAGATATTAAAAATCGAAAAAAACGAAGCAGCCTGCCCTGAAGCCGTCAGCATAGCGGCAACGCCGCCCTCCAGCTGGCAAATCTTTTCAGCTACGGTATCATTGGTCGGATTCTGCAGACGGGTATAAAAATATCCCGAAGCTTCCAAATCAAAAAGTTTCGCCATCTGCTCGCTGTTTTCATACTTAAAAGTGGTACTCTGATAAATCGGAAGCATCCTCGGCTCCCCGTTTTTCGGCTGCCAGCCGCCCTGAACGCAAAGTGTTCCCGGTTTCAGATTCTTTTTCATGGAATATCAGCTCCTGTTTCTAAAAATTCAAAAATATAATATTGAAAACATAAGGGATATATGCTATAATTGAAGCAGAAAAGAAAATCGGATTTTCTGTGTGAAACAACGATTTCTTTTATTCATAGTACCATAAAATTGTAAAAAAACTATATCTTTTTCCAACCTTTTATCTTAACTCGTCATCGACTGAAAGGGAACTTCATGAAGAAAACATTCCTTTTTTTCATCGTCCTCTGTTTTTTTCTTTCTGCAGCGGCCCCTTCTCTGGCCGAAGAGCCGCCGGAACAAAGTGTCGCCCCTCCGGAAATAACAGCCGAAAAAGCCGTCATTCTCAATGCAAAAAACGGCCGCGTTCTTTTTGGCAAAAACGAAGCTGAAACCGGATATTGCGGTTTTCTTCCAAGGCTGATGACCTGTGTTCTTCTGGCGGAATCAGGGCAGGATCTCGAAACGGAAATTACGGTGCCCAATCAGGTAAACGCGCTGACAAAGCAGCGAAGTTCCGCAGAATTGACCGAAGGCGATGCAATTTCACTCTCAGACCTGATGACCGCCGTTTTAGTCGGAAATGCGCAGGAAGCAGCCTATGCGATCGCGCTGTATCTCAGCGACGGGAATATCAACGCTTTTATTGAACAAATGAATATGCGTGCAGCCGAACTCGGCGCGGCAGACACGGTATTTACCGAACCGGCAGGATATTACGAAGAAGGAACCAGCGCAAAAACCACGGCAATCGACGCGGCAAAAATCGCGGCGCAGGCCGCGACCTTTGATGCAATCCTGTCGAAATCCAACATTGCCACGGCCAATTTGACCGTCAATGGAAAAAAACGGATTTTATACACTCGGAACGCAATCATTGATCAGAACGATGAATCCTTTTCCCCCAAAGCATCAGGGCTTTCAGTGCACGGAGACACCCGGATCGGTTCTTCCATGGTCAGCACAAACAATTCCACCGGTTCCCGGTTTATCGCCGTAGTAATATCATCCAAACCGGTAACTGAAACCTTTCCGGATATCCGGAAACTTCTGGACTATTCGGTCGCATCCTTTCACACCGTTACCCTGCTGGATAAAAGCACGCCGGTTTCCGAGATCAAAGTCAAGCAAGCCAAAGGCAAAGACACGCTCATCTTAATTCCGGAAGAAACCATTCAGGCGCTGCTGCCGAAGAATCTGGATTCCGAAAAACTTGAACGAATTATCGACTTACCAAACGAACTGCAGGCGCCAATCGAAAAAGGAACTGCCGTCGGAAAAATCACATTAATCTATGAAGATACCGTCTACGGAGAAACCGCACTGATTACCCAAACGCAGGCAGAACTGGATCTGGTGCAGAATTACACAGAAAAAATCTCCATTTTTTTCAAAAAGACTTCGGTTCGCCTTGTTATTGTGGTACTGCTGCTTCTGATCGTCATTTATATTTTTATCACTTATCTTAAAAACCGCAAAAAACAAAAGAAAAAGAAAATCACCAGCCACCAGCGTGTAAACTTTCATAAACCGGAAGAAAAATAATAAGAAAAATCCCTCGCATCCTATTCGCGAGGGATTTTTTTGTCTTTTCTTTTGAACTAGCTGTCCATGCAGCAGCTGGCTCTTATTCAAAATTTTCCAGGAAAAAGAACGAAACATATCACCGGTTATCCGACCCGATCCAAGAAAATCATACCGAAAAACTAACAATTCAAAACCGAACAGAAAACAAGCTGACCTGATCTTCACTTTCCTGATTCTGCGAAAGAATGAAAGCAAAGAACCGGCGGGAGAAATTATCCTCCCGCCGGTTCTTCTATGATAAAGCCATTAGCTGACGGAAGACGCGGTCACGTCAAACCAGTTGCTTCCAGCTTCGATATTAATATTCAGCTGAGAATCGTCCGCCAAATTCCAGAGCTGATTCGGAAGATGATTGAAGGCGCTAACATCCAGAACAACCCGGTTAAAGTAAGCTTCCGATTCATCGGTAATGAAATTGGCATCCATTTCCTGCTGCGTCATTTTAATCTTTTCAACCGCAGAAGCCAACGCAAGACCGCTCTCGGGATTGACGATAGAAACCAGACCTCCGTCGCTGTTGACAGACCATATCTGATTGGAAGCGCCGCTTGCTGCAGCTTCTGTCAGTTTTCCGTCGGCAATAGTCAGAGCGTTTCCTGTTGTGGTGTTCACAATCTGGAATCCGCCGGCCGCCGCGACAAACTGCCATTTCTGAGAAGCGCTGGGCAGCAGCTGCCACTGCGTAACGCTTCCGGAAGTCGGAACCCACTCCTCGGTAGCGGCCGACTGCGGCTGCGCGCTGATAATCTCATCGTAGATCGTCCAGTCGATAGACGGGCTGTAATTTCTGTATCTTTCAGCCATAGCCTGAACAACCGGATCGCGGTAAGAGATGCTGCCGACTGCAGACAGATAATAACCGGTAGACATGTTTTCCAGGATATATCCCTCGGTTACACCCTCTACGGGATGGAACGTCCAGCAGGCTTCGGATTTACCGGATTTCGCTTTCAAAGCGACCCGGGAACCCATATAATATTTATTTTTTACATCCATGGCATTGACCGACATGGTAATGTTTACCGCACTGAGCTCGTTGTTCGAGTCGGTAACGAAATTCTGCCACATCTGGCCGTGATACTGGCCCAAACCGATTTCCAGAGAAGGAGCTTCGCCTGAATTGCTGGCAACCGGAGTGAGATACTCGCCGGTAGCAAGATTCTTCAAGCGGAACGCGCCCTTGATACCAATATCGGAAGCATCCTCTCGGATCCAGACCTGAGAATTGCTACCGTACCCTTCTTTCAAGGCAACCCCATCGGCTGTCGAAGAAAGGAAGAGCGTTGCATCGGCGGCATTCTGCAAAGCAAAGATATCGCCGGAATTGACCGTTACCGTTCCGGTAGACGGAAGAACCGTTCCGTCGATTCTTTCAGCCGCTTTCTGTTCCGCATTGGAAGACGCCGTCAGCGGAGAAAGTTTATAGGTGAAGCTATAAGCTTTTCCGGGGTCTACAAAGGCCGCAATACCCGCATATTTTGAATTGGTAATATCGCCGGCATTGACGCCCCTTGAAGCGCCGATCACCCGGACAATCGTATTCTTCGCACCGGAATCTCTTGCATAATCCGCCGTATCCCACGGATAGTTATTCGAAACATTCATCGAGAAGTTTCCGGTATCGCTGCTGATCAAAACCCCGTTGCCTTCTTTATTGACAAAAGAAGCCCAGCGGACATTCGTTTTATCAGAACCGCCCGTCAGATACAGATAATCTTCAATCTGATCGGAAACTTTGATATCTTTATAAACACTGATCCGGGAAGCGCCGAGTTTATCCGCATAATTCTCGCCCGGGCCGCGGCCATACCAGGACATGGTTTCGTAACCGTCGGCAAGCGTTAAAATATTGGAAATTTCAAACGGAATATCACCGCTGAACAAGGACGGGTCATACAGAACCGAAACAACCAGTTCACCATTGCCGTACAAATCATAAACGACCGTATATTCGGTATCAAGCGTATAGGTCCGGAAAGACTCATACGGATAGGAAACCATTACATACTTCATGGTGAACCGAAGATGATCCGGAGAAACAACCTGAACGTCAACGCCGCCGTCAAGGATTTTATTATCGGCGTTTTTACTGAGATTCAGCATATTATCCAGATTTTCGGCATCGGTAACCTCGCTCTTGAGGTCGCCGCCAGTAGGATGACGGTACAGGTTTCCGATTAACGATCCGTTTCTTCCGTTTTTGGTCAGAATCTGAACCCCATTGACCGTAAAGTCAGAAACCAAACCGGTATCGGAATTTACTTCCAGATGAACGTTTCCGTTATCTACCGTGATGAACGGATCATATTCGATCCGGGTTTCTTCTTCGCCTTCGGGAACCGGCGTCGCGGTGGGAAGCGGATCGCCACCACTCATAATAACCAAACCGGATTCCTCATCGGTCATCGGTTTCTTGGTCTTCGGATCGATTACCGCAACCGGCGTTCTGGCCTCGTCGACAGCAAACGGAATCGGCGTGCCCAGAGACTGTTCCGTAAAGGTATATTTCATTTCATAGCCCGCAGGTACATTGCCGACCGCCGCTTTTGTAGTCAGAATAATCTCGACCGAATAAGCGCCGCCGCTGACGGCATTGACCGTATACGGAAGCTGGATTCTGCCGTAAGAAGTCTTTGCCGGAATACTGAATCCGTCAAGCGTTCCTTCGGCATAAACAATCTTACCGGGAGATCTCCAGATTTCTCCGGTTTCCTGCTGCACATAGGGATCCTGCCCATTTTCTTCATATACTTTATAAGAAAGAGAGAAAATAGAATTCAGATCGGTCAGCGAATTATTGGAAATATAGAATACACCGGAAGCCGCGTCAATTGCGGACGTCTTTACTTCAGGCGTAACAAAAATCGTGGTGTTGAACGCAGCACCGGAAGTCGAAGATACCGCGTTTTTCGGCATAGAAGCAAAAGCCGTGATATCAAACTGTTCCGCGGTGACGACCGTATCGGCAGCCGCCCATGCCGGCGCATTTTTATATTTCACGGTAAAGTCAATGAAATATTCCGCGTTGGCTTCCAGCCCGCCATAAGGAACGGTGAACGAAGCGCTCTGTCCAGCAGCAGCCGAAAGGCCTTCAACTGTACCGGCGGCAACTTCCTGCGCACCGCGGCTGATCCGGTATTCAATGACATAATGATCTTCCAGATTCCGGAACATATTCCGGTTTTCAACCTTAAACTGTCCGGCTGAAAGATTTTCCGCTGTAATCACAATCGGCGAATACGCCCGTTTGATTTCCGCAGCATCGGACTGCTCGGTTCTGTCCGCCGAAACAATACCCGAAAGCGCCGCAGAACCGGAAGCATATTTTTCTGCCTCGCCCCAAGCGCCGGTGCCGCTGTAAGTGAGCTGATACAAATTCATATTCTCCGCATACGGAGTATTTTTGAAAGTATCGCGTACAGCGGAAATATCGGTCGGATAATAAATCGCATAATCGATATAATTGCCAAGGAACGCGCCCTGAACCCGATCGTTTTCTGCGATCAAATCCGTATACGTCGCCAAATTGCCGGCGCCGTTCAAAAGGCCAAGAGCCGTATTGTGAAGGATCATCGGTTTTTTCGTGTTGCCGCTGTTCAGATATTCATAAACGGCGTTAAAATCAGGATTGACTTCTACCAGAATATCCGAAGCGTCGTCCATGCCGTCATACATGATATAACGGGACGGGTCGGCGCCCTGCAAATGGTTTTTCAGAATGGTAAATTCCGAACCGGAACCGGATTCCGACCCAATTGCCATCACAATGACAGCCGGGTGATTTTTATCCCGCTCCACGACGCTTGTCAAGCGGTCGATGATTGCGCCCTGCCAGATCGACTGATCGCCGGGGATCGACTGATCGCCGAGATTGGAGGACGGTTTGCTGGCAAGATTCATATCGTCAATTACATACAAACCGTATTCATCGCAGAGATTCAGGAAATCAATGCTCAACGGCCGGCCGGCGGAACGAACGGCGTTTACGTTCAGTTCTTTGAGACGTTTTACGTCGGCTTCCAGCTCTTCATAGGAAACATACGCGCCGGTCACGGCAGAATGCTCGTTATAGTTAATTCCATACAAAGCAACCGGAACGCCGTTGACCGTCAACGACTGATTGCCGTTATCATCGGCTGCCAGTTTAACAACCCGTACGCCGAATTTCTGACTGACGGTGTCGATCACACTACCGTCCGCTTTTTTCAGACGAATAATCGCCGTATACAGATACGGATCTTCCGCACTCCACAAGTGGGGCTCGGAAAGAGCGATACGGCCTTTTACCGTGCAGGTAAGCGCGCCGTTAGAAGCCTTGTCTTTTCCATAAGCAACATTATTGCCAACGGCTTTTTCAGCAATAAACTCACTGCCGTCGGCAGCCAGAACCTGAAGGGTAACGCTTTCCGCGTCCTTGTCCTTAAAAGACTGGATATCAACCGTGGTCTCCACAAGACCCGTGGTCATTTCCTCATTCAGGTTCACTAAAAGCTGAACGTCCTGGATTCTTTCCTGCGGCGTGGCATACAGATAAACGTCTCTGTAAATACCGCCGAGTTTCATAGAATCCTGCGCCTCAATCCAGGAAGAATCGGCAAATTTATAAACCTTCACCGCAATGGTATTGGACTGACCGGCTTTCAAATGTTCGGTAATCCGGAAATCATGCGAAGTGTAGGTGTCTTCGGAATAGCCGACCATTGCGCCGTTGACGTAAACATAGTACGCAGAAGCAACGCCGTCAAAATTCACAAAGACTTCTTTTTTGTCCCATTCGGACGGAATCTCCACAGTTCTCTGATAAAGACCGACGGGGTTATCCGAATCGGAAACTTTCGCCGCAGTCACCTCTTTTGCCCAGGGGTAAACCGTATTGTCGGTGTAAAGAGGCGTGCCGTAGCCTTGCAGCTCCCAGTTGCAGGGAACCGAAATCTTATCCCAGTTTACGCCGCCTTTCGCAGCGAAATCCGCAGGGACTTCCCCATTGTTTGCATAAAGGGCAAAATCCCATTCTCCGTTCAGAGACAGGTAACCGGAAGCAGAACGGATGTCCGCTTTCTTGGCTTCCTCATCGTTCACATAAGAAACGATCGGCGCATGCGCAGCCTCTTTTGCCTGAGAAACGGCGCTGATATTATTCTGCCAGTCGTTATTTTCCTTGAGCCCGCCGCTGGAGCAGGAACAAAGAGAAACAGCGAGAAGCCCGATAAGAATAGCCGGTAATGCAATTCTCAGAAATCTCTTCATTTAAAAACCTCCATATTCACTTTCACGGCCTTCCAGCCGTTGCCGAGCCATATTTTACTATCAGTATAGCAGAAAACTTATAAAAATGCAAGGAATTTTTTTTTTCAGAATAACGACAAATTGTTATTTCTCTTCCTATAAACGATTCTGTCTGCTTTTGGGACTGTTTATGCGTTTCAGGGGAAAGATGCGGAAATCCAATCCGGTTCAGCCAACAGAAATCGTGTATTTTTTTCAATAAATCAAAAATAATACAAATTATTATACTAAATTATTAAAATTTTCCCAATAGACAGCACCGTCAAAAAAGCGGAAAAAAAGGGGACAAAAAGAATTTTATCCCAAAGCAAAACTGAAACTTTTTTCGAAAAAAAGAAAACAGTATTGACATTATCAAACCAACGAGATATAATAAGGAAGAGAGTTCCTGAAAAACAGAAAAAACATTGAGATATCGGGATAAAACCCTATTTATAGAACAACCTTCAGCACAACAGGAACAGCCGTCGGAAACGCGCCATACTCCCAGCGGCGGCGGAAAGGAAGAAAAAAACATGAACCAAATTCCCGGACAACCCTCGGAAGAAGCAAGACTGCGGGTCAAGGCAAAAACAAAGCGGCTGAAAAGAAAACTTGCCATTTTCCGCCTGTCTACCTTTTTCTGCCTGATTTTAATTGTCGCACTGGCTGTTGGGCTCGGAATCAGCACAGCGAAAACCAGTCAGCAGATCAGACAAATGCAGGAGCAGCTGACCCAAACGCAAAAAAATATCGAAGAAAAAGATCAGCTGCTGCAGGACGCAAAAACGCAGAACGAAACCCTGGTGAAGCAAAAAGAAGAAGCGGAAAAGAAACTGGAAGAGGCAAACAAACAGATCGAAGGCTACCAGAATGCGGGCATACCGTATAAAGGGCCGAAAGTCGCCTATCTGACCTTTGACGACGGCGTTTCGAAAAACACAGAAAAAATTTTGGAAATTTTAGCCAAATACGACGTAAAAGCAACGTTTTTCCCGAACTGGAAAGAAGGCAACGAGGAATTATATAAAAAAATTGCCGACGGCGGCCACGCACTGGGCAATCACACCGCGTCCCACGACTGGAAAAGCGTATATTCTTCTCTCGACGGGTTTATCAATGAAGTAGAGACTTTAAATGATAAAATTGAAGCCGCCACAGGGACGAGGCCAACGCTTTTCCGTTTTCCCGGCGGCTCCAACAACACCATTCACAGAAATTACAACAAAAATATCATCAGCCCGGCAATCGATTATCTTAACCAAAAGGGAATCACCTATATCGACTGGAATGTCGACTCCGGAGACGCCTCTTCTCAGACGCCGCTCGCCCCGGAAAAACTGACAAAAAATGTTTTGGATACCGCCCTGCGGCAGTCGGTCATTTTAATGCATGACACCAACGCCAAACCGACAACCGTTGAGGCTTTGCCGGCCATCATTGAAGGGCTGAAGGAACGGGGATATAAATTCGATGTTCTTTCCCCTGATTCCAACGATTCCAAAGTCCAGTTTGTAAAAAGCTGACAATCATATGATAAAAAAACGGCTCATAAAGAGCCGTTTTTTTGTTCAACAAACAGAAAATAACAATGCAGAAATTTTAATTCAACGTCATCTCGGTATAAATATCGGTAATCTGCTGCGCCGCATCGGTATATAGTTGCGTCAGCTTTTCCGCCCATTCCTTATATTCAACCTGATCGTCTTTATTCTCCAAATGGACCTCACCCAGTTTAGAACCGCCTTCCGTTACGATTTCCGACAGTTTTCCCACCTTTTCGGAATAAAGCGCAATCAATGCGGACATATCGTCTTTTACCGCAGCAGCTTCTTCCCGGAACTGAGAAGCCAATGCCGGCGCAGTTTCCTGAATTTTTGCAGCATATTCATCATAAACACTCTGATACGTCGCCTTCGTTTCCTTGCTGCACCCGGCAAAAACAAAAAGCAGAACCAAGACAGCAGCAAGTGTTCTAAATACATGTTTCTTCATCAGAAATCCTCCGTTTTCTTTCTGTTCTTTCAACCGAATAAAAAACCGGCTGATTGATGACAGTATATCATAAAAAAAATGAAATGTCAAGAAGAAGATAAAAAATATTTCGTTTTTCAAGAGGTCTTTAAACCTGTTTTTAGCCTTTCGGTTCCAGCGGTTACCGGCCGGCAACGATACAGAGCCAACCTTTTTTCTCCCGAACTTCCAGAAGCGAAAAGCCGTTGGCTTCGAGTGCCTGTTTTACCTCGTCGCCCCGCTCGGTAATGATTCCGGAAAGAATCATTTTCCCCTTTTCCCGCAGCAGTTCCTGTGCAAACGGAAGAAAGCGAAGAATCACATCGGCAACAATATTCGCAGCGATACAGTCAAATTTCTCGCCTTTGACCAACGCCGTCTTCTCTTCCAGAATATTGCCGGCAATCCCGGTAAAAGTTCCGGGAAAAATGTTCAGCGCGGCATTTTCCCCCGAGACCTTCACCGCGTTCGGATCGATATCGATCCCCACAGCCTTTTCCGCCCCCAGCAACAGCGCGGTAATAGACAAAATCCCGCTTCCGCAGCCGAGATCAACCAGCGTTCCGCCCGGAATAAAATACTGCTGCAAGGCCTCAACGCACAGAGAGGTCGTTTCATGATTTCCGGTTCCGAAAGCCATTCCAGGGTCAATCCGAAGAATGGTTTCGTTCTCGGAAGGAGTATAGGTCTCCCACTCGGGAACAACGGTGATTTTTCCGATTTTCAGCGGTTTATAATACTGCTTCCACGATTCGGCATAATCTTCTTCACGAACCGTATTTTCCAGAAGGTTAACGGGAATTCCGCAGGCGGCAAAACGTGCCGAAATAAATTCCAGATTCGCCGGAATATCAGCATGCTCACCGAAATAGACATGCAAAAGCGCCGAAGTTTTATCCTTTTTCAGCAATTCCTCATCGATTAAGGCGAAATTCCGAACTAAGGGACAATCGTCCATATCCGAATAATCCTCGGTATAAATCCCACCGATATCCAGCAGCGAGATAATCGCCTCCGCTTCGGAAACCTGAGACGTTCCAACCTGAAAAACCAGCTCTTTATACTGCATAGGTATAACCATTCCTCTCCGCTTATAGATATATTTTTCTGCAAACATAGAAATTTTGACAGTTTCGTTCCTGCCGAAAGAAAATCTTCCGGCTTTCAAGGTGAAAAACTTCTCGGCTGAAAATCTATTGATAGATTCTTATTTCTTTGTTTTCTCTTTTTTTAGCGCTTGCCGGTATTCTTTACAGAATTCTTTGACGCAGCAATCGCCGCAGGCGGGTGACGCCGCTTTGCAGACCTTCCTTCCGTGCGCGACAAGCGAATGCGAAAAACGGAATCCTGTGTTTTCAGGAAGAATTTCCAGCAGCGTTTTTTCCACAATATGCGGATTTTTCGAATCGACAAGCCCCAACCGGTTAGAAAGCCGGATGCAATGCGTATCGGCAATAACAACGTTTTTCTCGCCGAACAGTTCTCCCAGCAGAAGATTCGCAATTTTTCTGCCGACGCCGGGCAATTCAAGAAGTTCCTCCATCGTCCGGGGGAATTCTTCCAGCGTCTCCAGTTTTTTTGCCGCCGCAATAATATCCCGCGCTTTTGTCCGGTACAACCCGCAGGAAAAAATCATGCTTCCCAGTTCTTCCGGATCGGCCGAGGAAAAATCCGCCGCCGTACGGTATTTTTCAAACAGTTTTTCGGTAACCATATTGACCCGGACATCGGTGCACTGCGCCGAAAGGCGGGACGCAACCAACAGCTGAAGGGGATCCTGAAAGGTAAGGGCGCATTTCGGTTCCGGATATTCGGCAAAAAGAGCCTCGGTAATCTGCGCCGCTGTTTTTTTATTCATAAAAATCCTCCGTTCCGAACAAATAATAAGAGAGGGAAAGTCAGCCGCCGTTTTTTTTGATTTCTTCCCAATACCGTTTGGCCGCCTGTTCGTTCTTGTTCTCTCCGTAACGGTAATAAACGGCGTTCTTTATTGCGTCGGGAAGATACTGCTGCCGGACATAATTATTTTTGCATCCGTGCGGATAAACATACCCCTGCCCCCGCCCGATTTTTTCCGCGCCGGCATAATGGCTGTCTTTTAAGTGATCGGGGATATCCCCGACCTCCTTGTCGCGAAGATCGGTCATTGCGGCGTCGATTGCACAAATAGCGGAATTCGATTTCGGCGCGGTAGCAAGCAAAATCACCGCTTCGGCAAGAGGAATCCTCGCCTCCGGAAACCCCAGCTGCAACGCCGCATCCACGCAACTTTTCACCACGGAAACCGCCTGCGGATATGCAAGGCCGATATCTTCAGAAGCAATAACAAGCAACCGGCGGCAAACCGACGGCAGGTCGCCGGCAGAAACCAGACGCGCCAGATAATGCAGCGCAGCGTTTTCATCCGCACCTCGGATAGACTTCTGAAAAGCTGACAAAATATCGTAATGCGTATCTCCGTCGCGGTCATATTTCATATTGCTTTTCTGGGAAAGGGCTTTGGCGTCTTCCAGCGTTACCGAAATTTTCTCCTGCCCGACCTTACAGACCGTCAGCAGTTCAACGGTATTCACCGCTTTGCGGACGTCTCCGCCGCAGGAAGCGGCAATATGCGAACAAACGCCGTCTTCCACTTCAACCGGAATTCCGCCGTCGGTCTCCACGAAAGAAAAAGCCCGTTTTACCGCCTTTTCCACGGCCGTTCTTTCTACCGGGCGGAATTCAAAGATCGTCGCCCGGCTTAAAATTGCATTATACACATAAAAATAAGGATTTTCCGTTGTCGAGGCAATCAGCGTAATCTTCCCGTTTTCGATAAATTCCAGCAGAATCTGCTGCTGTTTTTTATTAAAATACTGAATTTCATCCAAATAAAGAATAACGCCCTTTTCATTGTATATCGCATCCAATTCACCGATAATATCTTTGATATCACCGGTAGACGCGGTAGTGGCGTTCAGTTTATACAGCGTTTTCTCTGCCGAAGCGGCGATAATCTGCGCCAGCGTTGTTTTTCCCAGCCCGGAAGATCCGTAAAAAATCATATTCGGGATCATGCCGCTTTCGATAATCCGCCGCAGCGGACGGCCTTCGCCGATAAGATGATCCTGCCCGACCATATCCGAAAGAGAAGACGGCCGGAGCTTTGCCGCCAGGGGAATTCTTTGTTCCATCAAACAATCCTTTCCGCCAGCCGTTCCCGCAAAGCGGAGAACAGAGGCTTTTATCGGATTTTTCAAAAAAGGGGAGAAAACCTCTCCCCTTTAAGCCGATGCTTCCCGCCGTCAGAGGCTGTGGGAATAGTTCGGCGCTTCTTTTGTTATATAAATATCATGCGGATGGCTTTCCTTCAGGCCTGCGCCGGTAATCCGGACAAATTTCCCATTCTGTTTGAGCGCATCAACCGTAGCGGCGCCGCAATAGCCCATTCCGGCGCGAAGTCCGCCGAGCAGCTGGAAGACCGAATCGGCAACCGAGCCCTTATAGGGAACCCGGCCCTCAACCCCTTCCGGAACCAATTTGGAGGCTCCTTCCTGGAAATAACGGTCTTTGGAACCCTCTTTCATCGCGGCAATCGAACCCATGCCGCGGTAGACCTTAAAGCGCCGTCCCTGATAAATCTCGTTTTCTCCGGGACTTTCATCACAACCGGCAAGAAGCGAACCAAGCATCACAACATCCGCACCTGCGGCGATGGCTTTCGGCAAATCGCCGCTGAATTTAATACCTCCATCGGCAATAACGGGGATGTTGTGTTTTGCCGCAACCCGGGAAACATCGAAAACCGCGGTAATCTGAGGAACGCCGATTCCGGCAACGACACGGGTCGTACAGATCGAACCCGGACCAATGCCGACTTTGAGCGCGTCCGCGCCCGCTTCAATCAGGAATTCTGCCGCTTCTGCCGTAGCGATATTCCCGGCGATAATCTGCGCGTAGGGGAACGCTTCTTTTATTTTTTTGAGTGAATTATAAATATTTCTGGAATGGCCGTGCGCAGAATCAAGAACCAGCACGTCAACGCCGTTTGCCAGCAGCGCCTCCGCCCGGTCAACGACGTCTGCCGTCACGCCAAGGGCGCCGCCGCAGAGAAGCCGGCCGGAAGAATCTCTTGCGCTGTTCGGATACTGAACCGCTTTTTCAATATCTTTTATGGTAATCAGGCCTTTCAGCATCCCTTTCCCATCAACGATCGGCAGTTTTTCAATCTTATGCGCGCGAAGAATTTCCTGCGCCTGTTCCAGCGTAGTGCCGACCGGTGCAGTAATCAAATTCTCCCGCGTCATCACTTCGGAAATTTTCCCGCTGTAATCGGTAATAAAACGAAGGTCGCGGTTGGTCAGGATTCCTACCAGCTTTTTTCCTTCACAGATCGGTACGCCGCTGATTTTATACTTATGCATCAGCGCGTCAGCCTCGGCAACGCTGTTCTCCGGGCTGAGATAAAAAGGATTGACAATAACGCCGTTTTCGCTGCGTTTTACCTTATCGACTTCATCGGCCTGCGCTTCAACCGTCATATTTTTATGAATGATACCGATTCCGCCCTCACGCGCCATGGCGATAGCCATTTTATGCTCGGTAACGGTATCCATTGCCGCCGACATCAAGGGAACATTCAACCGGATCTGGTTGGTCAATCTGGTGGAAACGTTGATTTCTCTCGGCGTGACTTCCGACTGTGCCGGAACAAGAAGAACATCGTCAAAGGTCAATCCTTCCTTTCCGAATTTCGCTTCAAATTCTGAAACTGCCATACCTGCAACCTCCTATATATTTTTCACTCTTTTTCTCTTCACATCCCTATTATTCTTATTATTATAACATAGGAAGCGACAAAAATCAACGGAATAAATGTAAACTTTCACCTAACATCTGCTTCAGCCGCCCGCTTTTTGCCCAGAAACGCTCTTTTTATGGCGGCGGACAAAAGAAACCGCCGAAAAAAGAAGGAAAACCAGAAGATTGATCAGCACAATCCCGGCGCCGGGCGGAATGGAATAGGGATCGTCAAAATGATAAGAAATCCAGATTCCGGCAAAAAAGCACACGCCGGAAAGCGCTGCGGAAACCAGAACCACGCTCCGGTAACTCCGGCAAAGCTGCAATGCGGAAAGCACCGGAAAAATAATCAGGCTCGAAATCAGCATCGCCCCCATCATCCGCATCCCAAGAACGATCGTAACCGCCGTCAGCACCGCGATGACCATGTCGTAGAGACCTGCGTTCGTACCGGTCGCCCGGGTAAAATTCTCATCAAACGTTACCGCGAAAATCCGGTTATAAAAAAGGACAAACATCACTAAAATAATCGCCGAGAAAACAACGCAGAGCAAAACGTCGCTTTTCGACATGCCAAGCAGGCTGCCGAACATATAACTGTACACATCGGTATTGACGCCGGTGGAAGAGGAGATCGCAGCAACGCCGATAGCCAGCGCGCTGGTAGAAACAAGGGCAACGGCAGAATCTCCCCGCACCCGGCTGTTTTCGTTCAGCCGGAGAAGCAAAAACGCGGCCAGAACCACAATGGGAATAGCGAATTGAAGAGGCGCCAACCCTGCGGCCATCGCCACTGCCATCGCCCCGAAAGAAACGTGAGAAAGGCCGTCGCCGATCATCGAATACCGTTTCAGAACAAGGCTGACGCCGAGCAGAGCAGAGCAGAGTGAGATCAGCAGCCCGCCGACCAGCGCACGCACCATGAACCCATACGAAAACATCCCGAAAACGGAATCCCGAAGAGACACAAAAAATTCAGCCATTTTTCCGCTCCTTCCGTTCAGCCGAAAGAAAACGGCTGCCGAGATCACTTTTGATATATTCCTCCGTCCGCCCGAAAAAGAACGACTGCCCGTGCAGGTGCAGAATCCGGTTGGCATATTCTACGGCTGACGGAATATCGTGCGAAACCATAATGACAGTGATCCCCGATTTGTTGATCCGCTGAATCATGCCGTACATTTCTTTGGTAACAAGCGGATCCAGCCCCGAAACAGGCTCGTCCAGCAGAAGAAGGCTTTCGGTGGCGCAGAGAGCCCGCGCCAGAAGAACACGCTGCTGCTGACCGCCCGATAAATTACGGTAACAATCGCGGCGAATATCGGCAATGCCGAGAAGAGACATCGTCTCTTCCGCCCGCGCTTTTTCTTTTTTGGAGAAAAAAAACCGACCCCGCAGCTTATTCAGGCAGCCAGAAAGAACCACTTCCCTCACCGATGCCGGAAAATCTTTCTGAATATCGGTCTGTTGCGGCAGATAGCCAATGCCGTTGGCCGAAAGCCCGTTGCCGAAAACAATTTCACCTGCCGCCGGTTTTTTCAGCCCCAGCAGAGACTTGACCAGCGTGCTTTTGCCCGAGCCGTTTTCCCCGACAATACAAAGATAATCTCCCTTTTCAACAGAAAAGGACAGACCGGAAATCACCGTATGTCCCTCATAGGCCATCGAGAGATTCCGGCAGGATAATAAAGCCATCAGTTCAGCGCCTCCCTGAGATTTTCGGCATTCCGCCGCATGAGATCAAGATACGTTACACCGGCCGAAAAATCATCGGCTGAGACATTGTGGCAGGAATGAAATTCCAGCAGTTCCGCCCCCGTCTCCTCACAAATCACACCGGCGATCTTACAGTTTGAGAATTCGATATGAAAAACCGCCGGAATCCCCTCCGCTTTTACCTTTTCGACCAAAAAAGCGATTGCAGAAGCCGAGGCGCCGGTATCTGAAGCACATCCGGGGAACGCCGCGAAATAAGAGAGACCGTACTCTTCCACCAAATAGCGGAACGGAAACCGGTCGCCGACGACCAACGTTTTCCGGGAGGATCCGGAAACAATTCCCCGGAACAAAGAATCCAGTCTCATCAATTCATCATGATAAGAGCGCATATTCGTCTGATAAAACAGCGCGTTGTCCGGATCTTTTTCGCAAAAAACTGCGCAGATTTCTTCGGCAATAGCCGCAGCATTCACCGGAGAAGCCCAGACATGCTCGTCAAATTCGCCGTGTTCCGAATGCTCTTCCTCTTCATGGTGATGCAACATCCCTTCTACTGCTTCTTCCTCCAGAAGAGGAACGCAGTCGACCATCCGGACGACCTGCAGATTCGGATTGGAAACCGCGCCGAGCAGCTGCTCCACCCACTGATCGCCCTCGCCGCCGGTACAGAGAAAAACATCGCAATGTTCCAGTGCAATCATATCCTTTGCCGTCGGCTCATACGAATGGCTCTCGGTTCCCGGCCGCAAAAGCATCGAAAGAGAAATACGGTCGCCGGCAATCTGCCGCGCAAAATCATAGGTCGGGAAAACCGAAGAAACGACCCGCAGCCGACAGTCTTCCGGCTCCTGCCAGGAAAAAGAACAGCCGGGCAAAGAAACCAAAAATCCGAAACAAAGCAGAAAAACAATCGTTTTTTTCAGGAAATTTTTCATTCCATCTCTATTCCTTTCAGGAAAATCCGTTAAAGGCGGCGGATATATTCGCCGAGCCCGTGTTCAAAATCGATCCCGTAACGCGGATCGCTGCCCGACCGTTTGGTCCGAAGAATGCCGGCGTAAGTAACATCGTGCGCAATCTGCACCGCCTGTTCCAATGTTTTCCCATTCAAAACCGCCCCCAGCAGAGCCGAAGAAAAAACATCGCCGGTTCCCGGAAAAAACCCGTCAAGTTTATCCGAAACGCAAAACCCGAACGCCCCGGTCTTTTTATCATATGACGCATTGGCAACCGACCCGGCACGGGGGCTGACCCCGGTCAGAACAACCTTTTCAGGGCCGAGAGCCGCCAGTTGTAAAAGCAAATCCCGAATCCAATCTCTGGAATACGGACCGGGTCTGTATTTTTCTCCGAGAAGAAAAAACGCCTCGGTAATATTCGGCGTGATAATATCGGCCTCCCGGCATAAAAGAGCCATCCCGCGGGCAAATTCATCCGAAAAAAAAGAATAATACTCACCGTTGTCCGCCATGACGGGATCTACCGTAACAAGGCAATTTTCGGTTTTCAGTTCGCGGATCAGCCCGGTGACCTCGGAAAGCTGGGAAAACGAACCGAGATAGCCGGTAAAAATCCCGTCATAAACACGGCCAAGGCTTTTGATATGCTGAACAATAGGTGTAATATCGTTCGTCAAATCCCGAAACGTATAGCCGTCAAAGCCCCCGGTATGCGTTGATAAAATAGCGGTTGGCAGAACTGAGGTTTCAATACCTGCGGCGGAAAGAACGGGCAGCGCCACCGTCAGGGAACAGCGCCCGACGCAGGAAATATCATTCACGGCAAGAACTCTTTTCTGCATAAAAACTCTTTCCTTTCCCGGAGACGTCAAACGTTCTGGATTTCTGTCCGCAGACAAACCTTATTATTAAGTATATCACAAATCCAAACCTTTTTCAAGAAAAAAAATTTGAACATCTCTGTTCCGGCCGGAAAAGTTTTCAGCCGGGAAACCGCCGCTTTATGAGGCGGCTTCCCGGCCTTTTTCAAAAAAAACAACCACTACATTGGTTTACAAACATCAATCCAGCCGGAAGAAGCCGAATATTCCTCCAACTCGGAAAGCGAAAGCTCAATCGCGCTGTTTGAACTGCCGCAGGCAGGGAACACCGTTTCAAAACGCTTTAACGAGACATCCAAATACGTCTTCACGCCCGGATTAACGGCGAATGGACAAACGCCGCCGACGGCATGCCCAATTAACGGTTCTGCCTCTTCAAAAGCCAACATTTTCGCCTTTGTCCCGAACTGCGCCTTATATTTCGGGTTATCAATTTTCACATCCCCGGCAGCAACCACAAGAACCACGCCTCCGTCAACATGAAACGACAGCGATTTGGCAATCCGGCACTCCTCACAGCCCAATGCTTTTGCGGCAAGAGCAACCGTCGCGCTCGAAATTTCGAATTCCCGGATCCGGTCCGCAATCCCTTTTTCGGTAAAATATTCTCTGACTTTCTGAATCGACATCTTTATTTCCCCTTTCTTTTTTGTCCGCAACGAACCTATCTTCTATAAAAAATCGTATTGTGCACACTGCAAATCCCGGTATAAGGATTTTCATAGACATGCGGAATATCCGCCCGGAAGCGGATTGCCTGTTTCGAGCCGACCGTCACCCGAACACCGTCTAAAATCAGATCAAGCTTTCCTTCCAGAACGAAAACCAATTCCTCAACGCCCTCTTCATGCCGGTCGGAAGCATGGCGGCAACCGGCATCAAATTCAATATAAAAGCCCTCGGAAGAAACAACCGGATCAAACGGAAACAGAAGATAAGCCCGCATTGCGCCGTCTTCTTCCGGAACAACCGGCTGTTCCCGCCAGTCGATCACCGTATAACTATTTTTTCCCTGCTGAAAAAAAGAAGAAAGCGGGATTTTCAGCCCCGTTGCAATTTTCCACAACGTATTTACCGTAGGAAAAGAATATCCCCGCTCAATCTGCCCCAACATTGGTTTACTGACTCCGGTTTGCAGTGAAGCCTCGTCCAAAGACAGATTTTTATTCTGCCGGAACATTTTTAAACGCCGGCCGAAATCAAACCGATCCAATCGAACACCACCCAACAAAACAGATTTTATTATATTATAACATATTTTCCTGAAACTGTCAAGCCATTACCGCCAAAAACCGATCTGCACGACAAAAAAGCAGAACGGAAACCGTTCTGCTTTTTCTTATTTCTGTTTTGCAGCCTTGTAAGCCGAGTTCTGTGAGATTTTCATCCCCGCAATCATCTATCTGGGACAGCCGTTGCCGGCTGCCTCCTGCTACCTGTAAGGCACTATGGACATGTTCGGGGAAATCCCCCAGCCTTATATCCGGTATTGCTCCCGATAGGGTTTACATAGACGGAGGACGTCTCCACCCTCCCGGTGAGCTCTTACCTCACCTTTTCACCATTGCGGCAAAGCCGCTGTTCTTTTCTGTTGCACTTTCCCTGAGGTCGCCCTCGGCGGACGTTATCCGTTATCGTTGTCCATCGGAGCTCGGACTTTCCTCAGAAGCGGCCTTTCGGCACTGCTCCCGCGATTGCGCCGGCTACAAATTTTTTTTCGGAAATCATTCGTCGTCGTCGAATTTTCTTCCGGGATGATAGGATTTTTTCTGCTCTTCAACCAGCTTGCCTTCCTTAATCATCTTCATTCTTTTTTTGCCTTTTGCCCAACCGATCAGATTCGGAAGACAAACAAGAATACTGACAACGGCGATCGCGCCTGCGGCCCAGAAAAGCCCCGAAGCATTGCTCGTTTTCAGCCCGAAAAAAATCAGAATCGCGGGAAGGATAATCACGCCGAGACCGAGAACCCAGATCGTGCCCTGACTGATGTCGGCATTATTATTTTTCTTTTCGTTTGACACTCTGACACCCCCAAAACCAAATTTTTTATGAACAATTGCAAAAAGACCAAAAATACGGCTTTTTCGCAAACAAGTCCCGTCATTTATACCAAAAAACAGATGTTTCCAAACAAAAAACCTGTAAAGTACGCTGAAAATCATTTCCCCCGCGAAGAATCACTTGACATGCTTGACAATTTATGATATAATCCTAAACTGCATTGTAATCGCCTTTTGAAAGGTTTCTTCCTTATATATAATATAAAAAACCGGTGCATTTGCCGGAAAGAAACCGCTTTTTTCCTCCGGTTGGTTCAGCATAACTGATTATAGCATAAACGGAAAGAAAAATCAAGAGCTTTTTTAAAAAAATTTAACAGGAGTTGGTATCGGTATGACGGTTAAAGTTGACCCGAAGCTTGTAGGCGCTCACTATGAAAAACTGGGCGACACGGAGAGAGTTAATTTCGCCAAAATCAAACAAATCCAGGATATCCCCAATATGATCGACATTCAGCTGCGGTCGTATAAGTGGTTTATCGAAGAAGGGATGAAAGAAGTCCTTAAAGATTCTTCCAACGTGACGGATCATTCCGGTTCGCTGACTCTGGACTATATTGACTATACAATAGACAAAGAGCCCAAATATTCGGTGGAAGAATGCAAGGAAAGAGACGCGACCTTTGCCGCCTCGCTGAAAATCACCTGCCGCCTGACCAATAATGAGACAAATCAAATTCAGGAGCAGAAAATTTTCTTCGGCGACTTCCCGCTGATGACCGAAACCGGTACGTTTATCATCAACGGCGCCGAGCGCGTTGTGGTTTCGCAGCTGGTGCGCTCCCCCGGCATCTATTTTTCTTTTGAAAGAGACAAGGGCGGAAATAAACTGTTCAGCGGAACGGTTATGCCGAACCGCGGCCCCTGGGTCGAATTTGAGAGCGACGCAAACGACGTGGTTTATGTCCGCGTTGATAAGGGCAAGAAATTCCCCTTTACAACGCTGCTCCGCGTTTTCGGCATTGAGACCGATGAGCAGATCAAAGAAATTTACGGCGAAAGTTCCTACGTGACCTCCACGCTGGAAAAAGACAACTCGGTCAACCGAACGACCGCGCTGATCGACCTGTATAAAAAACTCCGTCCCGGCGAACCGGCGACGGCGGAAGGCGCGCTTGCCCATGTGGAGAATCTGTTCTTCAACGAACGGACCTATGACCTGACGAGAGTCGGCCGTTATAAATACAATAAAAAACTGGCCATCTCCAACCGGATTTCAGGAAGAATTCTCTCCCGTCCGGTAGCCGACCCGCTTTCGGGTGAACTGCTTGCAGACGCAGGCGACCGGCTCAGTTTTGAAAAAGCGCTGGAAATCGAAGCCAAAGGCGTAAACGAAGTATTCCTCAACGTAGAGGAAAAAGAAATCCGCGTCTTCTCCAACGGCATGGTGGATATGCAGAATTTCGTCAGCTTCGACGTGAAAGAAATCGGCGTGAACGAACACGTTAAATTTTCCGTGCTCTGCGATATCCTCAACAACGCGAAAGATGAAAAGGAAATCCGGGAAATGGCAAAGGAACGCCTTGCCGAACTGATCCCGATGACCTTCTGCGTAGAAGATCTGTTCTCGGCGGTCAATTATCTGCTCGGCCTGTTTTTCAGCCTGGGAACCACCGATGATATCGACCACCTGGGCAACCGCCGGATCCGTTCGGTCGGAGAACTGCTGCAAAACCAGATGAGAATCGGTTTCTCGCGCATGGAACGTTCGATCAAAGAACGGATGAATATGCAGAATCTGGAAGTGGTGACCCCGCAGAATCTGCTGAATACCCGGCCGGTTATCGCAGCGATCCGGGAGTTCTTTGGCTCCTCTCCGCTTTCCCAGTTCATGGATCAGCCCAACCCCCTCGCTGCCCTGACGCACAAACGCCGTCTTTCGGCTCTCGGCCCGGGCGGTCTGACCAGAGACAGAGCCGGTTTCGACGTCCGTGACGTTCACTACACGCATTACGGAAGAATGTGTCCGGTAGAAACGCCGGAAGGTCCGAACATCGGTCTGATTAACTATCTTTCCAGCTATTCGCGCATTAACGAATACGGCTTTATCGAAGCGCCTTACCGTAAAATCGACAAAAAAACAGGCAAGGTTCTCGATGAAGTAGAATATATGACCGCCGATGTAGAAGACAACTATATCGTAGCGCAGGCAAACGAACCGCTGGACGAAAACGGCTGCCTGAAAAATAAGAAAGTCGCCGCCAGATACCGCGACGTCATCCTGGAAACCGAACGGGAAAGAATCGATTATATCGATATCTCCCCGAGAATGGTTGTTTCGGTTGCGACATCCTGTATCCCGTTCCTGGAAAATGACGACGCGATCCGCGCCCTGATGGGTTCAAACATGCAGCGGCAGGCTGTTCCGCTGATCAAAACCGAAGCGCCGATCGTTGCAACCGGTATGGAACACCGCGTAGCGGTTGATTCGGGCGTCTGCATCGTTGCCAAATCCGACGGCGTAGTCACCGGCCTTGACGGAAAAGAAATCGTTATTAAAACCGATGACGGCCGGACTGAAACCTACAATCTGATCAAATTCCTGCGTTCCAACCAGGGGACCTGTTTTAACCAGAAATCGCTGGTCAACCTCGGAGACAAGATCAAAAAAGGCCAGATCATTGCCGACGGACCGGCGACCGACCACGGCGAACTTTCTCTCGGAAAGAACGCGCTGATTGCATTTATGACCTGGGAAGGATATAACTACGAGGACGCCGTTCTGCTGAACGAACGTCTGGTCAAGGAAGACATGTACACCTCGATTCATATTGAAGAATATGAAATCGACGCAAAAGAAACGAAACTCGGGCCAGAAGAAATCACAAACGACATCCCCGGCGTGAGCAAAGATCTGCTTGCCGACCTCGACGAACGGGGTATTATCCGTATCGGCGCGGAGGTTCATTCCGGCGACATTCTGGTCGGAAGAGTCTCGCCGAAGGGAGACACCGAACAGACCTCGGAAGAACGCCTTCTCCGCGCAATCTTCGGAGAAAAATCAAGAGAAGTTCGCGATACCAGCCTGAAAGTTCCTCACGGAGAATACGGCATTGTTGTTGACGTGAAAGTCTTCACCCGCGAAAATTCCAATGAACTCTCCCCCTCTACCAACATGGTTGTCCGCGTATATATCGCGCAGAAAAGAAAAATCTCCGTCGGAGACAAAATGGCCGGCCGGCATGGTAACAAAGGCGTTGTGTCCCGCATTCTTCCGCAGGAAGATATGCCCTTCCTTCCCGACGGCACGCCGCTTGACATTGTACTCAACCCGCTGGGCGTTCCTTCCCGTATGAATATCGGACAGGTACTGGAAGTCCACCTCGGTTATGCGGCCAAAGCGCTGGGCTGGAAAGTCATGACGCCGGTATTCGACGGCGCGAAAGAAGAAGACATCTCAAAATGCCTGGAACTTGCCGGATACAGCAAAGACGGAAAAACCACGCTGTATGACGGAAGAACCGGTATTCCCTTCGACGGCAAAGTGACTGTCGGCTATATGTACTTCCTGAAACTGCATCACCTTGTCGATGATAAAATCCACGCCCGTTCCACCGGTCCGTATTCCATGGTTACGCAGCAGCCGCTGGGCGGAAAAGCGCAATTCGGCGGACAGCGTTTCGGAGAAATGGAAGTCTGGGCGCTGGAGGCCTACGGCGCAGCTTATACGCTGCAGGAAATGCTTACCGTCAAGAGTGACGACGTTTCCGGACGTGTTGACACCTTTGAAGCCATTGTAAAAGGGAAAAACGTGCCGAAGCCCGGTATCCCTGAATCGTTCAAGGTGCTGGTAAAAGAACTGCAGTCACTGGGTCTCGATGTAAAAGTTCTGGCAAAAGACAACAGTGAAATTGATATTTCGACTTCCATTGATGACGAAAACGAAGAAATCGGCCTGACGCCGAAAGTTTCGGATTATAAAGATGTAATGAATGACACATCGGTTGATTTCGACGAAGAATTCGACGACGAGAGCGACGACGACTATATGGAAGACAGCGATGTGCTTGACGGCGTTTACGATCCCCTTGAGGACGAAACTACCGAAGACGATGTTCTTGACTATTAAGAAGGAGGGGTAACAGATGAGTTTTGAAGAAAAAACCACGGTGGCAAGAGAGAAAAAACGCAAAAAGGAATATAACGTATTCGAATCCATTAAAATCGGTCTTGCGTCCCCCGAAAAAATAAAATCCTGGTCGATGGGCGAGGTAAAAAAACCCGAGACCATCAACTACCGCACGCTGAAACCCGAAAGAGACGGCCTGTTCTGCGAAAGAATTTTTGGGCCGATGAAAGACTGGGAATGTCACTGCGGAAAATACAAGAGATTCCGCTATAAAGGAAAAATCTGCGAACGCTGCGGCGTTGAAATCACCAAAGCCAAGGTAAGAAGAGAAAGAATGGGGCATATTGAACTGGCGGCTCCGGTCTCTCATATCTGGTATTTTAAAGGAATCCCCTCCCGTCTGGGACAGATTCTCGACATTGCACCGCGGAATCTGGAATCCGTTCTTTATTTCGGCATGTATATCGTACTGGATCCCGGCATTGACTGCGATCTGACAAAAAAACAGATTCTCAGCGAAAAAGAATACAATGAAGCCAGAGAAAAATACGGCGATTCCTTCCGGGTCGGCATGGGCGCTGAAGCCATCAAGGAACTCCTGGAAGAAATCGATATTGAGCAGCTTTCAGAAGAACTGAAAGCCGAACTGGAAGACGCACAGGGACAAAAACGCGCAAAAATCATCAAACGTCTGGAAGTTGTGGAGGCGTTCCGTATTTCAGGAAACCGCCCCGAATGGATGATTCTGACCGTAATACCGGTCATCCCGCCCGATATCCGGCCGATGGTTCAGCTGGACGGCGGCCGGTTTGCCACCAGCGACCTCAACGACCTGTATCGGCGCGTCATCAACCGGAACAACCGCTTGAAAAAGCTTCTGGAACTCCATGCGCCCGAAATCATTATCCGGAACGAGAAAAGAATGCTACAGGAATCGGTCGATGCACTGATCGACAACGGCAGAAGAGGAAAACCGGTCAGCGGCCCGAACAACCGTCCGCTGAAATCCCTTTCCGAAATTTTAAAAGGAAAACAGGGACGTTTCAGACAGAATCTGCTTGGAAAACGAGTCGACTACTCCGGCCGTTCGGTTATCGTTGTCGGCCCGGAACTGAAAATCTATCAGTGCGGTCTGCCGAAAGAAATGGCGCTGGAGCTCTTTAAACCGTTTGTTATGAAACGGCTGACGGAACTGGGAATCGTTCAGAACATCAAATCCGCGAAAAAGATGGTGGAAAGAGCCGAAACACCGGTTTGGGACGCGCTTGAAACCGTGATTAAGGAATATCCGGTTCTTCTGAACCGTGCACCGACACTTCACCGCTTAGGCATTCAGGCTTTCGAGCCGGTTCTGGTCGAAGGCCGCGCCCTGAAACTGCACCCGCTGGTCTGCACGGCATTTAACGCAGACTTTGACGGAGACCAGATGGCGGTTCACGTTCCCCTTTCGGCCGAAGCGCAGGCAGAAGCCAGATTCCTTATGCTTTCCGCCAATAACCTGTTGCGTCCGCAGGACGGAAAACCCGTTGCGGTTCCGACGCAGGATATGATCCTCGGCTCTTATTATCTGACCATAGAAAACCCGAAAGAAAAAGGTTCGGGAAAAGTATTCAAAGACTTTGACGAAGCACTGCTTGCTTATGACGCAGGCGAAGTCGGCCTCCACGCACCGATCAAAGTCCGGGTAACCAAAAAGGTTGACGGCTTCAAAGAAAGCCGGATTATTGATGCAACGGTCGGCAGAATTATCTTCAACGCACCGATCCCCCAGGATCTCGGATTTACCGACCGAAGCGACGCCAACAATCTGTTCAATCTGGAGGTCACCTTTGTCGTCACCAAGAAAACCCTCGGCCAGATCGTCAACCGTTGCATCCGCGTCCACGGCATCACCAAAACCGCGGAAGTTCTTGATAAAATCAAAGAACAGGGATACAAGTATTCAACCCGTGGCGCGATCACCATTTCGGTTGCCGATATGGAAATTCCCCAGGCAAAATATGAACTGATCAAAGAGGCCGACGACGATGTTGAAAAAATCACCAAACATTTCCGTCACGGCCTGATTTCGGAAGACGAAAGATATGCCCAGGTCGTTGGGATCTGGAACAAAACAACAGAAAAAGTTACGGATAAACTCAAGAAGCAACTGGATCCGTTCAACCCCATTGCAATGATGCAGGTTTCCGGTGCCCGCGGCTCGATTGACCAGATCCGCCAGCTGTGCGGCATGCGCGGCCTGATGGCGAACACCTCGGGACGTACCATCGATGTACCGATCCGTGCGAACTTCCGGGAAGGACTGAATGTTCTGGAATACTTCATCTCTTCCAGAGGCGCGAGAAAAGGACAGGCGGACACGGCTCTCCGAACCGCCGACTCCGGATATCTGACCCGCCGTCTTGTCGATGTATCCCAGGACGTCATCATTCGGGAAGACGACTGCGGATCGACCGAAGGAATTGATGTTTACGATATCAGCGAAGGCGATGAAAGAATTGAAGATCTCGCAACCCGGCTGACCGGCCGCTTCCCGGTAGAAGATGTCATCGATCCGAAAACCGGAGAGGTTCTGGCTTCCAAAGAAAACTTTATCCGCGATACCGACGCAGAAAGAATCGTAAAAGCGGGAATCACACACGTGAAACTCCGTTCGGTTCTGAACTGCAACTGCCGGTACGGCGTCTGCGCCAAATGCTACGGTGCCAATCTGGCAACAGGCGAAGTAGTAAACGTCGGTGAATCTGTCGGTATTATCGCCGCCCAGTCAATCGGCGAGCCCGGTACGCAGCTGACCATGAGAACCTTCCACACCGGAGGCGTTGCTTCCGGTTCGGACATCACACAGGGTCTTCCCCGCGTTCAGGAACTCTTTGAAGCCCGGCGGCCGAAAACACTGGCAATTCTTGCGGAAATCAGCGGAGAACTTCGCTTTGAAGAAATCAAACACGCACGCTATGCCATCATTTACAATAAGGAAACCGGAGAGGAAAAAAGCTATCTGATTCCCTACGGTCTGAAACTGAAGGTCAAGAGCGGCGATATGATCCAAAAAGGCGATGAACTCACCGAAGGCGCTTCCGACCCGCAGGATATTCTTCGGGTCAAGAGCGAAGCCGCCGTTCATGCTTATATCATTCAGGAAATCCAGAAGGTATATCACCGGCAGGGCGTTGATATCAACGACAAGCACGTTGAAGTCATTATCCGGCAGATGCTCCGCAAAGTCAGAGTCACGGAAAAAGGCTCTTCCGAACATCTGGCGGGCGCAGTGATCGACCGGGCGGAAGCAATCCATATCAATAAAGATATCCGGGCGGCGATCGACCGCGGAGAAGAAAAACAACTTATGGGCTACGAGCCGATGCTGCTGGGTATTACCAAAGCGGCGCTTGCAACCGAAAGCTTCCTTTCCGCAGCCTCGTTCCAGGAAACGACCAAAGTGCTTACCGATGCTGCGATCAAAGGCAAATCGGATATGCTGGTCGGCCTCAAGGAGAACGTTATCATCGGCAAACTGATTCCGGCAGGCACAGGCCTGGAACGCTACCGGAATGTCGAAGTCACCGAAGAATAGGCAAAAACACGAAAGTTTTCCAAAAAAAACAATAAAATTTCATATTTGAAAGAACGAAACAGCTTGAATTATTCACACATTTGTGGTATAATTCAAGCTGTATTCTTTTGAAAGAAAAGGAGGTGCAGTATGCCAACAATCAATCAGTTAGTAAGAAAAGGAAGACAGTCTTTCCCGGAGAAGTCGATCGCGCCGGCTTTGCAGAAGGGTCTTAATACCCTGAAAAAACAGCCGATCAACCAGAGCGCTCCCCAGAAAAGAGGAGTTTGCACAACGGTAAAGACCACCACTCCGAAAAAGCCTAACTCGGCACTTCGTAAAATTGCCAGAGTTCGTCTTTCCAACATGGCTGAGGTTACCGCTTATATTCCCGGTATTGGTCACAACCTGCAGGAGCACAGCGTCGTTCTCATCAGAGGCGGCCGTGTAAGAGACCTGCCTGGCGTCCGGTATCATATTATCCGCGGAACTCTCGACGCGCAGGGCGTTGCCGACAGAAAGCAGGCGAGATCCAAATACGGAGCCAAGAAACCCAAGGCTGGCAAGAAATAATCATCAGCCTGCACAGACAAAGGACTAAAAAGAATAGTTTCGTTATATGCACCGCGTATAATTTTTTATATATATCGGGCATTTAACGGAGGTTTATTGCTTTCGAGTACCTGTGAAATCATCATGTGCATTCGCACTCTAATGAAGGAGGGAAGAAGAAATGCCAAGAAGAGGTTTTGTCCCCAAAAGGGAAATTTTGCCCGATCCGATGTATAACAGCAAGCTGGTCTCCAAACTGATCAACAGCGTTATGTACGACGGCAAAAAGGGCGTTGCCCAGAAAATCGTTTACGGGGCTTTTGACATCGTAAAAGAAAAATCCGGAAAGGATCCTCTGGAAGTCTATCAGGAGGCTATGGAAAACATTATGCCTCTGCTGGAAGTAAAGGCTCGCCGTGTCGGCGGCTCCAACTACCAGGTTCCGCTGGAGGTTCGCCCCGAAAGAAGACAGACACTCGGTCTTCGCTGGCTGACAGCTTACGCAAGGACAAGAAGCGAGAAAACAATGAAAGAAAGACTCGCAAACGAAATCCTTGATGCCGTAAACGGTCAGGGCGGAGCCGTGAAAAAGAAGGAAGATACCCATAAGATGGCAGAGGCCAATAAAGCCTTTGCACATTTCAAGTGGTAATCGGCTTTTAGGAAAGGAAGTACTATATGCCAAGACAGCATCCCCTGAACTTATACCGTAATATCGGTATCATGGCACATATAGACGCCGGAAAGACCACGACAACCGAAAGAATTCTTTTCTACACGGGAATCAATCACAAAATCGGCGAAACGCATGAAGGTTCCGCGACCATGGACTGGATGGAACAGGAGCAGGAAAGAGGTATCACCATTACCTCCGCTGCGACCACAGCCGTCTGGAAAGGTCACAGAATCAATATCATCGATACCCCCGGCCACGTAGACTTCACGGTCGAGGTAGAACGTTCGCTGAGAGTTCTTGACGGTTCGGTCACCGTTTTCTGTGCAAAAGGCGGCGTTGAACCGCAGTCGGAAACGGTTTGGCGTCAGGCCGACCAGTATCATGTCCCCAGAATGGCGTATGTCAACAAAATGGATATCATGGGCGCTGATTTCTACCGCGTTGTTTCCATGATGAAAGAACGGCTGAAGTGTAACGCCGTTCCCATTCAGCTTCCGATCGGCGCCGAAGATTCCTTCAAAGGAATCATCGACCTTGTCGAGATGAAGGCCTACGTTTATTATGATGACCTCGGCAAAGATATCCGCGAGGAAGAAATTCCCGAGGACATGAAGGACAAAGCCGAACAGTACCGTTCGGAACTGCTTGACAGCGTTGCGGAACAGGACGAGGCTCTCATGGAAAAATACCTCGGAGGCGAGGATTTGACCATTGAAGAGATCAAAGCCGGAATCCGTGCCGCTACCATCAGCAACCACATGGTTCCCGTCGTATGCGGTACGTCTTACCGGAATAAAGGCGTACAGAAGCTGCTCGACGCGGTTATCGACTATATGCCGGCTCCGACCGATATCCCGCCGATCAAAGGCGAGGATCCCGACACCAAAGAGCCGGACGAAAGAAAAGCAGACGACAATGAACCGTTCTCTGCCCTTGCTTTCAAGATCATGACAGACCCGTTTGTCGGAAAACTTTGTTTCTTCCGCGTATATTCGGGTAAAATATCAAAGGGTTCCGGAATCATTAACAGTACCAAAGGGACTTCGGAAAGATTCGGAAGACTGCTCCGGATGCATGCAAACCACAGAGAAGACGTGGAAGAGGTGTACGCAGGGGATATCTGCGCTGCCGTCGGTCTGAAAAACGTTACCACGGGTGATTCTCTCTGTGACGAAAAACATCCGATCATTCTTGAATCCATGGAATTCCCCGAACCGGTTATCCGGGTAGCTATCGAGCCGAAAACCAAGGCCGGCCAGGAAAAAATGGGCGTTGCTTTGGCGAAACTCGCAGAAGAAGACCCGACTTTCAAGGCATATACCGATCAGGAAACCGGTCAGACCATCATCGCCGGCATGGGCGAACTCCATCTGGAGATCATCGTAGACAGACTTCTCCGTGAATTCAAGGTGGAAGCCAATGTCGGTAAGCCGCAGGTTTCCTATAAAGAAACCATCCGCAAAACGGTTGACAAGGACATGAAATATGCCCGTCAGTCTGGCGGTAAAGGTCAGTACGGTCATGTTAAGATCACGGTTGAGCCCAATGAATCGGGCAAAGGCTATGAATTTATCAACAAAATTGTCGGAGGCGCGATTCCGAAGGAATACATTCCGGCTGTAGACGCCGGTATCCAGGGAGCGATGCTCAGCGGTACCGTTGCGGGCTACAACGTTGTTGACGTCAAAGTCACGTTATACGACGGTTCTTATCACGAAGTCGACTCTTCGGAAATGGCCTTCAAGATCGCCGGTTCTATGGCGTTTAAAGAGGCCATGAAAGAAGCGAACCCGGTGTTGATGGAACCGATCATGAAAGTCGTTGTTATCGTTCCCGAAGAATATATGGGAGACGTTATGGGCGACCTGACCTCAAGAAGAGGCCAGATCCAGGGTATGGAAGCGCTGACCGGTGCACAGCAGATTACGGCGTTTGTTCCGCTTTCTGAAATGTTCGGTTATTCCACCGACCTGCGTTCCAAGACGCAGGGCCGCGGAAACTATACCATGGAACCCAGCCATTACACCGAAGTTCCTAAATCGATTCAGGAAGCGATTGTCAGCGGCAAAAACAAAGGCTAATATTCTCAATAAATCAAAGAAAACAAATCCATCAATCAAGGAGGAAATTAAAATGGCAAAGGAAAAATTCGAAAGAACAAAACCCCATGTTAACATTGGTACCATTGGTCACGTTGACCACGGTAAAACCTCTCTGACGGCAGCGATCACCAAAGTTCTTGCTCTGCAGGGCAAAGCGAAATACGAAGCTTATGATATGATCGACAAAGCGCCTGAAGAAAGAGAAAGAGGTATCACCATCAACACCGCGCACGTTGAGTACGAAACAGACGTACGTCACTATGCGCACGTTGACTGCCCCGGCCACGCCGACTATATCAAAAACATGATCACCGGTGCGGCTCAGATGGACGGCGCAATCCTTGTTGTTGCGGCTTCCGACGGTGTTATGGCGCAGACCAGCGAGCACATTCTTCTTGCCCGTCAGGTTGGCGTTCCCGCTATCGTTGTATTCATGAACAAATGCGACCAGGTTGACGATGAAGAACTTCTCGAAATCGTTGAAATGGATATCCGCGATCTTCTTTCCAAATACGAATTCCCGGGCGACGACACCCCCATCATCAAGGGTTCGGCTCTTACCGCTCTGGAATGCTCTTCTCAGGATCCTGCTGCTCCCGAATATGCTTGCATCAAAGAGCTTATGGATGCTGTTGACTCGCACATCCCCACTCCGGAAAGAAACGACAACCTGCCCTTCCTTATGCCGGTCGAAGACGTATTCACCATTACCGGCCGTGGTACGGTTGCTACCGGTAGAGTTGAAAGAGGCGTGCTGAAACTTTCTGAAGAAATCGAAATCGTTGGTCTGAATGAAGAAATCAAAAAGACCGTTGTTACCGGTATCGAAATGTTCAGAAAACTGCTTGACTTTGCAGAGGCTGGCGACAACATCGGTTGTCTGCTCCGCGGTGTTCAGAGAGACGAAATCGAAAGAGGCCAGGTTCTTGCAAAACCCGGATCGATTCATCCCCACACCAAATTCAAAGGCGAAGTTTACGTTCTTACTGCAAAAGAAGGCGGACGTCACAAGCCCTTTATCTCCAACTACAGACCGCAGTTCTATTTCAGAACCACCGACGTTACCGGCGTTATCACGCTGCCTGAAGGCGTTGATATGTGTATGCCTGGCGATAACGTTACCATCAGTGTTGAACTGATTACCCCGATCGCTATCGAACAGGGTCTTCGTTTCGCTATCCGTGAGGGTGGTAAAACCGTTGGTTCCGGCGTTGTTGCAGGTATCGATGCGTAATTGAAATTCAAGAGTATTCTTTGAATTTTACAGGGAAGAGATTTTTCTCTTCCCTGTTTTTTATTAAACACGAAAAAATTGCGCAGGATTCCTTTCATTTCGCCGTTTTTTGGCTTTTTTTTGAAAAATCCCCCCCCTTCCTTGCTATTTCAACCGAAATATGCTATACTTAATAGGTATAGGCAGAGAAAACAGAACAGAAAAACAACAAACCCATACAGAATAAAACGAAGGGATGTTTTACCTTGAAAAGAACCTTGTTAAAAGAAATTTACCGTAATATTTCCGCTTTTGCGGAAAAGGAAGTCACCGTTGCGGGGTGGGTTCGCACCGTGCGCGATTCAAAAGCGTTTGGTTTTATCGAACTCAACGACGGAAGCTTTTTTAAATCCGCCCAAATTGTTTTCGAGGAAGAATCCCTTGCTAATTATAAAGAAATCGCAAAACTGAACGTTGGATCGGCCATTACCGTAACCGGCAAAGTAATCGCCACCCCGGAAATGAAACAGCCCTTTGAAATAAAAGCCGCAAAAATTGAACTCAAGGCATCGTCCACACCGGATTATCCGCTGCAAAAAAAGAGACATTCCTTCGAATTTTTACGGGAGATCGCCCATCTGCGGCCAAGAACCAACACCTTTTCTGCGGTTTTCCGCGTTCGCTCCGCCGCCGCCTATGCCCTGCACAAATTCTTTAACGAAAACGGATTCGTCTATGTCCATACGCCCCTGATTACCGGCAGTGACTGCGAGGGCGCGGGAGAAACCTTCCGGGTAACGACGCTGGATTTGAATCAACTCCCGAAAACCGATGACGGCGCCGTTGATTTTTCCAAAGACTTTTTCGGAAAATCCTCCAATCTCACCGTTTCCGGCCAGCTTAACGCCGAAACTTATGCACTGGCTTTTTCAAAAGTCTATACTTTTGGCCCGACATTCCGCGCAGAGAACTCTAATACCACAAGACACGCGGCAGAATTTTGGATGATCGAACCGGAAATTGCTTTCGCCGACCTTTCCGACGATATGGCGCTGGCCACCGACATGATGAAATACGTCATCCGCGACGTATTGGAAACCTGCCCGGAGGAAATGGAATTTTTCAACAGTTTCGTAGACAAAGGCCTGATTGAACGGCTGGAAAATATCGTCAATTCCGACTTTGGCAGCATAACCTATACCGAGGCGGTAAAATTGCTGGAACAGCATAAAGACTCGTTTGAATATCCGGTTTTCTGGGGATGCGATCTGCAAACAGAACATGAACGCTATCTGACCGAAAAGATTTTTCAGCGCCCCGTTTTTGTCACCGATTATCCCCGTGACATCAAAGCTTTTTATATGCGCTTAAACGACGATAACAAGACGGTTGCGGCAATGGATCTTCTTGTCCCCGGCGTCGGTGAAATCATCGGCGGAAGCCAGCGTGAAGAACGGCTGGACTATTTTGAAAAAGCGCTTGGGAAATTCCATCTGAACCCCGCCGATTACAGCTGGTATACCGACCTGCGCCGGTACGGCGGCGTTGAACACGCCGGCTATGGTCTAGGCTTTGAACGGCTGATTATGTATTTAACGGGTATTGGAAATATCCGTGATGTCATTCCCTTCCCGAGAACGGTAGGCAATGCGGAATTTTAAAAGAAAATGAAAAGTGAAAGGATTGATTTTTATCATGCTGAATTTTTCAGAAGAAGAACTAAAGCAGGAACTGGAAACACTGAATAAAGAATACGAGCAATATAAAAAAATGGATCTTCATCTGGACATGTCCCGGGGCAAACCGGGGAAGGAACAGCTGGATTTATCGCAGGGACTTCTCTCTGTCCTTGAAAAAAATGAAGACTGTTTTTCTCAGAATCATACCGACTGCCGGAATTACGGCCTTCTTGACGGACTGCCGGAAGCAAAACAGATTTTTGCGGAAATTCTTGAACTTTCGCCCGAAGAAATTATCATCGGCGGAAACAGCAGTCTGAACATCATGTATGACACCATTTCAAGAGCAATGCTGTTCGGCGTTTACGGCGGCGAACCGTGGGCGAAAAGCGGAAAAATAAAATTTCTCTGCCCGGCGCCCGGATATGACCGCCATTTCACCCTGTGCGAAACTTTTGGGATAGAAATGATTCCGGTAGCCATGACCAACGCCGGCCCGGATATGGAAGCCGTCAAAAAAGCGGTGGAAAGCGATGAGCAGATTAAAGGAATTTGGTGCGTACCGAAATACAGCAATCCCGATGGGATTACCTACACGGACGAAACGGTCAGAGCCTTTGCCGCTCTCAACCCGAAAGCGAAAGACTTCCGTATCTTCTGGGACAATGCCTACGCCGTGCACTTTCTGGACGAAAAGAACGATGAAAAACTGCTGAGCCTCATGCAGGAGCTGAAAAAAACCGGAAAAGAAGATATGGTCTTCATGTTTTCATCCACTTCGAAAATTTCTTTCCCGGGAAGCGGTATCTCAGCGCTCGGCGCAAGCAAAAACAACATCGAACTCATTAAAAAACAAATGTTCGCGCAGACAATCGGCTGTGATAAAATGAATCAGCTGCGTCATATCCGCTATTATAAAAACGCAGACGGAATCCGCGCGCATATGTCAAAACACGCAGAACTGTTAAAGCCCCGTTTTCAGGCGGTTATCGATGCGCTGAAAACCGAACTTGAGCCCTTACATATTGCAACCTGGCATGAACCGAAGGGCGGCTATTTTGTCTCCTGCAACCTGCCGGACGGCTGTGCGAAAAGAACCGTTTCGTTGCTGAAAGACGCGGGAGTCATCATGACTGCGGCCGGCGCAACGTTCCCTTACGGAAACGATCCGCACGATAGCAATATCCGCATTGCGCCTTCTTTCCCGCCGGTCGAAGAACTGAAAACGGCCATGGCTCTCTTTTGCCTTTGTGCAAAAATCGCCGCAGCGGAAAAATTACTCAAAGAAAAAACAAACAAATAAACGCCTGTTTTTATGCCGGAGCGGAAAAAAGTCGGAAAACCGACCGTTATTTCCGCTCCGCACTTTTATGAAAAAGGAAGGGAAAAACCATGCGCTGCAAAAAACCGGATATGACGCCCTTTGACACAACACATCCCCCTGCCAAACAAAATCCACTACTGCTCCCCCTGATTTGGATGCTTTCTTATTTCCAGACCAGAAAATTCAAGCTGAAAATCCGCAAAATAAACATGAAAGGCTTAAAGCCGCCCTATATTTTACTTTCCACCCATCAGGGAGAGTCCGACTACGCAATCGTTCCTTTAGCACTTTTTCCGCACCGGGCAAACTATATTTCGGATATGGAAGGGTTCGCCGTTTACGGAAAATGGCTCTATCGTCAGATCGGGTGCATTGCAAAACGACGGTTTGTACCGGACTATTCCGTGATCCGGCACAGCAAAACGGTTCTTTTTCAAAATAAAAATATCCTTGTTCTTTTCCCGGAAGCGCGCCATTCCAATATCGGAACGACCGCCCAAATATCCGAAACCGCCGCACGGCTGATCAAACGCTTTGCTCTCCCGGTAGCGACGCTTTCTATTCACGGCAGCTATCTGGCCAATCCGTTCTGGGATGAAAAACACACAAGAAAAAGCCGGATGGAGGCAACGCTTTCACCCTGTTTTACCCAAGAAGAACTCCAAACCCTTTCCCTGCAGGAAATCCAGGCCAGAATTCAAGAACGGCTTCATTACGATGAATACCAATGGCAAAAAGAAAACAGGATAAAAATTGCCGATAAAAACCGTGCCGAAGGACTTCATCTGCCGCTTTACCAATGTCCGTCCTGCCGAACTGAATATAAAATGGACTCCCGGGGGGACAAGCTTTTCTGCAAAGCTTGTGGTAAAGAATGGTTTCTCAATGAATACGGAAAGCTGAACGGCGCGGTTTTCACCCACCCACCGGAATGGTATGAATGGCAGCGAAACAATACAGAGCAGGAAATCGCATTAGGAAACTATGCTTTTACCGCAAAGGTACGAATTGAAGCGCTTCCCAATGAAAAAGGATTTCTCCCCCTCGGAACCGGTCGGCTCACGCATACCCCGGACGGATTTCTTTTAGAAGGGGAATCGCTCGTCCCGGAAAAACAGCTTTTCTTTCCGTCCGAACGCATGGAATCGGTACAAACCGAATACCATTACCGGGGAAAAGACACCTGTGTGGTTCTTTCTACCAGAGACTGCTGTTATTACCTTTACCCGGAACAAACCGAGTTCAGCGTAACAAAAATCCAGTTTGCCGCAGAATATCTGCACCGGATCAAAAAAAAGAGAAAAAAAGATTCGGATAAATAAAAATCCGGTCCGACAGGCCGAGATTCTTGGAATCTTTAATAAAGATAAAAAAACCAGCCGGAAGAATGTTCTTCCGGCTGGTTTTGTCAAAGGAGGAATAAAACAATAAAACTTTTTTAATCTTCCAGCTGATCGACCGCAAACTGCGCCTCTTCCTCTGTGAAATATTCCCCATGTTCGGAAATCAGCTGTTTGTAAATACGGTCTTTGGACATATTCATGGTATCCCGATAACTTTTTGCTTTTTCCAGTGCGTTTGCTTTATAGTCTGCCTGTAAAGTATCGATCGCATACTGCGCTTCTTCTTCGGTAAATTTCTCTCCGTATTCAGAAATCAACTGTTTATAAATCTTCTGCTTAGACATATGCAGATTGCTTGAATAGCTTTCCGCCTTTGCCAGCGCATTCGCTTTATAATCCGCCTGCAAATGCTCAATTGCAAACTGCGCGGCGTCTTCAGAAAAATTCTCACCGTATTCGGAAGTCAGCTGATGATAAATGCTGTTTTTTGACATATTCATATTGTTTGAATAACTTTCCGCTTTCTTCAAGGCGTTCATATACTCCACGGGAGGTTTCTTTCCGATCGAGAAGGTAAGCTCAATCGTATCGCCCTCTTTTACCGTTTCATCCGCCTTTTTGCTCTGGCTGATTAAACTTCCTTCCGCTATGGTATCCGAATACTCCGCCGTAACTTTACAGGTAATTTTATGCTCGGCAGCCCAGGCGGCGATTTCTTCTTTTGTCATCGAACTGAAATCAATTATCGTAACGTCCGGTTTCTGATTTTCTTCCTCACCGGCCGAATTTCCCGGTTGATTCTCCGGATTTTCTTCGCTGACGGAACTCCCGGGATTGTTTTCGGGAACATCTTCATCAGCAGGGCTTAAAAGCCAGCCGATTACACCGCCGACGATCAGAACCAAAAGCACCCAGAACCACCATTTTTTATAAAGAGGTTTTTTCTCCTTCGGTTTTTTGTCCGAAGAAACAGTAAAGGTTGCCGGCGTATCGCAATTCGGGCAAAATGTGCCGTCAAATTCTGTTCCGCATTTGTTGCATTTCATAAGAATCTTCCTCCGTTTTTATCGATTTTTTATTTTTGAAAAGGATGGAAACAAAAATTGTTCCCGATCCTGTTACTCCCAGTTTTAACGCTTTTTCATAAAGGGGAACCGCAATATTCACATTCAGCCGCCATGCCGGAAACAATCGTATTGGGCGCGCCGCAGCTCCGGCAGCGGACAGCCTGACGAAATGAAGTTCCTGCCGGTTCTTCTTTTTGCTTCGGCAGCACAAGCTTTTTCCCGGCCAGATCGAGATAGGCGTCCCGGAAGTAACCGTCCCGGATCATCGCCTGCAAATCGGAAACCGTTTGATCAAAAGCCGCGGGATACGCGGCGGCAATCTGTTCAACAGAACCATCTCCGGAAGCATTGACCAATGAGACATAACGATAATATTTTTGTCCGAGATAAATCATTTCATTCCCCCGGGAAACAGCCAAAAGCCCGCCGCCGCCAAAAATGATAAATATCAGCAAAACGCCGCTGACAATGTTTCCCCTGTCTTCCGCCTGCAAATGGCCGGTCACAGCCAACAAAAAATAAAAGACAGAAAAAGAAAAAAGAACCCAACCGAAACGCCGCAGGAATTTTCCGTTGGCAACCCGTTCAAATTTTTCTCTGGAAACTTTTCTGCATAAAAGAACCAGCCCCACGGGGAAAAAAAGAATCAGCCAAACAACAATGATTCCCCAGGAAACATTTTTTTTCCGCATGGTATCCCCCTATCGCCAAAAATTTCATAACGGTTCACAGCTTATGTTTCCCCTTTGACACTGCTTTCCAGCTTTTTTCCGCATTGCGGGCAAAAATTTTGCAGCCGGCCGATTTCCGCGTGGCAGAAAGGACAATCGCGACGTAACGATTCTCCGCAAGCCGGACAAAATCTGGCGTCTTTATATGGAAGCAGATTTCCGCAGGCTGGACAGGGACCCGGCAGTTCATATCCGCATTCCGGACAAACAGCCGCATTTTCCGGAATGTCCGCTCCGCACCGGAAACAGGCATGATACCGATCGCCGCATTCCGGACAGAATTTCAGAAAATTCTGATAGGAAAAACCACATTTACTGCACTGAACCGTTTCTTTTTTCCTGCCGTCTGACAGTTTGGCGCCGCAATCGGAACAAAAACGCTTCTCTGCCGACGCCGCGGCACCGCAGGAGGAACAGACCACAGAATTTCCGGTATGCAGCACGCCTGTTATTTTTTTCAGCTCATTTCCCGCGGCTCCGCCCATTGCAACGCCCATGCCAAGACCGATTCCGGAACCCATCATTCCGGAAGAAGAACCGGGATTTTTCGCTGCGCCTTCCATAATATCAAAGGAACGTTCCTGTTGATAATTATAACCAAGGATGTTCATTTCCGCCTTTTTCGCCAGAACATCTTTAAGTTTTTTCACCGCACTGTCATCCTCGGGGACACTGATATCGTTGACATAAAAATGAACCAGCCGGATTCCATATTCTGAAAGAACCGGACTCATTTTTTCCTGCAGATGTACGGACAATTCTTCCAGATATGCATTGATTTCCATAATACTGATCTGCTTATGTATCAGGTAAGAAGAAATCGAATCTTTGACTTTCGTTAAATAAATGCCCCGAAAATATTTTACAATACTTGCTTTATCGAATACCGGCAATGTTCCAACCAGTTTCAGCAAAAACTGTTTTGCATTTTCCACCCGGATTCCGAACTGCCCGAAAGACCGAACCGGAATAAAAACATGATACTTCGGATCCTGAATCTGAATCGGAGAAGAAGTCCCCCATTTAATATCCAAAGAATTCATTTTATTGACAAACCAAACCTCTGCCGAAAAGGGAGACCTTCCGCCAAACGGAAGTTTGAGGATTTGATTCAAAAGCGGTATATTTTCCGTCTCTAAGGTATGACGGCCGCTTTGAAACACATCCAGCGCCTTTCCGCCTTTGAAAAGAACCGCTTCCTGCGATTCGCTGACAATCAGCTGCGTCCAGGTGCCCAATTCGTCTTCCGGATATTTCCAGGCAAATACATCCGGTCCGCCATTATATTTCACAACCTCGGCAACCGCCATTCTTCCGCCTCCTTATATCGTACGGTTCAGCAATCGAACCTGAATATCCCTGTCTCTTATTGTTTTTTCCGTGTCTCTGAGCATCTCCTCGACCCCGCTGAAATCCTCTGCTCCGATAGCCGCAAGATTGTCGATTTCAGAAGATATCCGTGCAGCTATGGTATGCAGCCGGCTATCCGCATCAAAAATTTCTCCCGAAATAGAAAAAGCAGAAAAACGAAGGGCGTCAAGCAAACGATCCAGGCTTTTTACCGCCGTCCGCGCCGACGGGAACGGAAATGCAGCCAGTTTAATCCGAATCTGTTCAAATTCACAGAGAATCGTCTGCAATTCACAAAGCCGTCCGGCTTCGCTTCTGTTTTGTTTTTCAATCCGCTTTTTTGCAAAAAGCAACAACGCCAAAATCATACAATAACAAGTAAAGCCAACGATATGGATAACAGAAAATAAAACAACTGCGTCGCGGAAGAAAAAGCTGAATAAAAAATTAATCCCGATCACTGTCAGCGAATACACCGCCGAAACAAAAGAAACCGATAAAGAAACCGGGAAAGCCGATGTAGAATTCCGGTTCACTGCAGCCGTGATCGACGCAGAGAATGCAAAGCCCCCGAGCGCGACAATCAAACCGCTGAAAAATAATACATTTTTTACCGGAACAAGAAGAATGAAAAGTGCGGAATAGGCAGCGGCAACAAAGAAATATATGGATAAAATCAATCCTGTTTTCTTCATTTTACCGCCTCCTCTTTTTCCGGAAATTCCATTTCCAGATTATCGATGGCAAATTCCAGGCAAAGCATAACGATCTCATTTCGGTTTCGCCCCGTTCTCTCTGCAATCCGATCCAGATCCTTAACCATATCATTTGGCAATCTGGCGGAAATAACGGAAGTGTCCCCGCGATACCTTTTTGCGGCAATTACTAATTTTTTACTGTTCAAAAAATCATCCCCTACTCTTTTTGCATGTTATATGCAAAAAATTCCGGTGTTCATTATCGTCTAAAGGGATTGAACGCCATCCTTCCCAATACAAAAAATAGCTGTTTTCAACATATCAAAAAATATTTTCATCGTTTGGCTCACTTCTTTCATCTGAACTATCAATTAAAAAACAGCGCATGGTTATACCTTTTCTTTTTTCAAGATTTATCCTGAAAGAACATAAGCCACAAGGAGTTTTGTTTTATTATACTACAAAAGTTTACATTTGTCAATACCTTTTTTCATTTTTTATTGAAAAAGAAGTTCTGAGCCCCTTTCGGTCTCAGAACTTCTTTTCTAA